>JAHFED010000106.1:0-2245 GCA_023248635.1 Myxococcales bacterium
CCCGCATCAAGCAGATCCGCACCCAGATCGAGGACACGACCTCGGATTACGACCGCGAGAAGTTGCAAGAGCGTCTGGCCAAGCTGGCCGGCGGCGTTGCTGTCATCAACGTTGGCGCGGCCACCGAAGCCGAGATGAAAGAGAAGAAGGCCCGCGTCGAAGACGCTCTCCACGCGACCCGCGCGGCCGTCGAAGAAGGCATCGTTCCCGGCGGCGGCGTTGCGCTGCTGCGCGCTTCGTTGGCTCTCGAAGGCCTCAAGACCGGCAATCCCGAGCAGGACTTCGGCGTCAAGCTCTTGAAGCGTGCTTGCGAAGAGCCGATGCGCCAGATCAGCCAGAACGCGGGCTGGGAAGGCTCGGTCGTCGTCAACAAGGTCGTCGAGTCCAAGCTCGCCGCCTTCGGCTTCAACGCGCGCTCGGAGCAGTTCGAGGACCTCGTCAAGGCCGGCGTCATCGACCCCACCAAGGTCGCCCGCACCGCTCTCGAGAACGCGTCTTCGGTTGCCGGCCTCTTGCTGACCACCGAGGCGATGATCGCCAACAAGCCCGAGAAGAAAGAGGCCGCTGGCGCCGACCACGGCCACGATCACGGCGGCGGCGGCTACGGCGACGACATGGACTTCTGAGGCTGAGTTGTTCACCAGGAAAAAGGCGCCTTCGGGCGCCTTTTTCTTTCATGCAGGGCACCTGCGGCCGCCGGAGGCGTTCTTCGCCGAAGGCGTCTCCGCGCAAAGCGTCGACGTCTCAGCCGCCCGCAGAGCAAGACCATCAACACTTT
This sequence comes from Myxococcales bacterium, assembly GCA_023248635.1. Lineage (GTDB taxonomy): Bacteria > Myxococcota > UBA727 > UBA727 > VGSZ01 > VGSZ01. Next base: position 779 of record JAHFED010000106.1, read on the forward strand.
GCGTCATGCGGGGTCTGGGGTACGACCGCCCCTCAAGAAGGATTTCACCTTGCGCAGCTTGCCTTTTCCCAGACGGCTCCAGCTCGTGAAGCTGTTGCGAGCCCATGGGCTGCGCGACGTCGAACGCTTGCGGGAGGACGAATTGAGGGAGGCTCTCGCGCGTCTGTCGATCCTGCTCCCCGATCTTCAGCCCCACGCCAGCGTCTTTGCGCCGCCGCCGTCGTCGACGATGGGCGGACGGGCCGCCGGCCCCGCGCCCGTGTCCGACAACGACGACGACGCCCATTGCCTGCCCCGCTTCAAGGAACCACGCGTGTTCCTGCCAGACAGAGAGCGCACCTTCTTGCGGGTGCTTGCGGTGAAACCGCGGGTGCTCTTCTTCACGTGGGAGCTGCACAAAGCTCTCCCGCGCGATCGCCCGACGCAGATCGAGATCTTCGTGCGCGACACCCTCGCCGAGCCCCCGCAGGCCAATGATCTCGCTGGACAGCACCCCAGCTTCGTCGTCGACGTCGACGCTGCTGCTCCTGGCTGGTACGTGACTCTTTCGGGCGAGCGCATCGCCGTGGCGGCGGCGTTGGTCATCGACGGTCGTCGGGTCTGCATCTCGAATTTGGCACTGACGCCGCCGTCGCGGCCGGCGCCTCCTGGCCCTCTGTGGGAAGCCACTCTGCCTCCCGGTGTCTCGCGACGAGCCCTGCGCAAAGGCGGTCTGTTGCGTGGCTCTTTGCCGGCGGGGGCGGTCTTGGTGGTGCGCGGCGAGGCCGTGCGCGTGGAGGTCCCCGGAGGCGCCGCAGGTGTCGACGCCGCCGATGTCGCGCCCAGCTCCGGGCTGCTGATGAGGGGACCGCTGCCGTCGTCGTCGTCGTTCGCTGCGTCTTCGGAGCGCGCAGCGTTCAATGCTGCCGACGCTGGCGCAGTTGACCTGTCCACAGCCTCATCGCCTGGTGATGAGTTGGGGGTGCCGTGAGCTCCTCGCTGGTCATCGCCCTGCACGGGCATCTGCCCTTCCTGCACCACCCCGAGCACGAGCATTTTCTCGAGGAGGATTGGCTCTTCGAGGCCGTCGCCGACTGCTACTTGCCCCTGTTGATGATGCTCGACGGCTGGGCCCGCGACGACGTCGGTGCGCAGATCACCCTGGGCTTGTCCCCGCCCCTGCTCTCGATGTTTGCCGTGCCGCTCCTGCGCGAACGCACGACGCGCGCCCTCGACGGCCGCCTCACCCTCGCCAAACGCGCGCTGATCGAACACTCCGCCGACAGCCCCTACCGCACGGCGCTGGCGTCGGCCATCGACGAGGCCGAGCGGGGCCTGCACCGCTACGACCTCTGCGGCCGCGACTTGGCCGCTGCCTTCGCCGAACACCACCACGGTGGGCGCGTCGAGCTGATGACGTCGAATGCGAGCCATGGTTTGGTGCCCATGCTCCTCGACGAGCACAGCGTGCGCGCCCAGGTGCGAGAG
>JAHFED010000106.1:2255-10651 GCA_023248635.1 Myxococcales bacterium
GGCATCTGGCTGCCCGAGTGTGGGGTGCACCCCATGGCCCTCTACGCCCTCGCCGACGAAGAGCTGATCTTCACCTTCTCCGAAGATCGCGCCGTGCGCTTTGCCTGGCCCCCGCCGCAAAACGACGTGTACCGGCCGCTGTGGAGCACCGAAGGCGTCGCCGTCTTCCCGCGCGATCCCGGCTCCGCTCGTGAGGTGTGGAGCGCCAGGGAGGGCTACCCGGGGGATCCGCGCTATCGCGAGTTCTACCGAGACCTCGGCTACGACGCCCCCGACGCCTGGCTCGACCCCATCCACCGGCAGGGCACGGGCGCGAAGAAAAACGTCGGCGTCAAGCTGCACAAGATCACCGGTCGGGTCGGTCTCGACGAAAAAGAGCCCTACGATCCCCTGGCCGCGGCCCAGGCCGTCGCCGAGCACGCCTGGCACTTCGCCCGCCGCCGCAGCGAAGACGCCCGCGACGTCGAAGCCGCCATCGGCCAGGAAGCCTGCATCACCGCCGCCTTCGACGCCGAGCTCTTTGGCCACTGGTGGCACGAAGGTCCCTGGTTCCTCGATCGTTTCTTGCGGATCCTGGCCAGCGGCGACGTCGACGGCGCTGCTTGTCCGCGCCCGGTGTCGGCCTTCACCTATTTGACGAACCACCCCACCCAACAGGTCGCGCATCCAGCGGTGTCGTCGTGGGGCGAGGGCGGCGCCTTCGAGGTGTGGGTCAACACGGGCAACGACTGGCTGGTCAAGCGCGTGTACGACGCCAAAGAACGCCTCGCCGCCGCAGTGTCGCGCTATGGCGACGCGGGGGGCCTTTTGGGGCGCTGTCTGCGACAGGCCACGCGCGAAGTGTTGCTGGCCCAGTCGTCGGACTGGCCCTTCATCCTGACCATGGGGACCCAGATGGGCTATGCCGTGAAGCGTCCCGTGGTGCACCTCTCTCGCGCCCACCGGCTGCTCGCGCACCTCGAGCGCGGCACCTTGAACGAGTCGGATCTGACGCAGATGGAAGAGCGCGACTGCGTGTTCCCCGACGTCGACCCTGGCTCCTTTCTGCCCTAGCTCGTGCGCGTCGTCGACGTCGCGGTGCCCGGGGTGGGGGTCGTCCGGCGTCTCTTTGCCTCGACCCGGGGGCAGCTGCCTTTGGTGCTGGTGCCGGGGTGCGGATGTGATCACCACGCCTTCGATGCGCTCTTGGAGGAACTAAGCCTCCACGACGTCGAAGTGCTCGTGCCTGCCCTGCCTGGGCGAGCCGGTATCGCGGGCTGCGTGACTTCTGCGTCGTCGTCGTCGGCCTATGTGCTGCGCCTGCTTGCTGCGCTGGGCATCGGGCGGGCGGTTGTGGGCGGGCACTCGTGGGGCGGGGCTGTGGCGCAGGAGCTGGCCCTCGATGACGTCGACGGCCGCATCGCTGGTCTGGTGCTGCTGTCGACGGGCGCTCGGCTGCGGGTGGCTCAGGCCATGTTGGACGCCGTCGAAGCGTCTGGAGATCTCGTGGCCCTCGCAGATTGGCGCGCGTGCCATCGCTTCGATCGGCTGGCCGACGTCGCCCGCATCCAGGTCCCCACCGTCGTCGTGGTCGGAGCCGACGACGTGCTCACGCCTCCGCGCTACGGCCAATTTCTGCACGAGCGCATTGCTGGCTCGAGCCTGGTGCTTCTCGAGGGAGCGGGGCACGAGGCGCCCACGACCCATGCTGTGGCGGTGGCGACGTCGCTGCTGCCGCTGCTGCGACGTGTGGCTGGCGGCGTCGGAAGTTCGCCCGGTTGAGCCTGTTGGTCTCCCGACGTCGGGGGCACGGCCACTGCACCCAGATGAGGTTCTGCTGGTTCAAGACGCTGGCGCGTCTTGAAGTCTTGATGTTCAAGACGCTGGCGCGTCTTGAAGTTTTGATGTTCAAGACGCTGGCGCGTCTTGGAGTTTTGATGTTCAAGACGCTGGCGCGTCTTGAAGTTTTGATGTTCAAGACGCTGGCGCGTCTTGAAGTTTTGATGTTCAAGACGCTGGCGCGTCTTGAAGTTTTGATGTTCAAGACGCTGGCGCGTCTTGAATCGGACTGGGGGAGCCATGACAGAGTCGACCCAATACCGAATCCGACCGCTGATCCTGCTGGTCGACGACGACGTCGACACCCTGGATGCTCTCAGCGGATTTTTGGAGTCCCGCGACTTCGACGTGGTGATTGCTGCCGACGGCCGCGCAGCCCTGGAGCTCGCCCGCACGGAACAACCCGATGTGGTGCTGCTCGACATGCAACTTCCCGGGGCAACGGGGGTCGAGGTCGCGCGGATGCTGAAAGAGGACGTCAACACCGTGAACAGCGCGATTATTGCGTTCACGGCCAATTCAGATCGTTACCTGATGGAAGAGGTCATTCGCGCAGGATGTGAGAGCTATTTGGCCAAGCCGGCCACGCCCGACGTCATCGAGAGCGAGATCTGGCGTGTTCTGGCACGCTGATTTGCGCCGTGCCAACGGCGCAAATCAGGAAGTGCTTTATATGTGTTATTTCATTGGAAAATGAGAGAAAAAAAGTAAGTGCTGACAATGGTTAGCAGACCTCTTTATGAGGGGGTGTGCCGCAGCAGGGTCAGCAACTGAGGAAGCGCGCGGGCGCCGGCGCGGCTCTCGGCCACAATGTCGACGACGGCGGCACGGGGAACCTCGCGTGCGAGCAAGACGCCGTTGGGTGCCCGAAAGAGCCGAGATCCGCTGGCGCGCAAACGCACCACATCAACGACAAAGACGACGTCGACGCCGGCCCGCTTTCCGACCTTGGCATCGAGGGCCGCCGCCAGGTGCACGTGCGTGCGGGCGGCGCTGTGCACACCCTCGCTGTGAAGGATCGAGGTCGCTGCCTCCACCGAGGTGCCGTGGAAGAGGGAAGCGTCGTCGACGACGACCGCCCAACTCTCCTCGAGGCCTTCGAGGGTGACCGGCGTGCCTTCGAGGGAGTGGCCTTGCACGGCGCGGATCTGCGCGCCCCGCAGCTCGAAGCGGCTCTTGTTGTTCGACAGCACGACACCCTCGAGCTCCGCGCGCGTCAGCCGGGTCAGCGCAAGGACGTCGTCGACGTCGGCGAAGCCCGCTTTGTCCATGTTGAGAGCGCTCTCCAGGGCTCCATGGCGCAGCAGCCAGGACAGCTTCGTCGACTTCTTGCGCAGCTCGCGATCATCCATGGTGTCGTCCTTGTGCCCGCGACCACGCAAGCGTCGGCCGCTGGACGATGAGCGGGGCCAGCTTGTTCAGTCCTTGGCGACGGAGATCGACGGTGTGCGCCTTGAGGATTCTCGAAGTGCATGTTCCCGTCGGGCATGCCGCCGAACCCGGACCTGCTTGCCCGGCTTTGCCTCACGCGTCCTTCCCTTGACCTCTTGCCGTCCTACCTCGACTTCATCGAAGAGATGCGCGTCGTCGGCGACACGATCTGGCCCAGCCGCCTCCCGGGCGCGGACGTTGGTCCTGATGCGTTCGTGGCCCGGCTGCTCTTGAAGGAGACGACGCCGGAGCCGCCGGCCGTCCCTGAGTCTGTGCACTGGGGCCTCGTCGACGACCGCGTGATCGGACTCATCGCGCTTCGACACCATCTCAATGAGCAATTGGAGAAATTCGGCGGACACATCGGCTACGAGGTGCGGCCATCTTGCCGTTGTCAGGGCGTCGCGACGGCGATGCTGCGGCTGCTCCTGGTCACCGAGCGCGCGCGGACTCTGGGGCGGATCCTCGTGACCTGCGCTCCGTCCAACGCGGCGTCGCGAAAGGCGATCGAGGCCAATGGCGGGCTGCTCAAGGGCATCGTCTTCGTCGCCGAGGTGAAACGGGAGACGTGCCATTATTGGATCGACGTCGACGGGCGCTCTCCCCCCGCACCGCCGGCGTCTTGAACAGGAAAAAAACACGGCCGCTTCTCGAACAGAAGCGGCCGTGTCGCAGACTACGAGGTCGGCGGTTCGTCGGGGGCCAGCAGGTCGAAGAAGGCCTGCACCGTCAGGTGCTGCTGTTCGACGAGCACGGGGGCCGTCGACGCCGTCTTCAGCGCGTTTTCCGTCTGAACGTCGTCGTCACGGTCGTACCAGCGGGCCTTGAGCGGCGGCGTGGACCACCGCGCATCGCTGCCGTCGTGCCGCGGTGCGGCTTTCATCGGCGTCGACATCGACTCAGCCGCAACCTGAGGTGTTGCCGCAGTTCTCGCATTTGTAGCAGGCACCGGCCCTGATCATGATGCTCCCGCACGACGAACACGAAGGCGCGTCGGCCTGGCTCTGAAAGATGCGCTTCTCGGCTCGGTCGCGGGAATCCGCCTTGCGCGTGGCCTGGCTCGACACAGACACTGCCGCCGCCAACGCCTTGGGCTCGATGGCAGGGCCCGGCTGCTCCGAGGTGCGGGCGGCGAAGAGATCGGCCTGCACCATCGACGGATCGAAGGGCTTGTCTTCGGCGGGGAGGAACTTCAGCCCGAGCCAACGGAAGATGTAGTCGCACAGGCTCTTGGCCATCGGGATCTGGGGATTGCCCGTGAAGCCCGCGGGCTCGAAGCGCATGTGCGAGAACTTGTCGACGAGCACCTTGAGGGGCACGCCGTATTGCAACGACAACGACGTCGACGTCGCAAAGGCATCCATGAGCCCCGAGATGGTCGAGCCCTCTTTGGACATGGTGCAAAAGAGCTCGCCCGGGGTGCCGTCTTCGAACAAGCCCACCGTGATGTAGCCCTCGTGGCCACCAATGGAAAACTTGTGCGTGATGGCGGCGCGTTCGTCGGGGAGCTTGCGGCGCGTGCCCCCCAGCTTCTGCTTCACCGCGACCAGCTTCTCGGGTTGCCCCTGGAGCAGGGCGACCAAGGCGTCGACGTCGAGCTCTTCGCTTTGCGTTTGACCGGCATCGAAGCTGCGCACAGGCAGCTGCGGTCCAGTCTGGATATCGACGCCCTTCTTTTGGCCATCGCGATCGGACTGCGACTTCGACGACGCCAGCGGCTGGCTGCGCTTGCAGTTGTCCCGGTAGATGGCGATGGCCTTAAGGCCCAGGTTCCAGGCTTCGGTGTAGATGGCCTCGATGTCCGCCACCGTCGACGCTTCCGGCATGTTCACGGTCTTGGAGATGGCACCGGACAAGAAGGGCTGCGCCGCCGACATCATCTTCACGTGCCCCAGGGGCTGGATGCTGCGCTCGCCCTTGAGCGGCTTGAAGGCGCAATCAAAGACCGCGAGGTGCTCGGGACGAAGCCCGGGTGCGCCTTCGATGGTCTCTTCTTTCTCGAGCCAAGCCAGGATGGAGGCCTTGGTGACGGCGTCGTAGCCGAGGACGTCGAGGGCGAGGGGGACCGTGTTGTTCACGATCTTCATCAGGCCGCCGCCGACCAGCTTCTTGTATTTGATGAGCGCGATGTCGGGCTCGATGCCGGTGGTGTCGCAGTCCATCATGAAGCCGATGGTGCCGGTGGGGGCCAACACCGTCGCCTGCGCGTTGCGGAAGCCGTGCTTCTCACCGATGTCCACGGCCGTCGTCCAGGAGTCGCGCGCGGCATCGAGCACGGGCTTGAAGGCATCGGGCACGAAGGCGGCGTCGACGTCGAAGGAGGCTTTCTCGTGCTTGCGCATGACGTTGAGCATGGCCTCGCGGTTCTTGGCGTAGCCGGCGAAGGGTCCCTTGGCCTTGGCGATCTCGGCGGAGGTCGCGTAGGCCTCGCCGCCCAGCAGCGCGGTGATCGCCGCCGTCGCCGCGCGTCCGCCGTCGGAGTCGTAGGGCAGGCCATCGGCCATCAAGAGGGCGCCGAGGTTGGCGTAGCCGAGACCCAGGGGGCGGTAGTCATGTGAATTCTTCGCGATCCGCTCGGTGGGATAGGAAGAATCGTCGACGATGATCTCCATCGCGAGGATCAAGATGGCCACAGCATGGCGGAATGCTTCGACGTCGAAGTCGCCGTTTTCCTGCCGGAACTTCATCAGGTTGAAGCTCGCCAAATTGCAGGCGGAGTCGTCGAGGAACATGTACTCCGAGCAGGGGTTGCTCGCATTGATGGGCGCGCTGTTGGGGCAGGTGTGCCACTCGTTGATCGTCGTATCGAACTGCACGCCCGGATCGCCGCACAACCAGGCCGCTTCGGCCATCTTGGTCCACACGGTGCGGGCCGGCAGCTGCTCCATCGGCCGTCCGTCGCGCACTGCTTTTGTGTAGTAGGTCTGGCCATCAGCCACGGCCTTCATGAATGCATCGGTCACGCGCACCGAGTGATTTGCATTCTGAAAATAAACCGAGTCGTAGGCGCCACCGGGGACGTTGAAGCCGCCGTCGTAGCCCTGTTCGATCAGGGCCCAGGCCTTTTTTTCTTCGTGGGACTTGGAGTCGACGAACTCGAGGATGTCGGGATGCTCGACGTTGAGGATCACCATCTTGGCCGCTCGGCGGGTCTTGCCGCCGGACTTGATGACGCCAGCGAAGGCATCAAAGCCGCGCATGAAAGACACAGGGCCTGAGGCCGTGCCGCCACCCGCCAGCAGCTCTTTGGAGCCGCGGATGGTCGAGAGGTTCGAACCAGCACCGGAGCCGAACTTGAAGAGCATGCCTTCGGTGCGCGCCAGGCCGAGGATGGACTCCATGGTGTCATCGACGGAGTTGATGAAGCAGGCCGAGCACTGGGGCGTGGCTTCGACGCCGACGTTGAACCAGACCGGCGAATTAAACGCGACCTTCTGGGTCACGAGCAAGTGGCAGAGCTCAGCGTGAAAGGCGGCGGCGTCGGCTTCTTGGGCAAAGTAGCGATGACGACGACCCCAGGAGGTCAGGGTGTCGACCACGCGCAAGACGAGCTGGCGCACGCTCTTCTCGCGCTGGGGCGTGCCCACGCTGCCGCGGAAGTACTTGTTGGCGACGATGTTGGTCGCGGTCTGCGACCAGGTGACGGGGACCTCCAGGTCGTCTTGCTTGAAGAGCACCTTGCCGTTGGCGTCGGCGATGCCGGCGGAGCGCTGCTCCCAGCGGATGCCCGCGTCTTCGGAGAGGGGATCTGTGCCCTCACGGGTCTGTTTGCGCGGCACCCGAACGCCATGGGAGTTGGCCGAGAGAATGGAGGCCCGCGCCGACGTCGACGGCGACTTTGATTCCAGGTTGTTCCGGCCTGCTGTGCTCAGCGGGCTGCCCGCGGGGTAGGCGGGATTTCGCGGGTTCTGGCTCACGGGGGCACCAACATTTCTCTCAGACGACTCGTTGAGCATCGTTCCTCCTCGGCGGCAAGCGGACAAACAGCGGCGGATCAGCGATCAGAGGGCCTTGGCGGCATCGCGTGGCGCCAAGGCGCCAACAAAGAGACTTCGAACCCAGCAGACAAACGAACGCGCAGGAACGCGCGCTCTCTGGTGAGAACGTCACGTCTTTTTTCTGCATCCAGGATGCAGTGGGTCAGGCGAACCGGCGAAAACCACTGTCCTGGAATCAGGACGACGGCGCCGTCGGCGGGCTCGTGTTGTCGCCTGCGCGGACGGCGGCCGTCAACCCTGACGATCGGGCCTCGCAGGGGTTTTCCACAGCCAAACCACAAGCCCTTGGGGATTCGCGGACTTGGGCCACCGGATCTAGACGCCCTCCTCAGGGGGCGGAGCGGGGGCATGGATCGTCGTGGCGCGTCATTGATTCAAACCATTGAATCTTCGTAACAATGCCCGCAGCCAGCCGCCGTCTCGCCAGCAGATCGTCCCTTGAGGTGATCTCCAAAAAAGCCCTGGATTCCAGCGTGTACCCAAGCGCAAGAACGAGTATTGCTCGCCGCCACGTCGATGGAAATTCGCCGTCGAAGAGGAAAAAACAGCCCGCAAGGGGGGATCGGGCGATCTGTGGCCGATCGGGCCGCGACGGGGCTCTGCCTTTTTCGGCCCGGGCCGTGCGTCGGATCCTCTATCGATCGTCTCGCTGGAGTGTGCTGGCGTGTAATGTGTTGACGCCCGCGCACTTCATGCGCAATTAGAGTCCTAAATATCACATATCGAAGATGCTGACGGGCCGCTTCTCTGTGCCCCCCGCTTGGGCGTGCCCCCGAAAGCGCTCCGAAGCGCCGGGCGGCCAATGGAGCGTCGTCGAGGTCGCTTTCGGCCATCGACGACACAAATGAGGTCATCCCGCGTTCGCTTGATGTTCGACCGCGTTCCGAGATGGGAAAGACGCGGGATGATGCGCGTGAAGCGCGCCCGCGGAACGCGGAGTTGGTGGGGGGCCCCGCGTCCGGCTCTGCCGGCGCGGGGGTCTGCACCAGACCTCCCAGAAGAGCATCCCCGACGGCGATGAACGAGACGGCTCCGCGGTCGAAGTTCAGCGAGATCGAGGATCATCCCGCGCCCGATTGATGTTCGACCACGTTCTGAGATGGGAAAGACGCGGGATGATTCGCGTGGAGCGCGCCCGCGGAACGCGGA
>JAHFED010000052.1:0-42811 GCA_023248635.1 Myxococcales bacterium
GTGCGCTCACCCGCCATCCGCTAAGCAGCCGGAGCCATGACGACGATCCGCTATCGCATCACACCCAAGAACCCCCGGGCCCACCTCTTCGAGGTCGAGCTCAGCATCGAGCGCCCGGCGCGTCAGCAGCAGCTGTGGCTCCCGGTGTGGATCCCCGGCAGCTACCTGGTGCGCGAGTTCGCCCGCCACATCGTCACACTCACGGCCGTCGCCGACGGCGCGCCCATCGCTGCCGACAAGATCGACAAGCACACCTGGCAGCTCGAGACGGGCGAAGGCGTCAACATCGTCGTCGTCACCACCACGGTCTATGCCTGGGATCTCAGCGTTCGCGCCGCCCACCTCGATCAGACCCACGCCTTCTTCAACGGTCCGTCGGTCTTTCTGGCCGTGAAGGGACGCGAACAGCAGCCGTGTGAGCTCGTGATCGAGCCGCCCTCCGACGAGAGCTGCAAAGGCTGGCGCGTCGCCACTACCCTGCCCGCCGTCGACGTGCGACCCACCGGACCCACCGGCGGCTTCGGTCGCTTCCGGGCCGCCGACTACGACGAGCTCTGCGATCACCCCGTCGAAATGGGCACCTTCGATCTGGTGGAATTCAACGCCGGCGGTGTGCCCCACCAGATGGCCATCACCGGCCGCGTGCGCTTCGATCGCGAAAGGCTGCAACGTGACCTCGCGGCGATCTGCAACGAGCAGATCCGCATGTTCCACGGCGCGGGCAAGCCGCCCTTCGCGCGTTACCTCTTCCTCACCATGGCCGTGGGCGAGGGCTACGGCGGCCTCGAGCACCGCAGCTCGACCGCACTCATCTGCAAACGCGACGACCTGCCCCGTCCATCGCCGGGAGTGAGCAACGGCAACGGCAGCGCGATGACGACGACGAGTGCGGCTGCCGGACCAGCGACGCCCAGCGATCCCAACGACAGCTATCGCTCCTTCCTCGGGCTGTGCAGCCACGAGTACTTCCACCTGTGGAACGTCAAGCGCATCAAGCCCGCCGCTTTTTCTCCCTACGATTTGTCGCGCGAAAACCCGACACGTTTGCTCTGGGCCTTCGAGGGAATCACCAGCTACTACGACGACCTTGCTCTCGTGCGTTCGGGTGTGATTTCGGTCGAGAGCTGGCTCGATCTCCTGGGCCGGACGACGACGAAGGTGCTGCGCGCTGGCGGACGCAAAAAACAGTCGCTGGCTGAGTCTTCTTATGACTCTTGGATCAAGTACTATCGCCAAGACGAAAACACACCAAATTCACAGGTCTCTTACTACACCAAAGGGTCCCTGGTCGCCTTGGCCCTCGACATCACCCTGCGCTCGGCCACCGACGACGCCCGCTCCCTCGACGACGTGATGCGCCTGCTCTTGGCGCGCTACGGCGACAACGCCAACGGCAGGGGCGCAGGCGTGCCCGAAGACGGCGTCGAAAGGGCCGCTGCCGAGGTCGCCGGCGTCGACCTCAAACCCTTCTTCGACGAATACGTGCGCGGCGTAAACGACGTCCCCCTGGGCGGACTGCTCGAGCCTTTCGGCCTGCGGCTGCACCTGCGTCCCGTCGACAGCGACAGCGACCCCGGGGGCAAGCCCGGCAAGAAAGACGCCGAGAAGCGCGGCTCCCTCGGGATCACCGCTGGCGTCGGCGACGACGGTGCTCACCTCGCTCACGTGCACGACGGCGGCGCGGCCCAAAAAGCCGGGCTCTCCGCCGGCGACGTCGTGGTGGCGGTCGACGGCCTGCGTGCCTCGCGCGGCATGTTGGCGCGCCACGTCGGCGAGCGCCCGCCCGGAGAACGCCTGCACCTGCACGTGTTTCGCCGCGACGAGCTCCACGAATTCGACGTCGTCTTGCAGGCACCCGAGCCCGAGGCGGCCTGGTTCTCCGTCGACGACGCCGCCCCCCCCGAGGCCCGGGCCCGCCGCACCGCGTGGCTCTTGCGGAAATCCTGACGAGTGGGGGCCATCGCCTTCTTCGACGTCGACAAAACACTGCTCTCGGTGAACAGCGCCTCGTTGTGGGTGCGCCGCGAGCTCGCCGCGGGCAACCTCTCGCGCCTCCAGGCCCTGCGGGCTGGCTTTTGGGTCACCCTCTACCACCTGGGCTTCGCGCGCATGGACGACGTGCTCAACGAGGCCGTCGCCACCTTGAAAGGGCGCGTCGAGCGCGAGGTCATCGAGCACACGCTGGCCTTCTATCGGGCCGACGTGAAGCACACCATCCAACCCGCGGCCCGCGCGGCCATTCAGCGGCACAAGGAACGCGGCGACCTGGTGTTCTTGCTGACGTCGTCGTCGAACTACTTGTCGGCGCCCTTGGCCGACGAGCTGCAGATCGATGGATTCCTGGCCAACCGCTTCGTCGTCGACGGCGGCCGCTTCACCGGTCTCGCCGTGCAGCCCTTGTGCTTTGGCGCCGGCAAGGTGCAGCACGCCCAGGTCGTGGCTGAGAAGCTCAAGATCAAGCTCAAGGAGTGTTCGTTTTACACCGACAGCGCCAGTGACCTGCCCATGCTCGAAGCCGTCGGCGTCCCCGTCGCCGTCGATCCCGACCCGCGGCTGCGGCGCATCGCTCGCCGTCGAGGATGGGCCATCGAGGCCTGGCGTCAGCCGGTGAAAGCGTTGCCCTCGGAACGCTGATCCCCGATCTCGCTGAACTTCGACCGCGGAGCGGTCTCGTTCAGCTCCGTCGTGGATGCCCTTCTGGGAGGTCTGATCCCCGATCTCGCTGAACTTCGACCGCGGAGCGGTCTCGTTCAGCTCCGTCGGGGATGCTCTTCTGGGAGGTCTGGTGCAGACCTCCCCCCGCGCCGGCGGAGCCGGACGCGGGGCCCCCCAACCAACTCCGCGTCCCGCGGGCGCGCTCCACGCGCATCATCCAGCGTCTTTCCCATCTCAGAACGTGGTCGAACATCAATCGGACGCGGGATGATGCAGACCTCCCCCCGCGCCGGCAGAGCCGGACGCGGGGCCCCCCACCAACTCCGCGTTCCGCGGGCGCGCTTCACGCCCCATCCCGCGTCTTTCCAATTCAGAACGCGGTCGAACATCAAGCGGACGCGGGATGAGGCGTCGTCACTCCCAAGACTCCGATCTTCCTCGGATTGCTCCAAGGGCGACCTCGCACGCCGCCGTCGGCCCCAGAGAAGAAGAAGGCGCCATCTCTGGCGCCTCCTTCTGCACTTCACTCTGGCAAACCCGTCCCGAGGGGCATGGGCGACACCGAAGGTGTCTCCGCCGCCTCAGCGGCGGAGCTCTGCGCCCATGCACCGATCAGGCCTTCTTGGCGATTTGTTCTTTGGCGCGCTCGATGACGTTCTCGGTGGTGAAACCGAACTTCTTCTGCAGCTCCTTGAGGGGAGCCGAGGCGCCGAAGCTCTTCATCGCGATGATGCAGCCGGTGTCGCCGGCGTAACGCTCCCAGCCAAAGCTGCCGGCCTGCTCGACGCAGACGCGGGCCTTGACGGCGGCGGGCAGCACGGACTCCTTGTAGGCCGCCGTCTGGTGCTCGAAGACCTCCCACGAGGGGATCGAGACCACGCGGGACTTGACGCCCTGCTTCGCGAGCTCTTCGTGCGCAGAGACGCACAGAGAGACCTCGGAGCCGGTGCCGATCAAGATCACATCGGGCTTGGCATCAGCAGCGTCGCCGACGACGTAGCCGCCCTTCTGCAGGCCCTCGGCCGAGTTGTACTTGGTGCGATCGAGGGTCGGCAGCGGTTGGCGGGTCAAGATCAGGGCGACCGGCTCGTGCCGGCTCTTCATGATGAAGCGCCAGGCTTCGACGACTTCGTTGGCGTCGCCCGGGCGCAGGGTCACGAGGCCCGGGATCGCGCGCAACGAACCGAGGTGCTCGATGGGTTGGTGGGTGGGTCCGTCTTCGCCGACGCCGATGGAGTCGTGGGTGAAGATGTGAACCGCGGGGATTTCCATGATGGCCGAGAGCCGGATCGCCGTGCGCGCGTAGTCACTGAAAATCAGGAACTGCGAGCCGTAGGGCTTGATCTTCGACAGGCTCAAGCCGTTGACGATGGCGTGCATCGCGTGCTCGCGGACGCCGAAGTGGAAGTTGCGGCCGCCGTAGTCGCCCAGGTGGCTCTCGGGGTTGATGAAGTCGCCGGCCCCCTCGAAGGTCAGGCGGGTCTTCGTCGACGGCGCCAAGTCTGCGGATCCTCCCATGAGCCAGGGGACGTTCTTGGCCAGCTGGTTCAGCACCTTGCCGCCAGCGTCGCGACCGGCCACGCCCTTGGCGTCAGCGGGGTACACAGGCAGGTCCTTGTCCCAGTTTTCGGGCAGGGCACGGCGCTGCATGCGCTCGAGGTGGTCGGCGAGCTCGGCGTGGGCCTTTTTGTACTCGGCGAACTTGTCGAACCAGTCGCGGCGCAGCTTGCCACCACGCTCACCGATGCCGGCCTTGTAGTGGGCGAGGACGTCTTCGGGGACGAGGAACTTCTCGTCGGGCCAGCCGTAGTTCTTCTTGGTGAGGCGAATCTCCTCTTCGCCGAGGGGCTCGCCGTGGGCGGCGTGGGTGTCTTGCTTGTTGGGCGCGCCCCAGGCGATGTGGCTGTCGACGATGATCAGCGTCGGGCGGTCCTTCGTCTTTTTGAAGGTGTTGAGGGCGCGCCTCATCATGTTGAGGTCGTTGGCGTCGCCGACGCGGACCACGTTCCAGCCGTAGCCGACGAAGCGGGTGGCGACGTCTTCGGAGAAGGCCCACTCGGTGTGGCCTTCGATGGTGATCTTATTATTGTCGTAGATCCAGCAGAGGTTGTCGAGCTTCAAGTGCGCAGCAAGCGACGCGGCCTCGTGCGAAAGACCTTCCATCATGCAGCCGTCGCCGCAGATGGCATAGGTGTCATACGAGAACATCTCGAAGCCGGGGCGGTTGAAGTGCGCGGCCTGCCACTTCGACGCGATGGCCATGCCCACCGACGTCGCCACGCCCTGGCCCAGGGGCCCGGTGGTGGTCTCGACGCCAGAGGTCCAGCGGTACTCGGGGTGACCCGGGCAGCGGGAATCGAGCTGGCGGAAGCGCTTGATGTCGTCGAGGGGCACAGAGAGCTCGCCCATGCGCTCGTACTTGCCGTTGACGGCCTTCACCTGCGTGAGGTGGAGGATCGAGTAGAGCAACATCGACGCGTGGCCGATGGAGAGGACGAAGCGATCGCGGTTCGGCCAGATCGGGTCGTCGGGATCGAAGGCCAGGGCCTCATTCCACAGGGTGTAGACGACGGGGGCCATCGCCATCGCGGTGCCGGGGTGACCTGAGTTCGCGGCCTGCACGGCGTCCATCGAGAGGGTGCGGATGGTGTTGATGGCCTTGAACTCCATCGCTTCTTTGGCCTTCTCGGCCTGAATCTTGGCTTGTTCCTGCGCTGCCATGGTCGTCTCCCGGGACTCGTCAGCGATCTGCTCGGGGCGAGATCGCGAGGGTTGTTGTCTGTGCGGTCAGAGGCGGGCGAGGGTCCGGCAAGTCCACCTCCGAAGTCAAACCGAAAGCCGTTGCCGGCGCCGGCCCTGGAGCGGCCCATCCCCGGCCGGAGCTAAAAGAGATACTGAAACCCCATGAAGAAGCTCCTCGACGGAATTCATCGTTTCCAATCCGGCGTCTTCGGCGCACAACAGGCGTTGTTTTCCCGCCTCTCAAAAGGTCAGGACCCCGAGGCCCTCTTCATTACCTGCTCAGATAGCCGCATCAATCCCAACCTCGTGACACAAACAGATCCCGGTGATCTCTTCATTATCCGCAATGCTGGCAACATCATTCCCGCCTACGGCCCCCTGCATGGCGGCGAGGCTGCGACGATCGAATATGCCATTGAAGTGCTCGGCGTAAAAGATGTCATCATTTGCGGACACACCCACTGCGGCGCAATGAAATCAATCCTCGATCCCACCGGTCTGGAGGAGCTGCCGGCGGTGAAGGGCTGGCTGACCCACGCCGACGCCACCCGCCGCATCATGAAGACGGTCTACAAAGAGCTTCCCGAAGAGGAATTGCTCGAAACCTGCGTCGAGGAAAACGTGCTGGTGCAGATCGAGAACCTGCGCACCCATCCGGCCGTGTTGGCGGCCCTGACCCGCGGTGAAATGCAGCTGCATGCCTGGGTCTACGAGATCGAAACCGGCGTCGTCGACGCCTTCGACGCCGACACCGGGCAGTTCGTGCCGGTGCAACAGGCCGGTCGAGGGGTGGCCGAGCGGGCCGAACGCCTCGGGGGTCGCCGACAGATCTGATCGATGAGCCACGTCGACGTCGACGACGGCCTTGTCCAACCGGGCGCGAGCGAGGCTTCAGGTGAAGGGCGTGAGCTCTTCTTCGGCGGAGCCGATGACCCGTTCGATGGCGAAGGCCGCACCGCGCGAGATCGAGATGCGCTTGCCGTTGGGGGCAGTTTCGTCGTCGTCGTCGAGCTCGTCGCTGGCGTCGCCGAACACCGCGGCGGATTCCGCCAGCAGGGGAATGAGGATGGCCTCGATGGCCTCGTAGTCCTCGAGCCCCTGCTGCGGCGATTCGGCGTGCTCGAAGAGGAACCGGCGCAGCACCGGCAACCACGCCAACGCCGCGAGCAGGAAGTCGTCGACCTTGAAGCCCAGGGCCAGGCGCAGTTGGGCGGTGTGGCGCGTGTATTCACGCAGGTTGGCGTCGTCGCCGGTCTCGACGAAGCGAGCGAACATCGTCAACAGCCGCAGCAGACTCGCCTCGAGCGCGTTCTGATCGAGGCCCGCGTAGCGCAGCGACAGGGCCCGCGTCTGGCGCACCAACGCCCGCGCGATCCGCACCTTGTGACTGCCGAGGAGGTCGAGGACGCGCTCGTGGGACATCCCCTCGACTACTCGGTCACCCGGCGGGGGAAAACCCGGTTCGCATCGCAGTGCCTGTGACGGCCGCCCAGCACCGACACGAGGCAGGTCAGCAGGCATCCCCCCACCCACGTGAGGCCCCCACTACGCTCAGCCCATGAGATCGCCCCTGACGTCACTCTCACCCGCTCTCTTTGCCAGCTGCTTGCTCTGCTCCGGCGGCGTGTCGGTGTGCGGCATTCCGGTCGTCGAAGTGACCGAGGACGAGGAGCGCGCTGGCGACGACGGCGACAACGAAGACGACGGCGACGACGGGAGCGGCGGTGAAGGAAGCGGGGACGAGGGAGAAGGTGAAGATGGGGGCGAAGAAGGCGACAACGGCGGCGAGGGAGAGGGGGGCGGCGAAGGCGAAGACGGCGGCGAAGGAGAAGGCGACGGAGGCGGTGAAGGGGGAGGAGAAGGCGAGGGCTGCAGGGACGGCGTCGAGGTGATCGACGGCGCAGCAACCGGCACCTTCAACTCCGTCGCTGTCGACGACGAGGGGCTGCTGCACGTGGCCTACTCGCAGGTGTCCGGCGGCGTGATCTACGCGCGCCAGCACGCCGGCGGGGCCTGGACCTTCGAGGTGGTGCAGGCCCTGCCCGTTGGCAGCCATCCCGCCATCGCCGTCGGCGCCGGCCCAGACCCCGAGGTGCACGTGGTGTATCCGGGCCCCAGCGGCAGCATCGACCATGCGGTGCGCGACCCCGAAACGCAGGAATGGTCGGTGCCCGACAGCGCGGTGGCAGGGGCCACGAGCGCGCGAGTGCGGAACCTGGAGATCGACGACGACGGCGGCCTGCACCTGCTCTACGAGGCGTCGCTGCCCTTCGTTGGCGTCGTCTCCCTGTATGTGCACAAACCAGCCGGCGCGCAGTGGGGCAACGTCGAACAGGTGGCCGTCCTGGCGCAGCCCGGCGTCTTTTATTTCGGCGAAGAGTCGATGGCCCTCGACGACGACGGCGTCCCCCATGTCGCTTATCAGGACGACCTCGACGGCAACCGCGACGATCTGGGCTACGCCGTCCGCGCTGCCAGCGGCTGGGCGACTGAAATCGTGACCGACGTCGGCTTCGTCGGCGGCCACAACGCCATCGCGGTGGACGACGAGGGCACGGTGCACATCGCCTACACCGACCTTGCGGCCTTCGGCCTGCAGCACGCCCACCGCGCTGCCACTGCGGATGCCTGGACCCTCCAGACGCTGGACACCACCGACAACCCCGACGGGGTGGCGCTGGCGACGGGCGCTGATGGGGTGGTGCGCGCGGCCTACCGCACGCTGGATTTCTGCCGGCTGCGCGCGGCGGCGTTCAACGGCACGACCTGGGACGCCGAGCTGGTCGACGACGACCACTGCGCCCTGGACGAGCTCTCGCTCGCCGTCGACGGCGACAGCGTGGCCCACGTGGTCTTTCACGGCTCAGACGGCGACGACCTGCTTCAGGCGACGGTCTGCCCCTGATCCCCGATCTCGCTGAACTTCGACCGCGGAGCGGTCTCGTTCAGCTCCGTCGGGGATGCTCTTCTGGGAGGTCTGATGCAGACCTCCCCCCGCGCCCGCGGGGCCCCCCACCAACTCCGCGTTCCGCGGGCGCGCTTCACGCGCATCATCCCGCGTCTTTCCCGGGATGCGGGATGAGATCGCGCTGGAGCCGGGGCGGATGGGGCTCGGGGGTGGACAGGCGGGGCCGCAAACGCGATCCCGCCCCATGACTCGCCTCGCCCCCCTCGCTGAGCTGCAGCTCCTGCTCCGGCCCGCCGGCGGGGGGCTCTACCTGGTCTCCACGGGCGCTGCCGAACAAAAAGCCGTGCAGCGCCGCTACTACGGCAAAGACAACGACAGCGACGTAACCGACGCCTACGTCACAAACCTTGCGCGGGCTGCGGATCCCAGCACCCGCGTCGTCGTCATGGGCATCCCGTCTGACACCGGGGCGGGCTTTCGCCGCGGCGCCAACCTCGGGCCCCAAGCCCTGCGCGCAACCCTGCTCGAAGCAAACGCTGACCTCCACGAGCAGCAAGGCCGAGACGGCGTCGTCGACGTCGGCGACGTCTTCGTGGTTCCCCAGCTCTTGAGCGACGAGATGCTGTCGGAGCACCAGCTCGCCCGCGCGCGCCTGGCCCTCTACCCCGACGTCGACGACGCGGTGCGCAGCAGCCTGCCGGTCTCGCCCTTGAGCATGGCCGAGCGGGCCTGGGCGCTCTTGCTGAAGCTCAATCCGGGGCTCATCCCCCTGACCCTCGGCGGCGACCATTCGACGGCCTGGCCGGCGGTGAAGGCCCTGCACGACGCCGGCAAACGCTTTTGCATCCTGCAGTTTGATGCCCACACCGACCTGCTTTCGGAGCGGCTCGGGGTCAAGATGTGCTTCGCGACCTGGTCCTTTCACGCCAACAACTTGATCGGACGGCACCGGCTGTTGGTGCAGGTCGGCATTCGCGCGACGCGTTACGCGCGCAGCCATTGGGAGGGCAACCTCGACGTCGTGCAGCACTGGGCCGCCGATGTCATGCGCGATCCGGAGCGCGGGATCGACGACGTCGTCGCCTCGATCAAGGCCACGGGCTTGCCCTGCTTCTTGAGCAACGACATTGATGGCACCGACAGCAGCGCGGCCTCGGCCACGGGCACTCCCGAGCCCGCGGGCCTGTCCGTCGACGTCGTCGACCGCATCATCGAGCGCGTCGGCAACGAGGTCGGCTTCGTCGGCGCCGACCTGATGGAGGTGGCCCCCCTGCTGGAGGAACAACCCGGGCCCCAGACGTTGGCGACGGCGTCCCGCTACCTGTCGACGACGTTCAAGGCGCTGCGAAGGCGGTAGTCGCCCCCGCGCCCTGTGGGTAGAGTTGAACCCATGCGGTCTCTTCGCCTGGGTTCCGTCGTCATCCCGCCGGTCACCGCCGCCCTGCTGGCGGTGTTGGTGGCCTGCTTCATCCTTTCCGGCGTTGCCGTCCGCGTTTCTGCGCTCGCGGGCGTGGTCGACTTGCTGCCGGTCACGACCAGGGATGTGCTCGCCGGGCAGGTGTGGCGCCTGGCGACGTACGCGTTGCTGCACGACCTCTCCAACCCCTTCCACCTGATCTTCAACGGGCTGATGATCTTCTTCTTCGGCCGGCAGCTCGAGGAACGGTGGAGCACCCGCCGCTACCTCCTCTTCCTGCTGCTCACCGTGGTGGTGGGCGGCATCTTCGTCGTCGCCGCAGGCTGGCTGGGCATCGGCGTCGGCGCTGCCGTCGGTGCCTCGGCCTTCGCCGAAGGTCTGATCGTCGCCTGGGGATTGACCTATCGCGACCGCGACGTGCGCTTGATGTTCGCCCTGCCGATGAAGGGCATCCACATGGTGTGGGTGGCCATCTTCTTCTGGGTGCTCGATGCCGTGTCGACGTCGGCGACGTCGGCGGCGGCCCACCTCGGTGGCATGGTGACAGCGGCCGTGCTGGTGCTGGGCATCTGGAACCCCAACCACATCAGGCTCGCCTGGGCCTCGATGCTCGAAAAGATGGGCGCCAAGAAAAAGACGCAGCTCTTCGTCGTTCCCCGTCCGCCGCCGGCACGACCCGAGAAGAAGTGGGTCAACTAGTGGGTGAGACGCTGATTTTTAACGTCGTCACCACGGTCGGGCCCCTCATCCTCGCCATCGCGGTTCACGAGTGGGCGCACATCGCGATGGCGCGCTTCCTGGGCGACTCCACGGGCACGAGCATGGGGCGCTACACGCTCAACCCCCTGGCGCACGTCGACCCCATCTGGACGCTGGCCCTGCCCGTCTACTTCGTCGTCTCCCAGACCCTCGTGGGCGCGGCGTTTCCAGTACCCTTTTTTGCGGCGGGAAAACCGGCTCCCTATTCGCCGGCGAAGCTGGATCGTCGCTTCAATGGCAAGCGCATCACGTTGGGATTTGCCGAGCTCTTGGTGGCCGCCGCCGGACCGGTGTCAAACCTGATCATGGCCACGGTGACGACGTTGCTCATGGTGGTGCTGCTGAGGGCGGGTGAGACCCTCGACGTCGCCGCCGACCCACGCTCGCTCGCCATCTTGGCCTTCAAGTTCGTTGTTTTGAACATCGGCCTGTTCCTCTTTAATCTCATTCCGATCCCGCCGCTGGATGGCAGCAAAATTCTGTTCAATCTGTTGCCGAGATCCCTGGGGGAAAAATACCAGGCCGTGACCGACAAGCTCTCTTGGGTGTTGCTGATCCTGCTCTTCGCCGGCGGCGCTCGCTTCCTGCTCGCGCCTTTGCAGAGCTTCTTCATCAGCGCCGTCTGGGCCTTCGTGTCGGCGGCCGGGACTACGGGCTGAGCCGCGGCGAGACCGGCGTCACCCCCGGGGGACGCCGTCAAACATAGTGATCCCCGATCTCGCTGAACTTCGACCGCGGAGCGGTCTCGTTCATCGCCGTCGGGGATCATCGATCAGCTCGGCGACATGGCGATCAGGCGCGCCGCCGCCGCCGCCAACGCGTCCGGCATCGCCGCCAACGAAGGCGCCTGGGCCACCTCCCGCGCGATGGGCACGGCGCGCTCCACGTCGAACAGCGTCACATTGATCAGGAAAATGTTCCCGAGCTTTGATGCTCGAGAATAAGCCACATATCTGGCACCGAAAGCGCTGCCGATTTCCGCAAGACACTGCTCCGTATCACAGTCCATCTTTTGACGCTCAGCGCTGAGATCCATCAGCCGTTTCAAGTCGCCACTACTAAGCACCAGAAATCGCTTTGACGCACTGAGATAGGTCACCAAGAGCTGCGTCATGGTCTCATGGGTCGTGAGGTCGAAGGCGGGGCCCCGCATGGCCATCACCAGCATGCGGGGCTTCTCGGTGGTGGGGCCGGTGGCCGGCAGCACTGGCGCGGCGTCGGGAGGTGCGGGCGGCGACGGCGACGACGACGCGATGGATTCGGCGCTGAAGTCGACCGACCCCTCGAGGACCAGTCGGCTCAGGTTTGCCTTGGCCTCGCTTTCACCAACCGCGTCCACCGCCAAGCCAGCCCATGCTGGACCGATGCGCACATAGCCCACCGCCCCGCCGTCGATTTGAATGGTCGTGGATGCTTGTTGGCCTCCGAGGCCCGACTCGATCATCACGTCGTGAGACCCTGGCTGCAGCGTCACCGACCAGGCACCGTTCAGCTTGACGACGCCAACCTGACGCCGATCGACGATGAGAGTGCTGGACATGGCCGCGCCGACGAAGTTGTAGGGCCGATAGGCGACCAGCACTGCCTGGTTCGCCGACGGAGCGTTTTCGACGTCAGCGCGCGTCGAGCCTGAAGCCAGAGCGCAGCCCACCAGCGCCAGCACAATCAGAGCCATGCAGAGTCGCAACGCAGCCATGCTCCCCCATAGCGGATGGAGGCGAGAGCGAAGAGAGGTCAATCGCTGGACGACGACGAGTCGTCTTCGGCGTCTTCGGCAGTCATGTCGCCGACGCCGGCCTGCACCAGGAAGCTGCGAGGCGGGTGGGTCTGGGGCGGCTTCTCGCCGGTGGCCGGGGGACGGGTGGGCTCGATGGGAGAAGCATCGGCCACGGTGTCTCGCGACCAGTCGTCGTGACCGCCGTCGTCGTCGACAGCCACCTGCAAGGAGCGGGGTGCGGCGCTGTGACCCTGCACCACCGTCGAGCGCGGAGCGATGGCGGACGGCCCCGAGGATTCCACCGTCGCCGGCGCTGCGTCCGCCAACGCCGGTCGCTCCCGTGATCCCGATTGGGTCACCAACATCGCGGCCTTCACGCGCTCGGGCGGCGGCTCCGACGGCGAGGGGAGCAGAGCGTGGGGATCCATCAGGGTGTCACCGGCCCAGACGTCGCCGCTGGCTCCGCCTTCAGCGCTGGTCGGTGCCGACAGCACAGCGACGCGGGCCACGTTGGGACCGGTGATGCGGGGGCGACTGGGAGCGCGCGTCTCTGACAGCGGGGTCACCGGCACCGCGCGCGCGATGGCGGCGGGCGAGGTGCGCTCCTCGAGGGGCGGCAGCAGGGCCGCGAAGGGCACTCCCGTGCCTTCAGCCAAGACCTGAGCCAGCTCCGGCAGACGGGTCTGCAGGTCGAAGCGTTGGGCCTGCTTGAGACCGGCCCGCGCCAATGCACTGCGCGCGCCCTCATCAGCAAGCAGCGCAGCGATGGCGGCGGCGGCGGCGGCGGCGTTGTCGGGGCTGAGGATGCGGGCATGCACGCCCGGCGACAGGACGTCTTTGTACGCCGCCTCCTGACCGATGAGCACCAAGGGACGTCCACACCCCATCGCTTCGAGGGCTCGGTGGGGCAGCGCGCACACCTCAGGCGCAGCGACCCCTTCAGCAGCACCCGTGCCCGACGCGAGGGACCCTGCAGACGGGCCTGCACCGGATGCGGCGAACACAGCGCCGGTGCCAGCGGCGACGACGACCACGTGGGCCGCACAGAGCGCTTGGGCAAGATCCTGGGGGGACTCGACGTCGACGAGGACGACCTGCTCCACCACACCCCGGCGGGTCAGGTCATCGCTGAGCTGCCGATCGGCGCGCGAGGCCGAGCCCAACACCAACACACGGGCATCGGGAACCCGCACCAGCAGCGCGTGGATGGTGGCGGCGACGACGGCGGAGCGGGACTTGCCTTCGCGGCCACCGAGGAAGGCCACGGTTTTGACGTCGTCGAGGGCCAGCTCGATGGTGGGCGGCTGAAAAATGCGCGTGTCGACCAGGCGAGGCACCACGCGCAGGCTGCGGGCATCGGTGCGGTCACTCAGCAGCCGGGCCACCTGCCGGGACGGCACCAGCACCAACGTCGACGCCGCCAGGGCCGCCCGCTCGGCGCTCTCCCACTCGCTCTTGCTGAGGGCGTCGTCGACGTCGACCGGCCAGCGCTTCTCGAAGCTGAGGGAGGGGACGTCGACGACTTCGACCACCAGCTTGCTGCGGCCGAGCAGGGGAGCCACCGCCCCTGCCGAGAAGAGATCGAGACAGAGGACCACCGCGTAGGCGTCGGCGTCGAGCTGTCGGGCCACGGCGCGCCGAAAGGCCCCCAGCCGTTCCGCAAAGGGGGCGCGCGCGAAGCTGACCTCCCCCGCCGGTGCGGTGGGAACAGGCACGCGCAGCATGCGCGCCGCTCCCACGCGCTGGATGTGGGTGAGATGGTCGGCCTTGAGCGTCAGGGCGTCGACGTCGAGGCCACCGGAGAAGCCCATGAGCAGCTGTTCGCCGCGCACCCCCGCTGCCGATGAACCAGGCACCGGGGCAAAGGCGCAGACGAGCAGGCGTGCCTTCTCGGAGCTCTCTGCCGGGGTGGGACGCTTGGCCACGACCGAGCCTAACGTGAACCCCGCGACCCCGTTTCGATGTTGTTCACGGCGCGGGCACAGACGGAGCCGCCGCCGTCGCCGGGGCGTCGTCGATGTGGGCCACGGTGCCGTCGACGACGGCTTGCAAACGGGCGAGGGCCGGCTCTTTGCGCATCATGACTTTCAGCAGCTGGTTGCGCTCGGCGACCAGGCCGTGGCTCTCCAGATGGCGGGCGATGGCCACACCCCAGCGGGTCCCGCGCCGGTTGAAGCGCTCGGCCTCGAGAGCGAGCTTCTTGACCTCGTCCATCTGCCCGAGAAAGGCATGGGCTTCCGAAAGGTGGGCCAGCATCTGCGCGTTGGGTTCGTCGCGACAGGCACATTGGGAGGCATGAATGGTCAGCGCGGCGCCGCGGGCGCGGTCCTTGCGATATTTCCAGAAGAAGATCCCAGCGCGGCGAGCGATCTCCGACTGGTCGGGAGCGTCGCGCAGCAGGGCCTCATAGGGGCCTTCGGCCTCTGCAGAACGCCCCACCGCCGCGAGGTGGTCGGCGAGGTCCATCACGGTGTTTCCGCGGCGGGGGTTCAGGGCGACGTTTTTGCGCAGCTGCGTCTCGGCGGCCGCCAGCCGTGCGTCGTCGTGCAGCGCGAGGCCGACGTCGGAGAGCATGCGGCCGTACACAGGTCCCAAGCGGGCCGCCGCCGCCGGCCGTTTCACGATCTCTGCTCCCCGCTGTGCCGTCGTCTCCGCCAGCGCTCGGGCGTGCGGCACGCGTGCAAACCCTCCTTCGGTCGCGAGGAAGCGCACCTCCGTCGCCGACGCCAGCAGCCATTCCTCGTCGTAGGGCCAACTCGAGGCCGCCGCGGTTTCGAGCATCCTCACCGCGCGGGCGTCATCGATCTGCGCCCGGGCGATGGTCGCTCGGTCGCCAACGCCCGACTGCCAAGCCGGGCGCAGCGTGAACAGCACGGTGACGACGACGGCCAGAGCCTGCGCCACCCCAAGAACGGCCTGCGCCCGTACAGAGAAGGAAGCCGGTGCAGGCCTAGAGCTCGACGCCGTCCCCGCGCCCTCGGCGGCGCTCGACGACACAAAGGCCAGCAGCGCCAGCACCAACAAGAAGGGCGACCACGACGTCGGCGTTTCGAAGGCGAACTGGCTTTGGACCAAATGTCCCGTCAGCAACGCGAGCAGCGACGCCTTGAGACCGACGCTGCCCTTGCAGCGCACCACCGCAGCAAAGAGCGCGATCCAAACGAAGGCCCAGGCCGCGAACCCCACGATCCCCGTCGTCGTCAGCGTCTCGAGCACGATGTTGTGCGAGCGGTCCTCGTGAAAGGGCGTGCAGGGGTTCACTGGTGTGTAGCCGAGCACGTAGGCGAGGTTGAAGCTGTCGAGACCGACGCCGAGCAAGGGATGCAGCGGGATGGCAGCGAGGGCCACCGTCCAATAACCAACGCGGCCGTCGTCTCCCATGTGGAACAGGCGCTGCAAGGCCTGGCGCTGCTCGAAAAAGCCCAGGTGCAAATCACGAACGACCAGAAAAGCGATGAGGCCGACGACGACGACGACGACGGCGCCGGCCCCCAGCTTGCGTGCTCCCTTCCACAGCGCGAAAGCGACAGCGCCGACGAAGGCGCCGGCCACCAAGCCCAGCAGCGGGCCCCGTGATCCTGAGGCCACCATCGCCGTGACCGACAAGAGCATCGCCAGCGCGCAGCCCGACCGGGCCCCCGGCGGCGCAGCGATCGACGACGGGGTCAGCTGCGGTCGTCCCCACAGACAGGCGGCGGCGAAGAAGACGAAGAGCTGGTGCTCGGCGAAGAAAATCGGATTGCCAGCGAGGCCGACGACGCGGGCACCGCAGTCTGCGCCGAAGGTCAGAAAGGTCGGTGAGGCGATCTGCACGAGGCCCACGCAGGCCAAGAACGCGCCCAGCACCACGTGCGCGCGCAGCAAGGACAGCCAGCCCGACCACGTCGTGGTCATCCCGAGCACCATCAAGGCCCAGGCAAAGAGATGCAGCAGGGAAAAGAGGCCGGTCATGCGGTTGGCGGCGCCGAAAAAAGCGCGCGTGGGATCTTCGGCGACCACGGTGGTCAGCCCCAGCACGCCCACCCAGACCAGGGCGGCGACGACGACCAGGGATCGCCGCGGACGCAGCTCGGGTCGGCGCCACGCCAGCGCGGCATAGGCCGGAAAGCTCGCGGCGACGACGACGTGGAGAAACACCATCTTGGCGAAGGTGTATTGGTTGAACAGGCCCGGGATGATGACGACGGGCATCAAGAGCCCGGCGTAGACCCCCCCGCGCGCAATTCTCTCCAGCGCGCGATCCCAGGGCGGGTGGGTTGGGTCTGCCATCGGCTCCGACGTGTAGGACGTCGTGCCGCGCGCGTCACGCCGAGGGCGGCCTGCGAGCGCGCCACCGGCCCGAACATCAACTCTTGTGGTAGGGGCCGCCACGCGCGATCTCGCTGGCGCGGTAGAGCTGCTCGGCCAAGACGCACACCGCCAAGCGATGGGCGAAGGTGACCTTCGAGAGCGACCACAGCGCGAAGACGTCGCCGCCGCTCCCGGCCCCTTGGAGCAGGGATTCGTGCAGACCGGTGGCCCCGCCGATGAGGAAGGCGAGGGGTTTGCCCCGCGCAAGCAAGCTCTCGACGCTCGCCGCAAAAGCCTCCGACGACGACGGCTGCTGCCCGCTCTTGTCCAAGGCGATGCGGGTGCAGCCCTCGCTGGCCTTGAGCAGGGCTGCGGCTTCGGCGGCCCGTACGCTGGCGTCGTTGGCGTTTTTCCCGCGCCGGGTGGGCATCAGGGGCTGTAGGCCGGCGTCGAAGCGACGACCGCAGCGCGCGAGATAGTCGGCGGCGGCCTGTTGCAGGGGGTCGCGCGGATCCTCGCCGAGAAAGACGATGCGCACCCGCATCTAGGCCGGGTAGGGTCGTCGACGTCGGAGCAACAGCGCCACCACGCCGGCGAGTCCTGCGCCGGCACCGGGCGCACGCGCGCTACACGATGGCGCCCCGCCGTCGGAGCCAAAGAGATCCCCACCGCCGATGTCGGGGTCGGGGTCGGGGTCGGGGTCGGGGTTGTCATCGACCGCAACCTCGAAGCGCAGAGGTGTGGCCGCCGCGCCCAGCAGGGAGACGTCGATGACGACCTCGCCGACGTCGTTGGCGGTGAAGCGCGGCGACAGCGAAGCATGTCCGTCGACGACCTCGTCGGCGGAGAGCTCACCCGTCACGTCGACGCCGGGGCCCGCGATGCTGAACACCAGCAACTCATCGCCGCGCGGGTTGCCCAGCAGTCCGAGCCCCACCAATTCGACCTCGACGCCGACGGGGATGATGTGATCGGCGACGGGCAAGAGGGTGTCGCTGCGCTGAACGCTGCTCGGCAGGGCGAGGGCCGGGGCCACCACGAGGGGCAAGGACTCGACGATCTTCTCGTCGAAGACGTCGGCGGTCCCGCAGCGCACCGTGAGACGCGCGAAGACCCGGGCGCCGAGGATGTCGTCGTAGCGGTACTCGGCGACGGCTTCAGCGCCGATGGGATAGGTGAGCTCGTCGACGCCGACGGCCGCCACCTGATCGGGGGCTGCGAAGAAGCGCAGCTCCTTGCCGCCGGGCACGATGACGGCCTCGGCGTTGGGGTCGGTGCCCGTGCAGGTGGCCGACCAGGCTTGCACCACCACGTCGCCGTCGAGGCTCAACGATGTCGCCGCCGTCAAGTCGTAGCTCTCCGCCCACGTTGGCAGGCACAGTCCCTGCGCCACGACGAGCAAGGCGATGCCCCGCCGCCGTGCCGTCGCCTCGCTCGCGGACCCGATGTTCATGCCGGCAGCGTGCCACACGCGAAGCGGGTGTGCTTCGCCAAGAGCATCTCAGCCTGGAGGGTCTGATGCCCGATCTCGCTGAACTTCGACCGCGGAGCGGTCTCGTTCAGCTCCGTCGGGGATGCTCTTCTGGGAGGTCTGATGCAGACCTCCCCCCACGCCGGCGGAGCCGGACGCGGGCCCCCCCACCAACTCCGCGTTCCGCGGGCGCGCTTCACGCGCATCATCCCGCGTCCTTCCCAGCTCGGAACGCGGTCGAACATCAAGCGGACCCGGGATGATGCAGCGGATGCTGCCCTCCCCACGCCGGCGGAGCCAGACGTTGGGGCCCCCACCCGACTGCGCTTCGCGCCGCGCCCGGCGCCTGACCAGCGCCGTCGACGACGCCGCAGCCGCCATCGAGCACCGAGGGTGGAGATCAGATCTTGAGCGTCGCCAGGGTCAGGGCGTCGATGACCTTCCTCTCCAAGAGCAGGTTGAGCAGCGTTTGGTGCATGGCCTTGTGCTCGCTCAACAAGCGCCGCGCCCGCGCCCGTTCTTCGTCGAGGATCTGATCGATGGCGACGTCGATGCGGGCCCGCCTTGCCTCGGACAACTGTTCAGAGACCCGGTCGCCATCGTCGAGAATGACGCGCGGCCCCAGCGTGCCGATCATGCCGTGGCCTTCGACCATCGCGCGGGCGATGGACGTGCAGCTCTGCAGATCACCATAGGCCCCGATGGAGACGTCGTCGCAGAAGAGGCGCTCGGCCTCCATGCCGCCGAGGCCCACGCAAATCTCGGCGCGCAGCTCCGTCGCCGTCGTCGCATAGGGTCGGGCCCGCGCGGCGCGCAGCACGTAGCCCAACGCACCCTCGATGTCCTGAGCGATGGCGATCTTCTCCGGCGGGCGCGCTCCCGGCACGACCATCGCCAGCAACGCGTGCCCCGCTTCGTGGATGGCGATGACCCGCTCTTCGCCCTCGGAGAGGGTGACCTGCCGCCGGGTCTTGCGCTGCAGCGCTTTGTCGACGTCGTCGGCGCTGAAGGTCCTTTGCCCCGTGCGCAGCTGCTGACGACGCAAGGCGCGACCGACGGCGAACAAGTGATCGCCCGTGAATGGCAGACCTTTTTCCTTGTCGGCCCAACCTTCGGTGCGACGCACGAGGTGGTCGATCAGTTTCTCGTCGAGACCGAGGCCCAGCTTCTGGTTGTAGATGTCGATGATTGCTTTGCGATCCTCCGACGTCGGCGCCGGAATTTCGATGAGGAATTCGAAGCGCCCGGGACGCAACAGCGCCGCGTCGAGGGACTCGAGGAAATTGGTGGTCCCAATGATGAAGATCATTTCATTCTTGCGAAATCCATCCATCTCGGTCAACAATTGGTTCACCATCGAATGCTCGACCCCTGACCCTCCATAGGTGCCTCGAGCATGGGCAAAGGCGTCGATTTCGTCGAACACGAGCACCGTCGGTGCATTCTGTCGGGCACGTCGAAATACCCGACGAAGATTTTCCTCAGATTCACCAACCCATTTACTTTTTAGTTCCGGACCAGAGACAACAATAACAGTCGCATTCAGCGCCGTTGCTACTGCTTTTGCAAAATATGTCTTTCCGGTGCCAGGAGGCCCGAAGAAGATCATGCCGCGCGGCAGCAGCTCTTCGACGGTCTTGATGTCGGCCTCGGACTTCTGCTGGTCCTTGGTCGCCACCAGATCGATGAGTTCCTCGCGCAAGCGCTCCTTGACGATCTGATAGCCCCCGATGTCCTTGTCGATGTCGACATTGGGCAGATCGACGTCGTCAGTGGCGGTCTGCTTGCGCAGCTCGACGTAGACGGCCTTGGCGTTGGGTCGCGCCGGTGGAGCTTCGACGCGTTGGGCGAGGTCGGCAAAGAGGCGGCGGCAACGGACCGGATTCAAGCCGGAAACGAATTTGTACAAGCCAAAGGGATCGAATTCCGTCGACGACAGCGCCTTGGCCTCGCGCTGGGTGATGAGGCGGGGCAGGGCCTCGCGGGGAATGCCGGCGATCTCGCGCCGAGCAGCAAAGACCCCGAGCAGAACCTTGGGAATCTCAAAGCTGGGATCGCGAAAGGCGAGCAGGCACACCTCGGGGTTTTCGTAGAGCAGGGGAATCGCTTCGCGGGCCTCCATGGTGAGACCGGTGTGGGTCGTCGTCAGCACGTCGAGGTGGGGCAGCACGATCACAGTCTTGTCGACGGAGCCGCGCACGAAGCCGCCCAGCTGATCGATCATGCGCCCGAGCTGTCCCGAGGGGCGATCCTCGGGACCACCGCGGCCGTCGACGACGACCAAACGTGGCGGCTTCCCCGTCGACGTCACCGCTTTGCGCAGACGGTTGCGCACGGCGAGCACCAGATAGAGCACCAGCTCTTTGTCACACTCCACCAGCACGCTCTGGCCCGCGAGCAGCTTCTCCTCGAGGAAGGCGAGATCTTTGGCACAGGCGGCGTCGACGGCGTCTTCGACGCGCAGCTCGATCGACAAGCTGCTGATGGCGAGAGCGGGATTTCCGGCGGGCAAGCTCATGCGACCTCTGACCGTGCGAGCAATGGAACTCAGGTGCTCAGGGGGCGCCAAGCTCCACCTGCACGCTGGTGGTCTCACCCCGTTTGACGTCGACGAACACGGTCTTGGCCAGCACACCCTGCTCGAGATTCAAGCGGTGTTTGCCCGGAGGCAGCGACAGCGCCGGCAGCGGCGTGGTGCCGACGCTCAAGCCGTCGAGGCTGAGCTTGACGCCGGATCGCACGCGCACCACCAAGAGGCCTTCGCCGCTGCCAGCGACCACCGACGCCGCCGGGGCTCGGGGATGGCTGCGCTTCCTCCTCTTGACGGGAGACGTGTCCTGGTCATCCTCGTCGATCGCAAACGTGCCCGCATCGCTGCCGCCGGCGCTGACCCCAGCATCGGTGACGGCGGGGACGGCGCCCACGGCCAGGGCCGACGCGATTCCAGCATCAACATCGGCGATGCCGGCATCGGCGACGGCGGCGGCTCCGATCACCTCCGGGGCGGGGGGCGCAACGGGGACGACGACGGGGGCGGGCGAGCGCAGGGTCGGACGCAGCAAGGGGTTTGGCAATGCGCCGATGGCCATGGCGAGGAGTACGACGACGACGAGCGCTGCCCCGGCGCCGGCGATGACGGCGGCGATTCCGCCGGCGTATTTCGGTGAGCGGCGCCCGCTGGCCGTGCGGCCGGACATCGACGACCGCAACTCGGGAGACGCGGTGACAGCAACGGGCGGCGCCGGCGGCCCGGCGGCCTCTTGAGCCTCGTTGACGTCCAGCTCGACGGTGTCGCGCATCTCGATGGGGATCTGCTCCTTCCACGAGGCACGGCGCTGCTGGGTCGGGGCGTCGACGTCGACGACCGCGCTGGCGCCGGCTCCCTGGTCGACGGGGGCGGGGGCTTCGATCGAGCTCAGGCCCAGCGATCCGGGCGCCCGCGGATCGGTGGCCATTTCACCGCCCCCAGGCAACCGCGATGAACCTGTAGACAATTCACCGACACGCGAAGCGCCGTCGGTGAATTCATCGCCGCCAGGCGATGAACCTGCAGACAATTCACCGACACGCGACGCGCGGTCGGTGAACTCCGACGGGGGCGGCTCGGTGGAGGGCAACAGGGTTTCGGCGTCGGCGTCGTTGTCGTCGCCCACCACCGTCTTGGCCATACCCGGGAGCGCGCCGACGTCGACGGGGCCGGGCCGGCCCTCGAGGGTCATCTGGATGGTGCGCGCTTGCGACACATCGGCGCCTTCGGGAAGGGGCGATGCGGCCCGCGAGGCGGTGATGAGCGAAGGCCCGGGGCCACTCCAGAAAAGCACGGGAACGGCGGCGACGTCGGGAACGAGCTCATAGGGCGCCAGAGGCAAAGCGAGGCCCGCGGCGACGACGTCGGAGGCGACCGGGGCAGCCCCCGGCAACCCCATCATCAACATCGAAAGGCTGTCGTGCACGGCCGCCGCCGACGAAATGCGCCGTGTGGGGTCCTTCTCCAGGCAGGCGAGCACCACCTCTTCGAGCCGTGCTGGCACCTGGGGATTGAGTTGGCGCAGGGGGCGGGGGGCTTCGTCGAGGATGGCCTTCATGGTGAAGACGTCGCTGGGCCCGTCGAAAGGCCGACGCCCCGTGAGCAGCCAATACAAAACGACCCCGACGGAAAACAAATCCGCTCGTGCATCGATGCGCTCGCCGCGGAGGTGCTCGGGCGCCATGTAGGGCACCTTCCCCTTGAGCTCGCCGGCCACGGTGAGCCCCGCCCAGTCCTCTCTTTTGGCGATGCCGAAATCGAGCAGCTTGGTGACGCCGGCGGTGGTGAGGAAGAGATTGTCCGGCGAGATGTCCCGGTGCACGAGGTGAGCGGGTTGGCCACGCTCGTCACGCAGCTGGTGGGCGTGGGAGAGACCGAGACAGCCGTCGGCCACCGCACGCACGACGAGCTCGAGGGGCAAAGCACGCTTGGCCTGCCAAACGCGAAGCGCAAGATCACGCAGCGTCAAGCCCTCCAGGTACTCCATGACGATGTAGTGCTCCGACACGCCCTCGGCGGTGGAGCCCTCTTCGATGCCGAGCTCGATGACCTGCACGATGTTGCGATGCTCGAGAGAGGCCAGCAGCCGCGCCTCGCGCACGAACATTTCCACCTGGGTGTTGACACCGTCCTGGCTGCGCCGCGCGGCCTTCACCAGGCTGGGGCGGATGCGCTTGACGACGACCTTCTTGCTAAAACGTGCGGGGCCCTCGACGGTGGCGAGCCAAATCTCAGCCATGCCGCCGTGGGCGATGATGCGGTCGAGGGTGTAGCGGCCCAGCCTGCGCGGCGCCGACGAGAGCTTGCGCTTCGCTGCTTCGTCATAGGCGACGACCTCGGTGCGGTCACCCGGTCGGCGTTTGTCGTCGTCGCGACTGCTCACCGGCGGAGACTGTCACCCACCCCGGCCCAGGTCCAACCCGTGCTCAGGTGGGTCCAGGCGTTGGCGAGCCCGCGAGCTTGAGCTCGTCGAAGCCTGGCAGTGTGGAAAGGTCCGGCACCACCACGATCTCGATGCGGCGGTTGAGGGCCCGGTTGTCGGCGCTGTCGTTGGGCGCGGTGGGCTTGCTTTCGCCGAAGCTGGCGGCGGAGACCCGACCAGCGGGCATGCCAGCCTCGACCATGGTCTTGAGCACGGTCAGCGACCTCGACGACGCCAGCTCCCAGTTGGACGGAAATTGGGCGGTCTTGATCGGCACGTTGTCGGTGTGGCCCTCGACCTGGAACTTCCGATCCGGGATCGAAGACAAGACAGCCGCGACTTCTTCGACGGAGGCCTTGCCTTCCTTGGACAAGCCCGCGGAACCGGAGGCAAAGAGGATGTCGGAGGCGAGCGCGACCACCATGCGGCCGTCGACGATCTTGACCTTGAGCTTGCCGGCGTCGATCAGACTCTGAAAGCGGGCGAGCAGGTTGCGGTACTCGGTGATGCGCCGATCGGCCTCGGCCTTGCGCTTGTTCAGCTCATCGAGCGCGGCCTTCATTTCGTCGACGGAGGACTTGAGGCCGGCCTTGTCTTT
Source organism: Myxococcales bacterium (assembly GCA_023248635.1). Lineage (GTDB taxonomy): Bacteria > Myxococcota > UBA727 > UBA727 > VGSZ01 > VGSZ01. The sequence continues at coordinate 23,507 of JAHFED010000052.1, forward strand.
GACGGTGGAGGCGAGGTCGTCGGAGGTGCGCTTCAGCTCCGAGCTCGCCGTCGTCAGCTGCTGCTGCAGCGAGCTCTTTTCGGCAGCGAGAGTGGTGGCCCTGGTTTGCTCCGCCTTGAGGTCGGCGCGCGCTTGGTTGAGCTCGGCGCTCAGCGTGGCCTGCGACGCCTTGGCCGCAGCGACGGCCTGCTCCCGTTTGTGAACCTCCGACGTCGCCAGCAAGTCGGCAGTGACCAGGTCTTTCTTGGTGCGTTCGTTGGCGATCACGAGCTCGTCATAGGTGCCGCTCGTGACACACGAGGGCAGGACGACGACGACGGCGACGGCGAGGACACGAAGCATGGAGGAACCTCCGACTGCGGCCTAGCACAACGGGCCTGCGAGGCTCAGCGGGGCACGTCAGTCTTGGCGGCTTCTTCGCTGGCCCGCTCGGCGACGCGGTGCTCGATGGCCGCGTTGATCTCGTCGGTCGACATCTCGACCGTGTCTCGCATGGGATCGCGTTCGGCGGCCACCTCCTCGGGAACCCCATCAGGCACGCCCTCGTCGGTGGCCTCATCGTCGTCAAAAGGCAAAGGCTCGGTCATCTGCAGCTCAGGGATACCACGGGGCGCCTTGTCGACCACAATCCGAGCGGCGGCGGACAAGCGCTCGGCGGGCTCCACCTTCGGCGCGATGAACGCCGCTGCGACAAATTCCCGCGGGATCGCGGATGTCGACGTCGAAGGCCTCCTGCTCGCCTTGACACCCCCCTGCCCCTCTCGTACCGCCGCCGACATGGAGCTCAACGCCACCCTGCTGGTCCAAGCCGTCATCATCTTGGCGCTGATGGCCTGGCTGACCCCAATGCTCTTTGGGCCCTTGCTCAAGGTGTTCGACGAGCGCGAGCGACGCATTCATGGCGCCGCCGAAGAGGCCCGCAAGCAGTTGGGCTCCGCCGGCGAAAAATCGGCTCTCGTCGAGCAAAAGACCAAGGAGGCACAGGCCGATGCCCGCGTCATCCTGACGACGCTGCGCGACCAGGCCAAGGCCAAGGAGCAACAGCTGCTCGACGACGCCCGCGACGCCGCCAACGTGCGCCTCGCCGAAGCCCGCACCGAGCTGAGCGGTGCCGCCGACGCCGCCCGCCGATCGCTGAAGGACGACGCCAAAGGCATCGCCGACGACATCGTCAAGAAGGTGCTCGGGAGGGCCGCATGAGCCGCAGGCTGACCATCCTCGCCACGCTGTCGTCGTCGTTGGCGTCGACGTTGGCGTGGGCTGAGACCCACGCTCCCGCGCACCATGCCGCCGATGCTGAGCATGTGCCCCACCTGTCCGACATCAACATGTGGGGCATGGGCGAGAAGTACGCCGACATGCCAGCACTCGGCTGGCTGACGATCACCTTCTTCATCTTCGTCGCTGTCGTCGTCACGTTCGCCCGCAAGCCCCTGTCTACCTACCTCGAGACCCGCGCCGACACCGTCGAGAGGGCCATCGCCGAAGCCACCCGGGCCAAGAACGACGCCGAACGACGGGCGCGCGACGCCGAGGCCAAGCTGGCCGCCCTCGACACCGAGGTGCGCGCCATGAAGGCCGACTTCGAAGCCCAGGGAAAAGCCGATGCCGAACGCATCGAGAAGGCCGCCGCCGAGATGTCCCTGAAGATCGCCAAAGACGCCGAAGACACCATCGGCGCCGAAATCCAACGAGCACGCGAACAGCTGCGCGCCGAAGCCAGCAAGCTGGCCCTCGCTTTGGCCGAAGAGCGCATCAAGGGCCTGCTCAACGACGCCGACGACGCCCGCCTCAAGACCTCGCTGATCAACGACCTCGCCGCCTAGTGCCGATGTTCAAGCCGCTGGCGCGGCTTCTGTTTTGATGTTCAAGACGCTGGCGCGTCTTGACGGGAGCGCTCGATGCAAGAAGGAACCATCGGCCGCCGCTACGCCCGCGCTCTGGCGCTCGCGCTTTCGGAAGGCTCGACCAAAGAAGACCGCTTCACCCTCGTCGAGGAGCAGCTCTCGGCTGTGGGCGCCCTGCTCGACCGGCGCACGGGCCACGCGGGCTTTCGCCAGGCCATGTTGAACCCGGGTTTCTCCACCGAGCAGCGAAAGCTGGTGCTCAAAGAGATCGCCAAGGAACACAAGTTCGACGAGGCGACGACGTCATTTCTGAATCTGTTGGTGGACAAAGAGCGCTTGCCCCACCTGCCCTCCATCGCGCTGTCCTTTCGCAACGAAGTCGACGCCCGCATCGGCCGCGTGCGCGCCACCATCGTGACCGCCAAGCCCCTGGCGGCCACAGACCTCACGGCCATCATCAGCGGGCTCGAGAAAAAGACCGGCAAGAAGGTGGTCCCCGACGTCGAAGTCGACCCCTCTTTGATTGCTGGGGTGCAGGCGCGCATCGGCGGCCTCGTCTACGACGCCACGGTGCGGGCCCAGCTCGAGCGCCTCAAGATCGACTTCAACATTCAATGAATGCCGCTGACCAGCGACGACTGGCGGCTCCGAATTCCATGCTCTGATTTTTCCCGAGGAAACCATGCAACTCCGTGCTGAAGAAATCTCCCGGATCATCAAGGGCCAGATCTCGAACTTCGAGCAGAAGACCGAGGTGCAAGAGACCGGCTCGGTGCTCTCCGTCGGCGACGGCGTCGCACGGGTCTTCGGCCTCGAAAAGGCCCAGGCCGGTGAGCTGGTGGAATTCACTGGCGGCGTGCAGGGCCTGGTGCTGAACCTCAACGAAGACAGCGTCGGCATCGCCGTCATGGGCGACGACGCTGGCATTCGCGAAGGCGACACGGTCAAGCGCACCGGTCGCATCGCCGACGTCGCGGTTGGCGACGGCGTCTTGGGTCGGGTGCTCAATGGCCTCGGCCTGCCCATCGATGGCAAGGGCGACATCAAGTCCACCGAGCGCCGGGTCATCGAGACCAAGGCCCCGGGCATCATCGCCAGAAAGGGCGTCCACGAGCCCATGCAGACCGGGCTGATGGCCATCGACGCCATGATCCCCGTCGGCCGTGGCCAGCGCGAGCTGATCATCGGCGACCGGCAGACGGGCAAGACCGCCGTCGCCCTCGATACGATCATCAACCAGAAGGGTCTGGGGGTGAAGTGTATCTATGTCGCCATCGGACAGAAGCAGTCCACCGTTGCCCAGGTGCTGGCCAAGCTCGAAGCCAAGGGGGCAATGGAATACACCGTCATCGTCGCCGCCAACGCTTCTGACCCGGCTCCCCTGCAGTACCTGGCCGGCTACACCGGTTGCACCCTGGGTGAGTTCTGGCGCGACAACGGCGAGCACGCCCTCATCGTTTACGACGACCTCTCCAAGCAGGCCGTCGCCTACCGCCAGCTCTCGCTGCTGCTGCGCCGTCCTCCCGGTCGCGAGGCCTACCCCGGCGACGTCTTTTATCTCCACAGCCGCTTGCTCGAGCGCGCTTGTAAGATCACCACCGATCTTGAAGAGCTCAAGGCCTATCCCAACATCAAGAAGGGCGGCGGTTCTCTGACGGCTCTCCCCATCATTGAAACCCAGGCCGGCGACGTCTCAGCCTACATTCCGACCAACGTCATTTCGATCACCGACGGTCAGATCTTTCTCGAGACCGATCTGTTCTTCCAAGGACAGCGCCCGGCCTTGAACGTCGGCATCTCGGTGTCCCGCGTCGGCGGCGCCGCCCAGGTTCCGGCGATGAAGCAGCTGGCCGGCACCATGCGGCTCAACCTGGCCCAATACCGAGAGATGGCGGCCTTCGCGCAGTTCGGCTCCGACCTCGACAAGGGCACGCAAGAGCAGCTGGCCAACGGCGAGCGCTTGATGGAGCTCTTGAAGCAACCGCAGTACGCCCCCTGGCCTGTCGAGCAGCAGATCGCCCTCATCTACGCCGCCACGCGCGCGCGGGCGAAGGACAACACCACCACCTGGATCCGCGGCTTCAAGAAGGGCGAGGTGCCCCGTTACGCGCGCGAGCTCATCGATTTCCTGAAGGCCAAGCACGCAGCTCTGCTGCTCGAGATCCGCGACGAATCGAAGAAGTTCGTCGACGCGCTCAAGGCCCGGGACAAAGGCAACTGGGATCCCAGCACCATGACGGGGCTGCTCGACACGGCCCTGGGTGCCTTCGAGAAGAGCTTCAGCGGCGAGAAGAACTGATCCCCGATCTCGCTGAACTTCGACCGCGGAGCGGTCTCGTTCATCGCCGTCAGGGATGCTCTTCTGGGAGGTCTGGTGCAGACCTCCCCCCGCGCCGGCGGAGCCGGACGCGGGGCCCCCCACCAACTCCGCGTTCCGCGAGCGCGCTTCACGCGCATCATCCCGCGTCTTTCCCATCTCGGAACGCGGTCGAACATCAAGCGGACGCGGGATGACACCAAATCGAGCTCGCGCTGCGCGGTCGTTCTGATTTTCTGACCCTCTCCCGTCTTCGGGAGAGGGTGGCCGCTGCGGCCGGGTGAGGGGACAGATCGAAGCCGCGAGACCAAGCTCGGTTCGATGGTTCGAGCGGTAGGGCTCAGCTCTCAGCGGCGTCGGCTCCGCACCCACAGCACCAAAAACAGCACGAATCCCAAGATCCCGCAGCCGACGGCAACGACGGCGTTGTCGACTTCGTAGCGGACGACCAGGTCCCCTTTGCTTGCATCCGCGACGACGACGGCGAGCAACACGCCACCCGCGCGCACCACCGGCAACTCGACGCCGCCCTGCCGAGCGTGAAAACCCGGCCACCAGGGACGTCGCAACACCACGACCGCACCGCCTTCACCGCTGAGCGACACCCGCGCCTCCCGCGTCGGCGACGACATCGACCACGCCACGCTGGCTACCACCGACGACGACGCGGGCAAGGGCTCGTGCAGCAGGTGCAAGGGATCGTCGATCAAGCGGGCGACGTCGTCGGGCACGGCGGCTTCGTCGACAGCAGCCACGACGTCGTCGAGAGCCAAGAGCAGGGGATCGTGTGCGACGGTGACGGCCGCCAGGGATCGATCGAGGGCGTAGATGGGGGCGTCGGCGCCGATGATGGGAGCAGCCGCCAGACGCAGATGGGAGTTTGGTTCGGCCCGCGTGATCAAGTGCGTGCAGCCCAGAGCCCAAGCCCGACCCAGGTGCTCTTCGTCGACGCTGGCGGCCAGAATGAAGGTCGGTCCCTGACTCGAGGCCATGGCCGCGTGGGGCACAGCGCTGCCCTGGCATTGGTGCAAGTTCGGTTTCTGATCGAGCCAGTCGACGATGACGTCGCCTTCGATGCCGAGCACCTCGCCGGGGCGATCGACGTGGCGCGCGAGCACATTGCGGCTTTGACAAAGCAAGGCCGAGGAGGCGGAGAGCTCCGGCGTCACCCGCGACGGCAGCGAGGTCAACGGACGTCCCAGCGGCAAAGCGCGCGCAAAGCACAGCACCAACGGCAGCGCCAACGCGAGGGGCAACCAGCGGGGGCGGGCGAGCGCGACCAGAGCGGCGACGACGACGAAGGCCGCGGCGAGGGCCCCCCGCTCCACCAAGAGAGCGCCGAGATTCGGCATGCCGGCAACCATTGGACGTGAAGCGAAGGCGGTGCCCAGCGCGTCGACGTGGGTGCGTGTCCCAAGAGCGATGGCGACGAGGACGACGTCGACGGAGGCGGCGACGACGAGGGCCAACACCACCCTGCGCGCCCAGGGTCTGTGCCGACCAGCGAGGGCGGCGCTGTGAAAAGCGAGCAGAAGCAGCGCGAGCGAGGCGACGACGAAGTACTTGACGGGGTAGCGAAAGAAAGCGAGGGGCGGGAGCACCCTGAGGGCGAGCCCGTACACCGGGGTCTGCGCGCCGAGAGCGAAGAGAGACGCAACGACGGCGACGACGGCGGGTGCCCACCAGCGACGTGCCCCGGGCCGGCGAGCGCAAACGACGACGCGCACCGTCGCGAGCAGCGCCAAGGCCAACGCCGCCGCACCAAGGAAGGGCGTGAGGTTCCACGGCGGTCGCACCAAGGCATCGTTGGCCCACACCGTGAGCAAGCTGCTGCCGTCGGCGGCCCTTTCGTCGACGGCACCGGGCCACAGCACCCCGAGCAGCTGCGGTGGCGACAGCGACCAGCCAAAGGGGTCTGGCACGCGCGACGAGCGCGACGTCGCCCGCGCCAGCCCCAGCGCCAGGCTGAGCTGCACGCCACCCACCAGGGCGCCCGAGGCGAACACCAGGCCCGTGCGCAGGAGATGACGACGACGAATGGCGCTTTCGAGCACGACGACGCCGAGCACGATGCCAAAGCCCTGCAGCTCACCGGCCAAGAGCAAAAGCGCGGGACCACCGGCGAGCAGGCACAGACCGCCGACGTCGTTGCCCCGACGCAACAGGCGACACGCCCCCGCCCAGGTGAGGGGCAGCCCAACGGCGCCGACGAGATAGGGCCCGTGCAAAATCAGATCGAGCACACTGCCGCAGCAGGCAAAGGCGAGGCCGAAGCAGAAACACGCGGAGCCGCTGAGGCCCTTGGCTCGAGCAAGGGCGGCGGCGGCGGCGGCGACGGCGGCGAGGTGGAGCACGACGAACAACGATGCAGCCAACTCGACGTCGAAGGGCCGCAGGATCCACGACAGGGGATAGAGCACGAGGCCTTGGGGCTCTTGGAGCAAGGGTCCGCCACCGCCCAGGGCCGCGGAGAGCACAACGTCCTCGCCGCGCCCGCCGCACAGCATGCTCAAGAGCACGCGCGAGTGATCGAGGCCGAGGTAGCGCAGACCCCAGAGCAGAGGGACCACTGCGACGACGATGACGACGACGGCGCTCCACAATGCTGGGCGCTGTGCGGGGTGCCAAGGTCGGACGCCACCAGTCGTCACAGGCGCCAGCGCAAGAGCTCGTAGATGGCGCGCACACCATCGCGGGCACGGATCTTCTTGCCGTCGGCCACACCTCGAGGTGCATAGCGAATGGGCACCTCGAGGATGGTCTCGCCGCGCTTCAAGAGCTTGGCGGTGAGCTCCGGACAGAGCTCGAAGCCCTTGGCCTCCAGAGACAATGAACGCAACAAAGCTCCATCAACCATCTTATAACAGGTCGGCTCATCGGTCAGATCAGACCCATATAGGATATTCGTACACGCCGTCACGAGCCGCCCACCGAGATAAAAAACGGCAGCACCGCGACGACTGGGCCCCAGGATGCGGCTGCCGTACACCGCCCTGCTTTTGCCTGCGAGCAAGGGGGCAAGAACGACGTCGAGGTCTGCGGGGTCGTATTCGAGATCGGCATCCTGCACGACGACGAGGTCGCCTGCGCTGGCTTCGATCCCCGTACGCACGGCACAGCCCTTGCCGCCGTTGGCCTGCCGGATCATGCGCGCTGCCACTTGGCCCTGCAGGCGGACCAGGCAGCGGTCGACCACGGCAGCGGTGTCGTCGGTGGAGCCGTCATCAACGACGACGACTTCGTGGGGGATGGCGAGCTTCAGCGCACCGAGGCGCCCGAGCAGCTGCCCAATGGTGCGCCCCTCGTCGAAGGCGGGGACCACGATGGAGAGCAACGAGTAGCGAGGCCAAGGTGGAGGTGCAGCGCTCGTCGTGGGTGCCGCCATGGCGGCTCAGCCTATCCCAGATTGCCCGCGTGGCCGGCCGGCGTGTGCCAAAGGGGCAGCGACGTCATCCGTGCGCACCGGCGGATGACCTCGCTGCGAGGCCGATTGGCCTTCGAATCAGATCAAATGCATCAGGTGCTCGAGCTGGTGATCGAAATGATCAACGTCGTCGACGATCTTGGTTCGCGTGGCCATCCACGTCTCGGCATTGGCGCCCTCGACGGTCGCCTTGAGGTGCGAGCGGTAGGCCTGCAGGTCATCCCGAATCTTCATCACATCGGCATGCACCATGTCCCGGTCAGGATCCGTCGACGTCTGGCTGGCCTCCATGATCTTCAGCGCTTTGTTGTCGAGCATGTCGAGGCGGTCTTCGGCGAGCATCGTGAATTTCGCCTGCTCCACGGCCATCTCGAGCTTCTGATCGACGAGGGCTTTGGTCTCACGCGCGAACTGGCCCATCTCTTTGGAGTCCTTCCACTCCTTCGTCGCGCCCATGTCCTTCTTGTCCTTCATGTCTTTCTTCGCGTCGGGGTGCTTGCCCTCTTTCACCTCGGCCCGGCGCTCGACCTCTGTGCGACGGGAGATGTGCCCGTTTTCGCAACCCACGACGGACAGAGCGACAGCGGCGGCGATGACGACGATTCTCTGCATAGAGCCTCCACGGCGCTGGGTTGCACCGGCGGAACCGCTCGCTGCCATGCCCATGCCACGCGAGCACCCGCTGCGGGGGCATCCGAGCCCCAGCGCAGGCACCTGATGAATCGCCAAAGCGCCACAGCGAGCGTCACAGCACAGCAGAAGCTGGCGGCGCCGTCGTGTCCTGCCGGGCTGTTCGGGAGACCAGATCAGAGGATCGTGCGTTTCCAGCGGCCGGACCAAAAGCGCCAGCCCGTCGCGCTCAGCAACAACATTCCATAGAGTGCCGTCGCATACCAACACCCAATGAGACCCAGGCCCATGACCACGGAAAACACAAAGGCCAATGGCACCAGGCAGAAGAAATGAAGCGTGAACTCCGCAACGGCGACGAAGCGGGATTCGCCGGCTCCATAGAGCGCCTGGGTCAGCACCAAAGCGCCGGCGGCGATGGGCGCGATGAAGCCACAAAAGCGCAACGAGGGAACGGCGATGGCGACGACGGCGTCCTTCAAGTGCTCGATCTTGCGCTGATCTTTGGGCAGAAACAGCCGAATGAGCTCCTCGGGGAAGGCAACGACGACGACGCCCAACACACTCATGACGGCGACGATGAGGAGCACGCTCTGCCAACCGTAGCGGGCCGCGAGCTCGGGCTTGCGGGCGCCGAGGGACTGGCTCACCAGGGTCGCTGTCGACGTGCCGAAGGCGATGCAGGTCATGAACACCACCATCATGATGGTGATGATCTCGGAGGCGGCGGCGGCGTTGGCTCCCCCTCCACCGTTTTCGAGGGTGTCGATGTAGGCGGGGATGCGCATGAACAGGCCAAAACCGCTCATGACGACGACGGTCGCAAAGCCCGAAAAGATCGAGAGGGTCGCGATGCTGCTGGTGACCCTGAGGTCGAGGTTCTTGAACCGGAAGGCAGCGAAGAGCTTCCGGTCTGTCGGGCGCAGCGCGTAGACCACCATCATCGAAGCACCGATGGTGCTCGCCATGACCGCAGCCCAGGCCGCGCCGTTCACCCCCAGAGCGGGGGCGCCAGCATTGCCGAACACCAGCAGCCAGCAGAGCAGCAGATTCGCGACGTTCATCGTGATGGCCACGGCCATGTGCACGTGAGTGCGGCCGATGCCGTCGTAAAACGACTTCACCGACGCCGTCAGCACCATCGGCAAGATGCCGAGAAAGCGGATCTGGCAAAAAGAAATCCCAATGCGCTGCACGTTTGGATCGTCGTGAATCAACGGGAAGAGCACCGGCACCAAGAGTACGGCGGCGATGGTGATCAGCGTCGACGTGACCACCGCCAGCGCCGTGGAGTTGACGAGCACCTTGCCCGCGCCGAGAGCGTCGCCTTCACCGAAACGTCGGGCAGTGAGAGCCTGCGTTCCCACCGAGATGGCCGAGAGAAAGCCGCCGAAGGCCCAGAGCAGGATGAGCGACGGCGTCATGGCCGCGTGTCCGGGCACTGCCTGATCTTCGGGCAGACGACCGATGAACATCGCGTCGGTTTGGTTGATCAGGGTTTGGGTCAGCATGCCGATGATGACGGGCAATCCCAACCAAACGATGCGCTTCAGCAGCACGGGCTCGACGAAGCCGGCCCTACCGGGATCGTCGACGTAGACGCTTGCAGTGCTTGCGGGGGGCGCCACGTCCATGTCCGGGCGTCCTATCGGACGAGCGCTGCTGCGGCAAGCCATCGAGTCGCAGGTACTTCCTGCTTCGCACCCGTCGGCGCTCAACGGATCTCCCGTTTTGTCTCCGGCTTTGCTTCCTGCGTTGCACCCCGCGCACGGCGTCAAACTCGGGGTCGAAATCGTTTGATTCAGCAGTGTGTTGAGGTTTCGTTGCGATTCTTTCGTCTTGCGCCTGCCGGCGCCTGCTTCTACGGTTCGCGCGCTTTCGCCTGCCCTTTGTTCTCGCTCAGCTTTCGTGACACGAAGCGCTGCCAGCTGCTGCCGGAGACTCGATGAACCCCTTGCGCGTCCTGCTTGTCGTCGTCGCCACCCTCGGCGGGCTGGTGCTGTCGGGCTGCCCCGGGCCGGAATACCCCAAGTGCGAGAGCGACGATCACTGCAAAAAGAAGGATGGCAAGGCCATCAATGAGTATTGTCTCTTTGGCCAGTGCCAGCAGTGTGCAAAAGATGCACAATGCGGCGCCGATCAACGCTGCAACAAAGGCCGCTGCGAGAAGACCTGCACCACCGACGATCAATGCGGCACCGGCAACATCTGCACGGCGGGGGCCTGCACCAAGGCCCAGTGCAAATCCGACGACGCCTGCGGCAAGGGCGCCACCTGCGATGCGGGCCGCTGCAAGCGTACGGCGATGACCATTGGCCCCGACGGCACCCCCATTCCCGTCGGTCCCGACCCCGTCCCCAGCGACCTCAAGTGCGATCTCCGGGGTCGCGTTCCTTTCGACTTCAACGTTTCCGATCTGCGGCCCGACAGCCGCGCGCTCCTCGACAACTTCGCCAAGTGTATGAAGAAGAACACCGGCTGGAAGCTCAAGGTCGAGGGCCACGCCGACGAACGTGGGACTCCCGAGTTTAACCTTTCGCTGGGAGAGAGCCGCGCCAAGGCCGTTCGCAAGTATCTGGTGAACCTCGGCGTCGAAGAGAACCGCGTCGGCTTCGTCTCTTATGGCGAAGAGAAGCCAATCGACCCGGGATCGTCTGAGGAAGCCTGGTCGGCAAACCGCCGGGCGGAGCTGGTCGTTACTCCGTGAAATTTGAGGTCAAGACGCGCCGACGTCTTGACAACTTCAAGACGCGCGCGCGTCCTGAAAGGTGCAGCAATGGACCGATCTTTGGTGCTCCTGCTGGGTCTGGGACTGGCTACCTCTTCCTGCGTGACCACGCGCGCCGAGGGCGAGCAGCTGCGCACCGACGTCGACGCCCTCAAGACCGAGACGGCGCAATTGCAGGCCCTCGTTTCGGACCTCAAAGCCCGCGAGTCCGGCCGCGTGACCAAGCTCGACACGCGCGTGCAGGAGCTCGAGAGCACGCTCGGCACCTTGCGCCAGGCCGACGCCGACTCCGGCGTGCAGCTCGAGAAGATCGTCGCCGAAGTGCAGCTGCTGCGCGGCGAGGTTGACGAGGCCAAGCACGAGATCGGCGAACAGAAGGCCTCGGTGGAGTCCATTCTCGCGCGCCCCCCAGTGGCCGTGTCGTCGGCGGCAACCGCCCCGAAGATCGAAGACGATCCCAAGCGCGTCGCCCAGATCGACGGGCAAGAAGTGCCGAGCGCAGCCAAGGAGCACTACGACTTCGCCAAGAAGTTGTTCGACGACAAGAAGTTCGGCGCTGCCGCCGACGCCTTCGAGCTCTTTTTGGTGCGTCACGCCAAGGAAGAGGATTTGGTTGATAACGCGGCCTTTTGGAAGGCCGAAAGTTATTATCAATTGGCAGGTGCCGGCTCGGACAAGGCGGCGAAGGAGAAGGCCTACAAGCAGGCCATCCTTTCCTACCAGCGCGTGTTGGAGACGCCCAAGAGCGAGAAGTCCGACGGCGCTCTCTTCAAGATCGGCCTGTCCTTCGAGCAGCTCGGCTTTCAAGACGAGGCCCGCGTCTTCTACGAAGAGCTGATCTCGAAGCATGAAAAATCGCCCTTGATACCCGATGCCAAAAAGAGACTGAAGTCGCTGAACGCGGCGAAGAAAAAGCCGAAGTAGCCGCCTGCCGGCCGTTTTCGCTGATGAGCCGGCACAGCCTGGGCGTCAAGATGTGGCGCCTTCTCTCCCATGCGATGATGCTCCGATGCACCTTCGAAAGAATGGGTTTGAGGCCCCAAGCTCGGCGACGCCGCCGCGTCTCGAAACCAACCCGCCACTGGTCAATGCCCCAGTTCTGCCGGGCCCTGCGTTGCCGGCCTCCGTCGTCGTCGAAAGGCCGACGGACGTACTTGTTGCCATGCAGACCCCGATCAGTCCCGATCTTGACAGCCGCAGGCAGGCCCAAGTGGGGGCGCGTCCGCAGGACTCGGGAACGAGAAGTCTCCCGCCCAACGCTGCAGAGACGGCGTCGTGGAAACCGGGGCCCATCGCCGACGCCAAAGAGATCGTGGCCGCGTTGATCAGAGGGCACGGCACCGCGCTGAACGAGGCCCAGCTCGATCTCTACCTCCGCCAGTACCAAGCTGGTGGCCGCGTGAACGTCGAAGCCCGCAGCTCCATGAACATCGCTGGCGTCTTCAATGCCGCCACTGGCAAAGCGGCGTGGGAGCAGCGCTCCTCGATGAAGGTCGCCGGCGTGTTCAATCCCGTCAGCGGCAACGTCGAGTGGCAGCAGCGCTCGTCGATGAACATCGCTGGCGCCTTCAATCCCATCACCGGCAAGGTGGAGTGGGAGCAGCGCTCGACCCTGAATCTGGCTGGCGTCTTCAACCCCATCAGCGGCAAGGTCGAGTGGCAGCAGCGGTCGTCGTCGAACATCGCTGGCGCGTTCAACCCCAACACCAAAAGGGTCGAGTGGAAGGAGTTCTCGACGATGAAGGTGGCCGGCGCCTTCGATCCGACGTTGGGCTCCGTTCGCTGGGAGACGCGCTCGTCGATGAATCTCGCGATGGTCTACGTGCCCCCGGCGACCACGGCCGGGATTGACGGCGCGGAAGGCTACTGATCCCCGATCTCGTTGAACTTCGACCGCGGAGCGGTCTCGTTCATCTCGGTCGGGGATGCCCTTCTGGGAGGTCTGGTGCAGACCCCCCCGCGCCGGCGGAGCCGGACGCGGGGCCCCCCACCAACTCCGCGTTCCGCGGGCGCGCTTCACGCGCATCATCCTGCGTCTTCCCATCTCGGAACGCGGTCGAACATCAAGCGGACGCGGGATGACCTGCGCGGGCGAGGGCTTGGCTCACGAGGTTCGCCACATTGGCCGAGGGGTGAAAGCCGCCCAGCACGACGTCGACGCGGGCCAGGATCTTGTCTGCCAGGGCAGAAACCGCGGGGTCGGTGGCGCCGCGGGACAGGGCGATGACGTCGTCGAGCAAGGAGTCTGCACCGTGCAGCTCGATCCCCGCGCGACCGCGCGCGGGGAAGCAGTGGGCGTCTTCGATGGCGCCGGGCACCGCCAGCAAGGCTTCGCGCTCGAGGCGGGCATCACCGCTCTTGAGATCGATGTGGATGTCGCCCTGAAACTCGGAGGCGGCCTTGGCCCACTCCCGGCTCGAACGGTTGGCCTGCTCGACGGAGCCGTGCACCTTGAAGCCCTGCTTTGCAGAAGCAGCGACGCCGTCGTCGCGGTAGCGGTGGTAGGCTTGGGTGGTCTGGGCCGCGAACAAAGGGTCGCGCGCCGCCGCCAGCAATGCAGGTGTGCGTGGATCCTTGGTGCTCGCGGTGGGCACACGAGCAGGGAGGGTGCCGGAGGCAGAGCGCACGCTGGTCATGGCCCAGCGTACCTCAGGCGACGGCCCGCCCGGATCCCGCCCCGCAGATCGGGGCCTCAGGTCGCGGGCAGAGGCTCTGCCGGAGCCAAGGCCGTCGTCGTCGTCGTCGTCGTTGACCTGCTGGTGGTGCGCAGCGTGGGCAGGAGTGTGAGCGCGAGGGCCCCCAGACCAAAGAGCACGACGGCCAGCGTGATCAGCGCGCCGATCACGGGGATTCGGATCATGAGCACCAAAACCACCAGGGCGAGGAGCATGGGTCCGACCTCGCTGCGCGGGGAGCGCCCCAAGCGTTTGAGGGTCGCGGTCCCGACGAAGGCGGCCACCAAGGGGAAGGTCAGCAGGAGCGCGAGGGCGAAGAGCGACAGGCCAAAGAGGCCGAGCCACCAGCCGCCGACGACGGCGCCGACGACGACGACCAGCCCCAAGACCACCGGCGCAACCACGAGGCCCAGGGCGCCGATGCCAGCGCTGCGTCCGGGGTGCACGCGCAGGTTCTCGAGGGTGCGCCCCGCAAAGCCGCGAAAGAGCAGCAGCCAGAGCAGGCCCAGGGCAAAGAGCCCCACGATCATCTGCAGTGTGACAACAACGCCGACAGCGGCGCGCGAAGGGTGGGAGATGGCAGCCGGGAGGAGGGCGCCGGCGACGCGGGAGCCGGGGTCGCGCCTCAAGGTGCCGTCGCCGGGGTAGCGAACATCGCCGCCGACGTTGGCGCCCCGTCCGAGTGCGAGCGCACCACCCGTCATCACGATCCCGCCTCCCACCGGTCCGTCGACGCGGAGATTGCCGGTGGCCGCAGCCACCCCACCGGCAACGCTCCCGCTGAGGAGGGCTTCGCCGCCGGCCAGCAGCGCGTCGCCAGCGACGTCGCTGAGGATCATCACCGTGCCGCCCGCCACCGTCGCATCCCCGCCGACGGGCCCGCGCAACCACAGGCGCCCACCGGCAGCGCGCACGTCGCCCCCGACGGGTCCAGCGACGTTGATCTCGCCACCTGCCGCCAGCACGTCGCCGCCCACTCGTCCATCGATGGTGATGGAGCCGCCAGCGGCCACGACATCGCCGACGACGATGCCGTGCACCAGAATGGTGGACCCGCTGACGTACAAGTTGCCGTGGATGGTTTCGGCGGCTTCGACGACGACCACCTCCCCGCTGCGCCACTCAGCGCGCGCGGCAGAGGCGGTGGTGACCGCCGCCAGCACAACCAGGACAGGCAAGGACACAGAGCGTGGAGACATGGTGCACCTCGGCTCCCTCTCATCCCCTGCTCTATCAAAGACGCGCCGGCTGCTTGACCGTCGATCGTTCAAGCTGCCGCCGCGTCTTGCACGTCGGTGCGTGGAGCGTGCGCCAAGAATCAAACGTCGACACTGCCAAGGGCCGGCAGCCCGCCGCGTTGGTGCACGCTCAGTTGTCGAGGTCGGGCGTAAAGCCGCGCCTCATGGTGTTCTCGGTGACCACGCGCGGATCGACGAAGAGCAAGAGGTAACCCGGACCGCCGGCCTTGGTGCCGATGCCGCTCATGCCGAAGCCGCCGAAGGGCTGCCGCTCGACGAGGGCGCCGGTGCTGCCGCGGTTCAAATAGAGGTTGCCCACGCGGAAGCGCTGGCGGGCCAGCTCCAGATGAGCGGGCGATCGCGAAAAGACCGCGCCGGTCAAGGCAAACTCGGTGCCGTTGGCGACGTCCAGTGCGGCTTCGAAGCTCTTCACGCGGTGCACCGCCAGCACCGGTCCAAAGAGCTCCTGCTGCATGAGCGCATGGCGCGCGTCTTTGACCGCAAAGAGCGCGGGGGGGACGAAGGTGCCGCCGGCGATGGCGGGACCGACGTACAATTTTTCGGCGCCGGGAGCGGGGTTTTCAATCACTGCCATCAGGCGAGCACGAGCTTCTTCGTCGACGACAGGAGGCAAGAAGGTACCGCAGTCGACGCCGGATCCCGTTGTCATTGATTTGGCCGCATCGACCAGACGGCGCGTGAAGGCATCAGCAACGGATTCGACGACCAACACGCGGGAGCAGGCCGAACATTTCTGGCCCGCGAAGCCGAAGGCCGACCGCAAGACACCGTGTACCGCTTCGTCGAGGTCGGCGTCGTCGTCGACGATGATGGCGTTCTTGCCCCCCATCTCGCACACGACGCGCTTGACCTGCGCTTGGCCCGGGAGGGTCTTTGCCGCCTGTTCGACGATGGCGAGCCCCACCGCCTTGCTGCCGGTGAAGGCAATTTGCGCGACACCAATGTGCGCGACCAGAGCTCGACCCACTTCTTCACCCAGACCCGGGAGGAAGTGGAAGACATCCTTTGGAAAGCCCACAGCCTTCATTTTTTCATAGAGACCAAAGGCCACCGCCGACGACTGCTCCGCAGGCTTCATGACGACGGTATTGCCGGCGACCAGCGCCGCCGTCGTCATGCCGCACAAGATTGCGAGAGGGAAATTCCAGGGTGCGATGATCGCCGCCACACCGCGTCCTTCATATGACAGTGTATTGTCCTCTCCAAAAATATTTCCCTGCTTCTTCGCCGCGAGCTCGCTCAGGGCATGGCGCGCGTAGTAGCGGCAGAAGTCCACCGCTTCGGCGACGTCGGCGTCGGCCTCCTTCCAGGTCTTGCCGACCTCGTGACACTGCAGGGCCGACATCTGATCGCGGTCGGCCTCGATGGCGTCGGCGAGCTTCTCGAGCAAGGCGCAGCGCTCGGGCAGCGGGGTATCGCGCCAGGCGGGCCACGCAGCCTGGGCACGGACTACGGCGGCGTCGACGTCGGCGACGGTGGCGAGGGCTACGTCGGCGACCTTCAGCGTGGTCTGGTTGGGTGAGGGGCGGGCCTGGGTCGGGCGGCCGCTTTGCGTTTCGCCGCCGACGATGACGGGCACCGCGATGGGGAGCTTCTTGGTCAGAGTGACGATGGCGGCCTGGAACGAAGCGCGCTGGGCGGGCACGGTGAAGTCAGCGAGGGCGCAATTGACGAAGCGGGAACGCAGATCGCCCTTCGCCGGCAAGGGCATGCGCTCCATTTTCTCGGTCTGCTCGTTGGGAGCCAGGGGAGCGGAGGGGCGCACCAACAGCTTGCTGACGTCGACGTTGTCGTGGTGTGAGAGCTTCAGGAATCCAGAATTGCTCGTGTTTTCCAGCAGGCGTCGCACCAGGTAGGCCATGCCGGGCAAGAGCTCACCGACGGGCGCATAGACGCGCACACGGTGACCGAGCCCGCGAAACACGGTGCGCTCGGGCTCGGCCATGCCGTAGAGCATCTGGGCTTCGACGGCGCGCTCGGGGAGGCGGAGCTCCTTGGCCAGCACCATGGCGTGGGTGAGGGAGCGCAGGTTGTGGCTGCCAAAGGCGGGTCCGAGGTGCTCGTGGTTCTCGAGCAAGAAGCGCGAGAGGCGCTCGTAGTTGGCGTCGGTGTCTGACTTGACCGCAAAGACGGGCGTCTCCCAACCCTGCTGCTTGGCGAGAACCGTTTCATAATCCCAGTACGCGCCTTTGACGAGCCGGATGGTAATGGGTGCGCCCCGGCTCTTGGCAATGGACAACAGTCGATCGGCATCCTTCGTCGACGACTTCAGATAGCCCTGAATAACGATGCCGACGTGGGGCCACGAGCGCAGCTCCGGCGACGTGACGATTTCTTCGAAGAGATCGTAGGTAATGTCGTGGTAGGCCCACTGCTCGAGATCGACGTTCAAGAAGACGTTTTTCTCCTTGGCGCGGAGAAACAACGGCATCACACGGGCCTTGAGCGCCGCGACGCTCCCGCGGGTGTCGACGGGGTCGATCTGGCTGAACATGGCCGAGATCTTGAGGCTGACATTGGTGCGCGGGATCGGTCCCAAATGGTTGCGATCGATGACGTCGTCGGCGGGAAACTTCGCGACCTCGCTGGTCAGGTTCTCGACCAGATCGAAATAGCGGCGGGCGTAGACGTCGGCTTCGTCTTCGCTGACCGTCCCTTCGCCGAGGAGGTCGACGGTGAAGGCAATGCCGTCTTTGTGCAGCTTCTTCAGCTCGGGCAAGGCTTGCTTGGCGTCTTTGCCGATGATGAAGCGGTTGGCCATGCCTTCGATTTGGCCCTTCATGGTCGACTGCGCGATGCCGGCCGTGAGCCCCGTCGTCGCCGCCTTCAACGCCGTCGCGATGAGCCCGGGGAGCTCGCGCCCCTCTTTGAGCAGGTACTCCTTGATGTGCTGGGTGACCTGGTCCTTGGTCTTCAGCGTCGGAAAGACGTCGACGAAGCGGAACATGTCTACTTTGAAGCCGGGATCTTTCATGGCCCACTCGAGGATCGCACCCTCCCAGTACGCCTTGTTGAACACGCCGGGGGTCTCGCCCTTCATCTTCTCAAAGAGGGCAGCGCCTGCTTTCTGGATCTCTTGATCGAGGAGCTCGGCTCCTTTGCGATCAGTGTTCGACGACGACATGGACACCTCGGAGCCCACGCGAGCATCGCGCCCCTCGTCCTGCAAGGGCTTGTCGGCTGTCCGAGGGCGATGCGCTGTCCTGCCAGCCGGCCGCCCTGGGGATTGATCACCGAGTCCGGGCGTAGCCGGGTCGCCGGCCCCATGACACGATCCCGCCATGCGCGCAGCCGTCGTCGTCGTAGCCTTCTTTCTCGCTTGCGAGGCCCCTCCGCCGGCTGCGCTGCCCCCCGCGGGACGCGGCGCCGCCGACATCACCATCTTGACCCAACCCCCCGGCGCCGCCGTCGTCGTCGACGGCCAACCCCAGGGTCAAGCGCCGGTCACGCTGAAGCTCAACCCCGGACCCCATCGTCTGCGGGCTTCGCTCAACGGCTACTACCCAGCACCCGAGACCAAGATCGTCGTCGAGCGCGGCACCCCAGCGACCCACACCCTGCCGCTGGTCGCGTCCCACTGAACGACGCAGCACCCATGCTCATCGAGGTTGCTGTTCTGCGCGCCGCCGTCGACGGCCCCCTGGTTTGGGCGGTGCCCGAGGCCTTGCGGGGCCGAGCCCTGATCGGTGTGCGGGTGGTCGTCCCGCTCGCCGGCAAGCCGACCACAGGCGTGATCGTCGGTTTCGCCCCTGCCCTCGAAGCAGGCATCACCCCCAAGCTGGTCAGCGAAATTCTCGACGTCGAACCCGTCATCGACCTCGCTCAGCTGGCCCTCGCGCGCTTCGTGGGCCGCTACTACGAGTGCGCGTTGTCAGACGCCCTGCGGCTGGTGCTCCCACCCGACACCGAAAACGCCCCTCGTCGACGTTTTCGGCTGAGCGAGCGCGGTGAACGGGCGCGGGTGTTTTTTCACAGCGAGGGACTCAACCCCGCCGACGTCGCCCTCCTGCAGATCTTTGCCGACAACACCGTGCTCGAGGAGAGTCGCCTCAAGCGCTCCGCCGGCACCCCCGCGCGCTTGCGAAAGCTCGTCGACAAAGGGCTCCTCGATGAGGTCAAGGCCAGCCGACCCATTTCTCGGATCCAGACCACCGAGACCCTGACGCCCCTGGCCGGTGGTCGCGACATTCCCAAAGCCGCGCGCGCGCTGCGAGCCCTCGAGGCCTGGCTGCAGGCCTTCGTCGTCGAGCACGCGCGATCACCCACCCTCGCTGAAGCCAACGCCGCCGTCGGCGACGCCCGCGCCAAAGCCACCAAGCTGCAAGAGCTCGGACGCATCAGCCTGCAGAGCCAAACGCGGGATCCCCTGCGACCCGCCCTCCAACTCGACGGCAAGGGCCCCGCAGCGTCGTTGACACAAGCCCA
>JAHFED010000052.1:42821-45352 GCA_023248635.1 Myxococcales bacterium
CGCCATCACCGCAGCGCCGCCGTCGTCGTCGTTCTTGCTGGAGGGTGTGACCGGCTCGGGCAAGACCGAGGTCTACCTGCGTGCGCTGCAGCACGTGCTCGAGCAGAGGCGGGGCGCGCTGCTGCTCGTGCCCGAGATCGGGCTCACCCCGGTGCTCGTGGCCCGCGTCGAGGCCGCCGTCGCCGCGCTGGTGGGGGCAAATGAGATCGGCCCCGTCGTCGTGCTGCACTCCGAGCTGTCCGAGGGCGACCGGTGCTCGGGCCTGCAGTTGCTGCGCGAAGGCCGAGCGCGCGTGGCCATCGGCGCTCGATCGGCGGTCTTTGCCCCGGTGCCGAACCTGGGCTTGATCGTCGTCGACGAAGAGCACGAGCCCAGCTTCAAGCAAGACGAGCAAGCACCGCGCTACCACGCCCGCGACGTCGCCCTGTGGCGGGCCCAGCACGAAGGCGCCGTCTGCGTCTTGGGGTCGGCCACGCCTTCGTTTGAGACGAGGCACAATGCGGCCTCGGGCAAAGTGCAACGCCTGCTCCTGCCCTTGCGCGTCGGCGGCGGCGGGCAGATGCCGAGCATCGAGGTCATCGACCTGCGCATCCGCAAAGAGCTGGCGGTGGCCCGGAAGAAGGACCGCGCCGTCGCCGACGAGCATGGCGGCGTCGTCCTGAGCGCCCCCCTGGTGGAGGCGATGGCGGAGACCCTGGCCGCGGGGGAACAGGTGCTGCTCTTCCTCAACAAGCGTGGCTGGTCGTCGACGATCACCTGCGATCTCTGCGGCATCGTGCGCACCTGCCCCCAGTGCTCGGTGTCGTTGACCCTGCACCGGTCCGCGCGTCGAGGGACCTCGCTGCGCTGTCACCAATGTGGCTATGCCGAACCCTTCTCCCTCGAAACGCAACTGTGTCCCGCCTGCGGTCTCGAGGGGTTGGTCCAGATCGGCACCGGGACCGAGAGAGTCGAGGCCGAAGTGAAGGCCCGCTTTCCCAACGCCCGCATCGCCCGGCTCGATCGCGACGCCCTCACCCGCCACGACGACGTCGTCGCCGCCCTGGCCAGCATCGCCAAACGCGAGGTCGACGTCATCGTCGGCACCCAGATGGTGGCCAAGGGCCACGACTGGCCGGCGGTCCGCCTGGTCGGTGTCGTCCTCGCCGACATCGCGTTGACCCTGCCGGACTTTCGGGCTGCCGAGCGAGCGATGGCTCTGTTGACCCAAGTCGCTGGACGCGCGGGCCGTGGAGCACTGCGTGGACGGGTGCTGGTGCAGACCTACGATCCCCGGCATCCAGCCCTGGTTCACCTGGTCGATCACGACGTCGTCGCCTTTGCCCGCCTCGAGATGGCCGACCGCGAGCAGCACCGCTATCCGCCTTTTTCGCGCCTCGCCCGTGTCCGGGTGGAGCACGAGAGCGACAAGGTCGCCCTCGACGTGGCCCACGCCGCCGCCGCCGCCATCGGGTTCGCGGCGCAGCCGTTGACGTCGTGGTGGAAGCTCAGCGGCCCGGTGTTTTGCCCCATTGAGCGCGTCCAGGGGCGCACCCGCGTGCAGCTGTTGGTCTTTGCCAAAGACGCAGCCACCCGCGCGCTCCTGCTGCAACCGCTCCGTCGCCATAGCGAGTTCAGCAAGAGCGCGCTGCGCGCAAGCGCCCGGGTCGTCGTCGACGTCGACCCGGCACAGATGCTGTGACGCCTTGATCAGCGACGACGTTCGCCCAGCGCGCTCATGACCCGGGGCAGCGCGGCGATGGCCGCCTTGTCAGCGTCGTCGCGCACCTGGACCCGCCGCCACGCCACCGCCGCGCCGGCGAGGTCGCCGCTGGCCTCCTTGGCCGCAGCGATGGTGCGGAGCTCGGCGATGGGCGCGTCATCGGCACCCTGGAAGCTGCGGGGCGGCCGCACGCCGAATTCCTTCTCGGCGATGGGCATCAGCACCGCGTCGAGGTTCATCGCTTCCGAGGTCCACCCTGCCACTGTGATGCCGACGACGGTGGCAGCCATGGCCGCAAACAGAGCCGCATAAGAACCAACGGTGCCCACCATCGAGGGACCACGCACGACGCGCACAGGAGGGGACGCCCCCGGAGACTGCGCCGTCGACGTCGTCACGCGCTGGGGGGGTGGGGGACGCGCCAGGCTCAGCGAGGGCGGGCTGGTCGTGTTGATGTCCACTTTGGCGAAAGGATCTTCCTCAGGGCGCCCGGGCAGGGTCGGGGTCGGGACAGGGACCCCGAGCGGCACCGACCGGCCGGACCCGAGCGTCGGGCTGTCGAAGCTCTGCATCATCCCCGTCAGCGGTCCTCCGCCTGCGCGGGCCACGGGCTGGGAGCCGGTCGGCGGTCCGCCTGCGCGCACCACCGGGTGGGAGCCCGTCGGCGGTCCGCCGGCGCGGGGCACGGGTTGGGAGCCCGTCCCAAGTCCGCCGGCGCGAGGGAGGGGTTGAGAGGCCCCCGGCGTCGGCGCCTCCAGCAGCGCCGTCAGCGACGTGCTCGTGGAGGCGGCCGGCGCGGCAAAAGGGGCGGGCGTCGGCGGCTGCGAAC
>JAHFED010000053.1 GCA_023248635.1 Myxococcales bacterium
GCTCGCCGCCGCCGGTGCGCACAGGAGTGGCGCGCTCGCCGCCGCCGGTGCGCACAGGAGTGGCGCGCTCGCCGCCGCCGGTGCGTTCGCCGCCGCCGGTGCGGGCGCCGGTGCCGTGGGCGCCCTTGTTGAGCAGGGCGACGGCCTCGTTTTTGAGGTTGAGGGCGTCGATGAAGTTGACGCTGTTCGAGATGGGGCTCGAGCGGTGGCCGGGGTTGTTCAGTTGGGGCAGGGCCTTGTCGAGGAACTTCACCAGGCCGTTGAGCTGGGTCTCGCTCAGCTTCTTGCCCCCGGTGACCGCCTTGGTGATCTGACCGCTGGCGCGATCGAGGTTCTTGTCGTTGACGGCGCTGCGACCATCGAGCTTCTTGATTGTGGACATGGGTGTCTCCCTCAGTTCTGCAGGATCTACCCCGCCTTCGGACCTTTTGGCGCGATCGGCTCCACGGCGAAGCGGGCCATCGAGCCTTTCACAGCGCCGGCGGGAGCCTGGCCGTGTCCCACGGGCGTGCGCACGAGGTCGGAGCCGATGGACGTGCGGGCCGCCCCCTGCCCATCGGCGCGGGCCTGCGCGCTCAGCGTCGTGCGAAAGCTCTCGAGCAAGCGGGGCAAGGGCGGATGATCGACGAACCAGCTTTGGAGGGTCGCTCCGACGTCGACGTCTTCGCGGACGCCGGCCTCGACGAAGACGTCGATGATGCGGGATTGCAGCTCTGGCGCCAGACCAGAGACCGGCACGCCCAGCGCAAACACCATGTAGGCGAGGAAGGCGTCGGCGTCGGCGGGGTCTTCGTCGGCGAGGGCCTGCAGGAAATCCATGGCGCAGCCTACCCCGCCCCTGGACTTGTGAGGCAGTGACGACGCCGAGCTGTGCGATGGTGGGCGCCATGCGTTGCGCGTTCCTCGTGGTGTGTGGGCTGCTGCAAGCCTGCGCCGCCGGCCCCGTGCCACCCCTGGTCGAAGACGGCGACGTCGACCTGCGCACCTGGAATTTCGACGGCGGCGAGGTCGATCTGCTGGGCCGCTGGGAGTTTGGCGCGGGACGCTTGCTCGTCGAAGAAGGGCAGCCGGGGTCGGTGCTCGTCGACCGCTTGTCCGTCCCCGGCGAGTGGGGCCGCGTTCCCCTGAGCGACGGCAGCAGCGCCAGCGGCGTCGGCGTCGGAACCTTGCGCGTGCACCTGCTCCTGCCCCCGGGGCCACTGGCGCTCGCGCTCTCGCACGCCGGCTGCGCCTACACCCTGGATGCCGTCGACGCCGCGGGCGTCCGCACGCGCTTGATGAGCGGGGGCCGCGTCGGCGTCGACGCCGCCCACAGCGCACCCGACGACCTGCCGCAGCGGGTGACCCTGCCAAACGCAGGCGAGCTCACGCTGCTTTGGCAGATCGCGAACTTTGCTTTGCCCAACGGCGGCCCAGTGGCCGTGCCCCGCCTCGGTCGACCCGAGCGCCTGGCCCAGAGGCGCAACAGCGACGCCAAGCGCGAGTTTTACGTCATCGGGATGCTGGCGATGTTCGGCGTCTACCACCTCGCCCTGGCGGCGTTGAGGCGCAACGAGCCCGCGCCCTTGTGGTTCGGTTTGTTCTGCGCTGGCGTTGCCCTTCGCACCACGACCAGTGGATTTCACCTCCAAGAGGCGCTTGCCTCTGTTGATCATTGGTCTTTCGTCAAACGCGTTGATTTTCTAAGCGGTCATATCGCACAAGTCTGCTTTGTCTGGTATGTGAGAGATCTCTTGCCCGGGCTGCTGAGCCGCGCCTTCGTTCGCACGGTCACCTGGCCCACCTTCGTGCTCGTCATCCTCACGCTGCTGACGCCGCCGTCGGTCTTTGGGTGGACCGCCGTGCCCTTCTACGTGATCATCGTCGCCAGCTTGCTCGGCCTCATGAGCATGATGGTGGCTGCGCTTCGACGGCGGCAAAATACAACCTCGATTTCATTGATGTTTGTAGGTATTTTCTTCATTGTCATTGCCTCATTCAACGGCGTCTTCGTCGCCCTGCACTGGGTGGATGCCCGTCTCTTGGGCCCCGTCGGCGCAGCCATGACCACGGGCTTCATTCTCTGCCTCTCGCTGGTGATCGCCCGGAGCAACGCCTCCGCCCGACGCCGTGCCGAGGACCTGTCGGTGCGCCTGCAGCACTTCGATCAGTTGAAAAATGAGTTCCTCGCCAACACCTCGCACGAGCTGCGGACGCCGCTGAACACCATCATCAACGTGCCGGCGGGCCTGCGAAACCTCATCGAAGCACGCGACGTGCTGATTTGCCCCGGTTGCGCCGCCCTCTTCGAAGACGACAACGACGACGACGACGCGGCCCAGGTCTGTGGCAGCTGCGGTCACACCGGTCTGGTGGTGGAGCGCCGCCGCTTTGCTCCCGACGACGCCGAAGCCCTTGATCTGCACCTGCTCAACATCATTGGCTCCGGGCAGCGTCTGCTCTCTCTCGTCGACGATCTCCTCGACTACAGCCGCATGGCCGCCGGGCGCCTCACCATCGCCCCCGGCCCCGTCGCCCTCGACGACATCGTGGCCACCGCGCTGGCCCGCAGCAAACCCGACGCCGACACCGCTGGCTTAAGCCTGCGCTCCTCAGTGACACCCGCGCTCGTTTTCGTCGGCGACCGCCAACGCCTGGTGCAGGTGGTCGCCCTGCTCATCGGCAACGCCATCAAGTTCTCGCCCCAAGGCGGCGCCGTCGACGTCACCGGGGCGTTGGACGGGAGCGACGTCGTCGTGCGCATCGTCGATCAGGGCTGCGGCATCGCCCCCGCAGACCACGCCCTCATCTTCGAGTCTTTTCGGCAGGTCGAGGGCGGACACACGCGCAAGCACGGCGGCGCGGGCTTGGGCCTGGCCATCGTGCGCCACATCGTCGAGCTGCACGGGGGCCGGGTCTGGGTCGAGAGCGCTCTCGGAGCAGGTGCGACCTTCACTGTGCGGTTGCCACCCACACCCACCGCGCGCCCAGAGCAACCAAAGCGCGAGCGCATTGCCAGCGTCGTGATCTGAGCGCCCACAACAGTGGAAGGCGGACGCGCTCTGTTAGGTTGTGCAAGGTCGAGCCCGGAGGTCTGCATGGACGACGACGTCGAGGTACCCGCCGGCACCAATCAGCTCGCCGCGCTGACCAAGCAGCTCGAAGCCGCACAAGCCAAAGGTGCAAAGCCCGGCGCCGCAGCCGACGACGGCGTCTTCATGGGCATGACCATGGGCTCTTTGATGATCGGGCTGGTGCTCTCGACGGTGGGCGTGGCCCTGGTGCGCTACGCGCGCGTGACCGGGCAGTGGATGTACGCCGGCATTGGGGCCCTGCTTTTTGCCCTGCCCTTCGTGATCACCGACGCGCTCTGGCTCGGCATCGCCGGCGCCGGCGCCTTCGGCCTCATGTTCTTCCTGCGCCGCTTCGTGACTTTCTGAGGAGCCCGCTCAGAGCCGAAGGCGCCCCTCGCTGCTGACCTCGGTGAGGATGGCCTCCCACGATTGCGCGGGGCCATCCCAACTCACGTCTTTGGCCATCAGCCGACGCTGCACCTCTTTGAGGCGACCACTCGCACCCAGGGCTGCAACCCGGGCGACGCCGTCGACGAGAGCCTGGGCGCTGAGCGGCGAAAAAAGCACACCGGTGGCGCTCTTCCAGGGGTCTTCGACGTCGTCGGCGCGCTTCAGCGGCGTGAACAGGGGATCGCGAATGGTGTCTTGCAAACCGCCCGTCGCGTGGCCCACCGGCAAAGTGCCGTAGCGCTGGGCGATGAGCTGCACGAGGCCACAAGGTTCGAAGCGCGAAGGCACCAAGACGACGTCGGCGCCGGCGTAGAGGCGGCGCGAGAGGCCTTCGTCGAAGGCGGACTTGAACCACACGCGGTCTGGGTGCTGGGCCGCCTTGATGTGCAACTGACCGGCGAGCTCTTTGTCGCCGTCGCCGAGGAGCGCGATGGTGGCGCCCTTTTGCAACAGCCCCTCGAGGGCGAAGAGCAACACGTCCCAACCCTTCTGCGCGGCCAGGCGGCCAATGGCTGTGACCAGCAGTCCAGGAGCGGGCTCGACAAGCCCAAGCTCGTCCAGCAGCGCCCGGCGACACAGCGCCTTTCCCTCTGGCGCCGTCGTCGAGTAATGCGCGGGCAGCGCCGCGTCGCTGGCGGGGTCGAAGCGCACAGCGTCGATGCCGTTGACGATGCCGCGCAACCGGTGAGCCCGCGAGCGGTACATGCCCTCAAGGCCTTCGCCGAAGGTCGAGGTCTGGATCTCCTTGGCGTAGCTCGGTGACACGGCGACGATGCGGTCGGCAAAGATGGCGCCGCACTTCAAGAGGTTGAGCTCGCCCCAGCTCTCGACGCCGTTGGCGTGAAAGAGGTCGCGGGCCAGGCCGGTGTGCGGCAGCAGCGACGACGGATAACGGCCCTGGTGCGCGTTGTTGTGCACCACCTGAACCGTGCCGACGCCGCGGGTGAGGCCGCGATCGAGGGAGGTGCGCAGCGCGCCAATGGTGAGGGCTGCATGCCAATCGTGGGCGACGACGACGTCGGGGAGGGTGGCTTCGGCGACGTAGGCCGCGGCCCGCGCCAACGCGACAAAGCGCAGCCCGTCGTCGCCGTAGCCGTAGAGACCCGGTCGATCGTAGAGGCTGGGCAGATCGACGGCGGCGACGTCGACGCCGGGAAAGAGCGGTCCTTCGAGCAGGCGGCCGAAGGCGTCGAAAGCGCCCGCGGGATCGTGGAAGGTGAGGCGCATCGCGCTGCGTTCGACGAGGCGCGGACAGGCCGGGCTCTGCAACAAGCTGCGGTAGGCCGGCAACACGCAGGTCACCTCGTGCCCCAACGCCCCTAGAGCGCGGGCCAAACCCGAGACAGCGTCGCCGAGACCGCCCGATTGGGCCAAGGGCGCCAGCTCCGAGGAAACGAACATGATCTTCATGGTGCTGGGCCGGATCCCTTCTGCGCTTCTTCATTGTCCTGTAATGACGCCGATAAAGCCGGCGACGTCGTCGTTGCCTTCTCGGTGATGACCTGTGAAAATCGCGCGATTTGTGGCAAAAATCCATACACCAGCGACCCCGCCAGCAGGATGCCGGCAGCGACCCGCGGCCCGAGCAACACCGAGCTCGCGAGCAGCACCAGCGCGGCAGTCAGGGCGATGAGCTGCTTTTCGCGGCGCAAGCCAAAGAGCACCCGGCCCAGGTGGCGATAGGCGGAGTCGAAGCCGACCATCAACACCACGGCGACGCCGCAGAGAAAGCCCACCAGGGCCGGCTCATCGGCAAAGAGGATGGATGCGCACAAGGCCACCACACCGCCGATAGTCGAGGGCACCCCGCGAAAGAAGCGCGGGTCGTCGTCGTCGCCGCCCTTGTTCAAGGTGAAAAACACCAAGCGGCCGATGGTGAACACCGCGTAGGCGCAGCCAATCACGATCCCCGTGCGCCCTTCGACGACGACTGCGACCGCGACGGCTGGAGCCAAGGCGTAAGAGATGCCGTCGGCGACGTCGTCGGCCAACACTCCAAAGCGCGTGCCCCCCCACCGGCGCGCAGCGGCGCCATCGAGGCCGTCGAAGCCGGCACCGACCAAGAGCAAGAGCAGGCACCACGCAGGTTCACCCTGCAGCGCCAGGGCGATGGAAACGAGGCCGCACAGAGCATTCATCATCGACAAGCCATCAGCGATGAAGCGTTTGCGCAGGGCCCCGGCGTTCACCAGGGCGACGAAGGCGGTGAACACGATGTTGATGACGAGGAGGGCTTCGACGGCGTCGCCCGTGATGAAGGGCGGGGCGGGGCCTTGGGTCAGCAGCAGCATCGCCAACAAGGTCGCGTCCGAAAGGGACGTGCGAATGCGGTTCTCGCTGGTGGCGCGCTTGAGCAGCACCAGCAGCAGCAAGATGAGATCGAGGGCCAGCTTGGCGATAATCAGTCGCCCCGGGAGCAGGTCCCAAGCAAACCAGGTGATGAGCAGCAGCAGCGGCAAGTCGCAGACCCGGTCGAAGACGCGGCCAAAGTCGGATTCCAGCCCCCGCACCCGGGCGACGACGCCGTCGAGGGCATCGAGCAGGGCAAAGAGCAAAAAGAGCAAGACGGCGAAGGTGAGACCGCCCGGCAGCACGTCGATCTGGCGCAGGGTGAGGGCCAGCAAGGGCGTGACGACGACGAGCTTGAGCGCCGAGAGCGCATGGGGATGCAAGGGAATGGCGCGGCCAATCTGCTCTTCGACGGCGTCGACGAAGGCGGGCTTGGGCACGATGCGCTGGGGTGGCTCGGACACGCGGTGGACCATCTACCATGGTTGACGCAGCCGCAGCAGCAGGCGACGTCGATGCCATGAGCCCGCGCAAGATTGCCCTGCTCTCGACGGGCGGCACCATCGAGAAGACCTACAACGAAAGCGATGGCACCATCGAAAACCGGCTCTCGGTGCTGGAGATCATGCTGGCCGGGGTCATCTTGCGCGGCGTCGTCATCGAGCGGGTCCCGGTGATGAACAAGGACTCCCTCGATATGACCGACGCCGATCACGAGCGGGTCGCCATCGTCGCCGGCGTCTACGCCGAGAGCCACGACGGCTTGATCATCACCCACGGCACCGATCGCCTGCAGCACACCGGCGAGAAACTGGTCGCCCGTTTGACGTCGTCGCCGCGGGTGCCGATCGTGTTGACCGGCGCCATGAAGCCCTACGAGCTGCGCACCACCGACGCCCTGCAAAACCTCACCGAAGCGATGCTCGCGGTGCAGTTGGTCCCCCCCGGCGTCTACGTCGCCATGCACAACCAGGTGCTGCGCTTCCCCGGGGTGGTGAAAGACCACGCGGCCCTGCGTTTCGTGCGCGCACCAGGCTGACGACGGATCCACTGGTCGCTGGGGTCGCTTCTCGCTGAGGCGGCGATGACTGAGATCCACCGCCGTTGGCCCCCCGCCTCGCTGCGAGCGCGATAGAGTCCGCTCATGGTCAGCACCGTCAAAGGCTCGATCCCCGCCCAACGAACCAGCGTCGACGCCGTCGAAGATGCGACGACGACGACCACAACCAAAGCCCCACCGGCGCCGGTGGTGGCCGAGCCGGACCCGCGTTCTGCGGTGCTTCCCGAGGTGCAGGCCCAGGCGCGGCAGAAAGCATCCGCCGTCGACGCCAGCGTGCGGGCCAAGCTCGACACCAAGCTCCCCGACGATGAGCGCCTGGCCACGTTGCGGGCGCACCACCCCTTGGCCCTGGGCGACAACGCCCCCGAGGTGCAAGGCGACGTCAAAGAGCTGCAGCAGTTCTTGAAAGACAAGGGGCTCTACCAGGGCGAAGCCAGCGGCACCTTCGACGCGAGCACCCGCGACGCCGTCAAACAGTTTCAGCGCGACAACGGGCTCAAGGTCGACGGCGTCGTCGGTCAGCAGACCTGGGGTGCCATGCTGGGGCTGAAGCTCGAGCCAGGGCTCTCGATGTTGGCGCCGTGGGCCAAGGGCTTCCAGCATCCCGACGTCGCCCCCTTGGCCCCCGGGCCTGCAGCCACCAGCCCCGGCGGCCCCAATCCCAGCGGCCCCAATCCCGGCGGCACTGCGCCTGTCGTCGCCGTCGACAACGCTCCGCCCGCGACGGCGTTGCGCGCCAAGGCCCTGCAGATGCACGGGCAGCCCTTCCTCGACAAGCTCGACCAGGTCGCTGGGCGCCTCGGCGTCACCGGCGATCAGATGCTCAAGGTGATGAACAGCGAGTCGGGCCTGAAGACCGACGCCGTGAACCCCAACGGCGGCGCCACCGGCTTGATCCAGTTCATGCCCGCCACCGCGCGGGGCCTGGGAACGACGACGGAGGCCATCAGAGGCATGAGCGCCACCCAGCAGCTGGACCTCGTCGAAAAGTACTACCAGCCCTTCAAGGGCAAGATGCACTCGGCGACCGACCTCTACGCGGTCACCTTCTATCCCGTCGCCCTCGGCAAATCGGACGACTACGTCATCGGCGGCAACAACGCGGGCATGATCGCGCGCGCCAACCCCATCTTCGACACCGACAAAGACGGCGTCATCACCATGGGCAACTTCCGCGACTTCTGTCGGCGCAAATTCGGCGAATAGGCTCAGCGAAGATCGACGACCGCTGCGCCAGCACCCCCGATGAAGGCCACGGCTGTGACCTCGGTGAAGCCCACAGCTCCGTCGGCAGCGACCGCCTGCAAGACCGTGACGCTGTCAGCGCAGGCGTGGGCGGCGTAACGCGCAGCATCTTCGACGTCCAAAGCACCGGCTTCGAGATGGTCTCCCGAAAGCGCACGCTCTCCCGGGCGCCGACGGGCACAGGACCGCGGCCGACGTGAACGGCCGCACCGCAATGCGACCCTGGTGCCGAGACAGGCGTGGACTCGATGAAGAAGCGCGCCGCTTCGGGCGCCGTCGCGCAGCCGAGCAGGGCGACGACCCAACAGACCGCTGCGATCCTCATCATCAGACCCTCCAGGAAGAACATCCCCGACCCGCCCGGAATTGGCCGCCCGGCAGAGAATTTCTGGATCCGGAAAATCTCCGGAACACAGAACATGAATGCAGGCGCGGCTAAGTTCGACTCCCGGCTGAACGCCGTCCGGGAGGTCTGGTGGCCCAACCGTCGAATCAACTCCGAACCACAGCCATCGCGATCGCCGCTTCGATCATCGCCCTGGCGCTGTTGGCTGCCTGGGATGAGCAACAGGAGGGGCAGATGGCCCTCGCCGACTTCGCCGAAGACCAAGCCGTCGTCGCCCGGAGTCTGGCCCTGCAACTCGAAACGCGACTGGGTCAGGCTCGCAAGGACGCGCAACATTTCGCCGCCAACGCCGGAACGCAGCGGAACGTCACGGTGGGGTTGGAGGGCTATCTTGGTGCCCTACGTCGCTCGCACGCCGACCCGCTTTCGGAAGTCGATCCCGCCGCTGCGGCCGTGGTCGTCTCGGTCGCCATGGCCGACGGGGACGTCGTCGACCTGGTCGCGACCACGAGCGGCGTCTCGAAAACGCCAACAGCACGGCCACCCTGGGCACCCTCGCCATGGGCATCGCCCATGAGATCACGACGCCGGCCAGCGTCATCCAAGGGCGCGCCGAACAACTCCTGCACCGTGCCACCAACGACGAGCGCAGCAGCGCCGCTCTCACTGCCATCCTCGAACAGGCCCCGACTTCGTGCAGGGCGCTGTCATCTCGGTCACGCCCTAGCCGATTTCGCATTGCCAGGTGCAATCTCGCAGGGGAGTTTTCAGTACCCTGCAGTGCTTTGGAAGAACGCCGACGCGTGCTGAACCCCGATCTCGCTGAACTTCGACCGTTCCGCGGTCGAAGTTCAGCGAGATCGGGGTTCAGTTGCGCTTCTTTTCGGCTTCGACCGACGCAATCAGGCTGTTGGCTACGACGGAGCGGGCGTTCTCGAGAAACTCGGTCTCCAGGCGCAGGGCGCGGACCTCGGCCAGAAAGCGGGTCCAGGGGTCGTCGGCTTTGAGCCCCCGCAGGCCCATGAGGTCGGCGACGGCGAGGCAGGCGGCTTCGGCGGCGTCTTGAGAGAGCTGCCGCGCCATCGTCGTGCCCTTGGACTCGCGCGAGGTAGTGGTGTCGCGCCGGAAGGCCGCGTTTTGCACCAGCGAGAAGCTGGCATCGACCTGGGTGACGACGTCGCCGAGGCGAAAGAGCGCGGCCTGTTGCTCGCGCAGCGGGCGCCCGGCCACCCCCCGCTGCAGCAGCACCGAGACGCCGTCGCAGAGCGCGTGCTTGGCGATGCCCAAACAGCCAGCGGCGGCAGGCAGGCGCATCATGTCGAGCGAGGTCTGCGCGATCATGAGCCCCTGGCCCTCGCCCCCCAGGCGCGCGTCGACGTCGACTTCGAGGCTGTCGAAGCTCACCGTGCCCACCGGCAGGGGAGAGACGAAGGACTCCGGCGTGACCTTGGCCAGGCGGGCGTCGACGACGAACATCGAGTAGCGCGCGACCTCCGTCGTCGACGTCGCCCGGTGCCGCGCCAGCACGACGAACCAGGCGGCGATGGGCGCCAGTGGCACCAGCGTCTTGCTGCCGTGCAGCACGTAGGCGCCGTCTTTGGCGCTCACAATCAAGGGCGGATCACCGTCGAGGAGGGCCACAGCAACGCAAGTCTGGCCCGACGCCATCGCCGGCAAATGCACCGCGCGCTGATCTTCGTTGCCACAAAGAGCGATGGGATACAGGCCCTGCACCTGGGCGCCGTAGACGCCGTCGCACAGTCCCGAGGTGCGCCCCAGCAGCGCGCGGATCACGCACAGCGAGCGCAAATCCGGACGCGGTGCTTCGCCTTCGAGGGCCTTGCCCAAGGCTGGATCGAAGAGTCCTTCTTGGCCCAACAGAGCTACCGATTCGATGGCCGATGACAGCGGGTCTTCGAGCTCGCTCATGGCCAGCACGCCGAGACGCTCGTCGCACAGCCGCTTGACCTTGTCGTGAAGGCGCCGGTGGACGTCGTCAAAGAGGGGGAGGCCGAGTTCCATGCGCTGTCTTTCCTTGAGGGCGAAGGGCTCAGACGTGTGGCACTGGCGCCCTGGGACGCAAAGCAGGGAGCCCTTGGCACGGCGCAAGTGCCGCTGGTTTGAGCCGTTGGCAGGCTCACCGTGCCGATGGTTGGCGCCGTTGGCACGGCGCAAGCGGGCGGACCATAACAGGGGCATCGAGGACGTCGCCGTAGAAACACGCCCGGAGCGAGAGGGACCTTTCCAGCGAGGCCCGGGCAAACACCCGTGGCGATAAGCCTGTCGGCGTCGACGACGGCTGAGCGCAGCCACAATCTTGGCCCGCACCGGGCGGCGCCTAGGGCGGTTTCCTTGTTGATTGATCGAGCCCGGCGCCGGGAATTTTCTCGAGGCCGAGGCGCGGCGCAGGGGCAGCCTCTCGGGCTTCACCGAGTTTCTGTCTTCGCCGTCAACCACATTCGACGTACGCCAGATCTGCTTTGGTGCCGCTGGCGTCCGCCCGACGTCGAACCCACGAACAACCACGGCGAGCGTGAGCTGCGCGCATTCGTGCGTCCTCGAGGAACTGCGGCACGAACTCTGGGAGTCCCGGCAGAAAGGCCACGTCGACGAAGACGCCGTCGGCGCCGGCGACTTCCTTTGGGGCTCCTGCCGACGTCGTCGACGACGGCTCACGCCGCCCGTGCCTTCATCTTGGGTCGACGGCGAAGGCGCATCCGTCGCGCTATGTCTCAGTTCGATCGCTGGGATCCGGGGGACTAGCGTTTCTGCGTTGGGGGACGGTGCGTGCGCGTTGGCAGGTACGAGATCATTGATGAGATCGGCGCGGGGGGCATGGGCCGCGTGCGTCTCGCCCGGGACCCCTCGGGTCGCATTGTCGTGCTCAAGACCGCGCTGCGCGATGACATCGACGATGACGAACGCTTGCGGGACGAAGCGCGGGTCGGGCAGCGGGTCAGGCACCCAAGCCTGGTCGAGACCCTGGATCTCTTCGAGATCGACGATGACAAAGCGGGGCGAAACCGCCCGGTGCTGGTGACGGCCTACGTCCCCGGCGTCACGTTGATCGAGCTGCGGCGGGTGGGCCCCATGAACCCCGTCGTCGTCTGTCGCCTGGGCCGCCAGCTGGCCGAAGCCCTCGACGCCATCCACGACGCCAAAGATCTCGAGGGACGTCCGCTGGACGTGCTGCACCGCGACGTCACGGCGGGCAATTGCCTCATCGGCCACGACGGCCGCGCGCGCCTGATCGATCTGGGCATCTCGCGCTCCGCCGAGAGCCGCGCGCTGCGCACCGAGACGGGGCTGCTGCGGGGCACCTTGCGCTACTTGGGGCCCGAGCTCTTCGACGGTGGCCACTATTCGGCCCAGTCCGATCTCTGGGCCCTGGGGGTCGTGTTGTGGGAGGCCCTCCTCGGGCGCGCCGCGGTCACCGGCAGCGACGCCGTCGCCGTGGGCCGCATCTGCAGTGGCAATTTGATGACCCTCGACGAGGGCGAAGACGCCGAACCCAGGGTGTCTCGGGCCATCGCCCAGCTGCTGCGCAGAAACGCCGTCGATCGCCCGCGCCGCGCCCGCGAAGCCGCCGCCCTGTTCGCCATGCTCGAAAAGGCCCTGCCCGGTGACGCCGACGAATTGGCCCAGGCCTTGGTCTGGCGCGCCATCGGCGGCCCCGAGGTCGAGGGGGAAACCTCGGTGGTGGCCCAGGCCACCCGCAACTTCGGCGGGCACGACGACGTCACGGCTCCGCCCCAGCTGGCCGCAGCCCTGGCGCTCACGGTCGCCGATCATCCGCTGCGCGCCGCCATCAACGGGGCCCCGCCCTCGCAGGACAAGACGCCGTCACAGGGCATCGCCCACTACGCGGCCTTTCTGCAGTCGATGGAGAAATCCCTTACCGCGGCCTGGCACAGCGCCGACGCCAGGGTGAGCGCCTCGGTGGCCCACCTCCCCACGCGCAGCAGCAGCGGCGACCAAGAACGCACCGAAGCCCTGGCGCCGATGACGCCGGGGCGTGCCAGCACCAACGACGACGTCGGCACCTCCGATGGGCAACTGGCCGCTCCGAGCCCGGCACCGGCCTTCTTCGCCGAGCGCTTGCCCCTGCCCCCGCGATCCCAGGTCGAGGTGTTGTCGTCGCCGCCACCCTTGCCTGCGGACCACGACGACCTGTCGACCCCGCTGCACCGACCCGCTTTGGAGCCCCC
Organism: Myxococcales bacterium; assembly: GCA_023248635.1. Classification (GTDB taxonomy): domain Bacteria; phylum Myxococcota; class UBA727; order UBA727; family VGSZ01; genus VGSZ01. The sequence continues at coordinate 12,652 of JAHFED010000053.1, forward strand.
GCCCACAGCCCCGGTCCCCAGCGCCGGTCGTCGCGCCGCAGTGCTCGGATTGGTCGCATTGCTCCTCGTCGCCCTCGCCGCCGCCGTCGTCGAGCTGGGTGGTTTCCTTCCCAGTGGGTGAGGGTGCCAAGGATCAGCATTGCGGACGCCGACGGGGTCCGCTAGCGATCGGGCCTTCCCGCACCTGATGAGCAAAAACGACCATGACGACGACGACCGCTGCTGCTCCTTCGACCACCGCTCCCGCCCAGTCCAAGGGCCGATCGCGCCGTCGCCTGCAGGACTTTTTTCTGCAGAACAAGGACATCAAGATTGACTACAAGAACCAGGACTTGCTCAGGCGATTCTTGTCACCTGAGGGTAAGGTTCTGCCCGGTCGTCGGACGGGTTTGACGTCGAAGCATCAGCGGAAGATCACGAAGGCCATCAAGCAGGCTCGGGCTGTTGGGTTGTTGCCTTTTACGAATCACGACGCCTGAATTTTTCTTCATTTTTCGCACAGAACGCGCTTCGCGCGGAGCACGCGCTTCGCGCGGAGAATGGCCTCCGGCCGGGCCATGGGGGTTAGCTGGTGGTGGCGAAGCGCTCCAGGGCAAACCCCCCTGGACCCCCTGCCCTCTGTGTTGACGCGTTCCCTCGAGCTGTTGCCGGCGCCTTGGCGTCGTCGTCGTTGCGTGGCGCCTGGAGCACGAGCACCTTTGCGCCGGCAGAGCTCGAGGGAAACGAGCTCTTCGATGGCCGCGGCCGCTTCGCGTCGCTGCTTGTGGGTTCCTCCCGCATGCCTTCGTTCGATTCTCGATGCCGTTTTTTCTCCCCTCTTCCGCAGCGGCCTGGCCGACTGGTGCGTGACGACGTCAAGCCGCGCCCGCGGAAGAGGGGCTGGGGGAGATGGCTCTTTCCGCCGCGCCCCACAAATCGCTAAAGGCAGGCCATGACCACTGTCGCGCTCTCTTCTTTTGATCTCGCTCTGCCCACCGACGAGCACCGCATGCTGCGCGATCAGGTGCGAGCTTTTACGAGCGAGAAGGTTGAGCCCCAGGCTCTGGAGCACGATCAGAAGGAGCTCTTCAACCGCGCGCTCTTCAATGAAGCCGGCAAGATGGGCTTGCTGGGCATCACCGTCTCCGACGACTACGGCGGCGCCGGCATGGATGCGACGGCTGCGGTAATCGTGCACGAGGAGTTGTCGTCGTCGGATCCGGGCTTTGCTCTCGCTTATCTCGCCCACTCGATGCTCTGCACCAACAACCTCTTTCACAACGCGTCGGCCGAGCAGCGCCAGCGCTGGCTCCCGAAGTTGGTCAGCGGCGAGCATGTGGGCGCCATGGGTATGAGCGAGCCCGCCGTCGGCACCGATGTGCTCGGTCTGCGCACCACCGCGACCAAAGATGGCGACTCCTACGTCGTCAACGGTCGCAAGATGTGGATCACCAACGGCGCTGTCGATGACGTCAAGACCCCCTGTGATGTGATGTTGTTCTACGCGCGCACCGGCGGCACCGACGCGCGCCCCGAGCTCTCCAGCTTCGTCGTCGAACGCGGCATGCCGGGCTTCTCCGTGGGTCAGAAAATTCATGCGAAGACTGGCATGCGCGCCAGCTGCACCGCCGAGATGGTGTTGGATGAATGTCGCATTCCATTGGCCAATCGGATCGGCGAAGAAGGCGGATCCATCAAGCATATGATGCGCAATCTTGCGCTCGAAAGATTGACCCTCGCGGCCATGTCCCTCGGCATCGCTCGTCGCAGTATCGAGGTCATGGTCAAATATGCGGCGGATCGAAAAGCCTTTGGAAAGCCGCTGAACGAGTTCGGTCAGATTCAAAAATACATCGCCGACTCCTACGCCGAATTTATGGCTTGTCGCGCCTGGGTCTACGACACCGCCCGCCAGATGCCCCTCGACGCCTACGGCAACCGCCTCGACAGCGACGGCGTCAAGCTGGTGGCCTCGACCATGGGCAAGAACGTGGCCGACCGCGCGATGCAGGTCCTCGGCGGCTACGGCTACGTCGGCGAGTACGTCGTCGAACGCTTGTGGCGCGATGCCAAGCTGCTGGAGATCGGCGGCGGCACCATCGAGGCCCACCAAAAGAACATGACCCGCGATCTCACCAAAGGCCCCTTTCCCTGGACCTGACGCGCCGAAGGCTCAATGGGTCGCGGGCACGGGCTCGGGCTCTTCTTTGGGCTCTTCCTCTTCGCGTCGACGGTGGGTGCTCAAGAAGGGCGAGAGCAGCTCGAGCGGGAGGGGCACGATGATGGTCGAGTTTTGCTTCGAGCCGATGTCGGCGAGGGTGCCCAGGTAACGCAGCTGCAGTGCTTGGGGCTCGTGGGCCAAGATGTGGGCTGCACCGCGCAGCTTCTCGGCGGCCTGCAGCTCGCCCTCGGCGTGGAGGATCTTGGCGCGGCGTTCGCGCTCGGCTTCGGCTTGGCGAGCGATGGCCCGGACCATGGTGGCGTCGAGGTCGACGTGCTTGATCTCGACGTTCTTGACCTTGATGCCCCAGGCCTCGGTCTGCTCATCGAGAATGCGCCGGATGTCGGCGTTGAGGCGGTCGCGCTCGGCCAGCAGCTGATCGAGCTCGTGTTGCCCCAGCACCGAGCGCAACGTCGTCTGCGAAAGCTGGCTGGTCGCGTTGTGGAAGTCCTCGACCTGAATGATGGCCCGCTCGGGATCGACGATGCGGAAGTAGATGACGGCGTTCACCTTGACCGAAACGTTGTCGCGCGTGACGACGTCTTGTGGGGGCACGTCCATGACGATGGTGCGCAGATCGACCCTCACCATCTTTTGCACGAAGGGCACCAACACAATCAGACCGGGGCCCTTCACGCCGTAGAAGCGACCGAGGAAAAACACGACGCCCCGCTCGTACTCGCGCAGGATGCGCAGCGCAGAAAAGAGCAAGACGACGACGATGGCGACGACAAAGGGCAAGACGAGCAGAGCGGTCATGGGGCACCTCGGCGTTGGCGCGTTTCTGTGTCGGGGAGTTTCATCGCCGCGTCGTCGACGGTCTGGGGTCGGGGGCGCACCCGCAGCAGCAGCCCTTCGACGTCCACGACATCGGCGGCTTGGCCTTGCTGCAGGGGTCCCGAGCTCGCGGCGTCCCAGACTTCGCCGTGCACGGCCACCGCTCCGCGATCGTCGAAGCTCGAGGTGGCGACGGCGACGCTGCCGATCATTTGCTCGCGGCCGCTCACCACCGGCCGATGCCGCGCGCGCAGCGCCAGCCGCAGCACGCCGAGCACGAAGCCCGCGCTCAAGAACGCGACGCCGGCGATGAGGGGCCGCGAGATGGCCACCGCGGGGGCCTGCACGTCCACCAGCAGCAACGAACCGACGACGAGAGAAACCAGGCCGCCGACGCCGAGGGCCCCAAAGCTCGGTGCGAAGGACTCGGCGATCATCAGCGCAAAGCCCAAGGCCACCAGTGCGACGCCGGCATAGCTGACGGGCAAGAGCTGCAGCGCAAAGAGCCCCAGCAGCAGTGAGATGGCGCCTGCGACGCCGGGCAACACGCTGCCCGGGCTCGAGAGCTCGAAAAGGATGCCGTAGAAGCCGAAGATCAACAGCAAGTAGGCGACGTTGGGATTGGCCAGCACCGAAAGCACGCGGGTCTGCCAGCGCGGCTGCACATCGATGATGGGTGCGTGGTCGACGTCGATGGTGATGGCGGTGTCGACCCTTGCTCCGACATCTCCCGCCACGTGCACCGTGCGGCCGTCGAGGGCTTGCAAGAGCGCCGTTCGATCGGCGGCGACGATGTCGATCACCCCGCGCTCCAAGGCCTCTGACGATGACAAGCTGGCCGCCTCGCGGACGGCGGCTTCGGCAAAGACCGGGTCGCGGCCGCGCAACTCGGCCAGACCGCGAATCGTGGCGGCGGCGTCGCTCTCCGCCTTGTGCAGACTGGGATCGCGCGCTTCACGACCAGCGGCGTCGGGCTTCTGCCCCTGCGAGGACGCGCCGCTGAAGGCCACCGGCGTCGCCGCCCCGAGGTTGGTCGCTGGGGCCATGGCAGCGACGTGACTCGCATAGACCAAGAAGGTGCCGGCGCTGGCCGCCCGCGCGCCCCGCGGGCTCACCCACACGACCACTGGCACCGGCGAGGCGAGAATGTCGCCGATCATCTCGCGCATCGAAGCGTCGAGCCCTCCTGGTGTGTCGAGCTCGAGCACCAGGGCTGCTGCCCGCAGACGCTGGGCCTCGTGGATGCCCTCAGCGACGAAACGGGCCGTGGGCGGACCCAAGGCACCTTCGACTCTCAAAAAGAGCACCGGGGGCTCGTGGCCCAAGTCGACCCTGATCTCGCTCGGGCTCTGGGCTGCCAACCTCGATGCGAGCAAGGCGACGACGACGACAACGGCAAGATGGAGCGAGCGCATGACCCGTTCTCCTCAGGTGAGGCTAACGACGTCGCCGTCGGAGATCAGCGCTGGGCTGCTGAACTATTTTTGCAGCTGCAGAAAGGTGACCTTGGCGGTGCCGCCCTTGGCGATGTCGTCGACGACGACGATGGCGGCCATGCCCCGCGAGGTTTTCTTGTCGAGCATCTCGATGCCCACGCTCGACGACGAACCCACGTTCACCAACAACGTCGACGTCGCCTTCTTCATCGGCAGGGCCAAGGCTTTGTGCGTCTTTGGATCGTCGGTGGCCCGGCCGCCGGCCTCGAGGATGTGACCAAAGATGCCGATCTTGACCAGCCCGTCTTGCAGCAGCTTGGCGAGGTCTTCGTCGCCGACGTTGCCGAAGTCGTGGGTGGCGTCGAGGGATTTCTTGTCGGGTCCGCGGGGTGGACCGTGGGCGGTGATGATGGCCAGCTCGCCCTTGGCCTTGATGCCCTCGAGGATGGTGCGAACGGCGTCGACGTCTTCGGTTTTGTAGCGGCAGCCCCCCTCTTTCACGAAGTCCCGCACGCTCCAGCCCGGCAAGCTCACGAGGTGGACACCGCCGAGATCCAGATCGCGGATGAAGTTGAGATTGAAGAAAGCCGGATGCACTTTTTCGGCGTCGACGAAGGCGTCGGTGAAGCCACCGGTCCACTCGCTGTTGCCCGAGTGCACGAGCAAGGGCCGCGCATCGCCGAAGATCTCGCCCAGCATTTTGGCGACGTCGTGGATCTCGGCGGTCTCGGCGACGTCGCCGTTGCACAAGATGACGTCGACCTTGGCCTTGTCGAAGGCGACCTTGGCTTTTTCGAGGTTGGTGCGCGTGTCCGCGGCTGCGTCTTTGATGGCGCCGAGCACGCCGATGGTGAGGGGTCCTTTCCAGGGAGCATCGCGCGCAGCGGTGGTGCCCTTGATGGTCCAGGTCGCGCCGGCGACGGTTTTTTTCAGCGCTTCATCGAGCACAAAAGCCGGGGGCGGACAGCGGGTTCCGTAAAATTCGGGAACCTCGGCCCAGGTGCGGGGGTGGTCGGGGGGCGGCGGCGGCGGGGGCGGTGCAGGTGCCGCGGCTTTCTCGACCGGTTTTTCGGTGGCGCACGAGAGCAACGATAAAGCGGCAACGACGACGACGAAACGCACGAAGGCAGGCTACGCCGGAAACGCCGCGCGCAAAGGGAAAAACCGCGGTCTTGCCAGCACGACGCGGCAGTTGACCCTGGCGCAAGGCTCAGGCGACCCTCTGCGCCCCCGCTCCCCGAGGTTTCTCGATGGCCACCAAGAAGAAGAAGAAGACCGCGGCGACGACGAAAAAGACCGCGCCCAAGCGCCGCAAAAAGGTGGAGAAGAAAAAGAGCAAGGGCGCGTCGACGGCCAAGGCCAAGACCGCCCAGAAGAAGGCCAGCAAGCCTGCAAAGAAGAGCGCCCAGAAAGTCGCGAAGAAAAGCACCGCGAAGAAAAGCGCGACCAAGAGCAGCCCCCAGAAAGCGGCGAAGAAAGCCCCCGCGAAAAGGGGGGCAGCAAGGAAGGGAGCCGCGAAAAAGGGGGCAAAGAAGACGGCTGCGACGACGCCGGCGACGGCGACCCTGGTGCAGCACGTTTTCGTCGCCGCCACGCCCGCCCAGGTCTTTCGCGCCCTAACCGATCCCACCGAACACGGTGCCTTCACCGGCACCGTGGTCACCGGCCTCCCCGTCGAAGGCGGCACCTTCACGGCTTCTTCGGGCTACATCCAGGGGACCTTCGAGAAGCTCGAACAAGACAAGCTCATCGTGCAGTCGTGGCGCACCACCGAGTGGCCCCACGGCGCTGGAGCATCGCGTCTGGAGATAGCGCTCGAAGACGCCGGCGATGGCACGGAGCTGACCATGACCCATTCCGAGGTCCCGACCTCGCAGGCCGAGAGCTATCGACAGGGCTGGATCGACTACTATTGGACCCCCCTCCGCGCCCACTTCTCGAGCAAGGGTTGAACATGGCGATCAAGAAGAAGAAAAAGCCGGCGTCGTCGAGGCCCGGGCAAAGATCCGTTCAAAAGACCGCGAAGAAGGCCACGAAAAAAGTGACCAAGAAGCCTGCCAAAAAGCCGGCCAAGAAAGTCGCGAAGAAGCCCGCCAAGAAGGTCGCGAAACAGCGCGCCAAGAAGGTAGCAAAGAAGGGCCGGGTGCGCGCCGAGGGCGTTCGCCACGAGCCCTCGGTGTTCTTGCTCGTGCACCTGCCCGCGGCCATCGAGCCTCTCGATCGCTGCACCCGCTTCGAAGAGCCCATCGACGACGCCCTCGGCGCGGTCGGCTCCGTTGTTGGTGGCGGCACGTTGCAAGCTGCGTCGGGAGAGATCGAGAGCTGCGACGTCGAAGTCGAGGTGCACGACGTCGCTCGGGCCCTGCCCATCTTGAGGCGCGTGCTCGGCGAAAACGGCGCGCCGAAGGGCACGGTGGTCACGCGGCTGGCTGCCGACGGCGCCTTCGAGGTCTTGCTCGAGCTCTGAGCGCGAGGGGTTTCGAGGCCTTGGAGGTTCTTCGCCCTTGGGCTCCGCGGCCTGTCAGCGGCGGATCGGCACGAGCGCCGACAACGCCGCCAGCGCCGCTGCGCTGGGCTCGTTGCCCGCCAGCCGCACCGAGGCGATCGGCACCTGCTCGTCGTCGATGCGCGCGCGCCACGCCACCGTGCAAGCGAGGAAGGCGTCTTCGTCGCCGTCGACGGCCGCGGGCAGCAGACCCAACCACGGCACACTCCAAGACAGGGGCCCATCGCCATCGAGAGGCAGCACCGCGCCGTGCGCTGCGTCTCCGAGTGTTGCTGGCGAACCTGTATGCGTCGACGCGGCCAACACCTGTACCGAGCGCGGGCGCCAGGCCAGCACCGATGGCAGCAGCAGTGCGTCGACGACGCCGACGACGACGACGTTGGCCTTCTTGAGCGGGGCCAGCAGCGCCCGAGCGCGGCGATCGATGGACTCCTCCTGCACCTGGGCTGCATCGATGACGAAGACGCCGCCGTCGTCGCGAGGCTCTGCGGGGTGATCGCGTCTCTCTTGCACGCACCCGGGCGCGCGGGCGTTCAAGAGGTGCAAGCCGCGGTAGACGTCGTCGTCGTCGACCACCGCGCCGTTGCGTCCCAGCAGCGCGAGATCGACGCGCAGTTGACGGACGTAGGGCGAGAGCACGTCGAAGAGGCGACGCGCGCCGGCGCCGGTGACGACGTGAAGATCCTTGCCTCGCCCCACGGGCGGCAAGGGCGGCGCCACCGGGGCAACGGCGAGGGCGAGCTCGACGGGAGCGCTGTCGGCCAGCGCCTGCAGGGTTGCTCGCGCATCGTCGGGGGAGGCAAAGGCCTGTCGCAGGGCCGCCGCCGTCGCCCTCAGGCCGTGCTGCAGCTTCTGACGCTCGAGGCCCAAGATGCACGCGTCGGCGAGGGCGCGGGCCAGCTGCTGGCGAAAGGGTGACCCCCGCGGATCGTCGTCGACAGCCGCCAGCGGGGTCCCCAGAACGTCCGGACGACGGCGCAGCACATCGACGATGGCGGCGACGTCGACGGCGTCGCTGGCGGCCCCCGGGTGGCAGCGAGGTTGAAGGCGACGCCAGGCCCAGAGCAGGCCTTCGACGTCGACGTCGCCGCCTTCTTGCAGGGCAACAACCGCGCGACACACCGGCGCGAGCAGCCCTTGACCCTCGGCAAACAAGGCAGACATGGTCACACGCTAGCCGCGATCATGGGGAGTCAGCGATGAGCGAGACCGTCTGTGTGCTGGGCGCTGGCTCCTTTGGCACGGCCCTGGCCAAGCTGCTGGCCGAGGGGGGTCACAGTGTGCGGCTGGTGGCGCGCGATCCCGTCGTCGTCGAATCCATCAACTCCGAGCACAAGCACCCCCGTCGTCTCAAGGGGATGCGCCTGCCGGCGGGACTGGTGGCCACCGGCTCCATCGTCGACGGCTGCCGCGGGGCCTCGTTGGTGGTGTGCTCGGTGCCCACCGTGGCGGTGCGTGGGGTGTGGCAGCAGGCCGGCCTGGCCCTCGACGACGGCGCCTACGTCATGAGCGCCACCAAGGGCATCGAAAACGGCACGTTGAAGACCGTGAGTCAGATCCTCGAGGAGGTGGTGCCGTCGAAGGCCCACGCGCGTCTTTGCTATTTGTCGGGGCCGAGCTTCGCCATCGAGATGGCCAAGCGCTTGCCGACGGCGGTCACCATCGCAGCCAAAGACGAAGCTGCTGCCGCTCACGTGCAGAACATCATTTCGACGGACTATTTCCGCGCCTACACCACCACCGACGTCATCGGCGTCGAGCTCGGTGGAGCCCTCAAGAACGTCGTCGCCATCGCCTCGGGTGCTGCGGCGGGCCTCGGCTTTGGCCAAAACACCTTGGCGGCCCTCATCACCCGCGGCCTGGCCGAGATCAGCCGCTTGGCGGTGAAGCTCGGCGCCCAGCCCCAGACCCTCTTCGGCCTCGCGGGCATGGGCGACCTGGTGCTCACCTGCACTTCGCCGACGTCGCGCAACTACACGGTGGGCCTGCAGCTCGGGCAGGGAAAAAAGCTTGAGCACATCCTGCGGGACCTCGGCGAAGTCGCTGAAGGCGTCAACACTGCGCGATCGGTGAAGGACCTCGCAGCACGCGAAGGCGTCGACCTGCCCATCGCCGACGCCGTCTACCGCCTCTTGTTCGAGCACACTGATCCCAAAGACGAAGTCATCGGCCTGATGGGTCGCAAGCTGAAAAAGGAAGCCGGCTGAACGCCACCGAAAAGCCCCGCAAACTTGGGGCTCGGGGGCCGAGTCGATTGCAAGGCGCCAAGCTCGGTCAGCGCGTCGTCGTCGTCGGAGCTGTGAGCTTGCCCCCGCGCGAGCGGGCGATGCTGAGCAGGGCGTCTCGGAACACGAGCAGGCGGGGGCGGTTGCGCGCGTGCAGCTCGGGGTCGCTCTCGTCGAAAAAGAGCGAAGCGAAGAAGCAGATGCAGACGCAGACGCTCTTGTCCGTCGACGTCGACCAGGCGCCGACGAAGGGGTGGGAGGCCGCAAAGCGCCGGGCGTAGACGTCGTCGAGGGGCTCGAGGCTTCTGAGCAGGGCTCCGGCGTCGTCGCTTTGGCGCTCGACCAGGGCCCCGCTGAGATCGCGGACGAACACCCGGCTGGCAAAGGGCACCTTTTCGCCGGCAAAGAGGGCGTCTTCGAAGGGCAAGCCCACGGTGGGCAGCAGGCCGGTGGTCAGGAGCACGCCGCTCTCGCGTCCCGCCAACAGCAGCGCGTCGACGACGGCCTGCTGCTCGACCAGGCTCGGTGTCGGCACCGCCAGCTCCCAAACCACGAGGGGGTCGGTGGCGTCGTAGGAGCACCAGCGGTTCTTCATGGCGCCCTTGTACCCTTCAAGACGCGCCAGCGTCTTGAACATCAATACTGCCAGGCGGCGTCGGTCAGACAACGGGCCAACACCGCGGCTGCCGGCTTGCCGCGGGGCGTGTAGCCGCCATCGCCCTCGCCCCCAAAGCCGAACCAGTTCCACACATAAAAGCCGGCGACGTCGCTGTTTTTCCAGCTCTGGCAAAACACGCCGTAGAGGCGCGCTTGCAGCTCGAGATCCAGATGGGCGCGCGCGGTCTCGTCCCAGGGATGCCAGGCCGCCGTCGTCTGCGAGGGATAGCCGACCTCGGTGAGCACCAGCGGCTTGTGGTGGTGGCGCGCGAACGCGAGGAGCTCCCGCTGGGGCTGCGTCCAAGCCCGGCCCAAGGCGTCGTCGTCGTCGTTGCCAGCCTGGGGAGCGAGCTCGAAGTAGGCGGTGATGCCAATTTCGTCGACGGCGTCCCAAAAGGGGATGGACTGGAAGTGATCCCAATTCGCCGAGTAGAGCAGCTGCCCCGAGAAGCGCCGTCGCACGTCGGCAATCAGGGCGCGCCAAAGCTGCTCGTGGCGCTCGAGAGAGAGCAGCTCGCTGCCCACCGAGAACCGCTGCGCCCCACCGCGGGCGGCGAGATCGGCCATGCCCGCGATGAAGTCCCCGTAAGAGGAAAACCAGGCGTCGACGCCGGCCTTGGGAGCGATGCGCCCGCGCCATTCCTCGGGGCGGTGCTCCTCCAAGCGCACGATGGGAAAGAGCGTGACCGACAGCCCCAACGCCCGGGCCTGCAGCAGGGTGCGCAAGACGGTGTCGTCGTCGGGGGACCGGGTCGACGGCGTCTGGCTGCGGTGGACCCGGGCGCTGTCGACGCGGGCCTGGGCCCAGACCACCGCCACCAAGACGTCGCTGGCCCCCACGCTCTTGATTTCCTGCAACAGGGGCCCGTAGTCGTAGTCCGGATCGGAGGCGAAAAGGCCGAGGGCCACGCCCCGCTGCGCACTCTCCGCCCGAGGCGTGGCACTTCGCACGGCGGGCAACAGCGGTTGGGTCGTTTGGTCTTGGCAGGCGCCGATGACGACGACGAAGGCGAGGGCTGCGGCAGCTCGTGGCGCGCGGGCCGATCGGAGAGCGGACGGGTTCTTCATGGTTGGTTGACGCCGGGGCTCGTCGTCGTTGAGATTTCGGCGCGCGCGCCGCGGAACGCAACGACCCCTGCAGGGACACTCGGCGCCACCGCATACAGAGGACGAGGACACGTCGTGGATTGCCCGAGCTGTGGAGCGATTGGCCAGACCAAGGCCCGCTGTGAGGCCTGCGGCTTCACCTTCCCCATGGCTGCCGCCGGCGACGACGACATGGCCCTCTCCCTTTTTCTGGGCCTCGTGTGTGGGGTCTGCGACGCCTACAACGATCCGGGTACGTCGGTGTGCGCAGGGTGTGGGGCGGCCCTTCAGCTCGACGGGACCCCCGAAAACGTGGCCGACGTCGCCGTTCACGCCGTCCCCCTCTCTGCCCCGGGGTCGGGCCCGCGAGCTCCCGACATCGTCGCTCCTCTTGCGCCTGCGGCCCTCGCACCACCGACCCCCGCCCTGCCGAGCGCTCCGCCCTCGTGGATGACACCGCCCACCGGCAGCCCTCTGTCGACGCAGCTGGCGATGAAGAAGGTCGACCTCTCGGTGGTCACCGGCAGCGGCGCCATCGGCCTCTCCGCGCCTGCCGCGCCCCCTCCCCGCACCGCCACGGGCCCAGCCGCCCCCGGCGTCGTTCCCCCCGGACCCTTCAGCGCCCTGCCGAGCGCACTGCCGAGCGCACTGCCGAGCGCACTGCCGAGCGCACTGCCGAGCCTGCCGAGCGCACGTCCCCCGGCCTCTGCCTTCCCCGGACCAACAGCCTTCCCCGCGCCCCCCCTGTCCCAGCCGTCGACGTCGTCGCCCTCCCTGCGCGACGCCGCCGACGGTGCGCGCGCCGCCGCCGTGCCCCTGACCCCCTCCCTTGCAGCAGGGTGTTGGCGCTGCGGCAGCACCCTCGAGCCCAGCGACAGATTCTGCCGCAACTGCGGCGCGCGCACCGACGGGAGAGCTCCACCCACCCCGGCGCACCCCACCAGCAGCAACGCCGCCGTCACGCAGATGATCGCCGCCGTCAAAGTGCCCACCGCCCCCGCCGCCCCCAGCCCGGGCGGCGCCACCTTGGTGCTGCCGGCGCTGAAGCTCGGACCAGCGTCGTCGCCTGGACTGCCGTCGCGGGGACCGACGGCGACGATGATGTTTGGGGCGGCGACGACGGAGCGGGTGGCCAAGCTGATCTTGGTGCGCGGGCAGAGCAAGTTCGGCAGTCAATGGCGCCTGCAGGCTGGGGAGACCCTGATCGGACGCAACACAGGTATGGTGCTCTTCCCCGACGACGACGCCCTCGCCTCCTGCCATGCGCGCTTGGTCTTTCGCGGGTCCGATCTCTTTCTGGAGCCCGAAGCAACGCAAAACGGCACTTTTTTGCGCGTGCGCGCGCCGGTGCGCTTGGTCGCCGGCGAAGAATTCGTCGTCGGTGCCCAACGACTGCTGCTGCTGCCCGATGCCGACCGCCCGGTGGTGATGGCGGTGACCGACGGCGCCAGCGGCACCAGCTTTCTGGGGAGCATGGTGAAACCCATCCCGCCCCTGGCCATCGCCCGCATCGGTGCCGATCCGCGCTTTCACGAGGTCTATTTCCGCGCCCAGCGCCTGCTCACCATCGGTCGCACCCACTGCGACGTGAATTTCCCCGACGACGGCTTCGTCTCTGAACGACACGCGCAGCTCACCAACGAAGGCAGCCACGTCACCCTCGAGGACCTCAAGAGCCGCAACGGCACCTACGTGCGGGTCGTGCGGCCGACGAAGCTGTCCCACGCCGACCTGCTGCTCATCGGGGATCAAGTGCTGCGGGTGGAGCTGCCGCAACACTGAAATCCAACTGGGTCCCTGGGGGGCAACCAGGTGGCCGAACCTCTTGCACGGTTCCCGGAATTCACCGACAACGCTTTCGCGTGTCTGTGAATTGTCTACAGGTTCATCGCCTGACGGCGATGAATTCACCGACAGCGCTTCGCGTGTCGGTGAATTGTCTAGAGGTTCATCGCCTGGCGGCGATGAATTCTGTGCATCCTGCGCCGCCCTTTACCTCCAGGAGTCCCATGATCTCGTTGCTGCAGCGTTTCGGCTTCCGTTGCTCTCTCGTCGTTGTCGCCGTCGGCCTCGGCGCCTGCGCCGAAGACCTCAGCGCGGTAAACGCCACCTGGGCGGTGACCAACGACGGCTGGCAGAAGGCCATCACCGAAGCCAAGCAACAAAACGGCGACGGCGAAGCCGCCGCAAAGGCCCTCCTCATCGCCGAGACCGATGCGACCGGCAAAGATCTCAAAACCAAGCTCGACGCCGCCCTCGCCGCTCACAAAGCCCTGGTGCGAAACCTCGAGCAAGTGGCCACCGAGAGCAAAGCCGCCGTCGACGCCGCCGCTGCCGAGCAGAAGATCGCCCCCGTGCAGGCCGCCATCGACGCGGGACTCGCAAAATGGGGCACCATCAAGCCCAAGCTCCCCAAGGCCGCCGCTGACGTCGACGCCGCCCTCAGCGCCCTCAAGACCCACCTCGATGCCGAAACGGCAAAGGCCGCCGCCGCCGCCGCCGATCCCGCGGCCAAAGACCCAGAGACGGCAAAGACCGCCGGCGGCGAAGCCTCCTTCACGCTCACCTTCGACGACAAGGGCGCCATCGATGAGGCCGCTTCGACGGCGGTGCTCGAACGCCTCGCGAAATTCTTGGGCAGCTGCGAGGGGCTCAAGGTCGAGCTGACCGCGGGCGGCAAAGACGCCAAAGCCGGCCAGGCCCGCGCCGACGCCACCAAAAAGCTCCTCGAGAAAAAAGCCGCCGGCCATGTTGCAAAGACGGCCGGCGCCGCCGCCGAAGGTCCCGTCATCGCCAAGGTGGTCACGCCCTGTGGCTGAGCCGAACAGCCAGCGCGTCGGCTCAGGGCGGGCTCTGACGGCTTCCTGCTTTGCGCCGTTGGGCTTCCTGCTTTGCGCCGTGCCAACGGCGCAAAGTGCTTCCTGCTTTGCGCCGTGCCAACGGCGCAAAGTGCTTCCTGCTTTGCGCCGTGCCAACGGCGCAAAGTGCTTCCTGCTTTGCGCCGTGCCAACGGCGCAAAGTGCTTCCTGCTTTGCGCCGTGCCAACGGCGCAAAGAGCTGGCCCTGAGGTTCGTCGCCGGCAGGGCGTCGTTCACAAGGGCATGGTGAACACCTGATTTGCCATGTTGCTGCTTTTGCATGTAGACATTTGAAGGGCGATGTTGTCTGCCGTATTAAATGATGGCACATCAAGACAGGTGCCGCTTCCAAGGCCATCTGCACCCACGGCTTCCCATTGACCAGTTGATCGCTGGATGAAGCGCTCTGAGCGGCCGCCATGACAGGTATATTGCTGTAGAATCGTGCCACTGACAGTTGAGCCGTTGGGACGATCCAAGCAGTGGCCACTGAGCACGTTCATGAGGTGGTACCGCAGCGGCAGCCCGGCCGGCGTCGCACCGGGCAAGGGCAACGCCACCCATTTCGCGAGGAGGCTCGCACCGGTCGGACAAGGACCCTGCACAATGGTCTGGCCGATGGCCTGCCAGTCCTGAAAACGGGTGCCGCGCGGCTGCAGGCATTTGCCGGGATTGTGCTGGGGGACGATCTTCCTTTTGAGGGTCAACGAAATCACTCCGGACGTCATGCTAACATCGCTGTTGATTGTGCCGTTTAGAACCGCAGCGATCAACATGCGGATATAGAACATCGGACTCGCCGCGATTCCAGCATTCCTGACTCGCTTCGTCGCCACGCTGCTGTTGCCATTGGAGATGCTCTCCGCCATGCAGTTGCCGGCCACGGAGTTCATGCTGTGGGGGCTGTTGTCGAAGCCGTGGTGGTAGTTGTGCACGTGCATCGACTCGTGGACGAACAGACCGGCCAGCGATCCCTTCTCGGCGGCGACGGCGCTCCTGCGAAACGCGAAGCGCTCCTGACCCACGAAGCCGAAGGCCCACGTCGACACAGGATTCAAGGTCTGGGAGTCGCCGCTGTCGATGCAGCGGACAAGGATCGGGTTCGACGCCCGCACCGCGGCCAGGGCGTAGTCCTCCTCGGCGGCGCCGGCCGGCGTGGGCAGGTCCAGAGGCTGTGGCTCGTAACGGATGGTGCTGAGGGCGAAGCCGTCGTGCAGGCATTGGCCATACTCCGGAGTCTGGCCCACCCAGCGCGCCAGGTTGAGCGCCTCTCGCAGCTGGGCGATTTCCACCTCGGTGCAGTTTTCGGTGCTGAGGGCGGCGCCCAAGCCAGCTGTGGCCGTGCTGTCGCCGACGTCGACGTCGACGTCGACCTCGGAGCCACAAGCCGCGAGCACAAGCGCCAAGACGGCGAAACTCGGCAAACGCATCATCTGACCTCCTGGGACGGCCTCGGGAACCGTCCGTGATAGCGGAGGAACTGCAGGGAAAGGACCAGGCCGCCGACGGCGTGCTGCCGCCATCGCACCCCCACTTTGCGCAAGTATTGGTGGCGCCACCCACCAATCCTGAGGGTTTCGGCGTCGACCTCGCCTCTTCACGTCGCTGAAGAACGCGCTTGGCGCAGCGAAGTCCTGCGGCCGTGCGCGCGTGCACGAGAATCAACGAACGAAAGGCCCCCACGCCGGCGACGTGTGCTCCCCCATGCTGGCCAACACCGTCTGCCGCGTGCCGTCCAGATTGGAGATCACCAACTGCCGCGCCTTGTTCCGCGTCGTCGTAAAAACCATCAGACGCCCGTTGGGAGAAAAGCTGGGCTCCTCGTTGTTGCCCTGCCCCTGGGTCACGCGCTTGACTTCGTTGGTCTTCACATTGAGCACGAAGATGTCGAACACGTTGTGCTCATCGCGGGCGGTGAACGCGATGTGGGTGCCGCGCGGCGAAAACGACGGCGTCTGGTTGTACTCACCCTTGAAGGTGAGGCGCCGGCTGTTGCCGCTGGCGACGTCCATCAAATAGAGGTCGGGGTGACCACCGCGCGACGAGACGAAGGCGAGCTGGCTGCCATCGGGACTCCACGACGGCGAGGTGTCGATGCCCCATTGGTTGGTCAGCCGCCGCACAACGTTGCCCGAGCGGTCGAGCAGGTAGAGCTCGGAGTTGCCGTCTTGCGACAGGGTGACCGCAATCTTGGTGCCGTCGGGGCTCACGCGGCCACCGGTGTTCAAACCCGCGCGGCGCGAGAGGGGACGGGGCGCGCCCCCATCGACGGACTTCTCGAAGAGGTCGGGGTTGTCGAAGCGGTAGCTCGTGTAGAGCAGGCTCTTGCCTTCGGGTGACCAGCCCGGGAGCAGGTTGAGGCCGCCGTCGGTGGTGATCTGGCGCGCGCCTTCGCCGTCGATGTCGATGACGAAGACGTGCTTTTCGCCCTGGACCTTCTTGACCACCGCGATCTTCGTGCGGAAGGCGCCCGGTTCGCCGGTGAAGGTGCGGAAGATCTCGTCGGCCAGCGCATGACCCAGGGCGCGGACGTCGTCGACGGCGCCGCTCAAGGCCTTGCTTGCGACCTCTTTTTGGGCGGCCACCTCGTGGGCGCGGAATTCGACGCTGAGCTCTTTGCCGTTGAGCGTGAGGCGGGTCTTCACCAGGCCCTGCGCTCCAACGTTCTGCCAGTCGGCATATTTGACCTCGGCGGCAGCGATGCCGTCGCTGTCGATGAAGGACTTCTCGTCGAGGAGCTGGAACGCACCCGACATCTCGAGGTCGCTGCGCACGACGCGGATCAGGAGCTCGGCGTTGGCTTTTTGCCCCTCGCTGCCAGCGGCGAGACGCATCTTGGGCAGCGCGAGGGGGAAGGGCCGGAATTCGCCGCCCTCGACGTCGCCGATGATGGGGCCCTGGGCGCGGGCTTCGAGCCCCAGCAGGCCGAGCGAAAGAAGACCGAGACTGAACAGCAGACGGACCATGGTTCGACTCTCGACCGCCGACGACGTGCTGTCGACTCTCAAGTTTGGTGGCGCGGACAAAGGCTGAGTGCGCGTCCACTCAATTGCACGAGATGGGGCAGACGTTGACGCAGACCCCAGCGGCGGCCCGGGCGCGGGTGGGGGGCGGGGGCGAGGGCAGCGGCGATGATCGGCGGGCGGCGGCGGTCACGTCGGAGTCGAACACCGTGCTGCCACTGCCTTTGACCTCGATGTCAGAGACCTCGCCGGCGTCGTCGATCTTCAGGCACAACACCGCCTTCAAGCGCACGCGCTCCTCGTCGGTGAGCACGGAGCTGACCTCCATGGATTTGCGGATGCGGGCGGTGACGCGCGCGAAGTAGGAATTCGTGACTTCGCCGTCGAGCGCGGTGCCGTCTTTGTCGCCGAATTCCTGGCCTTCGTCGTCGCTGCCGACGCTGTCTTTGATGAGGTCGTTCAGGTTGCGCGGCTTTTGGTTGTCGGTCTTGAAGCGATCGAGAATGTCCGATGCGGACTTTTTCTCGGGCTCGATCTTCTCCTTGTCGTGCGTCGGCGGGGGCTCGAGCGTGGGCGGGCCCTTCTGGTCAATCGGAGGAGGCGGGGGCGCCGTCTCAATGCGGGGAAGCAAGGTCGGATCGCGCGGCTTGCCGAGCTTCACCAGGCGCGCTTTGACGACGGCGTCGTCGAGGTTGATCGCCGCCTTTTTTTCGTCACCGGGAAAGAAGGCCCAGGCCGCGAAGGCAAAGAGATGCACGAGCAGCGAGACGGCGACGGTCAGTGTCAGGCGGCGTTGTTGGCCACTGCGGTGTTCGTGCAGCGAGCTCATGCGTGTGGGCGGCAGGGTGGCGGCGCCCGGCGACGACGACGACGGCGAGGCGGCGCGGACGACGTCGGTGATCAGGGCCTTTTGGGCCAAGCGCGGCTCGGGATCGCTCATGGGGATCCGGTGGACGCTGCCTCTGGGCTGGCAGCGACAGGGTCGGTGACCATGGCCAGGCTGTCGGCGCCGCCCGCTTTGGCCGCCGCCATCACCTTGACGACGAGGCCGTACGGAAGGGCTTGGTCGGCGTGGAGGTAGAGTTCTTTGTCGATCTTGAGCTTCTCGTTGGTCGAGAGCAGCTCGGTGATGCGGTCGACGGGAACCTCGGTCTTGCCGAGGTAGGCCTTGCCGTCCTTGGTGAGGGTGAGCACCAAACGTTCTTCGGCGGATACCTTCATCGGGGGGGCATCGGTGTTGGGGAGGTCGACCTTGACCCCCTGCTGCAGCAACGGGGCAGTGACCATGAAGATGATCAACAGCACGAGCATGACGTCGACCATCGGCGTCACGTTGATCTCGCTCATCGGACCGGGTCCGTTTCTGCCGAAGGCCATCAGCTCACCGCTTTCCTCTGCAAACGCACGAGGCAGACATTGGATTCGACTGGATAACCACAGCGCCCCCGCCTGTCGACGCCGCCCCGCAGCCCCCCGTCACGGGAAGGACCCTCGGCCGCACCCCTGCCCGAAGCGATGAGCCTTCGGCACGCCGTTGCCTTCGACGCTCGACAGCGCCTGCAATGGGGCCATGCGCTCCTCCGCGGTCACCTGCGTCGTCTTCGCCCTCCTCGTTGCCTGCACCAGGGGCACAACACCCGCGCCGGAGCCACCGAAGGGTGCGCCGGCAGCGACGGCCCCAGCAGGTGTGCCCCCGGCCGCCCACCCCGACGGCAAAGCGCTCCGGCACGACGACGTGGCCGCGGCCTTCGCCGAGGCCCGCGCGGGGGGCAAGACCGTCTTCGTCGACGCCTGGGCCCCTTGGTGCCACACCTGCCTCTCGATGCAGCGCGATGTGCTGCAAGACCCGTCGCTCGCGGCCTGGGCCGATCGCTTGGTCTTTGCCGCCGTAGACACGGACCGGCCGGAGTCGGCGTCCTTCGTCGCCCGCTTTCCGCCGCGGGTGTGGCCGACCTTCTTCGTCATCGACCCCGTCACCGACGAGGTGCTGGGCTTGCACGGCGGCTCTTTGTCGCTCCCAGAGTTGGGGCATTTCCTCGACGACGCCTTGTCGAGCCGGACGCGCGCCGGCGATCCCAAGGTCAAAGCTCTCCTCGCAGGTCACCTCGCCAGCAATCGCAAAGACCACGCCGCCGCCGCCCGCTTCTACGTCGAGGCCGCGTCCATCGAAGGCCCGCGCCAGGCCGAAGCCCTGCTGGGTGCGCTCCGCTCCTACGCCGCCGCCAAAGACGACGCTGCCTGCATTGCCTTGGGTCTGCGGGCCCTGCGCGAGCTGCAGATGTCGGGGGCGTCGTCGGATCAGGTGGGCTACCTGCTCTCGTGCGCCGAGCGCTTGCCCGACAGCGATCCCAAGAAGGTCGAGGTGCTCAGCGCAGCCCGCGCTCGGCTGCAAGACCTCATCAGCGTTCCACCCCCAGGCGCCTCCACCGACGACCGAGCCGACGCCCTGGCCCTGCTCGCCGACGTCGCTGAAGCCCAGAAAGACACGGCGGCTCACGCCGCCGCCCACACCGCGCGCCTGGCCTTGCTCGAAGCCGATGCCAACGCCCACGCCGACGTCGACGGTGCCCGCGTGCACGACTACGCCCGCATGAACAGCTACCTCGCCCTCGGCCGCGGCGACGACGCCGTCACCTTGCTGCGCCTGCGCACCACCCAACTGCCTGGCTCTTACGAGGCCTGGGCGCGCCTGGCGTCGGCGCTGCACCAACTCAAGCGCGACGACGAAGCCCGCCCCGCTGTCCTCAAGGCCATCGAGCTGTCCTATGGACCCCGCCGCCTGCGCTACCGCACCCTGCTGGCCGACATCGAAGCAGCCGGTCCGCGCACACCCCAGAGCGCCGCCGCCGAGAAGCGCGCCGTGCAAGATCTCGTCGACGATGCCGACAAAATGCCTCCCGGCCAACGCGATGAAGACGTCGTCGCCGCCGCCCGCCAGCGTTTGGCTGCCCTGCGCTGATCCCCGATCTCGCTGAACTTCGACCGCAGAGCGGTCTCGTTCATCTCCGTCGGGGATGCTCTTCTGGGAGGTCTGGTGCAGACCTCCCCCCGCGCCGGCAGAGCCGGACGCGGGGCCCCCACCAACTCCGCGTTCCGTGGGCGCGCTTCACGCGCATCATCCCGCGTCTTTCCCATCTCGGAACGCGGTCGAACATCAAGCGGACGCGGGATGAGACCACCGCATCCGTCGTTTGACCGATCCCAACCGGCCTGCACTGCAGGGTTCCATCGGTCATTTGACGGACCCAAAACGCGGGGATCCACCTCGCTGGACGATCAAATTAGGAATAATCAACGACGACATCCTTGCGCCTGCAGGTGATGCGACGAGGTCCAGCATGGAACGCGCTTCCGCCGGCGTCCGCTTCTTCCCTGGTTTCCTGGCCCTTGCCGGAAGCGCCCTCGTCGTCGCCCTGGGCGGCTGCGGACGTCCCGTGGCGGCCCTCTGCAACGACACCACGGATTGCGATGAGGGCACCTCCTGCAGCGCCGGCGTCTGCGTCGACGGCAGCGGGGGGTGCACCACCGATCTCGACTGCGACCCCAGCAACGCCGAGATTTGCCAAGCGGGCGTGTGCGTCGAGGGCACCCTCGAGGCCAACAACAGCGGCGGTTCTTGTTCGGCGACGGCGGAGTGCCCCACCACCCAGTTCTGCAACACGGCGACGGGGGTGTGCGCGGCCCTACTCGAGGGTTGGTGCCGTCTCGACAGCCAGTGCTCCGGCGACGCCACCCTGTGCAGCAACAAATCCGGCGGCGGCCAAGACGTGCCCGGCCGCTGCGTGGAGTGCATCACCGACGACGACTGCGGCGGCGCCACCTGTGTGAGCCCTGGTGTCTGTGACGAGGCCCCCTGCGGTCTCCACGCCAGCGCGGTCGCCGGCGGCGGCTGCCGCTGCGATGCGGGCTACACCGACAACGGCGCCGACCTCTGCGTGCTGCTCTCCGCGGGAGGCGAGGGGGAGGGCGAAGCCGCCGAAGGCGAAGGCGAAGCCGCCGAGGGCGAGGGCGAGGCGTCGTCGGGCTGCGTCGACGCCCTCGAGTGCTTCGATTCCCACGACATCAACTGGACCTGCGACACCGGCTCCGGCCAGTGCATCTGCGACGAGCCGTGGCTGCAGGACCTCTGCGGCGCCGACTACGACCTTGGCGCCTGCGCCTGCGGTGGGGGCGGCGGCGGTGGCGGCGGCACGAGCTTGATGGCCAACCAGGAGTGCTTCGGCGACACCGACTGCGACGGCCTGGCCTGCATCTTCTCGGTGGCCGCGTCTGGACTCTTCGATCCCGGCTACTGCAAAGAGGTCTGCAGCTCGAACGCGGACTGCGGCGGCGGCCTGACCTGCATGGACGGCGTCTTCGCCGACGGCAGCGGCATCTGCGCCGACGTCGGCTCCCCGGGCAACAGCTGCGAGTCCTCCATCTACCAGATGAACATCGGCACCGACGCCCTCTGCGATGGCGGCTCCAGCGGCATCCTCGATTGCTTCAGCAACCAGTGCGAGCAGGTCTGCGACTGGGAGGGCAACACCGGCTCCCCTGAGACCTGCATGGCCGGCAGCTGTGGCTCCTTGAGCTTCCGAGCCGAAGCCGGCGCCAACATCGCCGTCTGCAACTGAACATCCGCCTGCCGGCCGAGTCCAAAAGATGGGTCTTTGCCCGGCCCAGGGCCGCCGCTAGCGTTGTCGGATGAAGTGCGCAGATCGGTCCCTGGTCGTGGTCATCGCCATCGTCGGGTTGAGCGCTTGTGGCGAAGAGGCCATTGAGCAGATCGAGAATCAGCCGCCCGTCGCGGTGGCCCAAGCAGCGACGACGGCGTCGGCGGGCACGCTGGTCACCTTCAATGCTTCGACCTCGTCGGATGCCGACGGCACCATCGCCGACTTCGCCTGGGACTTCGGCGACGACGTCGCCGGCAGCGGCGCTCTCGCCCAACACATCTACAACCTGGCCGGCACCTTCACCGCCACCCTGACCGTCACCGACGACGACGGCGCCACCGACACCGCCAGCGTAGAGATCGTCGTCGACAGCAACACAGCACCTCTGGCCGTGATCGTGGCCGAGAGCACGGGCGCCATCGCCCAGAGCAAGCGTTTCGACGGGGCCAGCAGCAGCGACGCCGACGGACAGGTGGTCTCGTTCAGCTGGGACTTCGGCGACAGCAGCACCGCCACCGGACCGCTGGTCGATCACAGCTATGCAGCCGCCGGCGTCTTCGTGGTCACGCTGGTCGTCACCGACGACAAGGGTGCTTCGGGCAATGCGCTGCACACCATCACCGTCGACGCGGCGGCGCCCAGCGTGAACGGCGAATGGCGCTGGTTTCTCACCGACGAAAGCCTGCGCGATCTCGGCCTCTTTTGTGGCGGCTCCTTTCAAGACTCGCAGCTCACGATCCTGGCCGGGGCGCCCAACATCAGCATCACCGAGCACGCCGGCGGCACCTCGGTGCCCTACAGCGGCAGCCTCACGGGCGACGATTTCGACGTGCAGAACGTGCAGTTCGGCTTCTCCCAAGAGATCGTCGGCACCTTCACCTCGCCCACGGAGTTTTCGGGCTTCTACAAGATCGACCTCGGCGGTGACTGCGCCGATCGTCCGGTGAGCGGCGTCAAGCAATGAAGCGCGCCGCAGCAGCAGCCCTCTTTGTCGCTCTGCTCGCGGCATCGAGTTGCGCTCGGGTCATCGGCGATCCCAACGACCTGCCTCCCACGGCCGCCGCCGGCGACGACGTCGAATCGACTCCAGGGGCCATGGTGACGCTCGATGGCAGCGCCTCCGCCGACGACGGCGACATCGCGTCTTTTCTCTGGGACTTTGGCGACGGCGAAAGCGGCGACGGCGTCATCGTCACCCATGCCTGGGCCGAAGCCGGAGGCTACGTCGCGACCCTCACGGTCACCGACGACCTGGCACAAAGCGACAGCGACAGCGTCGTCGTGCACATTCAAGAGGAGCATCCCGTCGCCCGCATCGTGGTCACGCCCCCTTCGGCTGCGGTGGGCGAGAGCTTGAGCTTCGATGCCACGACGTCGTCGGGAGCGGCGTTGATCGAATCCGCCGCCTGGCGCTTTGGCGACGGCGCCAGCGCAGCCACAGCGATCGCCGCCCACAGCTACGCCAGCACGGGCACCTTCACGGTGTCGTTGACGGTGACGGATGTCGAAGGCGTCAGCGCCGACGCCGACGTCGACGTCGTCGTTACCGCGGCTGATGTGGCGGGCACCTGGGATGTGGAGGCGCCGGCCTTTGCCTGCGCCAGCTACACCGTGGCCTTCCCCGACGACACCTTGGTGCTCACCCAGGCCGGCGACGCCGTCACCGCGCTGGGGGCCAACGGACGCACCTACACGGGCGCCTTTTCCGCCACGGGGTTGCCCTTGAGCGGGCCAGCCACCATCGCCGCCGGAGGGTGCGGCAACGCCGTCGTTGACGTCGACTGGCGAGCATCCCTCACGGCTCCCGGTACCCTGAGCGGCACGGCCACGGCTTTCTTCGACCTCGCGGTGGGCTGCCAATGCACGGCTGCCTGGGCCCTCACCGCCACCCGCCGCTGAGCAGTCGCCGGCTCGCTTCTCGGTGAGAAGCGACCCAAAACGACCAACGACGGACCTCAGCGACGGTGCTGGCGCCAGGTGCGCACGGCGATGCCGACGAAGGCGGAGTCGCGCACGATGTAGCGATCGAACATGCGCCGGGGCTCCTGGCCCAAGCGATAGACCCACTCGAGCCCGGCCTGAGACATCCACGCTGGCGCCCGTTGCACCACGCCGGCGACGAAATCGAGGCTGGCACCGATGCCGAGCCCCACCGTCGGCGCCAGGGCTGCCCGGTGCTTGTGCATCCACAGCTCTTGCTTGGGCGCGCCCAGGGCCACGAACAAGAGAGCTGGCCGCGCTTTGCGGACCACATCGACGACGCGGGCGTCTTCCTCGGGATTTTTCTCGAAGCCGAACGGGGGGCTGAAACAACCGGCCACCTTCAAGCCCGGATGATCCGCAGCGAGGATGTCGGCGGCCTTTTGCGCGATGCCTTCCTTGCCGCCCAGAAAGAAGCAGGAGAGGCCTTCGGCGGCGGCGCGGGCGATGAGGGGACGCAGCAGATCACTCCCCGAGATCTTGGCCGGCAAGGGACGATTCATGGCGCTCGCCAACCACACCAGCGGTTTGCCGTCGACGAGAGACAGGCTGGCGTCGTCGTAGGCGGCCTTGAGGGCGTCGTCGCTTTCGGCCATCACCACGTGATCGACGTTGGGGGTCAACACGAAGCCGCCGGCACCCTGACGACAGAGAGCGATGGTGGCGTCGACAGCGCCGTCGAAGGTCAAGACGTCGACGTGGAGCCGTCCGAAGGGGACCCGTGCCCTTGGCCGCCCGCCCTGAGGGCCAGGAGCTTCCGTCGCAGCCGGTGCTGGCGAAGCGCTCGTCGTCACCACTTGGGGCGCCGGTTGGGCTGCGAGCTCTCGGGGACCCACTCGGGCAGCAGCTGGCGCACCGCTTCTTCGATGGCTTTCATGCGATGGGGCTTTTCGAAGAAGACGTCGGCGCCGGCCTCGAGGGCGAGGGCATGGTCCTGCAGCGACGTGCGACCCGAGCACACGATGATCGGCACCTTGGCGGTGGCGTCTTCGGCGCGCAGGACCTCGACGACGTGGGAACCGCTCATGCCCGGCAGCCCCAGATCACAGATGACGACGTCGACGATGCCCGCGGTCTTCAACCATTCGAGAGCGGCCTCGCCGGTGTCGCGGGCGACGACGATGACGCCCAACTTCTCGAAGTGCTTCATGACCAGCTTTTGGGCCGCCTGGTCGTCTTCGATGAGGAGCATGCAAGTCACGGGTGTCTTCTTACAGCCCTTGGTGCGTCGTCGTCGACGCCGGGCAGATGGGTGAGCGATCTGACCACATCGGGGCTGCCGCCCTCGGGCGGGTCGGGAAAAGGCGCCCCCCGGTGGAGCTTCCACAGCCGCACCAGGGCCCGGGCGGGCGCGGCGGCGGCGGGCTCCTCCGCTGCCCGGGCGAGCAGCCGCAGGGCGGGGAGGGGGACGCCGTCGGTGGGACTGGCGCCGTGAAGAGCGCGCACCAAGGCAAAGACGCCGTCGTCGCCCACCTCTTGGGCGAGGAGATCGATGAGGCGGGCGCCGGCCCAGTAGCAGTGCTGATAGGAGCCGAAGCGGTCCATCTCGGCGCAGCTGCGCTCGACGCTGAAGCCGTCTTGGGCCGCGCGGGCCCGCCCGGTGTGAAAGCCGATCTCCAGCTGTCCCTGGGCGTCGGTCCGGGATCGTCGTCCGGCAGCGGCGGGGAGCACCTCCTGGTGCCAAGTCGTCAAACCCTCGTTCAACCACGCGTCCCCGCGTACCACCGGCGGCAGCAGCGCATGGGCCAGCTCGTGGGTGAGCACCCAGCGGCCGTCGTCGTCGAGCAGCGCGGCCTCCGCCGGGTCATCGCTGGCTGCGGCGGCGACCCTGGCCAAAGGCGCGCGCCCCACGAGGAACAAAGCGCTGGTCCCGCCGCCCCGCCCCAGAAAGCCCGCCTCGACAGCGCGCTGGTGTCCGCCCGGCACCACCAACACCAACACCTGGGAAACCGGAAAGCCAGGCAAAGGAACAGCGACGTCGTCGACGGCGACCTGCAACCACTCGCGCAGTCGCGGGTCTGACAGCGCAGCCAGCCCTCCACCGTCGTCGACGCGGGCCACCTGCAGCGTCACGCCATGCCACTCAAGCTCGCTGACCTCGACGTCGCCGAGGAGCGCAAAGCACTGCAGGGCGAAAGAGCTGCGGGGGACGAGCTGGTTGCCATCGACGTCGCGAGCGAAGGGCACGGCCAGACGAGCCCTGTCGAGGGAGCCAGGTCCGGTGACGACGCCGTCGCCTGACCCCGCGCCTCGCTCGTCAACGATGAGGCGTCCGACGACGTCGCCGGGCCAGGGCTTGGGGCGCCACAACCAGGCGTCGGGTGAGCTCAAGATCGCGCGGCCCACGACGGCGGCGACGTCGCGATCGTCGATGTCCCGGGCGGCCCCTTCGATGTCGACGCTGAAAGACACGCAGCTGTGCTCGGCCAGTCCCTGGGTCACGATCCCCTGGGCGTCGACGGGGAGGGGCGGTCCCAGGACTCGACCGGCCACGTCGACGGGTCGGGGGAGATCCATCAACCAGGGCAGAGCGCGCAGGTTTTCGGGACCGACGTGGGCGGGGGCAGGACCGCTGAAACACAGCCGGGTGTCGACGGCGCCGACGGCGGTGTCACCGCCGGGCAAGAGCGCCACGGTCCACGTCAGCGCTCCCGCTCCCGTCGACGACGCCGAAGGGGGCTTTTGCGGGCTCGAACAGGCGGCCAAGCACACGACGACGACGCCCAGGGCGCGCGCTCTGGTCCGGCTCACTTGGCTTTGAGCAACCGTTGGATCTCTTCGCGGATGATCAGCTCGGCCAACTCGGGGACCACCTCCCAAGCGATGCGCTCGACGATGCTGCGCGCTTCTTGGGTCAGGAGCTCGTGGGAAGGCGGCGCTCCAGCGCTCTGGGCCAGGGCCGGCGCTGCGGTGGCGACGACGGCTTCGACGGCCTGGGTGAGGCGGTCTACAGGCAAGACCGCGGCCGCCGCGTGGCCGTTGCCGCTGGGGGCCGCAGGAGCGGGCGCCAGCGACAGAGCGGGTGCCGGTGCGGAGACCGGGGTGGGCGCGGGCATCGTCGGTTCGGCCGGCAGGGGCGGCAGGGGCGGCAGGGGTCGCAACGGGGCCACATCGCCGACGTCGAGGTCGCTGATCTCCAAGAGATCGTGGGCCGCACGCGCGACCGGTACGACGGGGGCGGGGATCCAGGCCGGCTTGGACAGGGGTGCTGCGGCCGGTGGCAAGGGAGCGGGCGAGGGCGGTGGCGAGGAGAGGCCCACGCCCGGGTTCATGCTCTGCCACCCAGAGGTGACCACCGGCGTCGACATCGACTGCGGCGACGACAAGGCCGCCGGCGCCGGGGCGGGCGGCAGGGGGTTGCGCAGCGGACCGCCCAAGGTGCCGAAGGTGCTCACGGCCACGGCGGCAGCAACCGGGGCCGCCGGCATCGGGGCAGCGGGCGACGACGTCGACGCCGTGCTCGTCGACGACAGGGCCTGCCCGAATCCGAAGGGATCGGCTTCGCGCACGGGCGGGCGTGCCGAGGCCGCCGCTGGGATCGGTACCACCGGCACCGCTGCCGGCGCCGCTGACCCCGCAAAAGCCGGCACCGGTGCCATGGGGGGGATGGGACGGGGCGCGGGCGGCATTCCACCCAAGGGGCCGGGGGGCCGCGGCAGGCCGGCGGCCGAGGCGGGGGGCCGGGGCAAGCTCGAGCCGAGGGTCGCGGGCGGCGGCGCCGTCGACGCGAAAGTGCCGGGTGCTGTGGCCGCGACGCCGAGGATGGTGCGCACGCGGTCGAGCAGGCTCTGGCAGTCGAAGGGCTTGGGCAGGTGGCCGACGACGCCGGCGGCCTGGGCCCGCGCCTCGTCAAAGGGGTTCGACGCCGCCGAGAGCAGCAGGACGGGGATCGACTGGGTGTGCGGGTCAGCGCGCAAGGCGGCGGCGAGGTCGTAGCCGGTGATGTCGGCCAGCGTGTGGTCTGCCAGGACGATGTGGGGTTGGAGCTCCCGCGCCCGGTTGATCGCTTCTTGCCCGCTTCCGACTTTGACGACGGTGAAGGGCTCTTTGTCGAAGACAATCTCGACGGCGCGCTGGATGGTCACGCTGTCGTCAGCGACGAGGATCGTGTGCATGGACTCGTTTAGCCCGCCGGCGACGCCGACCACAAATCTTTGCAGAGCATTGGCCGCGCTTGGCAGCAGGGGGCCCGAGCGCCCTTGCTCAAAGCGGGATGCACTTGGGGCATCATCGGGTCCATGATTCCCGAGCAACCGACCGCCCCCACCCGCGTCGTCGTCGTCGGCGCCGGACCCATCGGTGCCGCCGTCGCCGTCGACGTCGCTGCCCGCGCCGATCTGCGTCTGGTCGGGATCGTCGACGTCGACCCTGCCAAGCAAGGCCTCGACATCGCTGGGCTCGCGGTGCGCTCGGATCTCGCCGACGTCGCTCTTGCACGCGGTGACGTCGCGGTGGTCTGCACCGCCTCGGCGCTGCCGAGCCTCGCGCCGACGGTGCGGGCCTGTCTGAGCCGCGGCCTGCACGTGGTGTCGACCTGCGAGGAGCTGGTGTGGCCCTGGGAGCACCACCCAGAGCTCGCGGCGGCCCTCGATGCTGAAGCCCGATCCGCCGGCTGCGGCGTCGTCGGCACCGGCGTCAACCCGGGCTTTCTCATGGACGCCCTCCCGGTGTTCCTGTCGGCCATCACCGCGCGCATCGACGCGATCAGCGTGGTGCGGGCCCAAGACGCGGCCACGCGACGACTTCCCTTTCAGCACAAGATCGGCGTTGGCCTCAGCGTTGCTGCCTTCGAGGGGCGCGTGGCTGCGGGTGGCTTCCTGCACCGCGGCCTGGGGGAGAGTGCGGCCTTCATCGCCGCCGCCACGGGACTGCGAGGCAGCATCACGCAGAGCCACCGGCCCATCGTCAACGCCCAGGGCAGCGTCGACGGCGTCGAACAGGAGGCCCGCGTCGTCGACGACGTCGGCGTTGCCCGGATCACGCTTCGTTTCGAAGCCTGGCGGGGACACCCCGATCCGCGTGACGAGATCGTCATCGACGGCGAACCCCTCCTGCGCTTGACCACCCGCGGCGTGCACGGCGACGTCGCCACCCGTGCCATCGCTGTGAACGCCATCGTCGCCCTTGGGCGAGCAGCGCCGGGCCTGCGGACCATGCTCGACCTGCCTTTGCCCGTCGGCAGGTTTCGGGGAGCAGCACGTCCTTGACGCCGTTCCTGCGTCGGCTTCAGCGCACTTGCTTCATTTTCTCGAGGTAGTCGTCGGCCTTGAGAAAGCCGGTCAACGGCTCCACCGGCGGCGCATGGGCGCTGCGCAACCCCGCCGACGAGAGAAAGACCACGGTAGGCAGGCCGACGACGCCGTAGCGGGACTGCAGGGCGTTCAAGGCCGGCGTCTCACTGGTGGCGTCGATCTTGACGTTCACGAAGCGCCGGGCTTCGGCCTGCACCCGGGGGTCGACGTAGGTGAGCTTGTCGAGCTCTTTGCAGGCGATGCACCAGTCGGCGCCGAAGTCGATCATCATCGGTTTGCAGTCTCTGCGCGCCTGCGCGAGGGCGGCGTCGAAGGTCGCCAGCGCACTGTCTTCGGTCCCCAGGCGCAGCCAGGCGATCTCCTGCTGCACCGTCGACGACGGCGGCGCCGCAGCTGGAGCATTGGTCCAGGCAAGGAAGGCCAGCAGGCCCGTGGTGGCGATGGCGACGCCGATGCCTTTGCGCGCCTTCTCTGGCGTCGTCGAAAACTTGAAGCTGAGCCGGAGCGCCCCGATGGCCACGCCGCAGACCAGCAACAGGGGCCCGAGCCACAACCCATGCTGGCCGAGGGGCGCCAAGACGTCAGCCACCCGCGGAATACCGATCTGGATATAATAGAGGCCGGCACCGAGCATCAGCAGTCCGAAGATTGATTTGATGGTCTCCATCCATTTCCCGCTCTTGGGCATGCGGGCAATGGCCTGACTGAAGGTGCCAAGGACGAGGAATGGTAAGCCCATTCCAAGGGCATAGAAAAACATCAGTGTTGCCCCCTTTACCAGGTCTCTTTCACGCGCAATTAATGTGAGGATAAAGGACAGAACAGGGCCGGTGCAGGGTGCCGCGATGATGCCCGCCACCAAGCCCATGATGAAGGCGCCGCGAAAGCCGCCGCCGCCAGCCTGGGAGAGCCGGGTCTGCAACGACGACGGCAACACGAGCTCGAAGGCGCCGAACATGCTCGCCGCCATCACGACGCAAAAGAGCGCCACCCCGATGGTGATCAAGGGCGATTGCAGCGCGCTGCCCGCCAGAGCCCCAAACCACGCAAAGGACACGCCCAAGGTGGTGTAGAGCGCGACCATTCCACTCACATAGGTCGCCGCGAGCAGGAAGCCCTTGAAGGGCGATCCGGCCTGACGTGCGCCGAGGATCGACAAAGTGATGGGGATCAGCGGGTACACGCAGGGCGACAACGCCGTCAGCAGCCCACCCACCAACACGAGGGCCACAGCGACCAGCAAGTTGCCGGCGCCCAGCGCGGCCTTGAGCTGACCAGACAAGGAGCCGTCATCGGCGGCAGTGACGACGACACTGGCGTCGGGGCAGCCCGTGAGGGCGTCGGCCCAGGCGGCGTCGGCACCAAGGACCATCGTCAGGCCGGCGATCACTGCAGCGAGGGGGAGGATTCGACTCATGTTCATAGGGTCCGGCACTCTCGCGTCTCGGGCCACGCGCGCCAAGTGCTCGAAGACGCAGCCGGCGCCATTAGCGCGCATCTCACAACCCCCGTCGCGATGGCTCGCGGCAAATCGCCGATGGCGTCGTTGCGCAGGAACCGTCATTCCGTCGAGGAGGGCCGGTTCTTCGCGCCTAGCCCTCGGACGATTTGACGCGGCCCCGCTCGGTCCGGGGTTGTGAGATGGGCGATGGCGCGCAATCCAGCGGCTTGAGCGAGGCAAGGTCAACTTCTCCATGCGGGTGCTTGTCGCCGTGGCCGCTGGGCTCTCGGTCCCACCCGCACGCCTTCTGCGGGCGACAACGCCGGTCGCTCGAAAGCCAGGCAGGCCGCGGCAAGGCGGATCATGACCGGGTTTGGAACCCCGCGCCCACAGCTGGGCTCGTCGCTCCGTCGTCGAGGGCGGGTGGTTCGAAGTCCGCACGGTGCAAACCAAGTCGACGTCGTGCTCAGAAGGCTGCGGCCGAGGAGGCGCGGACTCGGGAGAGGCGAGCTGCGACGGCGCTCAGCACGACATGACGATGCGCGGCCGTCAGGTTCACGAGGCGGACGTGCTCCTTGAACCATTCGGCGCCGTTCTGTTCGACCAAGACGGCAACCAGCTCGTCGGCAAAAGAGTCGCTCAGCGTGCGCACTCCCTCGAAGTCGAAGATGAGGTGATGAGGTGCTTGGCCAAGTTCGCGGACAAAGTCCTCCCGCAGCCGGCGAGCACGCTCGCGACTGGCCAGATCCTTCCCCATTTCGAGCAGACGTGCGGTCGTCATAACCCGAGCCTCCTCGCTAACTCTTCCAGCTTTGCGTCTGGAGAGACTGTTCCGGACACCCGCCCCGAAACAAGGGGGAGCGTGATTTCGATCGCAACACCGTTCCACTTCCGCGGTGCGATGCCCCTCTTCCGCCCCGTCGCATTGATCGTGATCTGCGCATCACCGCTCCAAATCCAAAGCGACCCGCCGGTTGCGTTCACAAGTTCAGATAGCAACCAGAGACCCTCGCCGAGGTGGTGGTTTCGGGACGACGTCGTACGCAGGCTGTCGGGGAACGGGTTCGACGTGGCGTCAGACGGCAGCCACTGAGCCGGGGGAGTGCCTGGTACCTCGATGTCTCCGGCTGTGGTGTGTCCCCGAACCAAGCACCATTCGATCGCCTCGGTATGGTTCCTGATAGTGGCTATATGCTGTCTTACATTGAACAGCATGCCACAGCCAGCGTCAGCAATCGCGATCTCAATTCGATCGCCGTAGGTCTGTGCGGCAGAGAATCCGACGCCGCGTGCGTGCGATGAAACATTATCGTGAAGTTCACCAACAACGCGCGCAGCCTCAATTGCAAGCGGACGATGGTGATCGCCCAGCGAGTCATAGATGAAATCGTTGATCACGCCACTGCACTGCTCGATCGCCTCGACCCCCTCGAGCCTTGTGAGACAGCTGTAACTCTTCCCTGGCGCGCTGCCCTGTCCCGGCTCTAGGCCATGGATGGCTTGGTGCAGGCCGATAGTTTTTGCATACGATTCAGCGCCACTCGCCCAAAAGATACGATCTTTTAGTTTCCGCTGAACACCACCAGTGGTGTAGCCCCCCGATCGACCGAACAGGTCCGTTACGCATAGGACGGACATATGACCAGCACAGTCGTAGAACCTGAAGAGGTTCAACCTCACGAGCCCGCTCGCCCGGGGCGACGTCG
>JAHFED010000107.1 GCA_023248635.1 Myxococcales bacterium
GAACGTCGACCACCACAAGGTCGCGGGCTTCGCCGTCGACGCGCACCCGGGCATCGCCGCCGCGGCCACCGGGACCGCCCGTGCCTCCCCGGCCCCCGCGTCCGCCATCGCCGCCGGGCGTGCACTCGGCGCCACCACCGTTGCCGGAGCCTCCGCTGCCTCCGCTGCCGCCGTAGCCGCCGGGCCCACCCTGCACGCCCACATACAGCGGACCCGCGGCGGCGTCGTGCACGGTGATGTCGGTGTCGCTGGCACCCCGCCTTTTGAGGCCGGCGACGATCAGGGTCTTGCCGTCGAAGGGCAGCGTGGTGACGTCGACGTCGATCTCCTCCCCTTCGGGACCAGCGCCGCCCTGGCCGCCGTCGCCACCGTCGCCGCCGGCGCCGCCGTTGCCGCTGCCGCTCGATCCCCAGGAGCCGCTGTTGCCGCCGGCGCCGCCACCGGGGAAAAAGCTGTAGCCAGGGTCTTTGCAAGCGAAGTTGGGCTTCAGGGCGAGGGTGGTGGTCACGCCCGTCGCCTTCACTTTGGCCGACACCGTCACGTCCTCGCCCAGCCTGCTCAGGGTCTTGGTCCAGGGTGAGCGCACGTGTTGGTGCCCGAAATCGCCGCTCAAGAGCTCGGGGGGGCTCGAGCTCAGCTCGAACCAGTCGGCGCGATCGGTGATGCGGATGCTGCGTCCCCGCTCGTCCTTGGCGACGAGGGCCTTGAGGTCGACGCCGCCGACGGAGCAGAAGGTGGTGCGATCTTCGACTGCGTTGAGCACCAGGCCCTTGACGGCTTCGGGAGTGGCCCCGCCGACGCCGTACAAACCCTTCTCCAGCGAGGCCCGGGCGTGGGCGACGTCGAAGGTGCGCACCTCGCCCGAAGTGGTGGCTCGTCCCGTCAGCCAGAGGTAGCCACCGCCCAGACCAGCAGCGAGGCCAACGAAGGCAAGACCGTAGCCGGCGTATTGGATCCCTTGATTCGGCGACTCGGCTTTTTCTTGGGTCGCCAAGAGGCCGATGCCGCCGATGGTCGCCACGACGCCGACGGCGGTAGCTGGGGCTCCGACCAGCTGAAAAGTCTCGCCGCCCGCGCGGGCCGTTTCGATCTGGCTGGCCGAGGCATCGTCATCGACCAAGGCGTAGAAGTCCTGTTCGTCGAGGGCTTCGACACCGCGCATCAAGCTGCCGTCGTCGCCGACGACGATGTCCTGGTCGTTGTCCTTCAGGTGCCGCGCGGGGTTGGTCACGCAGGAGGAGATCGCCAGGGCGAGGGCAAGGGAGACAACGCGAACCACGGGCACCTGCCTTGAGCACGAAGATGACGTCGAGCGATCTCGCTTAGCACCGGTCCCGCACGCACCGCAAAAAGGGCTTCCAGCTACAGGGGCAGCAGGAAGGCCACCAGCGCCCCGAGGTCGTCGTCGGACAGGGCCTCGACGGAAAAAGGGGGCATGTTCCCGC
This sequence comes from Myxococcales bacterium, assembly GCA_023248635.1. Taxonomy (GTDB): domain Bacteria; phylum Myxococcota; class UBA727; order UBA727; family VGSZ01; genus VGSZ01. Next base: position 1,446 of record JAHFED010000107.1, read on the forward strand.
CGACGCCGAAGAAGAGGCCGTGGCGCACTTTTTCGATGAGGACGACGTCGACGTCGAAGCCCACTTGCTCGGCGAAGCCGGCGCTCGCTTCGGGGACGACCGAGATGAGATCGTTCAAGCGTCCGTCGCCGGTGTGGGGCGCGCCGTGGCAGGGCTGGCAGGCGCGCGTCCACACGTCTTCCCCGCGCCGCGGATCGCCGCGCGGCAGGCTGGTGACGTTTTCGACGATTGTTAGCGGCAGGCTGGCGCTGGTCGTCGTCGGCGAGATCGATCGCAGGTATTCGTAGAGCGCGCGCCCGCGCGGATCGTCGTCCTTCAGGGGTGCAGGCTCGCGCATGAAAAAGACCAAGCAGTTGTCGACGGCGTCCTTCAAGCGCGGCGCCTGTGCGCCCCACCACGAGGGGCGTCCGACACTGTCTGTGAGATCGTGTCCCGCAAAGAGCCGCTGGCCGTCGCCGCTGCCGTCGTCGTGGCAGGTGCTGCACGACACCGCGTTGAACTCGCTGGTGGAGGTGCGGGGATCCCCAAAGAGCGCGCGGCCGGCCCCTTGGGCGGGCAGCGGTGCGCAGGCCGCGAAAAGAAAAACGACGACGACGACAACGGCTGCGCCTTTTCCCCTCATGGCTTCACCTGCAGGGCCAAGTCGTCGGGAAAGCGTCCCACCGGCACCTGGCCGAGCACGACGCCGCTGCCGACGTCGAGCACGACCACCGATCCTGGATCGCGCTTGTTGCCCTCGCAGACCACGAGCAGGTGCGTGTCGTCGTCGACGAAGCGGGTGGCGTGGGGCAGGGTGCACACGTCGGGGCTGAGCGAGACGAAGCGACTCAGCGCGAAGACGTCGTCGATGAAGGCCACGCCATCGCTGTCTTGGATGGCGATGGCCAGGGTTCCATCGGCTGCCGTCGCACCAAAAAGAGCATGTCCGGGCAAGACGACGACGTCACCGCTGCGGGCCCGCGCCCCCACATCGACACCGATGAGCTCGCCGGAGTTGTAGCAAGAGACCCAGGCCAGGCTCTGGTCGCCCGAGAGGGTGACCGCGTAGGGGCCGCACACGGGGGCAGCCGCGGTGCCGGGCGTGTCGAGCAGAGAGACCCGCACCACGCTGGCGTCGTCGACGTCGACGACGGCGGCTTCGTCGGATTGGCACGACGTCACAGCGATCTTGCTGTCGCTGGTGACGGCGACCCCGTGGGGGGCGGGGCAGAGGTCGATCATCGCGATGCGCTCGAGGGTGGTTGCGTCCAAGACCGCGAGCCGGGCATCGAGGGTGGGTCCGCGGTCGACGTCGACGGCGGCGGCTTCGCTGACCTTCAAGAGATCGAAGTGCGTCATCAACAGCCGGGTTCCGTCGGGTGTAAGCCGCACGTCGCCGGGGTTTCGGTCGACGCGCACGTCGACGATGGTGCGCTCGGTGTCGAGATCGACGAGGAGGGCGTGTCCCTGGGAGGTTCCCGAGCCGTGCACGCCATGGGGGCCAGAGCCTGCCCCCGGCACGAAGTTGGAGATGCCGACGTAGCCGAATCTGCCGTCGGGGGAGACCGCGCAGTGGTGAGGTCCCTCGCGCTCGAGAGGGACGCTGCCGACGACGAAGCGCGAGAGCTCGGCCCCAGCTCCGCCAGCCAAAAGCCGGTCGAGGGACAGGACGCTGACGGTGTCGTCGAGGTTGTTGGTCACCAGCAGACGCACTTGCCCCGCCAAGGCCGGCGTCGGCCTGGTGCTGCCATCGGCCCAGACGTCGGCGGCGTCGACGTCGAAGCTCAGCTCGGGCAGGTTGCGGGCGTCGATACCGCAGCCCGCGCAGCAGAGGCCGACGACGACGAAGCGCCTCACTGGACCACGGTGAAGGACACGGGCGTCCCTGTGAACGGACCCTCGGTGATGCGGTTTTCGGTGAGGAAGGCGCTCATGATCCGCAGCGTGCGTTCTCCCGCTTCGCCCGTGATGGCCGCCCAGTCTTCGTCGTCGAACAAGAAGGACTCCTCGGTGGTCAGCCCCGAGACCGGACAGGTGCGCCCGGGCACGTCGACTTCGACGAAATGGAGGTCGCTCGTGACGGGGGGCAGGTGGGCCAGCGCTCGGGGCAACAGGGCCTGGCTCAGCGCATCCAAGAGCCCGGGCTGGTGTCGGTGTCGCCCAGCGCGCAGCTCCATCGACGACGGCGCCCAGAGCGCGGTCTTCAATGGCGACTCCCACGTCAGCGCTGCGGCGTCGTTGGACTGGCTGAGGGCTGTGCCCTCGACCGGGAAGGTGACGGCGGCAGCTTGGTCGCCCTCCACGGCGGCGGCCCTGGCGTCGACCATCACCCGCCAGGCCTCATCGGTGGCCACGCCACCATAGGCGGGCTCGACGCTGCTGCAGTCCTCGCAGCCGGCTTGGAGCAACGCGACGACGACGAAAAGCACAGCGAGGAAGAGCGGCATGGCCAAGTGCTTTCTTGTTTGCGCGCAACCAAAGGGCCCAGTGGACCGCGCAAAAGGATAGCGGTGCGCGCCTCGCTGTCCACCCGCCCTCCGCCGGACGTCGAAGGTTCCGGCCGGGGCACCGCTGAGCCGGGCGCGCCCTCGACGGCGAGGGTATGGTCGCTGGCGCCTCGGAGGAACTCTGCGTCTAATCCCCCTCGTGCCCGTGCTGCCTGTGCTGCCCGCGTTGCTGCTGTTGGGTGCGAGCAATTGCAGCAAGGGCCCCGTCTGCGACGGCAGCAGCCCCTGCCCGCCCGACGCCGAATTCTGCGTCGATGGCTTCTGCAGTCCCCTGCCGGCCGAAGGCGAAGGCGAGCCGTCCACCATCGACCTCGACGGCGACGGCCTCAGCAACGCCGACGAAGGGAGGCTCGGTACCCGGTTCGACAACGACGACAGCGACGGCGACGGCCAGGGGGATGGGGAGGAAGTGGGCTCGGGCAATCCCCCCCTTGATGCCGACAACGATGGGCTCATTGACGCCCTCGAATCATCTCTGGACATCGACGGCGATGGCGACGACGACGAGCACAACGCCTGCGCGCCGGATCCCCGGTCGCAGGCCTGCTGCGACCTGGACGTCTTTGGCGCCGACATCGACGGCGACTGCGACCCCGACCTCGCCGTGGGCAGCCCAGGCGTCGCCAACGACGGTCCCTCTGAAGCCCCCGATGCCGCCATCGTGCAGTTTTTCAGCGACGGCGACGAAGGCGGTTTGCGCTTCCCCTCGCAGCTGCTCGCCCTTCAGCTCCCCGAGCACGCCGACGAACCCGAGTCCGCCTTCGGTGCCGCCCTCGCTCTCGATCCGGTGCGCCGGGGGGGCTTTGGTCGCCGCGGGATCTTCGCCGTCGACCTCAAGACCCCGACCTCTGATGTCCCCGGCCTGTATTGGCTGTCGCCGACGGTGGTGGATCAGGCCGGCTGCCCCGCCCCGGGCTCCAACCCCAGTGAAAGCTGCGCGGCGTCGGCGTCGTTGGCGGCAGCGCCCAGCAGCGTGGCGGCGGTCGCCCTCTTGAACGAGGAGACCTTCATTGCCGTGGGCATCCCCGGCGACGGCGGCGGGCTGGGGCAGCTCGTTTTTTTTCGGGTTGTGGGAACCCTGTTGCAGGCCGCGGGTGAGCTCAGAGGCGTCGATCTCCCCGCGACCTCGGGCACGGATTTCGGCGCCACGATGGCGCGGATCGGCGACCTGAACGGCGATGGTACCCCCGAGATCGCGGTCTCGGCCGGGACCCTGTCGGGGAGCAACGGTCTGCTCGGGGTCCTGCTCCTCGATCCCCTCGGGTGTCCGGGGGCGCCCGGTTGCGCCCCCGACGTACGCGGGGCCGCGCTCTTTGGGTCGCTGGTCCCCCCTCCGGGAGCGCCGAGCGGTTTCGGCCAGGCCATCGCCAACGCCGGCGACATCGACAACGACGGCGCCGACGACATCGCCATCGGCGCCGACGACGCGGTCTTTCTGGCCTTGTCCGGGCGCAACCTGGCCGCCCGCAGCCCCACCAACCAATTCTCCGACTACGTCGAGCTGCTCCCACCCGACGGCTTCGATGCCGGCGCGCGCTTTGGCAGCGCCATCGCGGGAATCGGAGACGTCGACGGCGACTCCTTCGGGGATCTGCTGGTGGGCGCACCTTTTCACCGTGCGGGCGGGGGCATCCTCCCGGAGTGCGCGGAGTTGCCTGGGGCGCCGCCAGGCTACGCCGGCGACTGCGCCGGCGCCGTCGTCTTGATCCAGGGCGTCGCCCTTGCCGACGCAGCGAGCGCTCCGAGCGGCGGCGTGGTGCAGACGGGGTGCTTTCGCCCAGGCCTCATCGGCGACGTTTACGGCACGTCTTTGCGTGCGTTGCGCGGGCGCCCAGGGCGAGCAGACATTGCCGTCGGTGCACCATCGTTGCCGGCCCGTGAGGGTTCGGTGGAGATCGTGAAGCTGGGGGGCGTGAACTGCTCCCTGGTTCCCTTGGGAGCCCGCCTGCAGGGCGAGACCCCCCTCAGCGGCGATCGCTTCGGCGCCGCGCTGGGCCAGTAGTCCCTCGCGCCCGCTGGCTGACCTGGGATGGCGCACCGCTCGTCGCTCCTCGCTGACACGGGCCAGCCATGCGCTCTGGTCGCGCCTCGCCCGGGTTCGGTGCATCAACCTGATCGGCGTTCTAATCCCTGGATTCAGTTGAGTTTGCACTCAACTGAACCCAGGGATTGTGTTTCAAAGGGGGCTGCGCCCCCTCCCGTCGTCGAGCAAGTCGCCGACGGGGCCCTCCCCATCCGTGGTCGCTCCGCTCCCGAAGATGCAGATTCAACTGATCTCTGGGATTAGGTTGGGCAGCGTGAGGCCAGTTGCGGGCGTTTTTTCCAAGGCGCCGCTAGGTTCCGGGGCATGGTGCGATGGCTGCTGTTGGTGCTCCCCCTCGTCGTGGCAGCGGGGTCGATGGCCGGTTCGAAGAAGCCCCCCCCAGCGGTGAAGGCGGCGGTGGTGACGGTGGCCCTGCTGCCCCTGCGCGCGGAGGGTCTGCAGCTCAACGAAGCCAACCGCCTGAATGAGCTGTTGCGGTCTCGATCGTCGACCAGCGGCCTCGACGTGCAGGATCCGGAGCTCACCACCCAGCTGATCGAAGCAAGCCAGGCCCTCGGCGTACATTGTGACGTCAACGCCGTCGGTTGCGGCGTCGAAATGGGAAAGCTCGCCGGCGTGCAATTCGTGGTGCTCGGCCAAGCGGTGAAGCTCCCGGCGGTGCCCAACCTGGCCCGGGTCACCGAGCCCACCATTGGGCTCGACCTGCAGCTCGTCGACGTCAAGCTGGCCGAGGTGACCCGTCGCATCATCGGTCGTCTGGCCACCAACCCCGATCAGCAAAGCGCCGACGTCGCAGCAGCGATCCAGGCGCTCTTTGCCACCGACGCCCTGGCGGGCGTGGACCTCGACGTGACGCCCGCAGGCAGCATCATCAAGCTCGACGGCATCGTGCTGGGGCCTGCGCCTCTGCCCACGCTGCGGGGGCTGGCCGTTGGCGATCACCTGCTCAACGCGACCTTGGCGGGCCATCAGCCTTGGGCGATGTCTTTTCCCATCCAGGCGGGTCAAACCGCACGCATCGAGGTGCGCCTGCGCGTCGAGGAGGCTGGGCCGAAGGAGCCCCCCGCGCGTCTGCTCGCGCCCCCGCGTGCGCGCGAGCGCGTGCTCGTCCTGGACTTCCGCAACGACTCGGCCCGCGAAGACCTCGTGCGCATCGTCCGCGACTCCTTGGTGGCGCACCTGTCGCGTTCCAAGGAGATCGACGTGCTCTCGAGCGACGATCTGCGCCGGGTCGCCGACCTCCAAGCGCAGAAGCAGGCCATGGGTTGCGATGACTCCTCCTGCCTGGCCGAGCTGGCCGGAGCCGTCGGCGCCCGCTACGTCATGTTCGGCAACGTGGGCCAGCTTGGGGCCCTCATTCAGATCAACATCAGCTTGCTCGATGTGAGCACCACCGAGATGAAGGCGCGGGACTCCTTCGAGATCAAGAGCCTCGAGCAGGTGCCCCAGCGCGTGCGCGCCGCCGCCGCTCGCATGTTCGACTTGCCCTCGGACGAGGTCGCGGAGACTCCGTGGCAAACGCAGCACTACGTCGGCCTCGGCTTTGGGCTGGGCGGGGTCGTCCTGGGGGCAGCTTGCGGAGTGTTGACGTTGGTCGCCAACGAGGAAGTGAATCCTGGCGAGAACAAGAGCCAGGAAGAACGTGCAGCCGCCCAAACGCGCCTCAAGGTGTTCGGCGGCCTCGCCATCGGCGGCGCCGCCACGGCCTTGGCTGGCTTCGTGGTGCTGGGGGCCGCGTGGCTTTCGGATGATCCGTGAACCGACGTGTCGCGCGCCTCATCGGTCTGCCGGGGCTGTTGTTGCTCGCAGCGAGCAATTGCGGTCGCGGGGACGTCTGCGAGAGCGACAGCAACTGCACGAAGTCGTCGGAGACCTGTTTCGAGGGCTTCTGCGTGGTGGGCCCCCGCGCGGTAGGAGGTGAGGGAGAGGGAGAAGCCCCCAAAGGAGAGGGGGAAGGAGAAGGCGGCGGAGAAGCAGAAGGGGAAGGGGAAGGTCAAGAAGGAGAAGGAGCAGAAGGAGAAGGAGCAGAGGGAGAAGGAGCAGAAGGAGAAGGAGAAGGAGAAGGAGAGCTCCTGGCAGCGTCGGCGGACACCCCGACCATCGGGGAAAGGCCGATCGCCCTGGCTGTGGGCGACTTCGACGGCGACGGCACACTGGATCGGGTGGTCGCGAACCAGGATTCCAGCAATCTCGTGTTGCTCTTTGGGCATCCCGCGGGCCCTCCTCCGCTGCTGTCGAGCTGTGGGGGACCGACCTCGGTCGCCGTCGCCGACCTGAATCGAGACGGCGCCCTCGACATCGTCGTCGTCTGTCCGATCTCCGACCAGGTCCTGCTCCTGTCGGGCAACGGCGACGGCGGATTCCCGCAGATCTCCTCTTTGGCAATGGCGCACCCCGTCGCTGTGGCCATCGCCGACTTCGACGGCAACGGCGCCTTGGATCTCGCGGTGGCGCTCGACAACGGCGCCGCCGACGACGTCAACGTCTATGCGGGCGATGGGTCCGGCAGCTTTCTTGCGCCGCCGCGGGTCCTCGCCATCCAGACCCTGCCGCCGGCGGATGCCACCCCCAGCGCCGTGGTGGCTGCCGATGTGAACCGCGACGGCCGCCCGGACCTCCTCGTGGCCGACGCCGTCAGCCGTTGCGTCGTTATCAATCTCGCCAACCCGAGCCCCGACGGGGGCGCAATCAGCTTTGGTGGGCCTTCGAGCGTCGCCACGGGCTCTAATCCCCGCGCGGTGGCGGCGGCCGATCTCGACGACGACGGCGCTCTTGATTTCGTGGTCGCGAACCAGGGCGGCAGCACGGTGTCTCTCTTCTTCGGCGACAGCGACGGCACTTTCCCGTCACCGCCGCCCAACGAGCTCGCGGTCGGCGAGGGTCCGAGCTCCCTTGCCCTGGGGGACCTCGACGGCGACGGCGTTCTGGATATCGCCGTCGCCAACGTCGTCGCCGAGAGCGTGTCGATCCTCTTGGGGAGGGGGGCTCGGGCCTTCGCGCCGGCGACCAGCATCTCGGTCGGCGGTGCGCCGCAGTCCGTGGTCCTTGCCGATCTCGACGACGACGGCTCCCTGGACGTCGCCTTGGTGAACCAGACCGCCGCTGCGGCGATGGTGCTGACCAACAACAGCGAGCGTGCTCTGGGAGACTTCGCGTTTGCCACCTTCCCCCGCTCCGATGACAGCGACGGCAACGTGGTCGCGGCCCTGGTCAGGGACTTCACCCGCGACGGGCGGGCCGACGTCGTCGTCGTCAACGAGATCGTCGCCACCGTTACGCTGGCGGCCGGCGATGGCGGCGGCGGGTTTTCCGCACGGATCGTGGGCGCCGGCGTCGACGTCCCCTCGGCGCTGGCGGCGGCGGACTTCAACCGCGATGGCCGGCTCGACCTCGTGATCGCTCACGCCGGATCGGGCCAGGTCTCGATCCTGCTCGGCGAAGGCGACGGGACCGACTTCGCCTTCGCGGCAGCGACGCCCTTTCCTTGCGGCCTCGATCCGGTCTCTGTGGCTGTGGGCGACTTCAACCGCGACGGCAAGTCCGATCTCGTGTGCGTCAACCGGGCCGCCGCCGGCGCGATCTCGCTGTTGAACGGAACGGGGGACGGCGACTTCGACGTCGGCGCGGCCCCCATCAGCGTCGTCGCGGAGCCCATCGCCATCGCCATCGCTGACGTCGACGGCGACGGCTGCGACGACCTCATGGTCGCCGGCGACGGGCTCAGCGTTCTCTTGGGCCGGCAGGACGGCGGCTTCGCCGAGCAACCCCGCGTTCTGAGCGGCGTATCCCTGCGCTCGGTGGCCGTCGGCGACGTCGACGACAACGGTGCCCTCGACCTGGTCCTGACCCGTGAGCAGGTCGACGAGGGGATCGTCGTGACCATTCTGCCCGGCGATGGGAGCGGGTCCTTTGTCGACGCCGGCCCCTTGAACTTGGGTCTGGCGGCGCAATCGCTCGCGTTGGCCGACTTGGATCACGACGGCCAGCTGGACCTCGCCGTGGGCAATGGGGCGGGGCTGTCCCTCTTTCTCGGCGTGGCCGGCGGTGGCTTTGAACCCCGAGGGAGTCAGGTCGCCAGCAGCAACATCGCCCTGGTCACCGGCGACTTCGACGGCAACGGCGCTCTCGACATCCTGAGCGTCGGTGGAACGGGCATCTCGGTTGTGGTCCAATCTGGCGTGCAGGCGACCCCATGAACGCGCGCGTCCTTCTCCTGGTGCCCACATTGCTCTTCCTTGCCGCGAGCAACTGCGGCAAGGGCGAGGTCTGCGACGTCGACAAAACGTGCGCTGACGACGAGATCTGCACGGACGGGTTCTGTGCGCCGGGTTTTCGAACGGGCGAAGGCGAAGGAGAGGGCCCTCGAGAAGGGGAAGGAGAAGGGGAAGGGGAAGGAGAAGGG
>JAHFED010000004.1 GCA_023248635.1 Myxococcales bacterium
CGGACGACGCGGACCATCTGTTCTTCGGTGAATCGGCTCTTGCGCATGCGGGGCTCCGGGTTGGCCGGTAGCCGCAGCTTTTCACGTTTGCCGTGGTCCGAAATTGCGGGAGCAGGTCAGCCACCAGCGCCGGCAGATCCCCGGCGCGCTCAAGGTCGGGCGCTCTCTGCTGTTCGACAGGGAGGTCCTGCTAGCCTGGCTCGAAAGCTGTGTGGTGTCGTCGGCCGGAAAGGACGACTGACGATGACCGTTTTTGTGAGGCCGTGGCGTGGAGATACGACGGGAAAGAAATGGGAAGTGGACATCAAGCTCCGGTGGGCCGACGGCACCCAGGCCCGGGAGCGAAAGCGCTCGCGCTGCACCTCAAGGTCGGCGGCGGAGCGCTGGGGTGAGCAGCGCGAGCAGGTGCTCATCCGAGAACACGACGTGCCGGTGAAGGAGGCGACGCCGGTGAAGGATGTGCCGGTCATCGCCACCTTCTGGTCGAGGTACATCGACCACTGCGAGGCCGAGCACCAGAAGGCCAGCACGCTGGAGCACAAGCAGGTGCTCTACAAAGCGCACCTCGCGCCCTTCTTGGGGACGAGGAGGCTCGATGAGGTCAGGAATGCCGACGTCGCCGCGATCAAGAGCCGGCTGAAGGAGCAGACGAAGAAGGCCACCAACAACGTGTTGGCGGTGCTGTCGACGATGCTGAAGGTGGCGGTGGAGTTGGAGATCATCGAGGTGGTGCCGGTGACCGTGAAGTACCTGCCCATCGCGAAGAGGTCGGAGAAGCCGTTCTACGAGATGCCCGTCTACGAGAAGCTCGTCGATGCTGCGGCTGCGACCGATGTGCGGATCGAGGTTCTTCTTCTGCTCTTCGGGGACGCTGGTCTCCGCCGGGGAGAAGCCATCGGCCTCGACTGGGCGACGGTGTCCCTGGAGCGTCGCCAACTCGACGTCGTCCAGCGCCAGTGGAAGGGCGACGTTGACGTGCCAAAGGGTGGGGTGCCGCGCCTTGGGCTCTCAATGACGACGCGGCTTTGTCAGGCGCTGGCACGCTTGCCTCAGCGGACAGGTCGGGTACTCGTCGACGACGAGGGGAAGCAGTTGACGGCGTACCGGGTGAGAAAGTGGATTGAGGCTGCGGAAGCGAAGGCGGGGCTGCCGGTGACGAAGCGCTCACACATCCTGCGCCACAGCTTCTGCAGCCACTTGGCCGCGTTGGGGGTCCCCTCGCTGGAGATTCAACATGCGGCCGGCCACTCTGATTTGGCGACCACGGAAGGGTATATGCATCTGTCGCCGGGGCGCTCCAAGACCAGCGACGCACTTGATAAGGCACGGGCAAACGCACTGGCTGCCGTCGAAGCTGGGAGAAGGCTGGGAGAAGCGCAGAACTGAAAGAAAAACCCCCGGTTTCCCGGGGGTTTAAGTGGTTGGGGAACTAGGATTCGAACCTAGATAAACGGAATCAGAATCCGTTGTCCTGCCGTTAGACGATTCCCCACCACGAGATTGCGGGGACTCTGATTCCGCCTTCACCCCTACCGAGTCGCTGCCGACCCTGTCAACGGGGGCGATGTGAGCAGCACGAGAGAGCCAGGGCCCTCCCCGAGGAGGACGACGACGACGGCGGCGACGCCGAGCGCTGCCGAGCACAACCGCGCCGTCTACAACGCGATCTGGCCGCAACTGTCGGACTTCATCCGCTTCAACCCCGGAGCCCGGCACCGACGACGACACGTCTTCGCTCTGCTCGATGGTCTGCGGTTCCAGTCCTTGCTCGACGTCGGCTGCGGCAATGCAGCGCTGCTGCGGCTGATCGATGCCCGCTATCCAGGGCGGCGCTTGAGCGGCGTCGACCTCAGCGAATCCGTCATCCAGCAAAACCGCCGCGCCTTTGCCCACCTGCGCTTCGCCGTCGCCAACGTCGAGGAGGACGACGTCCCCCACGCCGACGTCGTCGTCTGCAGCGAAGTGCTCGAGCATCTCGATCGTCCCGAGCAGGCTCTGCAGCGCATCGCCGCCGCGCTGCCCAAGAGCGGCCACGCCATCATCACCACACCGACGGGACGCGTGCACGCCACCGAGAGGCACTTCGGCCACGTCCGTCATCCCCGCCCGCAGGAGCTGGCACTGCAGGCCGAAGGCGCCGGCTTCGACGTCGTCGAGCTGCGTGTGTGGGGTTGGCCGACCTATGCCTTGACCAAGTGGGCGACCAACCTCGATCCCGAGCAGGCTCTGGCGCGTTTTGCTGGCGACCGACCCTATGGCTTTGCGGAAAAGAGCCTGTCGTGGTCGTTGTGGCTGGCGAATTTCGCGAACTTCGAGCGCTTCCCCCTCGGCGTGCAGCTGTTCGCCCTTCTGAGAAAGCGATGAGCGAGCCATGAAAAACACCGTCTGGATCCCCGGCGGCCACGGCATGCTCGGCAGCCGCTTGAGCGCCCTCGCCGCCGCCGACGTCGACGTCATCACCACCACCCGGGCCGACGTCGACGTCGCCGACCGCGCCGCGGTGCTGGCTTTCGCCCAACGGCGACGCCCCACGCTGATCCTGAATTGCACGGCCTACACCGCCGTCGACAAAGCCGAGAGCGAGCCCGCGCTCGCGACCGCCGGCAACGCCGACGCGCCGGCATGGTTGGGCGAAGCGGCGCGCGCCGTCGGAGCCCGGGCCCTGCACGTCTCCACCGACTACGTCTTCGACGGCAGCGGCTCGCGCCCCCTACGTGAGGACGACGCCACCGGTCCGGTGTCTGCCTACGGCCGGAGCAAGAGACAGGGCGAAGAGCGCTTTCTCGACGCCACCAGCGGGCAGGGGTTGGTGGTGCGCACGTCGTGGCTCTACGGGCCCGGCGGCAAGAACTTCGTGCTGACCATGTTGAAGCTGATGGCCGAGCGCGAGCAACTCAAAGTCGTCGCCGATCAGCGGGGCAGGCCGACGTCGACGTCGACGCTGGCGCAGCGCCTGTGGTTGCTGGCTGCTCTCGACGCCACCGGCATCGTTCATGTCGCCGACGCCACCGGGCCCCAGGGCATTTCATGGCACGACTTCGCCGTGGCCATTCACGCGGGAGCCAGCGCCCGCGGACTGCCCCTCCAGGCCAAGAGCATCGAAGCCATTGCGACGTCGGCCTATCCGACGCCGGCGGTGCGACCGGCTTGGTCCGTGCTCGATTGCAGCCGCTGCGAAACCCTGACCGGGCCGTTGCCGTCGTGGACGACGACGCTGGAGGCCTTCCTCGATCTGCAGAAGCTCTGATTGAGCTCGCTGCTCAGCGCTCGACGACGCCGTCGAAGAGGCGGCGGTAGCGCGTGGTCGCGTACTCCCAGATCTTGGGCTTCTCGATGCGCGAGGCGTTGAGGCGCGAAATCTTGGCGTCGAACCAGCCGGCGTCGTCGGCGCTGCGGTCGGTGGCCGCTGGGTTCACGCCTCGCAAGGCGATGGTCTTGGTGATGGGAGCGGTCTCGGCGAGGATCGCTGCCACCAGGGCTGCTTCTTCGACGAGCTTTTTCTTCTCGATGCCCAACCAGGACACGCGGGCGACGACGTGACTGGGATCGCTGTCGTCGAGCTCGAAGAAGGTGATGCGGCCCGGGAGCGCTTGCTCGAGCGCAGACTTGGCGCCGGCGGCGGCGGTCTTGCCAATCTCGCCGCACGTCGAGCCCGCCTTCTGTCCCTTCTCCACCGCCGTCGCCAACGCGGCGGGCTTGACCTTGGCGAGCTTGGCCAGCTTGGCTTCCTTGGCTTTGTCTTTGAGCTTTTGGACGTCGGGTCGAGCCAGGGCGTCGAGGTAGCCGCAGTAGAGCCGGAAATCCTCCTCGCTGAGCTCCACGCCGGCGAGGGCGGGAGCGGACGAACACACAACGAGGGCGACAAGCAAAGGTCGGAGCATCGTGCGAAGTCCTCCTGGGCGGCGGCGGCGCGTGCGGAATCTAGGGTTCCGCACCAGCAATAGATCAAGAGCACAAGACGACGACGCCGGCGTCCCCATTCGAACCGATGGCGGCGTCGTCTCCGCCGTGCCAACGGCCCACGCGTGAGCGAAGCAAGGCGCAGCATCGGCCTCTTCTTGACGCAAGACGTCACTGGCTCTTGAGCACTTCTCCGGCGGCCACCGGCCTGGCGATTCGACGCTGGGGGGGGTACGCCGTCGCCATGCTGCGCACCTTTGCCTTTGCCGCTCTTTTCGCCCTTCCCGTTGCTGCCGCTGGCGTCGTCGTCGACGTGCCGCCGCTCTCGCTGCCGGCCGCCGCTGGCAAGCGCGCGGTGGAGATCGCGGCCCGGGGGCTGTTTCTCGATCCGGCTTGGCTGCTGACCGATCCCGCCTTCCAGCACGCCTCCGACGTCGACGTCGTTGCCCATCCCTTCGCCGGTCGGTTTGTGGTGCGGGCCACTCCGTCGGTGCAGGGCATTGCCGTCGAGGGTGCCGATCGCGTGTTGCTCATCGAGGGCGGCACTGTGCGTCATGTGCAAGGCACCGATCGCTCGCTCACGCCCGTGTCGAGCTTCCGCGTGGCCGCCCACGAGGCCTTGGCGACCGCCTTTCTCTCGGTGAAGGGGGGCATCGTCGTCGACCCCACCGTCGAAAGGGTCAGCGGCTTCGCCCAACCCGTGTGGGTGGCCCGGCCCGATGGACTCCACGCCGCCTTCCGCGTTCGCGTACCCACCTGGCGCATAGAGGATCTGCGCGACGTGTGGATCGACGCCGCGACGGGCAAGGTGCTGCTCTCGAAGGCCACGGCCAACTTTGTCGGCGGTGCGGGCGGTGAAGGTGAAGGCGAAGGTGAAGGCGAAGGTGAAGGCGAAGGTGAAGGCGAAGGTGAAGGCGAAGGTGAAGGTGAAGGTGAAGGTGAAGGTGAAGGTGAAGGTGAAGGAGAAGGTGAGGGAGAAGGTGAGGGAGAAGGTGAAGGTGAAGGTGAAGGCGAGGGAGAAGGGGAGCCGCTGCCCCCGGCTCCGACCGCTGCGCGGGTGTTCGAGTTTGCTCCCGCCGCCTCCGGCATCAATGCGGCCGATCTCGTCGACGTCGAGCTCCAAGATCTCCTGCCCGCCGAGCTGGGGGGACCCTTGGCCGGCTTTCACTTCGAGACGGCCAATTGCTGCAAGTTCGTCGTCTGCAACGACGGCTCGCGGGACTGCCTGACCACCCTCGATCCCGAGCAACTGGCCGTCGACGTCGCCCGCTGCGCCACCCAAGACGACATCGACGAAGGCGTCGCCGTCGAAAGCGTCATCCAGCCTCAAAACGGCATCCCGCGCGACTCCCTGCCCTTGCCCCCGCAGATCGCGGGCTTTGTCCCTGATCCCCTCTTTGTGAAGGTCGTCTTCTGCGCCGAGTTGCCGCGAGCAGCCTCGACGCCGGCGACGGCTGACGACCCCGCGGGCTGGTTCTTTGATCCCGTCGACGGCGACCGCGGCAACGCCGTGAAATGTGGCGAGCCCGGGGCCGATCCCATCGGATGCGCCGCCGAAGAGGACGCCTTCGCCGAGGTCACCGTCTATCACGCGACCCAGGTCTACTTCGAGCACATCAAAGAAGTCCTCGACGACCCCGGCTTTTGCCTCGGCGGCTTGAGCCAGCGCTGCGAAAACGACGGCAGCGCGGAGCTCGACGTCGACGGCAAGCCCGTGCGCCCCTTCCACATCGGCACCAACGTCTTGTTCCCCCAGTTCGACATCAACGCCGTGACCCAGCAGCTGCTGGGCGGACGCGGTGCCAACGCCGGCAACCCCGTCGTCATCGACGACTTCCAACGCATCCCCAACGCGGCCTTCATTCCGGCGACCACCGGCGGACCTGTGCAGATCCCCCCCGAGCTGCAGGCCCTCGCCCAGCTCTTCAACCGGCCCTTCGACAGCAACATCTACTTCCAAGGCAGCCGCGACTTCGCCTACGACGGCGACGTCACCCGCCATGAATTCACCCACGGCATCGTGCACGCCTTCGTGCCCGGGCTCGGCAGCTCCGGCGTCGACGATCAAGGCACCAACGCCGAAAGCGGCGGCTTGAACGAGGGCTGGGCCGACTATTTCTCCTCGAGCTTCGCCGGCAACTCCACCGTCGGTGACTACGCCGGTCAGGGGCTGGGCGGTGCCGAGATCGGCCTGCGCGACAACGACAACGAGAAGAAGTGCCCCGACGACATCATCGGCGAGGTGCACGCCGATTCCGAGCCCTGGGCAGGCGCGCTGTGGGCCATCCGCGACGAGGTGGTGGCCGCCAGCGGCGACGTCGACGAGCTCGACAAGGTCCTTTTGCTGTCCATGGCCCTCGCCGACAATGATGAAGACATGACCCGGGCGTCGGCGCGTGCGGTGACCGCTGTTCGCACTGCTTTTGGCGAGACCCTCGGTGATTTCGCGCAGGCGGAATTTGACCGCCGCGGCGTCAACGGCTGCAAGCGCGTGTGGCCACTGGCCGTCGTCGACGGCGACGACATCGACGTCACCGGCAAAGACACCCTGTTCCAGCCCGGCGCTGCCGATGTGGGCCTGCAGAACTTTGCGCCTTCGGTGCTGCAGTTCCGCGTCGCCGTTCCCAAGGGCTCGGCTGGTTTCACGTTGAAGTGGGCCGAGCAGTCCGGTGGCCTCCTCGGTGGCGGGACACCCGCGCCCCTCTCTGTTCTGGTGCACGACGTCACCGGCCAGGCCGCTGATGCCCGCATTCACTGGGAGTACGAAGGCAACGGCGGCACCTTGGCCGTGCCCTACGACGACGCTGGCGACGAGATCATCTTTGACGAGACGGCGACGGCGGCCAGCATTGGTGCTGCCAACCAAAACACCGGCCTCGCCAACGCTTCGTTCACCCACACGCTCACGTCGGACGGCTGCATCGAGCGCACCTTCGTCGTCGCTTTCGTCGCCCCGGAGGGCGGTGGGACCCTGGTGAACATCTCCGTCGACAACATTCCCACCGACACCCCCTGCGCAGCCGAAGGGGAAGGCGCGGAGGGCGAAGGCGAAGGCGGCGCCCCCGACGGCTGCCCCTGCTCGGGCACCAGCGGCCGTCCCTCGTCGCTCGTCTTGCTAACCGGAGCGCTGCTGCTGCTGCGCCCTCGTCGCCGCACGCCCACCTCGGCCTGAAGCCAAGCGCATCGGCGATCACGAGAGAATTCATCGCCGCCAGGCGATGAACCTGCAGACAATTCACCGACACGCGAAGCGCTGTCGGTGAATTCATCGCCGCCAGGCGATGAACCTGCAGAGAATTCCGGCCCTTTACAGCGGCGGGGGCAAAGGGCATCCGACGTCGACGAAGGAGCCTTCTTCATGAGCGACAACACCGCCCCCGAGACCCCCGCCCCCGCCGACGCCGCGGCGGAGCCGCCTCCGCAGGCGCCTGAGAGCACCGCCGCTGAGAGCCACACTGCCGCGGGCGACGCGTCGTCCCAGTCGTCGCCCGGCGAAGGTGCGCCAGACGGTGGCCAACGACGCCAGGGCGGTCGTGGTCGACGGGAGCGTGGTGGTCGTTCGGAGCGCGGTCGCGAGAACCACAATGGTGGCGCACGCGGACGGGACGAGGTGCGGCGTGATCACCGTGGTCGCGCCCTCGATCTTTCGCCACCGCGCTTCAACGTCGACGAATTGGCTGCCGTCGCCGGCATGCCGCTGTGGCAATCGGTACACGACGCCGCCATCGTCGAAGTCACGCCGGCGGCCGTCGTCGTCGAGGTCAAACCGCTGGGACACGATGCCGTCAAGGCCTTGGTCAGGCCCGAGGAGCTCGCCGATCTCGCCATCGGCACCGCGCTGAAGGTGCGCCTGCTCGATCCCCCCAAAGACGGCGAAGGCCTGCCGCTGGCGTCGGCGAAACAAGCGCGCGACCTCGCCCGCTTCGATGAGATGCAGGGCTCGCTCGACCTCGAGGCGGTGCCCGGAGCCGTCGTGCGTGAGGTGAAGGGCGGCTACTCCGTCGCTTTGTTCACCACCGAGATGTTCGGCGTCGGCGATGGCGCCATCCGCGCTTTCTTGCCCGCGAGCCAGGCCACCCTCTCGCGCTTTGGACCGCAGCGCGGCGACCGCATCGTCGGCGGCGTCGGCGACTTCAAGGTCGGCGAGGTCGATCTCGAGCGCGGCAACATCGTGGTCTCTCGCAAGGCCGTGCTCTTTGCAGAGCGCGATCGCGAAACCAAAGAGCGCCTGTCATCGCTCAAAGAAGGCGACGTCGTCACCGGCGTGGTCCGCAGCATCATGCCTTACGGCGCCTTCCTCGACGTCGACGGCCTCGATGGGCTGCTGCACCGCGACGACATCTCGTGGGATCACCGCGGTCGCATCGATCAGCACCTGCGCGTCGGGCAGAAGCTCGAAGTCAAAGTGCTGGCCGTCAAAGAGCGCAAGCTGAAGCTGGGTCTGCGCCAGCTGCGCACCGATCCCTGGGGAGAAGTGCGGGCGGCCTTTGCCCATGGCTCCGTCGTCAAAGGTGTGGTCACCGGCCTCGCCGACTTCGGCGTCTTCGTGAAGCTGCCTTTGCCCGAGAACCCGAGCGAGTCCATCGAAGGCCTCATTCACGTGTCGGAGATCAGCTACGCCAAGGTCAGGCACCCGTCGGCGCGGTTCCAGATCGGCGAAGAGATCGACGTCAAGGTCATCGGCCTCGACGCCGACAACCGCCGCATGTCGCTCTCGACCCGCGCGCTCGAGCGCAATCCCTTCGAAGCCATCGCCGAGAAATTCCCCGCCGGCACCGTCGTCAAAGCCAAGGTCAAGACCCTGGCCGACTTCGGCGCCTTCATCGCGCTCTCCGAGTCCGTCGACGGCATGGTGCACATCGGCGAGATCTCTTGGACCGAGCACCCGCAGCATCCCTCCGAGCTCTTGACCATCGGCCAAGAAGTCGAAGCCGTCGTCATGAGCGTGGACACGGCGAAGCAGCGCGTTTCTTGCTCGATCAAGCGTACACAAGAAAATCCGTTCGACGTCTGGGAAAAGAAATACCGCCCGGGCACGCGCCACAAGATGAAGGTGGTCCGCGCCGACGACAAAGGCGCCACCCTCGAAGTCGAAGCCGGCCTCTCTTGCTACTGCTCGTGGCGTGATTTGTTGGACAAAGATGGCAACGCCGTCGAGCGTGCCACCGACGCTGTGAAGCAGGGCATGAACATTGAAGTCGAAGTCCGCACCTTCGATCGCCGCTTCAAGAAGGTCAGCGTGTCCATGCGTGCCGTCGTCGAGGGCGAGACCAAGAAGGCCTACGACGAATACAAGAAGAAGGAGCACACGACCGGTGGGCTCAACTCCTTGGCCGACAAGCTCAAGGGCGTGAAGGTCTGACGACAGCGGACGCCCGGGTGCGTTGGGAATACCAGAGCATCAAGCTCCCCGCGAAGCCGGGCTTCTTCGGTGGCGTGCTCGAGCCTGCGAAACTCGACGAGTGCCTCAACGAACTCGGTGAGCAGGGATGGGAGCTGGTCGCTGCTTTTGACGCGAACCAGGCGGGCACGAGCACGACCACGCCGCGCGTGGTTGTCCTGACCTTCAAGCGCCCGCTGGCCTGATGAGCTCGCTTGCGGCGCCCTGACCGCCGCATTGATCATCCCGATCAGGGGGCTATGACGACGTCATGGCCAAGGTTCATTTCGTTTCTCTCGGTTGCCCCAAGAACCGGGTCGATGCCGAGCACATGCTGGGGCTCTCGCTCGCAGGAGGCCACGTCGTCGTCGAAGATGCCGCCGACGCCGACGCCATCATCATCAACACCTGCAGTTTCATCGGTGAGGCCAAGAAGGAGTCCATCGAGGCCGTGCTCGAGATGGGCGCGCTGAAGTCGCAGACGGGGGCCAAGCTCGTCGTCACCGGCTGCATGGCGCAGCGCTATGTGGGCGAGCTCGAGAAAGAGCTGCCCGAAGTCGACGCCTTCTTGGGCACCTCGGACTACCAGAAGATCGGCGACGTGCTGGCGGGCTTCGGGCTGGGCGCTCCTCCCCCGCGCAAGGGCAAGGGCCTGCCCATCATCACCAATGAAGCCGTGATGACCGAGGACAATCGAAACTTGGTGACCGACGACCTTACCTTCGTCGCAGGATGCGATCTTCCCCGCAAGAATTCGATGCCGAAGTATACGGCTTATCTCAAGATCGCCGAGGGCTGCGACAACACCTGCGCCTTCTGCATCATCCCGACTCTGCGCGGCAAGCAGCGCAGCCGCGGCATCGCCGACCTGGTCAAAGAGGCCACGCACCTCGCTGCCGACGGCGTCGTTGAGCTCAATCTCATTGCCCAGGATTTGACGGGCTACGGCCACGATCTGCCCGGGCGTCCGACCCTGGCCCAGCTGCTCGATGCCCTGGGCGCGGTGAAAGGCATTCGCTGGGTGCGGTGCATGTACATGTATCCGCGCACGCTGAGCGAGCATCTGCTCAACACGATGAACGTCAGCGCGAACGCTTTGCCTTACTTTGATATCCCGACGCAGCACGGCAGCGATCGCATGTTGCTGCGCATGAAGCGCGGCAAGGATCAAAAGAAGCTCGGCGCTCTGCTCACCGAGGTGCGCCAGAAGGTGCGGCACGCGGTGCTGCGCAGCACGGTGATCGTGGGCTTCCCCGGCGAAGACGACGCCGACTTCGACAAGCTCATGGATTTTGCTGGCGAGGTGCGTTTCGAGCGTTTGGGGGTGTTCAAGTACTCCGACGAAGAAGGCACCGCGGCCTACGACCTCGACGGCAAGCTGGGCTACGCCGTCAAGAGGCAGCGCTTCGACAAGCTGATGCGCAAGCAACGCAAGATCCACGAGCAGAACAACGCGCGCCTCAAGGGCACCATCCACGAGGCCATCGTCGAGGGCAGCAGCGAAGAGCACGAGTGGGTCATGAAGGGCCGCCTCTGGTCGCAGGCCCCGGAGATCGACGGCATCACCTACTTCAACACCACGCGCGAGCTGAAGGCCGGCGACGTCGTCCACGTCGAAATCACCGAGGTGAAGGACTACGACGTCGTCGCCACCGTGCTCGAAGAGGACGACCCGCGCATCGCCGAGAGCGCACCCTTCTTGTCGCGCCTGCATGAGAAGACGCAGGCGGCCTGAGCACGATCAGAGCGAGACGAAGCGGTTGGTGGCGTCGACGAGGCCGGTAACGATGCCGGTCTCGCTCGCCGAGTGCCCGGCGTCTTTGACGATGATGAGCTCGGCGTTGGGCATGGCCTTCTTGAGATCCCACGCGGACTTGGCCGGGCAGACGACGTCGTAGCGGCCCTGCACGATGACCGTCGGAATGCTCTGCAGCTTTTTGGCGGCCTGTTCGAGCAACCACCCATCGTAGGGAAAGAAGCCATTGTTGACGAAATAGTGACACTCGATGCGTGCGAGCTGGCGGGCAAAACCGTCGCCGGCGGTGCGGTGGATCAGGCCTTCGTCGGGAAAGAGCTTGGAGGTCGATCCCTCCCACACACTCCAGGCCCGGGCAGCTTCGGCTTCGATCTCGTCGTCGCCGCAGGTGAGGCGCCGGTAGTAGGCGGTGACCAGGTCACCGCGTTCGGCCTCGGGAATGGGCTTGAGGTACTCGTCCCAAAAATCCGGGAAGATCCAGCTGGTGCCTTCTTGATAGAAGAATTGAATCTCTGATCGACGGATCAAAAAGATTCCGCGCAACACCAGCGAGCGCACCTTCTCTGGATGCAAAACGGCGTACGACAACGCCAGCGTGCTGCCCCACGAGCCGCCGAAGACGTGCCAGCGATCGATCTTCAAGCGGCTGCGGATGGCTTCGGCGTCGTTGACGAGGTCCCAGGTGGTGTTCTCTTTGAGCTCGGCGTGGGGCGTGCTTTTGCCGCAGCCGCGCTGATCGAAGAGCACGATGCGGTACTTCGCCGGATCGAAGTAACGGCGGTGCATGGGATCGGTGCCGCCGCCGGGGCCACCATGAAAAAACACGACCGGAACGCCCTGGGGATTGCCGGCCTCCTCGACGTGAATGTGGTGCAGGCCGGACACCGACATGCGGAAGCTGTTGAAGGGCTCAAGGGGCGGGAACAAAACCGTCATGCGCCCTGCTAACGCCGCCGTCGACGTCGACGCAAGCAGATCGATCGCTTCGTTGGTTTGTTCAGGGACCAACGAGGGCGTTGACCGCCAGGCAGAAGCGCTCGTCGCGAGGGCTGAGGCCTTTGACGTCGTGGGACCAGGAAAAGAGCGTGACCCGGCCCCAAGTGAGCTCGACCAGGGGGTGGTGGTCCTGGGCGTCAGCGAGGGCGCCGACACGGTTCACGAAGGCCAGCGCTTGAGCCCAATCGGCAAAGCCGAAGGTGCGCTTGAGGGCGAGCACCCCGTCTTTGGCGATGACGTCCCAATGGGACACCGGCGAGGTTACCGGGCTCGTCACGCCGACTGTTTCTTTTCAAAGCTGAGCAAAGGCTGCGCAGTGCGGTTGATGACGTCTTCGGTGATCACGCACTCCGCGATGCCGTCGAGGTAGGGCACCTCGTACATGACGTCGAGCATCGCGGCCTCGAGGATGGCCCGCAGTCCGCGGGCGCCGGCTTTGCGCTTGATGGCTTCTTTGGCCGCCACGCGCAGCGCCCCCTCGGTGAAGGAGAGCTTCACGCCTTCGATGGAGAAGAGCTTTTGGTACTGCTTGACCAGCGCGTTTTTGGGCTGGGTGAGGATGTGGACCAGATCCTCTTCGGTCATGTCGTTGAGCGTGGCGGTCACCGGCAAGCGGCCGACGAACTCGGGGATCAGCCCAAACTTGATGAGGTCGTCGGTGGTGACGTCGCGCAAGATCTCGCCGACGCGGCGGTCTTTCTTCGCGGGCTTGCCGTCTTTGTCGAGGGCCGAGAGCGCGCCGAAGCCGATGGCCCGCTGTCCGGTGCGCCGCTCGATGATTTGATCGAGGCCGACGAAGGCGCCGCCGACGACGAAGAGGATGTTGGAGGTGTCGACCTGCACGGTGGCTTCTTGCTGGCCGTACTTCTTCGCCCCCCGTGGGGTCACGTTGCATTTGGTGCCTTCGATGAGCTTGAGCAGGCCTTGCTGCACGCCCTCGCCGGAGACGTCGCGGGTGACGCTGGGTCCCTCGCCGCGGCGCGCGATCTTGTCGACTTCGTCGAGGTAGACGATGCCCTTTTCACAGCGCTCGATGTCGTTATCGGCGGCGGCCAACAGGTTCTGGATGATCGACTCGACGTCTTCGCCGACGTAGCCAGCCTCGGTCAGGGTCGTGGCGTCGGCGACGGTGAAGGGCACCTTGAGGAAGCGGGCCAGGGATTGGGCCAGCAGGGTCTTGCCAGTGCCCGTGGGGCCGATGAGCAGTACATTGCTCTTGGAGAGCTCGACGCCGTCGCTGCGCTGTCCCTTCTGGGAGACCTTGGTGTTGATGCGCTTGTAGTGGTTGTAGACGGCGACGCTGAGCACCTTCTTGGCGTGCTGCTGGCCAATCACGTAGCGGTCGAGGAAGTCGCGAATCTCGTGGGGCGTCGGCAGCTGCAGCTGCTCGTGCTGGTGCCGCTCGGCGGCGTCCTCGGCGATGATGTCATTGCAAAGGTGGATGCACTCGTCGCAGATGTAGACCGTCGGACCGGCGATGAGCTTCTTCACCTCTCGCTGGCTCTTGCCGCAAAAGGAGCACTGCAGATTCGATCCAGGGTCCCGACGTGTAGGCATTCCTCTTTCTTTTTCGCCTCCTCAGCCCCGGAACGCAACCTTCGCCCTTGATCCTCTCTTTGCCCGATGGTGCAGTCCCGATGGTTTGAGCCGCGGGCACGGCTCATCCCCGATCTCGCTGAACTTCGACCGCGGAGCGGTCTCGTTCATCTCCGTCGGGAATGCTCCTCTGGGAGGTCTGGTGCAGACCTCCCCCCGCGCCGGCGGAGCCGGACGCGGGGCCCCCACCAACTCCGCGTTCCACGGGCGCGCTTCACGCGCACCATCCCGCGTCTTTCCGGTCGAACATCAAGCGGACGCGGGATCACAGTGCTTCCTGCTTGCGCCGTCGGCACGGCAGGGCGGGCGAAGTGGGGCGAAGGGCGTGTCGGTCGGGCCGGAAGGGTAGGTTCCTCCCCGTGAAACTCGCGACCCTCGCGATCTCCGAAGAAGACGCCCTGGTGCAACAGGCCGCGGTCGCCCTGCGCCAACTCGAGCTCGACGAAGACAACGACGTGGTCGACAGCGACCTCTCTGCCGATGGCTTTGCCGTCGAGGTCGACGACTCCGAGGGCGACGATCGGCGCAAAGACACGGCGAGGGCCGCCCACCGCTTGCTCACGGCCCGTCTCTCGGGCGCCGCCGTCGCCCGACGCACCCTCGACGAGATGCGCGAGGCCCACGGCGAAGATGCGCTGCTGGTCGCGCTCTCGGCCGTTGCCGATGCGCTCATCGCCGCGCTGCGGGCCGCATCGACATCAGACCGAGGCGCCGACGACGTCGACATCGCCACCGTGCTCCGGGCCCGGGCGGGAGCGCGGCAGTTGCTCGGCAGCCCCGTCGACGTCCCGGCCGCAACTCCGGGTCTCGCGCGCGTGGGCAGCGTACCGGCGCGGTCGGCGGTGGCCCAGGCCTTGGAGTCCATGGTCGACGGCCGCCCGCTCGACGACGCCCAAGACGAGACGATCCCATTGCCGCCGACGGCGCTGCTGCGGATCCGGGCTTTCACCGCCCAGGCCGCACGCTCGCTGGCCGCAGTCTCCGCGCAGGTGGTGGGTGCCGCTGACGTCGTCGTGTTGTCGCACAGCGCTGACGAGCTCGTGCTTGCTGCGCTCACCGGCGCCGCCCACCGCCCAGAAGACGCGAAGCTGCGCGCCGATCGCGAGGCCGTCGCCGTGCTGGTGCGCTTGGCCACCGCGCTCGCGCAGGGATTGCCGGCGGGTGCGCCAGTGGCGTTCTCCCTCGTCAAAGGCAGTGGCGACGACATCGACGACGTCGTGCGAGCGGGAGCGCTGCTGCCCGCCGCCGGGTTATTGGCCTTCGACGACGACGCCTTCGCCTTGGCGGGGGATGTGGCCACGGTGCCGGGATCGGGCTGCGTGGTCGATCCCCGGGCCGCTTTTGGACAAGAGCGCTGGGAGCTGTCGGCCCTGCTGATGCGCCCGCCCTTCGTCGGCCGCGACGACGACGTGCGGCTGTGCGCGGACGTGCTCGCTGCCGCCGTCGACGAAGTCCCCCGCTTGTTGGTGCTCTGGGGGCCCGCGGGCATTGGCAAGTCTTCGCTGGTGCGGGCGTCCCTCGCCGAGGCCGGGCTCCTCGACGAACGCGCGGTGGTGTTGTGGGGCGCTGCCGATCCCCTGCAGCCGACGCCCTACGCCGCCATCGTTGGCATGGTGCGGGCGTTGGCGCGTGCCCCAGCGGGGCATCCGCAGGCGGCGGAGCGGGTCGCCCGCTTGGTGAACGGCCTCGCCGATGCTCTGCCCGCGGTCGAGCGCCAGGAGCTCTGCGGCCTCTGCGGGGTGGTCATCGACCTGGTGGGGGCCGGCGGCGACGACGACGACGACGACCTGGCGGAGCGCCGCAGTCCCCGTGCTTTGCGCACCTCGATTCGCCGCGCTGTGTTGCTGCTCGCCAAAGCCCTGCTCGGCCGCAGCGGTGACGAGCGACCAGCGGTCTTCGTCGTCTCCGGCGCCGAGGCCATGGACACGCCGACCCGCGAAACCTTGGCTTTCGTCGCCCGCCGCCTCGGGGCCCGCGCGCGCCTGGTGTTGCTCTGTTCGTCGAAGCCGCGCCTGCCCCCGGGCCTCGAGCAAGGCTTGGCCGTCACGCGCCACGAGCTTCGACCCCTCGACGAAGCCTCTGCACGGGGCCTGTGCAACGCCCTGCTCGACGTCACCTCCGACGGCTCCGACGTCGACGCTGGCCTGCCGGAAGCGCGCCACGCTGCCACCCAACGCGCTGCCAAAGCCCTGTTCGAACGTGCTCGCGGCTCGCCCCTCTTCATCGCTCACGCGGTGCGCTGGGCCGTCGAAGGCGGCTACTTGCGCAAGGAGAGCAGTGCGCTGGGCGGCAGCGAATGGGACGCGAGCCTCTTTCTGGCCCGCCTGCACAACCGAGATCCGCACGAGCTGCCGACGCGCCTCGATAAGCTCTTGCACGCGCGGGTGATGAGGCTGCCCGACGACGTCCGCCGGGTCCTGGGTCACTGTGCGGCCCTCGGCCTCAGCTTCATGCCGGCGGCGGTGGAATTCGTCGGGGTGCGCCTGGGCATTGGTCGCGACGAGGTCGCGCGGGCCGTGCGCCAACTGACAGAGACTGGTTTCCTGGCGCGCAGCCAACGCCGTCCGGGCGCACCGGTGTTTGACGACGACGACGAGGGTGCTGGCGTTGCTCCAATGGCCGACGACGCCTTCTTGGTCTTCGAGCATCCCTTGCTGCGCGCTGCCGCCGAGCTTGCTCTCCCCGCCGACGAAGCCGTCGCTGTGCACGGGGTCGTCGCCGACGCTCTCGAGGCCCTGCTCGATACGCGCGCGGTGGCCCCGATGTTGGCGCGCCACCACAAGATGGCCGGTCGTCGTCGCCAAGCGCTGGCGCATCTGGTCATCGCCGTGCGCCGGGCGCGGCGTCTCGACGACCGCCAGGGGGCCATCACCATGGCCAAGGAGGCGCTGGAGCTCTGCACCACCGAGGAGAAAGAGATCGTCTTCACCCTGCAGCTCGAGCTGTGCGCCGTGCTCGAACAAAGCGCCCACCAAAAGGGGTTCAAGGATGCGCTCAAGCAGCTGGTGTGGGCCGCCGACAAGACCGCCGACCCCAAGCGACAGTCCATGGCCTTTTCGCGCGTCGCCCGCTTCAACCTCTTCACGGGCGACGTGCCAAAGGCCGAAGAGGCCGCCCTGCGGGCCCTGGAAAAGGCCCGGATGGCATCGACGACGACGACGACGATGACGGGGCCGGCGCCGACTTTGGCTTCGAGTCGCGCTGCGCGCGACGTGCTGCGTTTGCTGGCGCTCATTCGCTTCTCGGCCCGCGATCTGGATGGGGCACACCGGGCGCTCGAGGAGGCACGCCGCCTCACCCCCGTCGAGGACCGTCGCGCCGTTGGCGTCATCGAACACCAAACCGGGCTCTTTCGACTCGAGAGCAACGATCCCCTCGGAGCCTTGGAGCACCTGCTGGTCGCCCACGCCCACAAAAGAGCAACCCTCGACCTCGCTGGCGAAGCGGCGTGTCTCGACGCCATCGCCGACGTCTACATTCGCACCGGCCGGCTGTGGACGGCCCAGGACCTGCTGGTGCGCGCTCTGTCGATCCGTGAAGCCATCGGCGACGACGCCGGCTTTGCCCAGAGCTTGAAGAACCGCGCCGACGTGCTTTTGATGGCGGGTGACGTCGACGGCGCAGTCGTTTCTGCCCAGCGCGCGCGCTCCTTGGCCAAGGGCCTCTCCCTGGACCGTCTCGAGCACCAGGCCGCCATCGTCGTCGCTCGTGCGGCTCTCGCCCAAGAAGACGCCGCCGCCGCCGAGGGCGTGCTCGACAACGTTCGCCGGCGCGTCGATGACAAACGCGATCCCTTCGGCGCCATGGAGGCCGAGTTGCTGAGCGCGCGGGCCAAGTGGTTGCGCGCCCAGCAGTCGAGCGGCGCCGCCAAAGAGCGGCTGCTGAAGACCGCCCTCGCCCGCGCCCAGGCCGCCGTCGACATCGGCGAGGCACGGGGCTTCTTGTCAGGCCAGGTCTTGGGCAACGCCTTGCTCGGCGACGTGTTGGTGTCGTCGGGCGATGCCGGCCGCGCCTTGCCCTACGCCCAACGCGCCGCCGAGCTGCTCGACGAGCGCACAGCCACTGGTCTCCCCGTCGAAGACGCCCTGGGCAGCTATGCGCGGGTGTTGCGGGCCGTCGGCGACGACGACGAAGCCGATGCCGCCGTCTTGCGCGTGCGGGGACTGCTCAACGAGCGGGCCCTGCGCCTGCCCATCGAGCTGCAGGAGCGTTTCTGGTCCGTGCCGGCGCGCCGTGCCCTGCGAGCGCCTCAGTCCTGAGGCTCAGAAGGGGCGGACGAAGGGTTCGACGACGCCGATTTGGGAGAGCTCCGGGGGAGCCAGGGGATCGGCGCCCCAGACGATTTCGATGGCCCGCCACAGCTGCTGGTCTGTGGAGAAGAGCTGGGTGAGCTCGATGGCCTGGCGTCCGTAGATGAAGAGCCGCAGGGTCGCGTTTGTCGTCGGATCACCTGAGGTCTGCTTGTTCCAATAGTGCACCAGCACCGTCCAGCGCGAGCCCGGAGCAGGGTGCTTGATGTTGGTGTTCTCGGGGCCGTAGCCGCGGTCGTCGTCGACGTCGAGGCGGGGGTTTTCGTCGGGGTTTTCCGACCATCCCACGTCGTCGGGTGCGGTGGGTCTGCGGTTGGAGAAGTAGACGTCGCCTTCGTGGGTGAAGGCCGTGCCGCCCTCTTTCAACACGTGGAGATCGAGGTCGGCGTCGGGGCCGTCCCACACGAGCTGGATGTGCAGGTCGTCGCTGGGCTTCACGTCGATGTCGACGAGGGCCGGTGAGCAGGAGCGGATGGGGGCGTTGTCGGGTCGGGTGGTGTCGGCGGCGAAGACCTCGAGCTGCACTTGGTAGAGGCCGGCCAGATCGACGTCGAGCTCGGTGCGATCGTTGGTCTCAGACGCCAGGATCGCGGTGCTGCCCACCGGACGCACCAGCAAGGTCCACTGGTAGCCGTCGGGAGGCGGCGGAATGAAGGTGCCTGGAGCCACAGCGGTGCTGTCGCGTCCGTCGATGCGCACGGTGTCGAAGGGCTCGATCTGCAGGTCGCCGTCGACGAGGACCGCCGTGGCCACCGGACACTCGACGGCCTGGGCCTGCAGGCTGATGCGCACCTCGGGCTCATCGGGGTCGTTGCTGCGGATGACGACGGTGCCGCTGTGCCGATCGGTGTCCTGCGGCCGGAAAGAGAGCACCAGATCGCTGCTGCCCTGGGGCCCCACCACCGGCGGGCTCACGGCGCCTTCGACGACGCCACCCAAGGCAATGCCAAAGGCCGGATCGCTGTCAGGCGAGAGCACCACCGAGTCGAGCACCAGATCGCGGATGCCGACGTTTTTGATGCTGACGGTCTCTCGGCCGACGTCGGCGCGGCCGATGGTGGCGAATTCGACGGCGGCTGGATTGACCTCGATGTCGGGCAGCCCGACGTTGATCGCACTCACGCTGATCGGGACTTCGACGTGGTTGGGGCGCGCGTCGGGATCGGCGCTGTCGACGACCAGGGTGCCCGTGATGGTGCCAACGACCAGGGGACGCACGTTGACGACCAACTCTTCGGTCTGGCCGGGCAACACGCGCTCGACGACGTCGACGATCATCGAAAAATTCGGATCGGAGTCGGCCGAGAGCACCGCGCTGACGTCGTTGAGGTTCACGCTGCGCAGGTTTGGCAACTGAAAGGCGATGGGCGTGTCTTGGGCGACGGGGACGCCGACGAGGACGGCTTCTTCGGGGTCGACGACGAGCGCGGGCCTCAAGCGATCGAGCTCGCTGTCGCAGTCACAACCATGCACCAGGCCCAGGAAGGTGGCGGCCAGGGTCGGAACCCAAAGGGAGGTGCGGGAGAATCGCATGGCCAGACCGTAGCCTGCCGCCGCGGCCTCGCCCATGAGGGATCCTCACGCCCAAAATGGGTGCTCGGGTCTGACCTGGCGCCGCGCCCCACGAGGAAGCTGGTGCCCTGGAAACGAGCTGCTTTGATGAATTCTCGGCCCTCAGGCCGGGCGGCCAATCGCGGCGCGGATGTTCGTCGAGGGCTGGCGGAGGAGCCGATGCCATCGGCGAAGAGACCAAGCGGGTTCGCATAGAAACCTCGGTTCCGGGGCACTAGGGTGGCCAGCGATGCCCATCGTCGACGTCGTTCCTCCACCGCTCTCGGATCTGCGGCTGGGGCATGCCGCTCGCTTCGTTTTGCAGGATGCCCGCGGTTTTTCCGATCCCCGGCCCTTCTTGGTGGGCCTGGCGGAGGCCTTGGCCCACGACGGCGTCGACCTCGAGCGCCTGTACCTGGTGCTCGCCGACCTGCACCCCGAGCTGGCCGCGGTGTCTGCGACCTGGCGAAAGCGCAGCGGTGCCGTCGTCATCGAGCCTCGCGTCTGGAGCGGGCTGAACACCGCAGAGTTTCTGGCCAGCCCCATCGCGCGCTTTCACCAACGCACCCACGACGTCATCCGTCGCAAGCTCTGCGATCCGCGCTGCCCCACCGACTTCGAAATCGTCCACGATCTGCGCGCTCGGGGCGCCACCGATTACCTCGCGTTTCAGCTCGGCAACCCCCTCACCCAGCGCCTCAACGTCATCACCTTCACCACCCACCAAGCCGGCGGCTTCTCCGACGAACAACTGCTCACGCTGCTGAGCGTGCAGCCCCTCCTCGCCGTCGTCGTCGAGGCCTACGTCGCCCAGCACATCGCCAGCTCGCTCCTGCAGACCTATCTCGGCCAAGACGCAGGAGCCCGCGTGCTGGCGGGGCAGGTGCGACGCGGCCAAGGCGAGGCCATCCACGCCGTCATCTCGTTTTGCGATCTGCGCGACTTCACGAGGCTGTCAGAGCGACTCTCGCGCGAAGCCTTGCTCACCCTGCTCGACGACACCTTCGACGCCGTCGTCACTGCCGTCGCCGACCACGGGGGCGAAGTGTTGAAGTTCATCGGCGACGCCGTGCTCAGCATCTTTCGCGCGCGCCCCGGCGAAGAAGCCGACGCCTGCATCGTGGCCCGCGCCGCCTCCGCCGACGTCTTTGCGCGGGTGGCCGAGAAAAACCGCGATCGTCGAGCCGGCGACGACGAACGCCCGCTCATCGAGGTCGCGCTCTCCTTGCACGTCGGCGACGTCCACTACGGCAACATCGGCGGACCCTCGCGCCTGGATTTCACGGTCATCGGCCCGGCGGTGAACCTGGCCGCGCGGCTGCAGGGCCTGTGTTCGACACTGGGCCGCCGCGCCCTCGTTTCGGCGGCGGTGGCGCGGCATCTGCCCGGCGCCTGCGACGACCTCGGATCCCACAACATCAAGGGGCTGTCGGCGCCGGTGCACGTCTACGGCCTCGACGTCGGACGCTGACGGCAAGCGTTGGCCGCAGTAACAGCGCTCATGCCCAGCTTCGAATTCACCGAGATCCTCCCCGGTCACACCGCCGTCCCCTACCGCAAGCTCTCGGAGAGAGGCGTCTCGACCTTCAGCGCCCGGGGCAAGACCTTCGTCGACGTCGACGCCAGCGCCCTCACCGCGCTCACCGCGGCGGCAATGAAAGACATCGCCCATCTGCTGCGTCCGGGGCACCTGGGCCAGCTGCAGAAGATCCTCGAGGACCCAGAGGCTTCACCCAACGATCGCTTCGTCGCCCTCGACCTGTTGAAAAACGCCTGCATCGCGGCCGCCGGCGTGTTGCCGGGATGTCAGGATACAGGGACCGCGATTGTGATGGGGAAAAAGGGGCAATATATATTCACCGGCGGCGGCGACGAAGAAGCCATCGCTCGGGGCATCTTCGACACTTATCAGACCTCGAACCTGCGCTACTCCCAGCTGGCGCCTTTGACGATGTTCGACGAGAAAAACACCGGCAACAACCTGCCCGCCCAGATCGACCTCTATGCCACCGATGGCGACGAGTACCACTTCTTGTTTATGGCCAAGGGCGGAGGATCAGCCAACAAGTCACTGCTTTTCCAGGAGACGAAGGCAGTATTGAATGAGGTCTCCTTGTTGAAATTCATGGAGCAAAAGCTCAAGTCCCTCGGCACCGCGGCTTGCCCGCCCTACCACCTCGCCGTCGTCATCGGCGGCACCTCGGCGGAGATGACCCTCAAGGTGGCCAAGCTCGCGTCGGCGAAGGCCCTCGATGGCCTACCTTTGCAGGGGAGCAAGCTCGGCCACGCCTTCCGCGACGTCGAGCTCGAGGCCAAGTTCCTCAAGCTGTCGCAGCAGACCGGCATCGGTGCGCAGTTCGGCGGCAAATATTTCTGCCACGACGTGCGCGTGGTTCGCTTGCCGCGCCACGGGGCCTCGTGTCCCATCGCCGTCGCGGTGTCGTGCTCGGCCGATCGCCAGGCCTGGGGTAAGATCACCAAGGAAGGCGTGTTCCTCGAGGAGCTCGAACGCGATCCGGCGAAGTATCTGCCCGAGGTCCAAGGCGCCTCCCTCGGCGGCGACGTCGTCGAGATCGATCTGCGGCAGCCCATGAGCGCCATTCGCGCGATCCTCACGAGGCTCCCGGTCAAGACGCGCTTGAGCTTGAGCGGGCCCATGGTCGTCGCCAGAGACATCGCCCACGCCAAGATCCAAGAGAGGCTCGATGCCGGGCAGGGCCTCCCCGCGTATCTGAAGGACCACGCCGTCTACTACGCTGGTCCCGCCAAGACGCCGGTGGGCATGGCCTCGGGGAGCTTTGGTCCAACGACGGCGGGGCGCATGGACTCCTATGTCGACGCCTTCCAGGCTGCGGGTGGATCGTTGGTGATGTTGGCCAAGGGCAACCGCAGCAGCGCCGTCACTGCGGCCTGTCAGAAGCACGGCGGTTTCTACCTCGGCAGCATCGGCGGACCGGCGGCGCGTCTGGCCCAGGACTGCATCACCAAGGTCGAGGTGCTCGAGTACCCCGAGCTCGGCATGGAAGCGGTGTGGAAGATCGAAGTCCAGAATTTCCCGGCCTTCGTCGTCGTCGATGACAAGGGCAACGACTTCTTCGAGTCGACCATCGGCGGCGGCACATCGTCGCTGAAGGTGCTCTGATCACCGGGGCTCAGACAGGGATCGCGAGTCGGCGCAGCTGGGGCAGGAGAACGGAGGAGAACAGGCGGGTCACCACGGCCCGCTCCTCATCGGGGGTGCAGGAGCCGAGTCCAGCGTCGGCCACCATGCTGCGCAGCTTGCCCTGCGAGGAGCGCGCGGCGGCGGTGCTGGCGCGGTTGCTCCGGCCCGCCCCCCGCAGGGCGGGCTCCAGCGAGCGCGCCAGACTGCGCCGCTCTGGCTGCGTCAAGGTCGGCACGACCCGCTCGGCGACGGCCCAGGCGAAGGCGACGTGCACGCTCTCGTCTTTCAAGGTGCGGGCCACGATGGCGCGCAGCTCGGGGTGCGTGGTGCGTTGCACGCGGGCCTGGATCAACGCGCGGCTGACGGTCTCGCCCAGGCAGCCACCGGTGACCAAGGCCTCGATCATCGTCGACGCCGTGGGGGCGGCGTAGACGTAGGGATCGTAGGCGAGGTCGTCGGGGACGTCTTCTAGGTAACCGCCCAGGGCGTCGGCTGCCTGTTGGGAAAGGCGTGTGTGCAGGGCCTCGTCGTGAAGGATTCCCGTCAACGCCGACGTCTCGCCCAGGGGCACCTTCTCCTGCACGCCCTTGAGAAGGATTTGGGAGAGGGCCGGCACCGCGGCGTATTCGCTCCAGGCGCGTTGGCTCCAGAAACGACGGGCGGCCTCTCGGATCGGCTTGGACAAAGCTCGAAACGAAGGCAGCGCGTATTCCTTTTCGGCCTCGGCAGGGCGCTGCTGGTAGTGGCGCTCGATGCGGCGGATCTTCGCAGTCCCGATGGCCAGGGCGACGCGGACGCCCATCGTCACCGGGTCATCCATGCCTTCTGCGATCCCTTGGCCTTCGCCGCCGGTGCCTCCTGCAGTTGGCCCATGCGCGCGCGCCAGGTGCCGGCGTCCTCCTTGGCCACCAGGGCGCCCGCCTCGCGCAGCGCCTTCTGAAACAAGCGCTCGCGATCGACGGCCGGCATGCGCCCCTGGAACACCGATTGAGATCGCGAAGCCCGCGACGGCGTCTCCCGCGACAGCTCTTCGAGCGCCTGCCTGGCGTCGGGCCCACCGAGGTACCCCAAGGCCCAGACGGCGCCGTCGAAGGACCAGTAGTCGACGTCGTCGGCGATGGGGCGGTCACGCAGCTGCGCCGCCAGCGGGGCCGCGCCGGCTTGGGCGCTGCGACCCAGCGCCCCGAGGGCCTTGGCGATGTGGCCCACGCACAGCAGGTTGGGGGCGACCTCGACCGCAGCGACCAGGATGGCGGCGTGGGCGTCGAGCTGGCCAGCGCGCGCCTGCTCCCTCAGGGCAAGGGCGGCGACGTCGGCGCGATCGGGATCGGACGCGCAGGTCTCGAAGTAGGCGGCGGCGACCTCGTCGATGGGCAAGGCGACGAGCTGCTTCACGGCGGGCGATTGCGCGGGGTCGAAGGCAGTCATGATCTTGTCCTCGCGAAGCGTTGCCCCTGCTCCGTGTGGCCCCAGAACGCTTGGCTGTGGAACATCGGCGCAGCATCCGCGAACCGAGAGCGCACGGCAAACACAACAGCAAATGATGATGGGACGCAGCGAACAACATGCGCGCTGCGTCAAAAACAGGCGACCGATCGTGCACGCCGAATCGCACCAAGATCTGCACCAAATGCCCGGATTCGGGCATAGAAGCGCACGGTCCGACCATCCGCCGCAGTGTCGAAGGCACCGGCGCAACCTGCCTCCAGAGGATTCCAATGATCACAAGCAAGAACGGCGTCTTTCAGCGACCTCTCGCCATGGCCAAGCAGTTCGACAAAACCGGCAACACCATCAGCAAGGCCGAGGCCGAGAAGCTCGTGGGCACGATGAAGAACGCCCTGATCAATGAGTACGAGGGTTCCAGCTCGTCCAAGGGTCTCGCCAAGGACCGCGACGTGTTGGCGCGCACCGCCAAGGCGATCATCAAGAACGCCGACAAAGGCAGCTGGGCCCTCACCGGCCCCGGCAAGCAGGTGTTCCAAGAGGCTTTCGGCAAGGCCATCGACGGCAAGAGCGGCTCCATTGGCCAGCTCGTCGACAAGATCCGCAACGACGTGAAGGCCAACTCCACCGGCTACACCTATTACGGCTGAGCGTTGACGGCCGTGTCATCTGGCGCTGCCTTGCTCGCCCGCGCCCGACGAGAGCTCCCCGCTCTGGTCGGCGTCGGGCGAGCCCGTTTTTTCCCGCCGAGCGAAGGCGGCGCCCACGTCGTCGTCGGCGTGGGAGATCTGATCATCAAGGCTCGCTTGACGGGCGCCGACGTCGGCGACGAAGTCCGCGCGCTGCGGGCCGCCGGTCCCTTGGCGCCTGCCCTTTTGCACCCCAAGACCCCACGCGCCGCCCCGTTCCTGATCGAAGAGCGCCTGCGCGGCCGTCCCTTCAACCTGGATGAGCGAGCGCTCGTCGAGGTCGCTGCATTGCTCGCGCGTTTGCACACGCGCGCTGCGCCGGGGCTGCGCTGGCTGCCGGGTGGGGCGACGCCGAAGGCCGCCGTCGCCGCCGGGCTGCCAGTGCTGGCCGCCCTGCGCGAGCAAGGAGTGCTGACGTCGTCCATCGCACGCAGTGTCGCCAGCTGCCTGCGCGCGCATGGCGCCCGCATCGACCAGGCCCTGGCCTTTGGCGACGACCACAGGCCGCGCCTCTGTCATGGTGATGTTCGCCGCGCGAACCTGCTCGCCACCAGCGACGGCCCGCGCCTCATCGACTTCGACCTCGCTGGCCGCGGTGACCCTGCGGTGGACCTCGCGCGCTTCTGGTCCTACGAGCGGCTCAGCGATCACGCGCGCTTCCTCGTGGCCTGCTCCTACGACAACGCCGGCGGCGACGCGGCCGTCGTCGACCGCGCGTGGGCGCTCTGGCCGGCCATGCCCCTGGTGCTCGCGATCTCCGCGCTTCGCCATGGCGTGGCCTCAAAAGCGCCCAAGGCGCAGGTCCGTGCTCGAGTGGCCCGCATCCGTGCGCTGTCGTCGACGAAGCCCCCTCTCCCTCTCCCTGTCGTCGACGGCAACCCACCGCTGATCGGGCGCATCCCCCACCTGAGCGGCAGCCGCTGGGGCCGGGATGACCTGCAGCTCTCGGCGCAGGAAGAAGCAACGCTGCGCGGGGAATCGGTCGTCATCGTGGAGAAGGTCGATGGCATCGCCGTGGCGTTCTTCGCCGACGACGACGGCGAGGTGGCCGTCACCATGAAACGCGAGTGGCGCCACGCCCTCGACGGCGCCGTCTTTCGCATGGCTCGTCGCTGGACCCAGGCGCACGAGCAGTCACTGCAAGGCTTGCTGCGCGACTCGCGAGGACGTCGACGCGTGCTGCTGGGCGAGTGGCTGTGGCACCGACTCGCGCTCCGCTACACCAGCCTGCCGAGCGCCGTGCTCGTTCACGGGCTCGTCGTCGACGGCGTGTTGCAGTCGCGGGCCGTGGTCACCCCGCAGGTGCAGGCGAGCGGTCTTGCAACAGTGATCCCGTGTTTCGCCGGCGTCGTCGGCGAACGCAGCTGGGCATCGTTGGTGCCGCAGCGATCGATGTTTGGTCGCTGTCGGCCCGAGGGCATCGTGGTTCAAACCCAGGGCCCGGGTGCAGCCCGCTACGCGAAGTGGGTGGCGCCGCACTACGTACAGCCGAGGCCGGCGGACATCACCGGGGCCTGCAACTTGGTGCGCAGTCCGTGACCCTCAGCGGGAGCCGAGGACGACGTCGACGGCGACTTCTTTGCCTTCGCGTTGCACCACCACCTTCACGGTGTCGCCGGCCTTTTTCGCCTTGAGCAGCTCGCTGTAGCTCTTGAGATCGCTCACCGCGCCGCCGTCGAAACGAACGAGCACGTCCCCCTTGCGCAGCCCGGCGACCTCGGCCGCTGACCCTTTGACGACGTCGTCGAAGCGCACGCCGGGTCCCGCGAACGTCATGTCGGGGACGCTGCCGAGCGAGGCCTTGCGCTCGCCGCTGCCCGCCGTCGACGGTGCGGTTCCCTTGAAGGTGAGGGGCTCCTTGCGATCGCGCAGGTAACCCACGATCTCTCGGGCGACGACGGCGGCCTTGACCAACGACGACGACGTCACCTTGTCGGCTGTGTCGGTGGTTTGGTGGTAGTCGGTGTTGGGCCCGGCAAAGAGCTGGATGGCGGGGATGCCTTTGTCGATGAAGCTCTGTTGATCCGACGCGCCCCCGCCCTGCGGTGCGAGCTCGACGGCGATGCCGGTGGTGAAGCCGATGCCGCGGGCGACGTGCACCCATTCGCTGGCGCTGTCGCCGTCGAGAATGAGCAGCGATTTCTTGTCTCCGAGTCGTCCGACGGTGTCGAGATTCACCATCGAGTGGATCGAGCCAACAGGCTGTTGCGCGATATAAGAAATGCTGCCGAGACGTCCCGACTCCTCAGCGTCGAAGAAGACGACGTCGACGCCGCGGTCCCCTGGGCTCTTGTTGAGCTGGCGCGCCACCTCGATGGCCACAGCGACCCCAGATGCGTTGTCGTCGGCGCCGGGAAAGATCTTCTTCGTCTTCTTCTGCTTGCCCAGATGATCGAGGTGGGCGCCAAAGACGACGTGCGCCAAGGAAGGGTCGGTGCCCGGCAGGTGCACCACGAGGTTGCACACAGTCGAGTCGTTCGGAGCGCACGAAGTCATCACCTCCTTGATGCCAGACTTCAGGAGCTTTTCTTCGACGATTTTCCGAGCGAGCTTCAGGCCTTCACTGTCGCGTCCGCGGCCCTCGAGCTTGGGGTCGGCCAGGGCTTTCACGGTGTCTGTCAACGCGGCGCCGTCGAAGGGCGGGGGCAGCGTCGCCAGTGCCGGGGGCTCGGCGAGGGCGAAGGCTCTGGGCTCGGCACCAACCACCAGAGACACCGATGACCAGCGGCCCTCGGAGAGCGTCCATTGGCCCTTCAGGTTGTTGGTGGCGTCGTCGCCACTGAAGCCGACGTAGGCGTACTTGCCGTAGTGCGGAATTTTCTTGGCCAGCAAGGGAATCATCTTGGCGTTGGGGGCGCCGACGAAGGCCATGGCCAGGGCAGGATTGCGCGGGTGCTCGACGACGACGGCGAAGCCGGTGGCGGCTGGATCGACTCTCTCGACCTTCATGGCGGCCAGGCGGTTCGGCGTCCCCTTTTGTGCGAGCACGCGCTCGTAGGCGCCGGGCGGAAACACGCCGCGGTCGTCGAAGCGCAGGCCCCAGGGTTTGGTGAAGACGAAGGGTCCACCGCGCAAATAGGAGCCGTAGCCCAAAATCCACACCGCGGCGTCGTCGGGCAGGGTGCTCACCTTCTTGTCGTCGACGATCTGGCAGCCGCTCTCGCTGCCGCAGATGGCGTGGGCGAAGTCGACCCAGGCGTCTTGCTCGTCTTTGGCGGCGAAGGTGGGCGTCACCAAGAGCATCTTCTTGGCGCCCAGGGCCCGCGAGAGCGAAGGCGGAACTTCGGCGGCATCAAGGCGGCGAAACAGATCGAAGAAGGGGTCGACGTCGACGCGGGCCAGGGCGGCGGGGATCTTCAACGTCGTGCTGCCACTTTTGCCCGCAAGCGCGATGCGAGCGGACACTGTGCGGCCGTCGATGGTGGTGACGACGACGGGCACCTCGAGAGGGAAGAGGGTCTTCTGCGTTTGTTCGACGACGATGGTGAGCTTTCTCTCTCCGCTTTTGCTCCTGGCCTCGGCCACCGATCGCAAAGCCAGGGTGGGAATGCCGGTCTGCGTCGTCCAGGCCGCGAAGAAAGGGCCGAGCTTCGATCCGCTGGCCTCGGAGAAGGCATCAGCGACGTCGTCGAAGGAGGCCTGCTGCTGCTGGTGCTTGGCAAACAGGATCTGCAGCCCCTTGGCAAAAGCGGCATCACCGATCTGCCGGCGCACCATGTGAAAGAGCATCAAGGTCTTGCCGTAACCAACGGCCTCGGATGCCGCCGAATCGCGCCCGCGAAACTCAGTCAGCGGGAAATCCCTGCCCTCAGGCCGGGCGGCCAAGGCCCCAGCGACGTCGACGTCGACGAAGTCCAGGTAGCGCTGCAGGGTGGTGCGCCGGTGCTCGGCCCCTTTGCCCTGTTGTTCGGCGTCGAGGTGATCGGCGAGGTAGGCCGTGAGCCCCTCACTCCAGTTGCCGCCGCGGACGAAGACGCCGTTGCCCCACCAGTTGTGCAGCAGCTCGTGCGGCCAGCTCGTGTGTAGAATAAAGGGGAAGCGCAGGACCTGACTTCCCAATAGAGTGAAAGACGGCATGCCGTAGCCCGTCTCCCAGAAGTTCTCGACGAGGGCAAACTTGGTGTAGGGATATTTGCCGATGAGCGTCTCGTATTGTTCCAGATACTGCCCGGTCACCTCGAGATAGCGGTCGGCGATGGCCGCAGCATCGGCAGCGTCTTTGCCGTCGACCTGGCGCAACCAAATCATGACGTCGACGCCGTGCTTGCGCTCCTGCACCTTCGAGAAGGGGCCGGCGATGAGGTGAAAGCCCTCGAGGGCCTTGGGCTCGCGCCATGTGACGCCCTGCGGGGAGGCGCTCAAGGTGCCTTCGGAAAGCGCGCTCCAACCCGTCGGCAACGCGCCCACCGTGACTGCACCGTTGACCAGCAGCGTGGTTCCCTGGTCGGTGGCGACGACGGGCAGCCAGTGGCTCGCGGGCGACAGGTATGCACCGCGGGCGTCGATGGTGCCGCTGGTCTCCTGGAAACTGCGCTGGTGCTCGCTGGCGGCCTGCACGGGTGCTTGGACGATGCGGCCCTTGGCGCTCACCACCATGATGTCGTCGCCGTCGGCGCGCTTCACCGTCTTGTCGAAGCGTGAGCCGAGCTCCTCCATCTCGGGCCCCGCGCGCGACAGCGTCCAGCGCCCGTGCTCCTTGTCGTTGGCGATGATGCGCGCACCACCGGTGATGACGACCTCGAGTGAGGGATTCAGCTCGACGGTGAAGTCCCTGAGCGAGGGCGGGAGGTGCACGCGATCGACGAGCTCGATCTCGCCCTGCTCGGGGCGCAGAACGACGGTGGCCTCGTGTTCGACGACGTCGATGGTGGGGGCGGACTGCAGCAACAGGGCGACCCAGAAAGACCCGATCATGGCGGGACCCTACCTCAGCCCCTAGACAGCCGAACCGCATACGGCACCTGCTGCGACTGCGCCGGACGGCCTCGACGACGAGGGAGTCCTCCTCCGCTCCTGCGCCGTACGGGAAGTACGGCTCGTCGCTCCGTCCGGGCTCCTCG
Source organism: Myxococcales bacterium (assembly GCA_023248635.1). Taxonomy (GTDB): domain Bacteria; phylum Myxococcota; class UBA727; order UBA727; family VGSZ01; genus VGSZ01. The sequence continues at coordinate 29,848 of JAHFED010000004.1, forward strand.
CCGCCGAGTCTCGTCGGGCGCAGCCTCGCTACGGTGCCGTAAGCGGATCGGCTCTCTGGCCATCTGGAAGCGGAGTGAATCGAGCCGCCAACGCCGCCGTCGGACCACCATGACCAACGCGATGCTCCTCGCCCCGGCCCTGCTCGCGGCCGGTTTGTTCTCCACCCAGGCCTCGGCCCACGACGTCGTCTTGAGCGCAGCGGTGCCAGGTTTTTCGATCGTGATCGGGACCCCTCCACCACCACCGACCGTCGTCTATTACGAGCCGCCGCCGCCGCCCGTCGTCTACTACGAACCGCCGCCGCCGCCCGTCGTCTACTACGAGCCCGCCTACCGGCCGGTCTACCACTCAGCCGTCAGCTACCGCCCTCGTGTCCTCGTCGATCACCGCTGCGATCGACCCGGCTTTCACGTGTCCCGCGACGACCGCGCCTACCGCGACGCCCGCTTCGATCCCCGTCACGACGTCGACCACCGCGGTCGCGACGACAAGCGCGACAACGGCCGCAAGCACCACGGCCGGCGCTAGTGCTGCAAGGGGCTCCACTGCACCGGCGCTCGAGACGATGACGTCGTCGTCGCCTCCTCGCCGATGCGCGCGACCCGCAAGAGCAATGCTTCTTCGAAGGGCCGGGCCACCAACTGCATTCCGATGGGCAGACCGCGGCGGTCGAAACCGACCGGGTAAGAGATGGCGGGTTGTCCGGTCACATTGGCCAGCGCCGTCGCTCTCATCAGCGCGAAGTTCTGGCGCACGTCGCCCAAGGTGCCGGCGGCGGGGATCAAGGGCGCGGTCTGCCCCGTCGTCGGCGACACCAGGAGATCGACCTCTGCCAAAGCGGCAGCGACGACGGCGGCGACCCGGGCTCTCAGGCGTTGGCCCCGCTCGTAGAGGCTGCGGCCCACATGACGGGCGACGACGAGTCCAATGCGCGTGTCGAGTGCCAAAGCGCGTCGCTGCTGCACATCCTCCATCCAGGGATTGCGGTTGACCTCGACGCCGATGCTCGACACCAGGCCCAGCGCGACATCGCGCTCGGTGTCGAGATGCACGTCGCGCACTCTGGCACCGCGTGCGACCAGGGCGCCGATGTGACGCTCGCAGGCCCGGGCGACGTCGACGTCGGCGTCGCGCCACCATTGGGGGACCACGCCGAGGGTCACGCCGCGCAGGTCGTCGGCGAAAAATCCCTGCACGCTCACAGGCGGCAAACCCTGACTGGCACCATCGAGGGCGTCGGCGCCGGCCAGTGCGGCATAGCCCAGGGCGACGTCGGCGACGCTTCGTCCCATGGGTCCGATGTTGGTGACCGAAAAAGCGATGGGCGGGGTCTCACCGCGCTGCGGAACCCGACCATAAGTCGGCTTGAGCCCGACGACGCCGCACAAGGAGGCCGGGATGCGAATGGAGCCGCCGCCGTCGCAGCCCACCGCCAGGGGCACGAGCCCAGCAGCGACGAGGGCCGCAGAACCCGACGACGACCCGCCTGGAAAGCGCAGGGGATCCCAGGGGTTACGACAGGTGCCGTGGGCGTGGTTGAGCCCCGTCGGACCCGCTCCCAGCTCGTGCATGTTGCTTTTGCCGACCAACACCGCGCCGAGGGCCCGCAAACGCGCGACGGCGACGCAGTCCTGCCGGGCCGGATCGAGCGAGGACATGCCCGTGCCCAAAGTGGTGCGGTGTCCGGCCTGATCGATCTCGTCTTTGACGGCGACGGGGACGCCGTCGAGCAGCGAGAGGGGCCGCTTTTGTTGGTGTCGCAACGCCGACGCCGCCGCCTGGGCGCGCACGTCCACGTAGCTGAGGCTGATGAAGAAGCGCATCGGCACAGGCCCGCTCTCGCTCTCTTCCACGGCACGCAGCAGTGCTTCGGCGACGTCGACGGGGGAGGCACTGCCATCGGCGTAGGCGCGGGCGAAGGCGTGGACGCCCGGTGGTCGATCGGCGTGCTGGGCGGACGCTGTCTGGGTCGCGAGTCCGTCAATCAAGGCCAGGGGATCGCGCTCGGCGCTGGCGCTTCCCGGCGAAGGTCGAGCGGCGGCAAAGGGAGGTGCGGCCGGGAAGGCTGAGCCGGGTTCGGTGCGCGAACGCCAGGCCCACGATGCGCCAGCCAGCACCGCATCGACCGGTCGGCTCTCGATGATGCGGGCGACGAGGTCGAAAGGGTGTGTGTTCACGGGGGGCGGAAAAGGACGCTCAGCCATAGGGCAGGGTTCTGTGCCCGAACAACGCCGTCAATTGGCACGGAGAGCGAGCCGGCCGCGGGCGACCCCTGCAGGTGCTCCTGCCCCCTTCGAGTCAGCGGCAAAGCCTGCTAGGGGCGCTGCGTGCGAACCGTCGTCGTCGTCGTCGTCGTCGTCATCTTGGGCCTCGTGCCGCGGGCGCAGGCGCAGGTCGTCGATCCGAGCATGGGTTTCGCCCCCCCGCCCTCGACTGGTGCTGGTGCCCCGACCCCCGCTGCACCCGAGGTGTACGACGACGTCGTGGAAGGTGCTGCGCTCCCGGCAGCGGTGCCGTTGCTCGAGGGCATCGACTGGGTGGATCGCGTCTATTTCAAGGAAGAGACGCTGGCGACCTTCCTGGGCTCGAGAGTGGGGGAGCCGCTGGACTTGAGCGCCCTCGCGAGAGACGCCGCCGCCATCGCCGACCAATACCGGACCCGGGGCTTTCTCGCCGCCACCACCCGCGTCGATGTCGTCGAAGGTGCCGCTGGCGGCAAGAGGGCGGTGTTCACCATCAAGGCCGGCGATCGGGCCGAGCTCAAGGCCGTGCACATCGTCGGCAACGAGCGCGTCGACGAGCTGAGCTTGAAAGAGGGCTTCTTCTCGCGTCCTCCCGAGCCCCTGGGGGCGCTGACCCGCGCCGGCCTGTTTCACCGCCCCTTTCTCGACCAGGACCAACAGCGCCTGGTGTTCAACTACTACAAGCGCGGCTTTCTCGAGGCCCGCGTCACCGACACCCGCGTCGTGGCCTGGCGCGATCTCACCGGCATCGAAGTCACCCTCACCGTGCTCGAAGGCGCGGCTTTCGAGCTCGGGTCTTTGAGCTTCACGGGCTCATTGCCCGAGGGCGAGACCAGCGCCACCCTGCGCGAGAAGATCGCCATGAAGGACGGCGACGTCGCCGACCTGGTGACGCTCACGCAGCAGGCCGATCCCATCCTCGATGACTGGCGCAACCGCGGGCACCCTTTTGCGCGCTTCGAGCAACAGATCGCCATGGTGCCGCCGCCATCTGGTGACCCCGAGAAGAAGGGCATCGGTCTGACCTTGAAGCTGGTCGAAGGCGACGCCGCCGTCGTCAGGGATGTGCGCGTCGTCGGCAACAAGGGGACCATGCCCCACGTGTTCGCGCGCGAGATCCTCGTGCAATCGGGTGAACCCTACGATCACCAGAAGCTGAAGCTCACCGAGAAGCAGCTGATGCAGACAGGCATCCTCGCGTCGGCCCAGGGGCGTGCTGTGCCCGTGCCCCGTCAACCTGACTACCGTCCAGATGCGCCCGCCCTCGTCGACGTCGAATTCGTCGTCGCTGAGACCACCACCTGGCTCTTGTCGCCAGCGGTCTTTGGCGACGCCAACGAAGGCCTGATCTTCATCGGCGTCGCCGGCGACCGCAACCTGTTGGGCACCGGCCTGCAGAGCTTTGCCTCGGTGCAATGGTCGTCGCTGCGCTTCTTGTTCGACGTCTCGCTCACCGAGCCACGGCTGCTGGGCACGCGCTCATCAGCGACGCTGGAGGCCCACCGCCGCGAGCTGCGCTACCGCGACTTCACCATCTCGACCCTGATTGGCAGCTCGGCCCGCGCCAACTATGCCTACGAGCTGCCCGCGCTCGGACGAAGCTTGGGCGGCCCCAGCCGTCTCTTCGTCGGCGGCGGCCTCGGGATCGAGTACGGCGGCGTCGTCCCCTTCGAACAAAAGCAGCTGCTGCCCTCGGCGCTGCTGCCCCAAGACACCTTCAGAAACACCGTCGAATTGCGCTTTGGCTTTGACTCCCGCGAGGGCGGTTTGTCGCCGAGGAACGGGCTCTTCGCGTCCGTCGATACATCGACGGCCGGTCCCTGGACCGTGTCGGGCTTGAGCTTCGTCGACGCCACCGCCAACCTGCGCGCCTTCTGGTCGCCCTTTTGGGACATCACCCTCAAGTCGAACACCCAAGTCGGCGGCGTCTTCAATCCTCTCGGTGATCAGGCTCCGGTCACCGATCGTTATTTCCTGGGTGGCGTCGGCTCGGTGCGGGGCTTTTTTCCGCGCAGCATCGGCCCCGTGCAAGACGTCGCCGTGGTGCCCAACGCCGACGTCCCTAGCTTTTCCTGCGATGGGGCCAAGGCCAACGACGTCGACTGCACCGAAGTGGGTGGCGTCGTCAAAGTGGTGCAGAACCTGGAAATCGAGGTACCCCTATGGCCGGGCACTCCCTTCCGCGGCTTTGTCTTCGTCGACGTCGGCAACGCCTATGGCGAGGGGGAGCTGGACGGCGGGCCCATCGAGCGCGACACCTTGTTCCTGGTGAGCGGCTTGATGATGTCGACGGGCTTTGGCCTGTTGCTCGAGACGCCCGTGTTGCCCTTCCGCTTCGAGTGGAGCGTGCCGGTGACGCGCCGTTCCTTCGATCAGCCGATCAACTTCTTCCTCGGCGTCGGCTCCGCCTTCTGATCCGTCGCTGCCGCGTCGACAAAAAGCGACCGAGCGACCCATGGCGTGCTCAAAACGCGGCTTTGACGCCGACGGCGGGGACGGTCGGCAGACCCAGGTGGGGCTCGGTCTGGCTGAAGTCGAAGTTGTAGAAGGTGCCCTCCTGGGCCCGCAGATTCAGCACATTGACGATGTCGGCGTAGGCCGTGAGCTCGAACCAGTCGAAGGTCGTGCTCCAATCGACGCGAACGTCGACGGCCTGAAAAAAGGGGAAACGCGCGCTGCCCTTGGGAGCGAAGCGGGGCTCGAAGCGGCCGCTGTCGGCGTCGAAGAGGCCGTCGACGATGGCGTCATCGGGCATGCCAGTGGCGATGCGGTAGCGGGCCCCCAGACGCAGGTTCCAGGGCAGCTGCACTTGGGAAACGACGCCCAGCAAGTGGGTGGTGTCGGCGGGCGAGGGGTAGGCGTAGGGAACCGTGAGGCGGACGCCGGTGGCGGCGTCGTCGTCGAAGCGCGTGTGCTTGGCCAGTGAGTAGCTGAGCCAGGCGAAGGCCTGCTGTGGCAAAGAAAAGCGCAAGAGCAGCTCCGCGCCGATGCTCTGGCCGCTGCCGCCAGCGACGACGGCTGCTGCCCCGAGGCGATCCGGCACCGGAAACGCTCTGCTCTTGGTCGTCAGTGCATCGCGCCACACCTGGTAGAGCGTCGTCGACAACACCAGGCCCGCGCCGAGGGCCTGTTCGACGCCGCCTTGGATCGACAGCGCGCGCTGGGGGCGCAACGAGAGCCCTGCACTCTTGGCCACCGCGACCTCGTCGGCGTCGGGGGGACGACTGCAGGCGCCGGCGCCGACCCTCAGCAGGGATCCCCAGGGTCCACCGGTCATTTGCCAAGCGGCGGCGACCCGAGGCTCGAGGGAGGCATGGGACTGCGCGCCGTCGGGTCCGTCGAGCACCACGCCGTCGAGGCGCAGGCCGGGGACCAAGGTGACGTCGTCGTAGGGCTCGAGGGTGGCTTCGAGATAGGCCGCCCCGGTCGCTCGGGCGGCGCTGAGAATCGCGCGGCGATCGCGCACGTCGCCCTCGAGGTCCGGGGTCGGGAGCTCACGCACTCCAGTGTCTGCGAGGAAGCCGCCAAAGACCCAGCCGTCCGTGCGCGCGGTGGTGTCGATGCCGGCCACGATCTTGGTAGGGCGTCCACCCAGCGACGTCGTCCGCCAGGTCCATTCGTCGCGCAGCTGCACATCGCCGCTCTGCCGGTCCTTGAAGCGCAGACCCTGCTGCTCGTCGAGGAAGGCGCGCTCATAACCCAGCGTCGTCGTCAGCACGTGGGTGAGGCCGGCCCCGACGCTGTGTTGGTAGCGCAGGCTCAGCCGGTGAAAGTCGGAATCGTTGGTGCGGTGGAAGGCCTCGACGTCGCCCTCGCCGTCGGCGACGTAGGTCTCGCGATCGCCGGAGCCAAAGGCAAAGACCACCAGCTCCTGTCCAGGCGCTGGCTCCCAGTCGAGCTTCAATTGGTAGTCCCAATAGGTGGGCACGAGGACGACGTCGTCGCCGGAGCCCGATGCCGCCAGCTGCACCCCGCGGATCAAGTCGAGGTAAGAGCGCCGCGCCGAAGCGCCGACCGCGATGGTTGGCGACAGGGGGACGCCGACGTAGGCGCCGCTGTCGATGACGTCGAGCTTGGCCAGCCCATGGACGTCGTCGGTGGGCAGCTTCTTGGTCTTCAAGGTGATCACGCCGCCGGTGCTCCGGCCATAACGCGCCGAGAAAGCCCCAGGCACCAGCTCGACGCTCTCAACAAAGGGAATGTTGATGACGCTGGTCGATCCTGTAAAATGATAAAGATCAGGGATCTCGTAATCATCGACGAAGACGGCCGATTCGCTCGGGGACGCGCCGCGCACGAAGAGCGATCCCTGCGACAATAAAACGCGCCCCATGCCAGGGAAATTCTCAATGGCTTTGGCGGGATCTCCATAGGTGCCCGGGAGCTCGGTGGCTTCGTTGCCGGCGATTCGGTGGGCGCCGCGAGCGACGGCGTCGCGGCTGCGACGTTCCCGCACCCGCGTTTCACCGACGCTGGCGGGCAAGAGAAAGAGGGCGACGTCGGTGTTTCCCGCATCGGTGCGCAGGGCCACGGATTCGACCAGGAGTTGGTAGCCGGCGGTCTCGACCTCGACGACGATGCGTCCGCCGAAGCCGCCATCGCGTCGATCCGGCAAGGCCAACACGAAGGCGCCCGTTTCGTCGGTGTCGGTGCTTCCTGGGTCGAGTTGGCCTTCGCGTGCTGGGCGCTCGCCGCCGACGAGAGAGACGCGGGCACCGGGGATCGGTCGCCGTGTGCCGGCTTCGCGCACGGTGCCTTGGAGCGTGCGTGCGGCGGCCGGCAGCGCAGCAGCGCTTAGCGCCGCGACGAGGACGACGGTGGTGACACGCGGACCCATGCCGGGCCATGGGCCGAAGCAGGCACTTTGACAAGGGTGTGCAGAGTCCGATCCTCACTGGCATCGGCGGCAGCGAGCGCTACGGTCGGGAATGCGCAGCCTGCTCCCGCTCTTTGCTCTCGCTCTCGTCACCGATTGCGCCTGTCCGCCTGCCGGTGGCGATCCCGTCGACGGCGGCGTCGAAGGCGAAGGCGAAGGCGAAGGCGATCGGGTCGACGCCGGGCCCCAGCCCGATCCCGACGTCGTCGGCCTCGATGCTCGCCCGGCGAACGCCACCTGCTTGGCCCCCGATCGTCCCGTCGAAAACAGCGACATCGTGCTGACGCGCATTTTTCCCAACCTGGTGCTGCGCAGCCCCCTCTTCCTGCTCGAGCGCCCCGGCGACGATGCGAACTTCTACGCCATCGAGCGCGCTGGTCGCGTCGTGCGCTGGAGCAAGACCGACAACACGGTTACGACGCCGGAGATCTTTTGCGATATCCGAGGACGCGTAGAGACCAGCGATTCAGGAAATAGTGAACAGGGTCTGCTCGGCATCGCATTTCATCCCGAGCATGCCACCAACGGCGAGATCTACCTCAGCTATACTGCGATCAATGACAATAGCGTGTGCTCATTCGACGACCCCAGTGATTGCGTCTTCGAATCTCGCGTCAGTCGCTTTACCATCGATGATTCCGACGATACCTGTGACGAAGACAGCGAGGTCATCCTGCTCGACATCGACGACTTCGCCAGCAACCACAACGGTGGCCACGTCGCCTTCGCGCCCGATGGCACCCTCTTCCTCGGCATGGGGGACGGCGGCGGCGCCGGCAATCCGCTGTCGACGGCGCAGGACCTCTCCCGCCTGCTCGGCAAGATGATTCGCATCGACGTCGACCGCACCGAAGACGGCAAGCAGTACGCCATCCCCGCCGACAATCCCTTCCGCGACGTCCCCGGGGCGCTGCCCGAAATCTACTCGTTGGGCATGCGCAATCCCTGGCGCTTCTCCTTCGACCGCGGCTCGGGCGAGCTGTGGGTTGGCGACGTCGGACAGAACCGCCTCGAAGAAGTCGACCTCGTGGAAGCCGGCGGCAACTACGGTTGGTCCGTCTTTGAGGCCAGCGACTGCTTCGAGTCCCAGAGCGCCTGCGACGTCGGCGGCTTCTTGCCCCCCGTCATCGAATACGAGCACAGCAACATCCTGGCCCGCTTCTCCCTCACCGGCGGCTACGTCTACCGCGGCAGCGCCATTCCCGACCTCGTGGGCACCTACCTCTTCGCCGACTTCGCCAGCAAGGAGGTGTTCGCGTTGGGCTCGAACGCGGCGGGGGCAGCGACGTTCACGACGACGGCCACCATGAGCGGTGGTGGCATCGCCTCCTTCGCCGAAGACAAGGCCGGCGAACTCTACGTCATCGATCTGGCTGGAGCCCTCTTTCGCATCGACCCCGCCGGACCGCCCGTCGCCGACACTTTTCCGCGTTTGCTCTCGCAAACGGGCTGCATGGCATCAGGGGACGTCAGCCAGCTCAACGACGGGGTGATTCCCTATCAACTGAATCATCCTTTCTACAGCGATGGCGCCGCCAAAGAGCGCGGCATCGCTCTCCCCGATGGTGAGACCGTCGCCATCGGCGCCGACGGCGACATGACCCCGCCCATCGGCACGGTGTTCGTGAAATCGTTCAAAGTCGACGACGAGCTCATCGAGACCCGCCTGCTGGTCCGCCACGACGACGGCGAATGGGCCGGCTACACCTATGAATGGGCCGAGGGCGCCACCGACGCCACCTTGGTCGATGCCGGCGGCAAGAGCCGCCAGCTTGCCAACCAGACCTGGAGCTACCCCTCGCGTCCAGCCTGCCTGGTCTGTCATACCGCGGCGGCTGGGCGCGTGTTGGGTTGGGAAGTAGGCCAGCTCAATGGCGGATTCAATTACCCTCAAACCGGACGACTGGCGAATCAACTGTTTACCCTGTCGAGCATCGGGGTGTTCAGCAACCCGCCTGCCGACGTCGCCGTTGAAGCCAGCTATCCCCCCGTGGACCTCGGCAGCGTCGACGTCTCCGAGCGCGCGCGCACCTATCTGCATGTGAATTGCTCGATGTGTCACCGGCCGGGCGGCGGGGGACAAAGCGACGCCGATCTGCGTTTGACGACGGCGACGGCGTCCCAGCACCTCTGCGACGAGGCCCCGGATCAAGGAGACCTCGGCGTCGAGGGCGCGCGGCTGCTCTTCCCGGGCGACCCAGCCCGCTCCCTGATCTCCCTGCGCATGAGACGTCAGGGAGCCAACCGCATGCCTCCCGTCGGGACCAACGTCGTCGACAGCGTCGGCGCCGACGTCGTCGACCGCTTCATCACCGCCACCGCGACCTGCCCCGAATAGCCCTGGCGCTTTGCCCCTGTGCAGCCGGACACAGAGGCGCCATATCGCTAGACATCGGGCTGCAGGCCCGCACGAGGTGACGACGATGTTTGGACTCGGAATGCAAGAGCTTCTGGTCATCATGGTGATCGTGCTGCTGCTCTTTGGTGGCAGCCGACTGCCCGGGATCGCGGCCGGCCTCGGTGGGGCGGTGAACTCGTTCAAGAAGGCCCTCAAGGGCAACGACGACGACGCCACGACCCAGCTGAACCCTGCTCCCGAGAAGGTGCCGACGCCCCAAGAGAGCACGACCCACAAGCCCAGCTGATTCATGCATCGCGCTTTCGTCGATGACCACCGGCTCGCTGCTGCGGGGTCTTGGGTGCAGCTGCCCGAGCGCGTGGCCTTTCGCTTTGCCCGCGTGCTGCGCCTGCAGGCGGGGGATCCCATCGAGCTCTTCGACGCCGAGGGGCGGGCGGCGCGGGGCACCTTCCAACCACCGGATCGCATCGTCGACGTCGTCGTTGCCGCCGTCGACGACGGCCTGTCCCCGCTGGTGATCGTGCAGGCCCTGACCAAGACCGACAAGCTCGAGCTGGTGACGAGCAAGGCCACCGAGCTGGGCGCCGCGCGCCTGGTGCTCTGGAGTGCTGGCCGATCCCTGGTCAAGCTCGGCGACGAGCGCGCTGAAAAAAGAGTGCTGCGCCTGCAACGCGTGGCCGCCGACGCCGCCCGCCAATGTGGTCGCGCCCGTCCCCTGCACGTCGAAGGACCGCTCTCCACCACGGCCGTCGTCGAGATGTTGGGGGCTTTCGTCGATGACGGCGGCCTCGCGGTCACGGGCATCGTCGACGCCGATCACACCCTCTCGGCCGTGTGCTCTCAAGAGCGCGCGCGCCTCGAGCACGGCTTTGCCATCGTCATCGGGCCCGAAGGCGGCGTCGCTCCCGACGAAGAAGACGCCTTCGTCGCCGCTGGCGCCCGCGGGGTGCGCTTCTCTCGCTTCGTGCTGCGCACAGAGACCGCGGCTTTGGCGGCTTTGGCCATCGTGCAAGCCGTCCTGGGCGAAGCCTGATCGGCGTCGGTGCTCGGGGATGCGAAGCGACCCTCGATCAGTCGGGGCGCTTCTGCAGCACGCCCACATAGTCGCCGTCGACGACGACCCTCACATCCCCCCAAACAGGCCCAGCCTCGTGCAGGGCCTGGGGAAGCAGGCCGTCGACGACGATGCTGCCCCCGTGCAAGCCCAGCAGCCGGCCTCCCAAGGCCAGCGCCGTTTGCACCTCGTGCACGCTGACGACGACGGTGTGGCGCTCGCCCCGCCGTCGCAGGGCGGTCACCAGCAGCGAAGTCGCCAGGCGATCGAGGCCCGCGAAGGGTTCGTCGACGACGATCACCTGGGCCTGTTCGTCCACCAGCACCCGCGCCACGTGGGCCCGTCGTCGCTCTCCCCCGGAGAGCTGTGCGAGCCGGCGGTGCAGCGAGGACGCCAGCCCCAGCTCGTCGGCGACGGCGGCGACACGCTGGCGGGCCTCGTCGTCGAGCCCCGCATTGTGACCGCGGCGGGGGGCCAGGCCCTGGGCGATGCGGGCTTGCACGCTGAGCTCGTGAAAGCTCGATGAGGGCTCTTGCCCGAGACTGGCGACCAGGCGCGCGCGTTGACGCGGCGACATGCAGGCGAGGTCGTTGTCGTCGAGCAGCGCCCGTCCGCGCGCGGGCTGCAGCACGCCGGCGATCACATCGAGCAGGGTGCTTTTGCCGGCGCCGTTCATCCCGACGATCACGTTAAGGCCGGGATGCAGCGAGAGCGCCGAAACCCGCAGCCGCTCACCCACTTCGACGTCGGACAGACGGAGCATCAGCGTGCTCTCCACAACAAGAAGGCGAAGGCCGGAGCACCGAGCAGGGCGCAGGCAGCGCCGACGGGAATCTCGCTGCCCAAGAGGCCAAAGCCCAACCGGGCGACGCCGTCGAAGGCGCTCAAGAGCCCGCCCCCGATCAAGGCCGACAAAGGAAGCACGGCGCGTTCGTCGACGCTGAAGAGGCGACGCACGGCGTGGGGGACCAGCAGCCCGACGAAGCCGATGACCCCGCTGGTGCCGACGGCGACGCCCACCAGGGCGCTGGCCGCGACGACGACGACGACCCGCACCCGGGTGACGTCGACGCCGAGCCGCAGCGCCTCTTCATCGCCACCGCGCAGGATCGACAGGGACCCCGACACCGTCACCAAGGCCAGCACGCCGCCGACCGTGATCGCACCAGCGACGAGGAGAGCGACGTCGTCGGGGTAGCCGATGCTGCCGATGAGCCAGACCGAGAGACCAGCAGACGACGACGCGGGCACCAGGGCCCGCACCACGGCGACCACGGCCCAGGAAAAGGCGTTCAACACGATGCCCACGAGCACGGTGCCTTCCCCCTTGTCGTGGGCGACGAAGAGCACCAAGAGCGCGCTCGCTGCCAACGCGCCGACGACGCCAGCACCCGGGAGTCCCGCCCCCAGCGCCAACGCCGACGGCGCAGCTCCCAGCAGAGCGGTGAACAAAGACGCGCCCATGGCCGCCCCGCCGGAGACGCCGAGCACGTAGGGATCGGCCAGGGGGTTGCGCAGCAGGGCCTGCAAAGCAGCACCCGTCGCCGACAACGCGCCACCGACGATGAAGCCCAGCATCACCCGACTCAAGCGCAGGGACACAGTTGCGGAATCGGGGGGCGCGAGCCCATTGGGTCCGCACAAAAGAGCAAAGACCAGGGCGACGACGACGACGAGGGCGGCAGCCGCGCTCAGTCGCAGGCTCATGGGGTTCCTGGGCTCAGCAGGCCGGCGAGGGTGACGACGTCGTCGGCGAACGAGGGTCCCGGCCTCATCAAGATCGCGCTGTCGGCGGCGACGATGCGCGGCGCCCGCGGTCCCAGGGGGGCAAAGACGGCCTGCAACCTGGTGACAGCGGCTGGTCCTTCGGCGGCGACGACGATGTCGACCTTGCGTGCCAGCAGGGACTCCAGCGACCACTGGGGCCAGGCGGGGTCCCCGGCCTGCAGCACCGACAGGGCACCCGTGGCCCGCAGCGCGACGTCGGCGAAGGTGCCCGGGCCAGCGACCACCAAAGGGTCCGAGCCGACGACGACGACGGCCCGCGGCTGACGGCCTTTGGCATTGCGCTTCGTCGTCGCCAACACTTCGCGCTGGCGTTGCACCAGGGCCTGGGCTTGGGCGGGGGCGCCCACGAGATCGCCGAGGGCCAGCATCATGGCGCTCTCCTCGTCGAGGGTGTCGGCGAAGACGACGAAGACGCCGACGCCCCGCTCGCGCAAGCGGTCCAGCAGGGCGCGTTGCTGAAAGCTGGGCATGGCGACGACGACGTCGGGTCGGAGCTCGAGGATCTTTTCGAGGCTGGCATCGGTGTAGCCGCCGACGACGGTGCGCGTGCTCGCGGCGGCGGGTCGATCGCAAAAACGCGTGACGCCGACGACGCGCTCGCCGGCGCCCAGCACGAAGAGGGTCTCGGTGACCACCGGCGCCAAGGAGACGATGCGCGCGGCCTTTGACCTCGTCTGGGGGCTCAGCTCGGGTTGGTGCCAATGAGGGGCCCGATCCCCCCCAGCTGCGACGATGAACAGGGCCAGCAGCAACGCGTTCACGGCAGCTCCACGCGCACCAGCTGAGCGGACAAGGTCAGCAGGCCCAAGGCGGCGTCGTCGTCGATGACGACGTCGATGAGGCCACGCGCCGGACCCGCGGCAGCCACCGGCACATCGACGCGCGTGCCAAAGGGCGAAAGCACCAGGCCCCCGCCCAGGAACAAGGTGGCTGCGACGTCGTCACCCAGGGGAACCACCGAGAAAATGCTCTCGTTGTCGCTGCCAAGCACGACGCTGTCGACCTGCACCAGCTCGGGGCCATAGCGGCGGAGCTCCCCACCCAGCAGGTTGCCGACGACGACGTCAGTGCCCACGAAGGCCGGAGTTCCCGGGCTGAAATCCGGCAACGAGATCGAGCCCCTGATCGAAGAGCCCGCGACATCGACGACGACCACGCCGCCGGGGCTCTGCCGCTGGTGTCCTGCACCGGAGACGATGAAGCGCCCGCTGCAGGTGACGACGACATCGACGCCGTTGCTGGCGATGCCGCCCGGGTTCTCGCAGGGCAGCGTCAACACATCGACGAACCGGAGCTCGTCGCCGTCGATGACGAAGCGCGCGAGGGACCCCGGACCGGTCAACATGGGATCGTCGCCGCTGGCGAAGGCAAAGATGTTGGTGAAGGTCACGAACACAGCGTCGTCGACGACGGCCACGGCCTGGGGAGAGCGCGGCCGCATGCGGGTCACGCTGATCTCGCTTTGCCCGTCTCCATCGGCGTCGGCGGCGTCGCGCAGCGTGAGCGGCGGGTCCACGTCGAAGACGACGTCGGCCTGGGCCCGCGCCAGCACCCGCTCCTCGCAAGGCGACACCAGGGCCACCTCGTTGGTGCCAAAGAGCGAGACCACGGCCCGTGCGCCGTCGAGGTCGACGTCCACCATCCACGGTTGACTGCCTTCGTCGAGGAAGACCGCACGGGGAGCATCGTCGCTGCCATCGAGCACGAGCACATCGAGACGAGCATCTCCCGACGCCGTCACCAGGGCGACGCTCTCCCCCTCGCACGAACCCAAGACCACATCGTTGGGCGTGGTGCCGGTGGCGATGGGGCCGGCGACTTCGACGCCCGGGGGAGCACAGCTGGCCCCCAAGACGACGCCGCCGCCGACGACGACGACGCGGATCCTCATACCTTCACCTCCAAAGAGATGAAGAAGAGGCGGCCCGGCAGGGGCAGGAGGTTGGTGTCTCTGGCATTGAGCACGTCGAGGGCATTGTGCACCGAGAACCCGAGGCCGAGCTTTTCGGCGAGGGGAATGCGCACCCCGACGTCGACGAGGGTGGCACCGGGCGACACCAGGGTGCCAAAGAGGGTCGACGCCGAAGCCCCACGGCTCTGGGTGCCGAGGTCGAAATGCAGGTCGTCGTCGCCGACCCGGGAACGCAGGCGCAGCAAGATCGGGGGCGCGCCGGGCAGGGGAGCGTGGGTGGCGTCGACGTCGCTGGCCAGCATCGACGCGCTGACATCGAAGGAGACCTGGTCGCTGGGGCACAAGCGCGCGCCGAGGTCCACCCCCGCGCGGCGTGCCGGGCCGGTGTTTTCCGGCACCACGGCGAAGGCCGAGCGGTTCACCAGCACGATGGCGTCGTCGACGACGGAGGCATGGGCCACCGCGCGCACCGCGACGCGCGCGGGCAGGGCGACGACGACGCCGCCTTCGACTTCGCTGGCGCTCTCGGCCTTCAGCTCAGGGTTGCCAAGCACGAAGCCTTGGGGCGCGAAGCGTTCGTCGAGGGTGGGAGCGCGCGCAGCACGGGTGAGGCCGATGAAACCCCAGAGGCGCTCCCCTGCACCGCCGAGGCCGAGGCGCAGGGACCCCGTGGGCAAGACCCCGACATCGTCCAAGGCCCGCAGGCCGCCTTCGAGGTCGACGCGCACGAGCAACGATCCCAAGGGCGCTCGACCCCGCACCGCCCCCCCCACTCCCAGCTCGAGCCGCTGCGCCAATGCGGGAAGCTCCGAGCGCACCCCATCGACCACACCGTCGACGGACCAGTGTGCCCCCAGCAGGGAAAAGCCCGAGCGCACCAGGGCCCGAACAGAGACCCGCGATCCCAAGAGCACCGAAGCGTCGTCGTCGGAAAACGAGCCCGCCGTCGTCGCCCTCTCGCTCCCCTGCACGGCGCCGGCGACGTCGACGGTAAGCGGGCCCCGCCACTGCAGTCCGAGTCCGCCCGCCCCCAGCAGGCTGCGTCCGCGCAAGGTCTCGAAAGGGGCTGTGGCAAAGCCGGGCACGCCGCCTTCGTGCAGCGCGATCACAGAGGCCCCCCTCAAGGTGACGTCGTCGATGCGCGTGGTCGCGAAGGCAGCGACCCCGGCGCGTTTCTGCTCGTTGTTGAAGCGCCGCAGCAGCGGAGCCCCGGTGCCCAAAGCGTCGTCGGCGCGAAAGAAGAAGTCCCCCCGCGACGACGACAAGCTGCCGGCGACGCCGACGACGCCGGCGGGGGTGGGTTGCACCGCGCGTCCCTGCACCAGGAGGGTCGACAATTCGCCGGCCACCACCGAGGCCTGGACCCCGGGCAGCGGCTTTTGCACGGCGATGGATCCCCCCAGCCCGCTCCCCGCGCCGACATCGACATCGACGTTGCCGAGCACCCAGGGCAACAAGCCAGCATCGACGGCGCCGGCGGCAGGATCGGAAAAGGGCAGCCCCAGCACGCTGACGTCGAGACGGCTGCCCGACAGGCCCCGCACCACCGGGCGCGCGGGCGCCAGCGGACCGCCCTCCCGCGTCAAGGCGACCCCGGGCACGGACAAGAGCGCCTCCTCCGGCGCCACACCGACATCCACCTCCAAGCGCACATCGTCGACGTCGGCAGGCCGGCGTTCACTCACGGTGGTCTGGCCAGCGCCCAAAAGGACAAGGGCCACGAGGCTGACGACGACGATCACGGCAGGCCTGACGTCGGTGCGCGGGGCACGCCGCTATTCCTTGCGCAGCCGCACCAGCTGCGCCGGCGCGTCTTGGTGAACCAAGGTCACCAGCACATCACCTTCGATGGAGGTGACCGCCGTCGCCGTTGTGCAGGCATCGACCAGCTCGAGCACGGGTGCTGGAGCAGTGGCCCCGACGGCGGGGAAGGCGGTGAAAAAGAGCTCCACATGGGCGACACGCACCGGCGCAAAAGTCTCATCCCCCTCGATGACGGCGAGGCCGTCGGCGAAAGCAGCGACCCCGAGAGCAGCGCCGACCTCGTACACCGGTTCCGCTGGGGCGGTGAGCGCTGTCCCGTCGAAGGCAGCCTCGACTTCGCCGGCCGAGAAGGCGAAGAAGCGGCTGACGAAGGTCGAGGCATCAAAGGTCCCCAACACCACGATGTCGTCGACGACGGCGACCTGGGCCGAGAACTGTGTGCCGGCGAAGGCCAGCAGGCCCACCGGCTGCGGCGTGAAGAGGTCGTCGAGGCCGTAGATGTTGCTGTCGTCGACGTTGCCCAGGGTGGTGCTGTTGAGCACCATGCCGTCGCCGAAGCGGGCGGCCGAGAAGTTGCCGACCGCCGGCAGGAACACGTTGGTGTTCGCGTCGACGGCATGCACCGTGATTTCCCCTGCCCCGACCGCCGTGGTGAAGCCGGCCACCAGGTGCACCCCGTCGGCGATCAGATAGCTCGAGACGAAGTCGCCGTCGTTGAAGTCCGGTGGCGCCAACTGCTCTGGCGCTTGGTTGGAGACGGCGAGGTCCGGCCAGGTCCCCAGGGATTCCACCGAGAGATCGTGGTTCAAGGCGACGACTTCATCGACGCTGCCGTCTTCTCCTTCTCCTTCTCCTTCTCCTTCTCCTTCACCGGCGGCGTCGCGGTGCACGGTGGCCAGCGCCGCCCAATTGCCCGGGTCGACGGGGGCGGCGCTGGAATCGACGACGACGAAGCCGACGGCCAAGACCGCGGAGCCAAGCACGGGGTCAAGGCCAGAGCATTCGTCTCCTTCTCCTTCTCCTTCTCCTTCTCCTTCGCCTTCGCCTGCTTCGCCTTCGCCCTCTTCGCCTTCGCCTTCCTCCCCTTCTCCTTCACCCTCGGCGGAGCCCCCCGCACAGCCCGTCAGCAGACCCAGGACCCCAAGAACCAACCACGACGACGACGACGCACTCCGCATGGGAGCTCCCTGATTGCAGTGCTGGGAGCTCCCCGACGACGGCGCGACATGCGCTGCCCACGGGGGTTCAACGAACGAGGCCGCCCGTTCTCGCGGTGGCTTCGTTGCTCCCCGCAGGGCCGGTCTCCTGGCTTGCAGCCCGGCTGCGTCACCTTCCCAGTCGTCTGCGACCAGTGGCTCTCGACGCGCCGTGACGAGGTAGAAACCCGTCGGCTGCTTACAGTGGCGGAACCGCGCTGGACTGCATGTTTTTTCCCATGATCACCAGCTTCCCAGACCCGTGGTCGCCCTCGCGCCCCCGGGTCGCCCTGCGTGCATTCAAATTGTCCGAGCACCCGACACCACAGGGCTTCACCCGTCAAGCCGGTTGTCCGGGGGCTCCGGTCTCTGAGCAGAAGCTCAAGATGCGGGCGGCACCGCGGCCCGGCGACCCGCGAGGGCGCCCAGCAGGCTGAGGGTGCCGCCGACGACGACGCCGACGGCGCCCTTGATCATCCACACCTGGGGCCCGGGGATCGAGGGCAACACCCAGGGACCGAGCACCGCCACCACCGCCGCGATCCCCAAGCCCACGAACACGGGGCCGGGCAAAGAGGGCGGGGGCCCTTGGGCGACGACGACGACGCCGGCCTTGCGCTCGTGGAAGGCCTTGGTGAAGCCCGAGAGCCCGAGCAGCAAGTAGCAGAGGCAGGTTCCCGCGAGGGTGCGCGACAACGCCCCCGGCGAGACAGTGGCCACCGATCCAAAGCGCACGACGCCGACGACGACGCCGACGACGCCAGCGACGAGGGCCGCAGGCAGAGCGCCTTCGACGACGAGCCAACGCCAGGCTGTGCGCTGAATGGGCACCACGCTGCTGGGCACCCGCACCGACAGCCGCGCGACGATCACCGCCGCCCACGACGACGACAGCAACACCGAAAACGCCGGCCGCCCCGAGCTGTCGACGACGAAGGCCAAACCGGCTGCGAGAGAGCTCGCCAGCGCCACCGGCACCAAGGCTTGACGCCACACCCCCCAGCGCGGTCCCAGGGTGCCCACCACAACCCGGCCCGTGCGCAGCGCCCGCAGCGCCGTCGACGTCGAAACGCCACTGGCGAGGATGGCCGCATACAGCGCGCCAAACGCGACGATGGCCCCCGTGCTCAGGTGCGCGCTTTTGGCCTCGGCTGCCGCCAGCGCCGACAGCAGTGCCGCCACCACCAGCCAGGCAAAGACGAAGCGCACGGCTAGTTCACAGCGATGTCGAGGCGCCCGAAGTTCAAGGCCTCGTCGTAGATCTCGCACGAGGCTGCGTTCACGCTCTCCGAGGCTGGGAGCTCGACGTCGAAGCTCTCGGCACTGCCATCGAGGATGCCGTCGCTGGGATCCAGAGGCATCCAGGGCGAAAGCCCCACCGAGCAGCGCACGCTGACCAGGGGCAGGGCGGCGTCGACCTTGAGCCGCACGCGCACGCCGCCTTTGGTGCGCACAGCACTCGCGTCGGTGGCGCGTGGGCTCTGGTGGCTGACGACGAAGGGCGGCGAGACACGGCCATCCGACAGCGCGCGCGCGGCACCATTGGTGAGGCTGTCGTCGACGTCGATCTTGACCCGGTAGTCGCCATCTTTCAGCCGGCTGGCTTCGAAGGAGGCAAAGGGAGCCTCCGACCAATCCTCGAGCAAGGACCACGACGACACCGTCCCTTCGCGACCGGCGGCACCCAACCAGAAACGGTAGCGCAGCGCATCTTTGTCGGCGTCTTCGACGAAGGCATAGACCGTGCGAAAACCGACGTCGAAGGACTGCTTGCCGTAGGGACGCTCGTCGAGGGTGGGGTTCTGGCCGCCGCGTCGGTCCAGGAACTTGGCGAAGGGCTTGTCGTTGAAGGTCACCGAGCGCGTCTCGGGGGGCTCGCGGGCGTTGCTGATCACCTTCCAACCAGGAGCGAGGACGTCGACGGACACGATCTCCGGCGCCCGGTTGTCGACGAGGTAGGCCAGGTGCAGGCCCGTGACCTCGGCGCCCGCCGACAGCTCCACCTTCAACTGCGCATAGCTCGCCACTGGTGCTGCCAAGGACACACCGCTCATCGACGCAGCCGCCGACGCCGACCACGCCGACCACGTTTCGTCCGGCTCTTTGGTGTTGCCGGTGCGCAGGGCGACCTTGGCTGTCCCCTTGGTCACGCGCACCCGCGCCAGACCAAAGCGCGCCCGGGCGTCGGCGTCGAGCGACGGCGACAGGTAGGCCGCCTTGGCCAGGGTGCCGGAGCCGAAGAAGAGCACCGCGCCGGCGTGGCTGGTGCCAGCGAGCACGCCCGCTTTTTCCACCAAGAGAGCTGTGACTTCGTCGTTGCCGCTCCTGCGCGTCCACACGCCGGGACGGCTGAGCCCGTTGGCTTCGACGTCGACGACGCGCCCCTCGGGACCGGTGCCCACCAGCAAGCGCGACCCCTGCAGCGCCAGCGCATAGGGACCGTGCTCCTTCGACGAAAACAACACGCGCGCAGCTCCCGACGCCGCCAGCCGCCACACTTCGCCGCCTTTGACCTTGCGCGCCTTGGCGGGTTTCTTGGCTCCTTTGTCGTCGTCGCCGGCGTCGTCTTTGGCCTTGGCGGTGGCTTGCTTCGACAGCTTGGCGTCGCTGTCGACCAGCCCCGCGAACACCGTGCCGTCGGCGCCGATGGCCAGGGTGGTCACTTCGCCGGGCGTGGCATCGAGCAGGGCGCGCACATTCTTGCCCACCGTGCCAGCGACGTCGACGTCGTAGACGATGCCTTCGTCGGAGCTGCCGGCCACCAGCCGCACTTTGCCGCCCACCTTGGCCGCAGCGACCGAGCGCAGGGCCTCGGTGGTGGTGGCGATGATCTCGAAGTCCTTGGCCCCGCTGGCCAAGCGCAAGACCACGCCGCCCTCGTCGCCGCCGCCCACCGCGTAGACGACGTCGTCGACGACGACGCCACCCAGCAGCAGCTTGACGTCTTTGGCGACGATGCTGGTGCGCTTGTTGGTGCCGAGATCGATCACTTCAGCGCCGCCGTCGGGAGCGGTGAGGGCCACGAGCTTGTCTTTGCCGACGGGCAATAAGGCGGTGACCAAAGGCTTGTCGGAGGTGAAGACCTCTTCGGTCTTGCTGCCGTCGATCTTGAGCACGCGGCCGGGGGCGGCGGTGGCCAAATAGAGCTGTCCATCGCCGGCCCGGGCCAGGGCCAACACCGCGCCCGCGACGCCGTCGACGACGACCTTCTGCTCAGGCCCGGCCCGCACCACGCCGTCGCCGCTGACCGAGGCGCCTTCGAAGTCGCCCTCGAGCAAAGCGCTGCTGCCTTCGACGCTGTGCACCTGGGTTTGGCTGGCACGCGCCCCCGAGCCCAAGACGACGACGACGACGAACAGCCAGAAAAACACACGGACGCTCACGGTTCCTCCGACGCAGTCACGGTGATGCGGGCGCTGGCCTCGCCGATGATGACGCCGCTGCTCGATGTGCGCGCCACACGCGCTGCGCGGGTCTCGAAGGCGCCACCGCCCAGCAGTCCGCCGCTGCCGCCGGTGACCTCGACGAGCGAGGCTGGCAGCCCGGGCAACGCGCGTCCGCCGAGCCGGGGGCTCGATTCGTCGCGCACGAGGTAGACCGACATCGACCCCGGTGGGGGAGCCCCGCGCACCAGCGCGAGCTCCTCGTTGAACGAGGTCGGCACGGCCAGCAGACCCCCCTCACGCTCGATCCTGGCCGCGGCACCAGTGCCGCCGACGACGAGGGAATAGGCACCGGGGGTCAACCCGCGCGGCACCACGAAGGCGATGCGCTCCTGCCGTGCGGGACCTTGAAAGGCTTGCAGACGCACGTCGACGGCGGCGGCCTTGCCGATCTGCGCCCGCGACGCCAGCGCTGTGGCCACGATGCGGGCTTGTTCGACCTCGGGCCGGCTCTTTATGCTCACCGAGACCGCACGCACTTCGACGTCGGCGAAGTCGCTTTCCGTGAGGTTCGAGAGCGCGGCCATCACCGCGAAGGCAGTGGGCAGCGCGGGATCGGCATGGGGGTCGGCGCTGCGCGCGGGAAGCACCATCCGATCCCCCGTCGACAACGTGACGTCGACGACGACGTCGAAGGTGCCGCCGCCGTCGACGGCCACGCGGTTTTGCAGGGCGTTGGCGATGGCGATGGCGCAGAACAGAGGCGTGTCGGTGGGGTGGCGGATGACGCTGAAATGGTCGGTGGTGCGCGCGTCGCTGCCTTTGCGCGGACCGTGCAGATCGAACTGCAGCGTGACCGGCACGGTCTGCGGTCGCTCGCCCATGGTGCCGGCGATGGCGTGCAGCCGGTCGTCGGTGAGGCGCCCGACGGCGGCGGTGGCTTGGCCCATTTTCCAGGACCCGGCCTCGCTGGCGACGGTGGTCACGATCTCGGCATTGCTCACGGGCATCTCGCTCTTGCCGATGCCCAAGAAGGGATGCCCAAAGGCCAAAAAGCGATCGCCCTTCACCCAAGTGACGGTGCCGACGCCGGCCATGCTCAAGTCGCCGTCGACCAACATGCCAGCGATGGGGCCGGCTGCGTAAAAGCGCACCGGTTGGGCCGGCGTCGACGACGACGAACCAGCGCCCGCGGCAACGAGATGGCCGTACCCGCGCTCCTCGAGGCGCGAGGCAAAGGCGGCAGCGACGATGGGGGAGAGCCCGCTGACCAGCAAGGGCGTGGCGACGGCTTCGGCGCGCCCCCAAGGGGTATCGGCCAGCACCGGCTGCTGCGACGACGACGACGACGACGCGTGGCGTGCTGAGGGCAGGGCCTGCACCGCGCCGGTCTTCATTCTCTCGATGGGCGTAATGCCGGCGATGGGGTCTTTGGTGAATTGGCCAAAGCGGTAACCGACGGCGCCCACCAATTTGCCGTCGATGTAGGCCGGGCTGCCAGACATGCCCGCGATGACCCCGGTGCGCTCGATCTGAGCGCCGACGAGCTTGACGATGATCAGGTCTTCGCCAGGTCCCAGATAGCCGCGCATGACGCCGAGGACCTCGAAGGAGAATTCCTCGGGCCCCACCCGCGACGAAAAAACCGTGAAGCCCTTGCCCTTTTGCCCGGCGTGCACGTCCTGCAAGGCGAAGGTCGGCGGATCTTCGACGTCGACGAGAGCAGAGGCCTGGGGATCGCGGGGCAGTCCGGAGGCTGCAGCGACAGTGAGAGCAACTGCAACGACCACCGGCGAGAACAAGACGCCTCCGCAACGACGAGAGGCGGCAACCTAGCAGCAACCAGGTGGGCCGCAGCAAGCGGCTCAGCCAAAGAGGTGGGCCAGGGCGGCGACGACGACGCCGACGACGCCGACGGCGACAGCCAGGCCGATGATCAGGCCGGGGGGCACGCTCTTGTGGGCGCCGGCTGGGTTGTTTTGGATGACGTTCAAAATCGACGCGGCTTCGGTGTTGGCCGGGGCGGCCTTAAGGGCGGCGCGGCAGAGGGCCCGAGCGCGTTCGAGGTCGACTTCGCTGTCGGTCTTGCGCCCGCGCTTCACCAGGGCATTGGCCAGCATCACCGTGGCCTCGATGTCGAGGGGATTGAAGGCATGGGCTTGCTCGAGCTCGACGACGACCTCTTCGATCAGGCCTTGCTGTCGCAGCGTCTGGGCCAGGCGTTTGCGCTCTTGACCCTCGGCCTGGGCCTTGAGCAGATCGTCGTCGGACATGCCCAGATCGCGGGCCACGGCCTTCATGGTGGCTTCGTCGACGTCGTCGGCTTCCTGCTGACGAGCGACCACGGCCTTGGCGAAGTCGTGCAGGCGGTCTGAGCTCATGGCCCCGGTCTTGTCAGGGCTTGGTGTCGATGGGAAGACGTCGCCGCCGCCCCCAACACCACGAGGACAAGCATGATCACCCTCCAAAGCTACCTGTGCGGCCAATGGCAACAAGGCGAGGGCGCCGGCGCCACCCTGCACAACCCCGCCACCGGCGCCGCCATCGCCTCTTGCTCCACACGCGGGCTCGATCTGCAGGCCGCCTTGGCCTACGCCCGCGACGTCGGCGGACCAGCCTTGCGCGCCCTCACCTTCGCCGAGCGCGGTGCTCTCTTGAAGCGGATGAGCAACACACTGCACGAGGCCCGCGAGGAGCTCGTCGCTGCCAGCACCCAAAACAATGGGGCCACCCGCGGCGATGCCAAATTCGACGTCGACGGCGCCATTGGCACCCTGGCTTTCTACGCCAAGCTCGGCGCAGAGATTGGGGCCCGCGTCGGCGACAAACGCTGCCTGGTCGAAGGTCCTGCCGAGCCCCTGACCCGGGCACCGCGCTTTTGCGGCTATCACGTGTGGACCACGCGTCCCGGCGTCGCCTTGCACATCAACGCCTTCAATTTTCCCGCCTGGGGCCTCGCGGAAAAAGCCGCCAGCGCAATCTTGGCCGGCGTGCCCGTGCTGACCAAGCCGGCGACGTCCACGGCGCTGACGGCTTGGCTCTTGGTCAAGAAGCTGGTCGAAAAGGCCGAGCTGCCCGCTGGTGCGCTGCAGTTGGTGTGCGGCTCCGTCGGCGACCTCTGCGATCACTTGCTGCCCGAAGACGTCATCGCATTCACGGGCTCGGCGGACACCGGAGCCAAGCTGCGGCGCTCGGTCTCTGTGGTCGAGCGCAGCACGCGCCTCAACGTCGAAGCCGACAGCATCAACGCCGCGGTCCTGGGTGACGACGTCGAAGTGGGATCGCCGACCTGGCACATGTTCGTGCGCCACGTGATCACCGAGATGACCCAAAAGAGCGGCCAGAAGTGCACGGCCACGCGCCGCATTTTTGCGCCGACGTCGACCATCGATGCTTTGCAGGCCGAGCTCGTCGAGAAGCTCACAGCAATACGCGTGGGCGATCCCGCCCTCGAAGGCATCGACATGGGACCTCTGGCCACCGAGGACCAGCTCAAAGACGCCCTCAAGGGACTCGCGCTGCTGCAGCACGACGGCGCCGTCGTCGTCAGCGGCGCTGCCGAGGCCATGGCCGGCTCGGGCGGTTGGTTTCTGAAGCCGGTGCTCTTGCGCCATCCCGAGCCGAGCAAGGGCAAAGCGGTGCACAGCCACGAGGTCTTTGGCCCCGTGTCGACGTTGTTGCCCTACCGCGGTGCCGCCGAGGCCGCGCGTCTGGTGGCCCGCGGCGAGGGCACCTTGGTGTGCTCCATCTACTCCGACGACAAAGCCTTTCTCGAAAGCTCGGTGCTCGCGGCGGCCACCTGGAGCGGCCGCGTGCTCATCGGCAGCGAGAAGGTAGCCGACCAGGCGACGACGCCGGGCATGGTCTTGCCCTCGTGCATTCACGGTGGACCCGGGCGCGCCGGCGGCGGCGAAGAGCTGGGCGGCGAGCGCGGGCTGCGTTTCTACATGCAGCGCACGGCCCTGCAGGGCGACCGTTCCCTGCTCGATCGCCTGCTCGGAGCCAAGGTCGACGACGCCAAGGCCTGACGTTGCCGAGTTAGGACAACGCTTGAATTCATCGCCGCCAGGCGATGAACCTGTAGACAATTCACCGACACGCGCAGCGCTGTCGGTGAATTCCTCGCCGCCAGGCGCTGAACCTGTAGACAATTCACCGACACGCGCAGCGCTGTCGGTGAATTCACCCCGTTGCAGGCCGAGCAGACACCGGTCATGTCGACGTCGACGTCGCCAGGAGATTTCTCATGAGCACCGAATTCTCTGCCCTCGGGCCAGGCGGCCAAGGCCGCGCTGAGTCCGAGTCCACTTCCGAAAACGCCATCGTCGGCGCCGCCGTCGCCCTCGCCCTCGTCGTCGGCCTGGGCTTTGGCGCCTTCAAGATGGGCCTGCTCGACGCCTGGTTTGGCAAAGACCCGCTCAAGACCGCGGCGCCGGTGATCGCGGCCATCCATTCGCTCAGCGGCGGCGATCCAGCGCGCATCCAGATCTCGGGCTACGCCGTCGACGCCAAAGAGGGACCGGCCATCGAAGCGTCCCTGCGCAAGCTCTTTCCCAGCAGCGAGGTGAAGAATTCGGCGCGCGCGGCACCAGAGGCCAAGCCCGGGCAGAAACCTGCTGCGGCCAAGAGCAGCACCATCCGCTTGTCCTTCGCCGCCGATGCCATCAACGAAGCCTGGCCCCGCCCCCGCTTTGGCGACGTCAAACGCCTCGAGCTGGTGTGGAAGGACAACAAATTCGCGCTGCGCGGCGCCGTCTTCAGCGCCGACGCCAAACAGACCCTCGACGCCGCCTTCGCTGCCCTTCCCAAGGCGAGCCAGGCCGCCGCGCAGATTCGCGAAGTGCAGCGTCCAGCCGTGCCCGCAGCCGATCTGCAGCAGAGCATCTCGGTCGCCCTCGCCGGCCGCGTCATCCCCTTTGCCCCGCCCCCCGGGGCCAAGCCCGCCGACGTCGCTGGCTGCCTGCGCACCAACCAGCAGCTGCTCAAGGGCTGCGCGGCGGAATGCGCAAAGCTCCAAGGACACACCTTGGATCTCTGCAATGTAAAATGTGTCGAACGCAAAGGGGGCCATCTACCGGACTGCGAGCATCCGGGCAACGCCCTCGGCACCATCGAAGCCAACGACGCCGTCGTTGCGGCCCTGGCTCCCCTGCTCAAAGATCTGGCCGGTTTGGAGGTGTGGATCTCCGCCGGCGCCGACGACCGAGCTTTGGCGGTGCAGCAGGCGGAAGCGGTCAAGGCCGCGCTCGTCGCCCAGGGAGCCGACGCCAAGGGCCTCAAGGCTGTGCCGGCGGCCAAGAACAACGCGCTCTCCCTCATTGTGCGCGAGAAGGAGTGATCATGAGCGCGCACTCCCGCATCCCCTTCGTCTGCGGCAACTGGAAACTGCACCACGGCCGCGAAGCGACCGGGGCGCAGGTGCGCGAGCTGGTGGCCGGTTTGCCTGCTCTTCGCGATCGCGCTCGCATCGCCGTCGCCCCCGTCGTCACCTGCCTGGCCGTCGCCGTCGAAGCAGCCGCGGGAAAGCTGCCCATCGCCGCCCAGAACGTGCACTTCGCCGAGAAGGGCGCGTTCACCGGCGAGTGGAGCGTGGGGCACCTCAAGGAGCTCGGCGTCAGCTACGTCATTGTCGGCCACTCCGAACGGCGCGCGCTCTTTGCCGACAACGACGAGACCGTGGCCAAGAAGGTGCGCGCGGTGCTCGACGGCGGCCTGCTGCCCATCGCCTGCATCGGCGAGACCGAGTCCCAGCGCGAAAATGGCAAGACCAAGCACGTCGTCACCGAGGAGATCGAAGCCATCTTGGCCGCGGTCAGACCCGACGAAGCCGACCGCCTGACCCTGGCGTACGAGCCCGTCTGGGCCATCGGCACCGGCAAGAACGCGAGCGCCCAGCAGGCCCAAGAGGTTCACGCTCTCATTCGCTCGTTGTTGAAGAAGCACTTCGGCACCAAGGCCGAGGTGGTGTGCATCCAATACGGCGGCTCGGTGAAGCCCGACAACGTTGCCATCCTGATGGCCGAGCCCGACGTCGACGGCGCCCTGGTGGGCGGCGCCAGCCTCGAGGCCAAGTCCCTGTTGGCCATCGCCCAAAACGCGATTCGCTGAACCGTCGCCGTCGCGGCGGGTCAGGGGGCCGCCGTCGACGCCCAATGGGTGCTAGCGGGTGCGGCTCCCGGGCCGACCCGAGCCGCCGGTCACCCGCTACGGCGCCGGACTGCTCGCCAAGGCGCAGACCTTCGACATCGCCAACGCCAAACGGGAGCTCGGCTGTGCGCCCATCGTCCCCTTGCGCGAAGGACTGTCAAAGACCGTGCACCACCTGACCCGAAAGAACGAAGCCCACGCAGCGTCGTCGGTGGGACTGCTGCTCTTGTTCACCGGCTC
Source organism: Myxococcales bacterium (assembly GCA_023248635.1). Classification (GTDB taxonomy): domain Bacteria; phylum Myxococcota; class UBA727; order UBA727; family VGSZ01; genus VGSZ01. The sequence continues at coordinate 56,811 of JAHFED010000004.1, forward strand.
GTGTCGATCCCCACGGCCCTGCACGCCGCCGTCACCACGGTCGCGTTCGCCGCGGCGATTCCATCCTTCTCCTCGGAACGGCGGCCGGCCTCAGCCTCGGCGCCCTGGGCCTCATCTACTGATCACCAGGTGAAGGCAGCGGCCTTGGCCCGGACGCGCTCGGTGTCCACGGCAGTCCAGCCCGCGGGCACCCCGATGTCCATCGCATAGCCCGACGATGACGACAGCGTGAGCGAGCGGTCGACGTGGTCGACCCTGTCGAAGCGACGGAGCACAGGCTCACGCACGCCCCAGGGTTTCCAACCCCCGCGCTTCTCGACGAAGAAGCCGTCGTCGCTGAAGAAGACGAGGCCGTCGGGTCCGATGAAGGCGACGTCTCTGTCTTGGTCGAGCAGCTCGGCTGCTTGGGAGGCTTTGCGCCGGTAGGACCACACCACCGGCGCGATGCCCAAGGCAAAGAGGGCGGCGTAGACGCCGCCGATCACGAGTGCGGGCTCGATGGACCAGAGGACGGCATTGCCGACGACGGAGGTTGTGGCGCTCAACCACGTGGCCCAGCGCGCCCGCGCCGTCTGCTTCAGCAGCTGCACCACGCGCTGCCGCACTTCGCGGCTCACGTGCTGATCGAGCGTCAAGGCAAAGGACGCCGGCGAAGCGGGCAGCAGGTCGTTCATGGCGAGCGGGCGGCGGCCTCGGTCAAGGTGATCATGCGCTCGAGGGAGGCCCGGGCGTCTTTGGCGATCTCCCAGCGACTGGCCTCATCGAGGCGCTCGCGCTGTCCGCTGGCTTCGTCGACGACGTCGCCGGCTTCGACGCGGTTGAGCGCTGGTGCTTTGCCCTGGCGCAAGAGATCGAGCAGCGCGACCAGGTGCGGGGGATCGTTCCTCGACATGGTGGCGCAGCCGCAGCCCAGGGAGGCGCCGGGAATGTCGGCCATGTTGACGACGGTGAAGCCCTGCTGTTTGCCGTAGTCGATGGCGTTTTTCACGAAGTGTCCCTCGGTGCCGATGGCCAGCTTGTCCCCCGGCTTGGCCTTGGCCAAGGCCTCCCACAGGAACTTGGTGGAGCCCGCGCCGTCGGCGGCGTCCACGACGTCGACGGTGCATTCGGGGTGCACGAGCACGCGGTAGCCGAGGGCCTGCCAATGGGTCACATGGTGCGCCTGAAACACGGTGTGCACGCCGCAGTAGCTGCCCCAGAGCACAAGCTTGCTCTGATCGAGGCGCGCCTTTTCCTTCGCCGACAACGACGCCAACGACTGCTGCGCCCCCTGCCACCCGCCGGGCCAGAGGAAGGTGTCGTCGTCGGTGATGCCCACCTTGCGGCCCGAATTGCGACCCAGGTGTTGGTCGGGAACGAAGAGGATCTTCTTTCCTTGGCTCACCGCCCACTTCATGATCGTAAAAGCATTTGAAGAGGTGCAGACGGCGCCGCCGGTCCGTCCAGCCAACGCCTTCAAGCGGCCGCTGGTGTTCATATAGCAGATGACCATGAGCTTGTCGCCATAGCGCTCATACAAGTCGTCGAACACGGGCAGTACCATGTCCTCCTTCGCCAGGGCCTCCATGGTGCAGCCAGACTTGGGATTGGTGATCCACACCTGCTGGTGGGGGTGCTTCAGGATGGCGATGGTCTCGGCCATGAAGTGCACCGCGCTCTCGACGAAGACCTCGACTTCGGGGTGGCGCTCGGCCTGCAACGCCAACTCGTAGGAGTCGGCGATGCGGCCGCCGTAGCGCTCGACCAGCTTCACGATCTCGCCGCCCATGTAGTAATGGGCCAGCAGCATCAACTTGGGACCGAAGTGATCGAGCGCCGGCACCATGTAGCGATCCATCCACGGGAGAATCGTCTCTGGTTTTCGATCCGGCAGTCTAAGATATTCTTCGACGTAGGGCTTGAATTCTTCTTGGTACCAATCGAGCGGAAGATCGGTCTGGCAGATCTCCATGCCCGGGGTGAGCGCGATCCCCGATGTCTTCATCGAGCGATCCACATCCAGGTGACGGCGCGACTTGATCTGAACCAGGGATTCCACGCGGACCTCGTTTGTGTCGCCAACAGACCGTCGGCACATAGCAGCGGCGTCGATCGAAATCAGCGCTTCGCGCCGGATCGGGGAGGTCCGCTCCAGACTTCGTCGCCGTCGTCCTTGATGACGACCTGCTCGATCTCCAGCTGGTAGCCGGGGCATCCGCCCTTGGCATCGAAGAAGGACTCCGTCGCCAACGTCGTCTTCAGGCCTTGGGGAATGGCGATCACCTTGGTGGCCCAGCGTCCCGGCGTCTTTTTGCCGTCGAAGTCGATCATGGTGCCGGTGACTTCGACGACGCCGCGGGTGAGGTCGCCCCCCTTCTGGTTGGCGATGATCAGAGTCGTTTTCTCGGCGAGGCCGAAGTTGATCATTTTTTGTTCCACCACGAAGGTCGCCCGCGTCGGCGGCACCAAGAGCAGCGTGAGCAGGGAGACGACGACCCAGGCGGCGACGAGGCCGACCTTGGCCTGAAAGTAGGGCGACTCCTCGCGAAAGCCGCGCCAACGATCGAGCAGCAGCGCCTTGCCTTGCTGAGCGGTTTCGAGCGCGGTCTCCTTCACCGACATGGCTGGGTCCTTCTTCATGGGTCACTCCGGGTCGCTTCTTGGTGACGCGGAAGCGGGCAGTCACATCCCTGCGCTCCTATCCGGTGAAGATGACGCTGAACCATTGCTGCTGGGTGCGCAGGGTCGCCACCCGCACGGTTGTGCCGGCTTTAACCGCGGCGATGAGCGCCTCCGACGTCGACGAATGGATCACGCGGGGGACGCTGGGCAGACAGGTGCGACCCACCACGCGCGCCGCACCATTCAAGAAGGCCGACGCCACGATGTTGCCCAGCTCGGCGAGGGCCGCCAAAGCGCCGGAACCGATGTCGCCGTCGAGGGTCACCGCCCCCGTCAAATGGCCGGCCAACCATTGGGCCACGGCGTCGTCGATGACGAGGGCCAAGGTGCCCGAGATGCCGCCCGAAGCTTCAAAGGCGATGACGACGGCGCGGGGGCCGTGGCTGCTCGCCACGTCGGCGGCCGAGCGCTCCACACCGAGCTGGCCGGCGTCTGCTCCGCCGAAGCCTTCGGCCTGCACCGGCACCCGCAACAGGCGCTGCAGGGCAGCCGCAGCCTCCTGGGCCCCGGCGGTGACGATAAGCGCAGTCTGAGGGGTCACGGCGCTCACGCTACCCCACCCGCGCGACGGTCGGCGCACCCGCCCCGCGAAGTCCGTCGTCGTCGAGCAGGCGCTGGGGCTCGAGCAGGAAGGCCGCGCGCCCATCCGCCAGGATCGCAGCACCGGCGACGTAGGAGAGGGTCGAGAGGGGCGCGCCCAACGGCTTGGCCACGACCTCCTCCTGGCCGAGGATGCGGTCGACGCGGAAGGCCACGAGGTGGGCGCCGGCAGCGACGAGGATGGCGGTGCCGCCGAAACGAGCTGGCGGCGCGGGTGACTCGGCTGCTGGACGCAGCCCCAAGAGGACGGCGAGATCGAAGAGCGGCAGGAGGGCCTCGCCGACGCGCAAGAAAGAGCGGCCAGAAGCGCTGCTGACATCGACTTCCTCGACGGCCAGCGCGCGTTCGACGCGTGCGACAGGGATCACATAGCCATCGTTGGTGGCGCCGACGTCGACGACCAGCACTTGGATGATGGCCACGGTCAGGGGCAGCTCGAGGGTGAGCGTGGTGCCTTGTCCAGGGGCGCTCGCCAGGCGCAGGGCCCCGCCCAGCTTCTCCAGGGTGGCTTTGACAACGTCCATGCCGACGCCGCGGCCGGAGGTTTCGGTGACTTCGTCGGTGGTGGAAAAGCCGGGCAAGCACACCAGCTCAAGGGCTTGTTCGGGTGAGAGGGCGTCGGCGCGGGCTTTGTCGATGAGCCCTTTTTCCAGCGCCTTTTGTTTGATGCGCACGGGATCCATGCCCTTGCCGTCGTCTTTCAGCTCCAGCAGCACGCGATCGCGATCGCGCACCGCGCGCAGCACCAGCTTCATCATGGCGGGTCGGCCACGGGCTGCGCGGGCGACGTTGCCCTCGTGAGCGTGGTCGACGGCGTTGCGCAGCATGTGGATGAGCGGAGCCTGCAGCTCGTCGAGGATGGCGCGGTCGAGCTCGATGTCCATGCCGATCATGGTGAAATCGATGGTCTTTTGTTGCTGCCGCGCCAGATCGCGCACCACCCGGGGCAGGCGCTCGGCCATGAACGAGAGGGGGGTCATGCGGGCTGCGACCACGCCGCCGTGAAGCTCACGGGCGAGCCGGTCGATCTCGTCCACCAGATCGACCAGCTCGGGCTCGTCCATGCGCGCCGCCAACACGCGCAAGCGGGAGCGCGCCAAAAGCACTTCGCCGACGGAGTCGATCAGATCATCCAGCAGGGCCGTGCGGACCCGGACGGTGCGGTCTTCGTCGACGGCTGCTTTCTTCTCTTCTTTTTCGGCAGGTACGAGCTCGGCCTCCGTCTCGACGACGACGTCGGCGACACCCTGGGCGCTGCGGGCCGCTGCCACCATGGCGCTGGTGTCGGTGCCAGGAAGGAAACGGAGCGTGAGCACGCGGTGGGCGGTGAACTCGGGCAGCTCCTTTTGGCGCAGGGCCTCGGGCGCGGGTACGGTCTCCACCCACCCCGGCATGGACGCGAGGGTGCGGTGCACGACGAAGGCCCGGACCAGGGGCAAGGTGGCGTCGGCGGCGATGTGCACGCGCAAGAGCACGCTGCCGCGGCCCCAAGCACGCGCCGGCGTTGACGTCGACGCCGGGCCTGGATTGGTCGCCGCGGCCTGCGGCTTCGTCGGCGTCGGAAGCACGCTCTCGGTGGGCGCTGGCCGGTGGATCGTCGCCGTCGCCGTCGGCGGGCCCCGCAGCTGCTCGACGAAGGCGGCCACGCGCACGGCGAGGTCCTTGGCGTCGGGGTCCTCGGCGCCCTGGGCCACGGCGTCGACGCAGCCCTCGAGGACGTCGCAGCCCTCCAGGAGCAGGTCGTAGGCGGCTTGGGGCAGGGTCTGACCCTGGCGGCCGAGATCGGCGAGGTCTTCGAGTCGGTGGGCCAAGACGGCGAAGCGCGTGTAGCCCATCGCCGCGCCCATGCCCTTGAGCGAATGGGCGTGCCGAAAGACGGCGTCGAAGCGGGCCCCGGGAGCGCCGCCGGACGTCCCCTTGAGAGTGGAGGACTCCAGCTCGACCAGCTCGTTGCCAATTTGAGCAAGGCCCTCGCGGGCTTCGTCGATGAACAGACGTCGATACTTGTCGCGGTCGATGGCCACCGGCGCCCAGCCTGGTCTGAAGGGCTAGCGGCGGGCGGCGAGGACCTTGTTGACGACGTCGAGGACCTCTTCGGCCTTGAAGGGCTTGATGATGAAATCCACGGCGCCGGCTTCGATGGCTTCCATCACCAGCGACTCCTGCCCCAGGGCCGAGCACATGACGATGCAGGCTTTGTCGTCGAAGGAGAGGATCTCCTTGGTGGCCTCGATGCCGCTCTTGAAGGGCATGACGATGTCCATCGTGACGAGGTCGGGGCGGAGCTCTTTGTATTTGTCGACCGCTTCAACGCCGTGCACGGCCTCGCCCACGATCTCGAATTCTCCGCCGGAGAAGATGTCCTTGATCATGTCCCGCATGAACACGGCGTCGTCGACGATCAGGACCCGCTTGGCCATGCAACAAACCTCGAGGAGAAAAACCCGATCCGGGTTCTACACCGAACCCGAGGCGGCCGCGCAAATCCGGGCTGGACGGCGCAAACCGTCGCCCTCCTCGCCGGCGCCTGGCCCCCAAAGCAGGAACAACTTCGCTTGCACACCCTCCCAGGAAACGACCACTCTGCCGCCGTGAACGTCCTTTTCAGCCTGGCTGGCCTCTGCGCCGTCGTCGTCGTCTTTGCCGATCTCCTCTCGCGGCTGCCCCAAAGACGGCGGATCACGGCCTTCGGCGGCAACGGCCCCTTTGCCTTCCCCCCGGGGTTTTTCTGGGGGGCGGCCACCTCGGATCACCAGATCGAAAGGGCCCAAAACGACGATTGGACCGCCTTCGAGCGACGCGCCCACCGCGAGGGCAAGCAGGATCGCCGCGCCGACGGCAACGTCTCGCCGGGTCATATTGCAGGATTCGGCTCTGTTCCGGCGGAATGGATCGATAGAAAGACCGACTTCGACGCGCACTACGCCAGCGACCTCGCGGCCTGCAAGGCCATGGGCCACAACGCCCACCGCTTCAGCATCTCCTGGGCGCGCTTGTTTCCGCGCCCCGGCATGAGCGAAGCAGACCCCGCCGGCGTCGCCTTCTACGCCGCCATCTTCGACGAGCTCGACAACAACGGCCTGCAGCCCTTCGTGACCCTCTTCCATTTCGCCAGCCCCCAATGGCTGTGGGAGGCACCCGACGCCGCCGGCAAGAGGGGACTCGAGCGCGAAGACGCCGTCGACGCCTTCGCCGTCTTCACCCGCGCTGTGGTGAAAAATTTCGGACCGAGGATCAAGTACTGGTGCACGCTCAATGAGCCGATGGTGTGGGCCTATCTTGGCTACCTCGACGGCGTGTTTCCCCCCGGCGAAAAAAGACCCGGCGGCCCCAAAGACGTGTTCGACGTCGTCGTCCAGCTGCTGCGCATGCACGCGGTGGCCTGGCAGGAGATCAAGAGCGTCGACGGCACAGCCCAGGTCGGCATCGCCCACCACATCCGCCACTTCATCCCCTGGCGGAAGTGGTGGCCCCTCGACGGCTTGACGGCGCTGCTCGTTGACCAGGCCTTCATGCTCGACTTCACGGATGCCATCGACACCGGCACCCTGAGTGGGACCTTGACCGGCCGCAGCCTGAGCATCCCTGGCCTGGCGGGCACCGCGGACTACATCGGCCTCAACTATTACGGCCGTTTCTATGTGAAGGCCGAGTTGCCGGGGAAGTTCAGCATCATTAAGCACGACGAGAACGAGCCGGGCGAAGAGAAGAACGACCTCGGCTGGGCCATCGACGAAACCAGCTTCACGCCCGAGCTCGTGCGTTTTCACCGGCGCTACCGCAAGCCCCTCTACATCCTCGAAAACGGCATCGCCGACAACCACGACGACGACGTCCGCCGCCAGGGGTTCATCGTGCGCCACGCCCGGGCCATGTGGCAGGCCATCGAAGAAGGCGCCGACGTCCGCGGCTTTTTCTTCTGGTCGCTCTTGGACAATTTCGAGTGGTCCGAGGGCTTCGATCCCCGCTTTGGCTTGCTGAAGGTCGACTACAAAAACGGCGGGGCACGCACCCCCCGCCCCTCGGTCGAGGTGTACCGGCAGATCGCGTCGGCCAACGCCATCCCCGTCTCGCTCTGGGCCCGCCATCGTCGTCGTTGAGCCCCAGACGGGATAGGGTGGGCCATGGCCACCGACAGGCTCGCCCCCGGCTTCTTGCTCGCGCCGCCACCGCTGGCGGATCCGAATTTCGACAAGACCCTGGTGTTGTTGGCGGCCCACGAGCCAGCGGGGTCCATGGGCTTCATCGTCAACCGCGCCAGCGAGATGATGCTGCACACCTTGCTGAAGGAGCTCGAGATCGCCCCCATGATCGGGGATCGGCAGGTGTTGATCGGCGGCCCCGTTTCGGGTTTCTCCGGCTTCGTCTTGTACGAGCACCGCTCGGGCGAGCCGCTGGGACCGGGGATCGAGGTGAGCGAGACCATCTCGGTGTCGCCGTCGCGAGAGGTGCTCGAGAGTGCCGCCCAGGGTCGCCTGCCCGGACGCTTTGACCTGCTGTTGGGCTACGCGGGCTGGGCCCCCGAGCAGCTGGAGAACGAGCTGGGCCGCGGCAGTTGGTTGCATGCCCCTTTCGACGCCGAGCTCCTCTTCGACGTGCCGGTGCCCGAGCGCTGGGAAGAGACCTACGCACGTCTGGGCGTAGACCCGGTGGGCTTCATCTCGGTTCGTGGCGGGGCCCAAGCGTAGCGTTGAGGCATACGGCCCGTCGTGATGTTCACGGGACTGGTTGCGTCGATCGGGGGGACCCGTGGCATCGTACCGCCGATGTGCGGACTTTCCTGGTCCCCACACCCCTGGTGCTCGAACCTCGAGAGGTCTGAACTCATGAAGAGATTTGCAATTGGTCTGGTCGCAACCGCATTGCTGGGCTTGGGGCTGACAGCGGCAGGCTGCGAGCCGCCACCGCCGGCCGAGGGGGAGGGAGAAGAAGGAGAAGGAGAAGGAGAAGGAGAGGGCGAAGGAGAGGGTGAAGGAGAGGGTGAAGGAGAAGCCAGCACCATTGATGCCACCGACGCCACCGTCGTCTTGCTGCGCGCCGTCGTCACCGACTTCATCGGCAACACGGCGGCGAACACATCGACCAATGGATTCTTCTCGAACGAGTCCCTCGACGCGAACCGCCTGCAGAACTGCCTCGTGCACCAGGTCGCGACGGTGCTGGGCGTCGCGGGCGCCAACTATGCCGGCGGGGCGGAGGCCTCAGCCAATGACGTTTACGACGTCACCAACCTCACGCCGATCCTCTGTCGGGACATGGTGAGCATCCACGCGGGGCTCGGTGTCTCCGAAGATCAATTCACCTTCCTCGTCGGTGATCTCAGCGGCGCCATGGAGTCGAATTTCGTCGATCAGCCGACCCAGACCACCATCCTCACGGCGCTGGGCGGCTTGCACGACGACATCGTCGAGCACCCCTTGAACAACGAGACCATCTACCTCCGCCTCGGCGGCAAAGACGGCATCAATACCGCGTTGAACGGCGAAGACTGCGATCCGGCCACGGGGGGCAACCAGGACTGCTTCTTGGCCCGCGTGCTCGCTGACGCGTCGATCAACGGCTTCTTCGCCGCCTTCAGCGCCGACGATGTCACCCGGCTGACGGAGTGTTTGCAGCGGCAGCTCGCAGAGGCGACCGGCGGACCCGACGTCTATTTCGAGTCCAACGGCCTTGCCGAGACCCAGGTCGACGGCACCAACCAATGCCAGAGCATGCTCGACATCCACACGGGGCTCGGGATCACCGACGCCGAGTACGAGAGCCTCGATCTCCACCTTGTGGATGCCCTCACGGCGCTGGGCGTCTTGCCCGATGACATCACGACCATCGCCGGTGTGCTGACAGGCAGCCAGATTTGCAAGGACATCATCGAGCTCGCCGACGACGCCACCGAGACGACGGCGTGCGCGGCCTTCGACCCCGACGACGACCCGGATGCGCCGTGAGCTGAGGCTCCACCGGCGTAGCAAGGGAGCCCCGGTCTTGGGATCGGGGCTTCTTTCTTTGGGTCACGGGTGTGGAGAGCTGGCATGAAGCGCGCGATCAAAGTATCGATGTTTTCGTCGTTGGTACGCCCGAAAAAAATTGTAGGAATGCTGCTGTTGCTCGGCGCCTCTGCTTGGGCGTACCACCGTTTCCAAGTGTGGGATCGCACCCGAGATGTATTTCCGGAGTTCATCGATGTGCCCGCAGGGGCCCGGGCGCCGCCAACGGCGAGGCTGCTGGGGCTCACGCCAGGGACGACGACGCTGCCGGAATTCAATGCCTGGTCCGCCGCCCACGGCTTGTCGTGCAGCGACACCTCCATGCGCGCGTTGATGGAAAAAGGTCGGCAAGAGACCCAGGCCAAAATGAAACAAGCCGAAGACGAAGGACAAGATCCAGATGCAGTAAGTGGTGCATCTCGTGCGAATTATCATTCAAAGAAAGAGCGAAATCCCCAAGTGCGCATGGCCTGCTACGACGCCGACCTCGTCAAGCTCGGCGACGGGATCGATCGGGGGCCCGCGCGCCAGGCAACGGTGATGGCCATCTTCGATGGCGCTGCTCTGCCGCTGCGTTACGTGGGCGTCTGGCGCCGTTACTTCAGCGAGCAGGCGACCCTCGAGCAGTGGAAGACGACGACGGCGCGCCTGGAGACCGAGCTGGGTCCGCCGACGAAGCAGAGCGCCAGCCGTCCTGTCGAAGACGACGACCCCCTGACCAAGCCCTTCGAGCGGATGGTACTCGTGCGCGACGAGTGGCGATTTGCGGATCGTCGCGCCGAGGTGCAGGTGATCAACATGGGACCACAGAAGGGAATCGATTTTCGCGAGATCCTCGAGATTCCTTGGCCCGTGCGCACCGATGGGCCGCCTGCGGGTCCATGATTCGGGCTCCTTGCTGGCGCACTTTTCCGCTGCGTTCCGCTCGCGATGAAGCCCCGAAATCACGATCACCTTGGGATGATCGGCGCCGTCGTCGACGCGACAACGGTCTGGGGCAAAGAACGGTTCGACGCGACGACGACGTTCAGGCTAGAAACCGGGCCGTATGTCTCATCCCTTGAAGCCGCGATTTGATGCTGTTCGTCGAGAGCTCGAGCAGAAATTCCTCGCGAAAGAAGAGATCATCCGTCTGATGGTCGTCGCCGCCATCGCGGGCGAGCACATGGTGCTGATCGGGCCGCCGGGAACGGCCAAGTCGGCGGTCATCCGCAGCTTCGCCAAGCTCATCGATGCCAAGTACTTCGAGTACCTGCTCACGCGCTTCTCCGAGCCCAACGAGCTCTTTGGGCCCGTGGACATCCAGGGCTTCCGTCAGGGAACCTACCGCCGGGTGACGACGGGGATGTTGCCCGAAGCCGAGATCGTGTTCCTCGACGAGGCCTTCAAGGCCAACTCGGCGATCCTGAACTCCCTGCTCACCCTCTTGAACGAGCGCCGCTTCAACAATGGCAGCACCGTGGTGCGCGTCCCGCTGATCTCGCTCTTCGCCGCCAGCAACGAGGTCCCGAGCTCCGACAACCTCGACGCCATCTTCGACCGGTTCTTGTTGCGGGTGCACTCCGACAACCTCGACAGCTACCACTTCCACGAATTGATGACCAAAGGCCTGGCCCTCGAACGCGCCTCCTCGCGCGACGAGCTCGCCGAAGCCTCCGCCGCCCGGCTGGCCCAACAACAGCTGCACCAGCTCGCCGGCACTGGGGTCGCCGTGCCCCCACCGCTGCCGCTGGCGTCGACGAAGACGCTGCTCTCGGCGGCCGATCTCCACACCTGCCGACGCTCGCTGCTCGACAAGGTAGAATTCCCCGAGGAATTCCTCGCGACTTATAAGGGATTGTGTTTTCAGTTGCGCGGCGAAGGAATCTCGTTGTCTGATCGACGGGTTGTCCGCCTGCTGAAAATGTTCGCGGCATCGGCCTTCCTCGACGGGCGTACGCGCACGCACGAGGGCGATCTCTTCATCTTGAGACACACCTGGAACAACCTCGACCAGCGAGAAATCCTAGACGACGTCGTCGAACCGGTGATCGCGCAATACTATGCCGAGCACCCCGACGACCGACCCATGGTCGCCACCGCCGACATCGACCGACTCGTCTCTGAGCTCAACCTCGTGAACAAGACTCTCACCCAGGGTGGCGAGCTCAGCGACATCCAGCTCTTCACCCAGCTGCGCAACCTCAACGATCTGCGCGCGGCCTTTGCGGCCACCGGCGGCGACACGGCCCAGCGCATGGTCAAACAGATCGACACGCTCCTGGAGCAGATCTTCGAGGGGAACCGCTTTGGCCAGGAGGGCGTCTCCGGCATCCCCGCGCCCCGCTGACCCAGCGACGTCGGCGTTGACAGCGAAGGCGCCTCTGCTACGAATTCACTGCGACGATGGCCCCATCGTCTAGCGGTTAGGACGGGAGCCTCTCACGTTCCAAACGGGAGTTCGATTCTCCCTGGGGTCACCAGCAACTGCGAAGGGCGCGTGCGAACACGCGCCCTTTGTTTTGGGTTGGCGTGCGAGCAGGCGCGGTTCGCACGCCCAGAGCAAGTTCATTCTCGTGAGGTGCTTTCGCTGCCTGCTCGGAGTCGCAGGGCGGTGACGCGGCTGCTGGCGGCGACGGGCTCCGTCGTCAGATGCGCCGCCGACAGCGTGCCCAGCAACGCGTCGAGAGCCTGCTGGCGTCCGCCCGAGGTGACCTCGTTCGGCAGCACCAAGACCATGCGCGGGCCGTGCTCGAGCACCAGGGCCCGGGCCTCGTCGGCGACGTGTGCCTGCTTCGATTCGGAATCCCAGTTGCCGGGGTGGGCTTCGATGTCGACGGGAAAAGCGCGCACGCGCTTGCCGTCGCCGCCGCTGGCGATCAGAGCGGCTTTCATGGGGCCGTAGTCGAGGCCGAAGACGACGACTGGCGCCTCGGGGTCCACTCCGGCGATGACCGCGGCGGCGATGGGGCGGTAGTGGTGGTAGGGCTCTTCGTCGACCATGGCCTGTGTGGACACCCCTGCGCTGAGCACCACGAGCGCGCCCAGGCCGGTCACCGCCAAGCTCGCCTCGAGATGAAGGACCGGCGCGAGCCGGGTTGCCACGACGTCGGCACCAGCCGCGACGAGCAGCGCAAGCGGGACCAGGGCCGTCATTTCGTAGCGACCGGCCAAGTACATCGGGCTCACGAAGGTGGCGACGAAGGGCGCTGCGATCAAGACGACGACGGCAGCGACGTGCACGAGCACCGCGAAGGAGCGCCGCCGCCAGCCATCGACGAGCGCGGCGGCGACGAGGCCCGCAGCAACCAGCGCCGCGGCCCACGCGCCCATGTGCGCTGGAACCCCCGCCAAGCTGCGCAGATAGGCCGGAAAGGGCGGCACATTGAACAACGCCGCCGTCGTTGCGGCCAGCTCGCCGCTGGGCCCGAGGCTCTGCCAGTTCGTCGAGATGAACCCGCCCTCCGCCGCCAGCACGCGCACCTGACCCGGCACGACGACGAGCACCCAGGGCGCCCAGCCGGCGAGGACGACGGCGAGCCCCAGGGCCAGGTCGCGCCGACCTCGGGAGCGCAGCTCCGGTGCCATTAGGGCGAGCCCCCACAGTGGCAGCAGCAGCGCGCCGAAATTGTGGAGATAGAGAGCGGCCAGCTGAAAGACCGCGGCGGCGACGACGGACCAGCGACACGTTCTTCCGCGCAGCAGGCACTGCACGATCCAAAAGGCCAGCAGCCACTGCGTCGCGTAGGGCCGGCCCTCGGCACCGTAGTACACGGCGAAGGGATGGGTTGAGAGCAGCGCGGCCGCCGACACGCGTGCTGGGCGCGAGAGCTCGCCCACCGGCCCGATCAAAATCGATGCGATCAACCCGACGGCCATCACGATGGACAGTCCACGCAGCACGAGCGCGCTCGCAGGCCAGATGCCGAAGGCCGCGCGGATCAACACATAATACAGCGGCGGATGTGCTTCTTTCTGAATTGTTTTGATTAGAACTGGAAGCGATTCAAATCCGTATAAAAATGAAAACGCTTCATCGATCCATAAATCTGATGATACGGCGAGAAGTGCGCGGACGATAACGGCATAGACGACGAGGGCGACGCCGGCGCCGGCGAAGGTCAGGTTGGCCTGGGTCGAGGATACTTTCATCTGCGGGACCGGGGCGCTCCGCGGCTCTCCTCCGCCGCTCGTTCGTTGCGCTGCAGGCGGTACAGGTTCTGATAGGCGAACAGGTTGGGTGCCCAACCCCCGAGGACGCCGTCGGTGTGCTCCAGCGCGCGCGTTGCGAGGTTGCCGGCGCCACCCAGCACGCGCTCCCAGGGCGTCGTCGTCGTGTGGTGCTCGATGCAGGTCAGCCCCGCGTCGTCGAAGAGCTGCAGGGCACTCTTGTGCGTGAACAGGCGCAGATGACCGCGGTCGAGAATTCCGCGGTCGGTGTAATCAAAAGAGCCCGCGAGCACCTGGGCCCGCACCGACCAATGCACGGTGTTGGGCAAGCTCACCAACAGGACGCCGTCGTCGTCGAGCCGGGAGGCGGCATCGCGCAGCAACGCCTGGGGGTCGGCGACATGCTCGAGCACGTCGGCGAGCAAGACGATGTCGAAGCGACGCGCGAGGTCGACGGGGATGCCGGCGCTGACGTCGCCGGCAATGAATTCGAAGGACGATGGCGACGGGCGCGGGGCCTCGAGGTCGACGCCGGTCACCTCGTGACGACGCGCGACCAGCGCGTTGGCCAAGCCGCCGTCGCCGCAGCCGACGTCGAGGATGCGTTTTGCTTCGTGGCCACACAGGTCGAGGAGCTGGCGGTGCGAGCTGCGATCGCCCAGTTTCATCGTGTAGCGCGGCTGGACCTGATAGCGCGCGCTGCTGCGAGCCCCCAAGCTGTGCAGCTTGTAATCAACGACGCTGTCGACGACGTCGCGGGCGTAGCGCATGCCGTTCACGTGCGAAATCTCGTCGCCGTAGTAGGTCGGGATCGGCAGCTCTTTGATCTTCATGCCGGCGGCAAGGAGTTGAATGATGATCTGAGTGTCGAAATGGAATTGATCAGTGTTTTTATGGAAGGGAATCCGCTTGAGAGCGTCGACGGAATAGACGCGGTATCCAGAGTGGAATTCGCTGAGATTGGCGCCCAGCATCATGTTCTCAAAGCCGGTCAAGATCTTGTTGCCGACAAATTTATACAGCGGCATCCCGCCGCGAAGGGCTGCGCCGGTGGCCAGCATCCGCGAGCCGAAGACGGCGTCGGCACTGCCCTGCTCGACGGGCGCGATGAGCTCAGGCAACAGCTCGGGCGCGTATTGGCCATCGCCATGCAGCAGCGCGACGATGTCGTAGCCGCGCTCGATGGCGAGTTGGTAACCGAGCTTCTGGTTGCCGCCGTAGCCGCGGTTGGACGCGTTGCGAAACACGCTCAACTTGGGGCGGTCGTGGTGGTTCTTGTAGCCGAGGCCCACCAAGAAGGTGTCGTCGTCGCTGCTGTCATCAAAGACGAACACCTCGCTCACGCGGGCCCAGGTCGTCGGCGGAATGCGATCGAGAACGCGCCGCAGCGATCGGACCGCGTTGTAGGCGACGATGTGGATGGCGATCTTTTTTTCGGTCACCGATGCTGCCATGTCTGTCGCCAATCTAACCTGGCGCCTCGCTCGACCCGCTTTTCATTGTCCACCCTGAGCGCCGAACCTCCGCCTCCCGACGATCACCGACATGGCACCTCTCCTCTTTGTGCTGCTCTTGTGCCCAGCCCACACCGTGGGGCTCTCGCGTGGCGTGTACGTCGTCGACGACAGCGACGTCGACGTCGAGCTCACCTTTGCCCGCCCCGAGCTCTCGTCCCTGTTGCCTGGTCTCGACAGCGACGCCGACGGCACCATCACCACACTCGAGCTGGCGGCTGCTCGCCCCGCGCTGTCCGGCCTGGTCCAGACCCTGCTCTTTCGTCGGGGTGAGACCCCGTGCGTCGCCGGGCTGCAGTCTGCCGCGCTCGTCGAAGGCGACGGCTTGGCGCTGGCGCTGCGGGTCTCCTGTCCTGCCGGCGGCAGCGACGTCGTCGTCGACTTTCGCCTCTTCGATCGTCTCGGCCCCGGGCACAGGCACTTGGGCCATGTGAGTGCCCACGGCGGTGAGGCCGACATCGTCGCCTTCGCTGCGGCTCCCGAGTTCATCTTGACGAGCTCCGCCAGCGCGCCGCCGGTGGGCGCGTATCTGCTGCTCGGTCTCGAGCACATTTTGCTGGGCTTCGATCACCTGGTGTTTCTGGCGGGCATCTTGATCGTCTTGCTCCGCGCGGGCCGTTGGACCTCTCTGATCAGAGTCGTCACCGCCTTTACCCTGGCCCACTCGGTGACCTTGGGCCTGGCAGCGACAGGCAAGGTGACGCTGTCGCCGTCGTTGATCGAGCCCTTGATCGCTGCGTCCATCGTCTTCGTCGGCATCGAGAGCCTCTTTGCCTCGACGGACATCGCCAGTCGCTGGCGCATGACCTTGCCTTTCGGCCTGGTGCACGGCTTCGGCTTCGCGGGGGCCCTCGCCGAGATCGGACTGCCCAAAGGCGCCGTCGTCCCCGCCCTCGCCCTGTTCAACGTCGGCGTCGAGCTCGGCCAATTGGCGGTGGTGCTGGCTCTGTGTCCCCTGCTGCTCTTTTTGCGCCGACGCCTCAGCCCCAAGCGCGCCCAACAACTGATGTGGCTGCTTAGCGCCGCTGTCGTCGTCGCTGGCGTCTACTGGTTCGTCGAACGCATCTGATCCCCGATCTCGCTGAACTTCGACCGCGGAGTGGTCTCGTTCAGCGGCGCGGAGCCGGACGGTGGGCCAACTCCGCGTTCCGCGGGCCCGCGTCACGCGCATCATCCCGCGTCTTTCCCAGCTCGGAACGCGGTCGAACATCAAGCGGACGCGGGATGATTCCGGGTCCGGGCGATGCGGTCGGCGGCTCCGACGGCATCACCCGGCTCCGGAATGTTCCGTGCCCTTGTGGGCGGCACTTCTTTCGCTGCGCTTCGCTCGCGATCAACGCACCGGCACGTTGCGGCGGCGGTCTTTGCCCAGCAGCGGCAGCGCGACCACGGCCGAGAGTGCTGCCAGCGCGACATATTCAAGGGCCAGCGGCCAGAGCCCGGCTGCGCGGGCCCGCACCGCCTCGACGAGCGCGACCAGCCCGGCGCCAACGGCGAAGACGAGAGCCAGCGACATCAGCAGCGCCAGCACCAGGCTCCCGATGCCTGGGTCCCTGACGAAGCGGCTCATCAGACTGAAGCCGGCGAAGACGCCCACGACCAAGAGCAGCGCGATGAACACCATGGGCACCGCCTCGGTCATCGAGGCGAGAAACTCGCCAAAGCTGCTCTGTCCGAGGCGCGTCAGCTGCGCGTCGCCCCTGCCGGCGATGGGCGCGCTTGCGAGGGCGAAGAAGGTGGACGCCGAGAGCAGAGCGAGGAGCCCCTGTGCACGGGTGGCCGCGGCGCGGCCGCGCCCACCCCACGCCGAGAGCGCCGCCTGCAAGACCAGCGCAGCGATGGCGATGGCCAAGAGCAGCAGCAAGACAAAGGCGAGGGTGAACAGCCCCTCCGTCCAGGCGTTGAGGCGGTGGCCCCACAAAGGCTCACGGATCTGATCGCCACCGTCGACGTGCGCGCCGTCGCCGACGAGGTGGAGCAGCCAGGTCGCGCTCACCACGAGCGCAAACAGAAAGCCGCCCCACAGCAGCATGGCGAAGGCGACGAGCGGCCGCGGCGGGCATGGGTCGGCGTCGTCCTTCCCAGGAGGTTTTCCCGCGCTCAATCCTGCACGATCACAAAATCAACGCGGCGATTCTGCGCTTTACCATCCTCAGTCGCATTGTCCGCAATCGGTTTCTCAGCACCAAAACCCACACCCACAACACGCGAAGGATCGACGCCTTTGCCGGTCAAGTACACCGCAACGCTCTTCGCGCGTCGATCGGAAAGATCCTTGTTGGTCTCGGCTGTGCCGACGTTGTCGGTGTGGCCCTCGACGCGGATGTGCTTGATCTCTGGGTGCGACTTCAGCACCGAAACAATATTATCGAGCAGTGGGAAGGACTTCTTCTCAATAACATCTTTGCCGGTCTTGAAGAACACCTTGTCAAGGATCTCGATTTTCTCGGCTTTGAGCACCACCAGCTGCTTCACGACGCAGCCGGCGTTGGCCGGGTCGCCCTTCTCGTCGGGGCAGTTGTCCAGGCGATCGACCACGGTGTCGCCGTCGCGGTCGGGGTCGGGGCAGCCCTTGTTCTCCTTGGGGCCGGCTTCGAGGGGGCAGTGATCCTCTTTGTCGAGGAGGCCGTCGGCGTCGTTGTCGTCGTCGGGGCAGCCATCTTCATCGGCGAAGCCATCTTTGTCCTCGGGGACGCCTTGGCACTTGTCGGCGGTGTCGCTGACGCCGTCTTTGTCGTTGTCGTCTTCGGGGCAGCCGTCGTCGTCTTCGAAGCCGTCTTTGTCTTCGGGTTGGTCGATGCACTTGTCGTCGTCGTTGGCGATGCCGTCGTGGTCGTGGTCGTTGTCGGGGCAGCCGTCGCCGTCTTCGAAGCCATCTTTGTCCTCGGCTTCGTGGACGCATTTGTCGGTGTCGTCGCGGTTGCCGTCGCCGTCGGTGTCGTCGACGTCGGGGCAGCCGTCTTCGTCCTCGAAGCCGTTTTTGTTTTCGGGTCGCTCGACGCATTTGTCGAGCTTGTCGAGGATGCCATCGCCATCTTTGTCGGCGGGCGAACGCGAGGCGAAGCGCACGCCACCAAAGGCGCGGAAGTCCGGGCCGCCGGCGCCAGCGACGACGCCGACGGCGCCGCCGACGAAGGCGCTCAGGGGTCCGGTGATGGTGTAGTCGACCTCACCGAGGATCTCGGAGGGGTTTCGGACGGGGATCTCCTCGAAGAAGCCGGCGACCTCGGTGGCGGTGGCCAGGCCCAACGCGATCTCTGTGGGGTGACCCTCGGCGATCTCGACGACGTAGCCGACGCCGACGCGGGCCAGGAGCTCGGTGGTGGCCACGTTTTCTTCGTCGGACAAGCGCGCGTCCTGGCTGCGGAAGCGCGTGCCGAGATTGCCCGCCAGGCGCAGGGTGCCGCCGCCGAAGTCCCACGCCCGCGACGCCAGGATGGTCGGCGAGACGGTGAAGCCCTCCTCGCCGAAGTAGTCGGAGAACTGTCCGGTCGGCAGCGAGAGGGGGATTTGCACGCCGATGTCGAGGGGCGCGCCATCGCGTTGGCGGATCACGCGCGCTTTGGGATACAGGCGCAGGTCGCCCATGCCCGACACACCCAGCTCACCCACGTCGTCGGCGGGAACGTTGCCTTCGTCGCGTTGTTGGTAGAGCAGCACGGGGACTTCCAGCCCGACCTGGATCCAATCGAACAAAGCCAACGCGCCCGTGAGGTGGCCGGTGAGGCGGTTTTCGACGAGGACGTTTTCGCGATCGAGGGGCTGTCCACCCGGCGACACCGCATAGGTGAAGAGGGGATCGTTGGAGTAGCCCAGCAACATCGCCGCATCCCAAGCGAGGTGCTCGGGCACGCTGGCCCAACTGGTGTTGATGATCGCTTCCTTGTCGACGCCGGGTTCGAGGCGCTCGGCCGGAAAATGGCGCTCGTGCCCGTCGTGGGCGACAGCCGGCGAGGCGGCCGCCGCCAGAAGAAGAAGGACCGTGCCGACAGTCGGCGCGCAGGGCGCTTTCCCTGTGGCTGCCCGCTTCCGCGTCAGCGAGAAGGCACCCAAAGCGGCCGAGGAATGAGTGCGCATTTTTGCTCCTGAAATCTGCAGAATCACGTGTGAGTCCCGAGGGCCCGCGTCCCCGCGTGTCCTCGGCTCGTGAAAAGGAGATCAACCCGTCCACGTCGACGTCGGCGACTGCTGGAGGTGAGCCCGGCGCTGCCGGCGGAATCGGCCCTGGTCCGGAGCTTGGCGATCAAGCATGTATTGATAGAGACGATCTGCGCGCACTGCACTTTTGCAATGTTGCCCTTGAACAGGCGGGCGCGTTTGGAAAGACCGCGGGTGGCCGGGAACGTCGTCGTGGGGCCGACGTGAGCACAGCGCAGAAAACGGACGGCGGAGCAGGGCATGGCGAAGGTCCTCAGGTGGGGCGCCCTGACGCACCGGGGCATTTCGCGCAACGGGCGTCTCGCAGCGGAACCCACCTCCGCCTTGTCTGCTGCGTCGCGTCGTGGCAACGCGCTCGCCGGAGGTCGCCCCGATGATCGTTCATCGCATCCTCGACGCGGTGTTTCGCACCCTCGATGCCGTCGACGCCGTTCGGGCCAAAGTCGACCACGCCCTGGGCAAAGAACCCCAGCCGCCGTCGTCGTGGCCCCCTCTGGTCGAGACGACCCCGCCGCACTCCGCGGATCTCGACAACGCCCAGCGCACCTACACCGACAGCGACACCGGTGCGGAGGTGCCCGCGGTTCCCAGGCCCGTCGACCAGCAGAAGCCACCCCGCACATCTGCGCCCAAGCCCAAGACGTCGGCCCCCAAAGCGCCCAAACCCAAAGGCACGACCGGCGCTGAAAAGCGCGAGTCCCCAGCCGCCAAAGCACCCAAGAAGAAGTCCGACAGTCGCAAGGGCAGCGTCGACCGCAAGGGCTCCGACTTCGACTCGCCACGGGCGCGCGCCATCCAGACCTACCTCAGCGATCACGGCGGCGCCGTCGTCGCCGAGGGCGCGGCCTTGGACGGAAAAAAGACCCTGGCGCGGGTGCTGTGGAGCGTCGGAGCCGCCGAAGCCGCCGGCAGCGCCCAGGGTCTCACGGCCGCCGATGCCAGCGCCCTGCTGTCCACTGTCGCTGGACTCGAGGTTTTTTCGACCAACATCGCGCGGGCGTTTCGGGACGAAAACGAGCTGTTCGAAGAGACGGTTCCCGACGGGCGCAGCAAGCGCTACAAATTGACCGCTCGGGGGCGGGGTCGTCTGAGCGAGGTCACCACGCGCTGACACACGAGCACGGGGCGACGGCACCAGACAGCGAGAAGAGGGAAGTATGGCGTCGGTCGAACGCAAACCGCGGTTCCAGCTCAAGCTGCAGATCGTCTACGACGACGGCCAGAGCTTCATGAGCGGCCCGGTCGCTGACATGAGCGAGTCGGGGGTGTTCATCGAGACGGTGATGCCTCTAGAGCCCAACACGGTGGTCCGCCTGGTCCCCCTGGTCGCCGACGAAGACGGCATGTTCGAGCTCGAGGGCGTCGTCGTGCGCAAGGCCGAATACGACCTCGACAACCACTTCGATCGCACGCCGGGGATGGCGGTGCGCTTCACCGACGTGAGCCCCGATCAACGCCTGGCCATCGACAAGCTGTTGGTGCGCGGGAGACTGCTGGCTTGAAGGGCCGATGTTGATGTTGCGCTTCGGCCTGCCTCCCTCGTTGGGCATCGAACGCCTTGTCGACCAGACACGAGCTCTGCGGGCGGCTCTGCAGGCAGGCCTAAACCAAGAGGTCGACGTCGTCGTTACCCGCGATTACGACGCCCTTCGGCAGGCCCTGCTCTCTGGGGCCCTCGACTGCGCCCACGCTCCCCCTTTTGTCTGCGCCCAGGTCGAGCCCCAAGGCGTCCCGATCATCGCACGCGTAGTGCGTCGCGGCTGCAGCACCTACGCCAGCGCCTTCGTGGTGCAGCGCCCGGCACGGGTGAAACTCACGCCTCGAACCCTGCGCGCGGCGTGGGTCGATCCCCAGTCCGTCGCCGGACACCTGCTCCCCAAGGCTCACCTGCGGGCCAAGCGCCACGTCGTCGAGCACTTCTTTCTCAGCGAGACTTTCTACGGGTCCTACACCGCAGCCCTCCAAGCCGTCGTCGACGGCGCCGCCGACGTCGCCGGGGTTCACGTGATTCCCGGCGATGCGGCCAGCTTGGGAATGGCGCTCGAGGCCCACCTCCAGGGCGCCACCCAGCTCTTGGAGCCCATTGAATTGACCGCCGAAGTCCCCAGCGACGGTGTGGCCGCTCGATCCGACGTCGACGCCCCGCGTTTGCGGCGGGTGCTGATGGGGCTGCCCCGGGCCCTGCTCAGCGACGTGTTTCAGGCCGACGCCTTCGAGAAGGCGACACCTCATGGCTACCGGCCGCTCTACGCCATCGCTCCCCCAGAGCTCTGACGCTACGCTGCTCGCCGTGACGTCGTCCGGCCCACCCCGCCTTGGCTCTGCACGCGGCCCCGCAGGGATCGAAGATGGTGTCGTTGCGCGCGGAGCTGGTGGTGGTCGCTACCGCGAGCTCGGGCTGCTGGCCGAAGGCGGCATGGCGCTGGTGCAAAGTGCCGTGCGCGAAGACGACGGCGCTTCTGTCGTTATCAAACGGGTGCGCCCGCCTCTGTGCTTCGACGCCACCTACCTGCGCCTGTTCGCCGACGAAGCGGCGCTAAACGGGGCATTGGACGGCTGCGCCCACGTCGTGCGACTCCTCGACCGCGGTGAGGACGAGCAGGGGCCCTTCCTCGTCTTCGAGCACATCGACGGCACCGACCTCGGCGTGCTCCTCGATCGCGCCCTCGAAGGGCAGCCCCTCGACGTCGAATTGGTGTTGGCCCTGGCTCGGCCTTTGTTTGCTGCGCTGACCTTCGTGCACGAGGCCCGCAAAGACGGCGACGCCCTCGAGGTCGTCCACCGCGACGTCTCGCCGGGCAATGTGCTGCTCGGCGAAGACGGCTGCGTGAAGCTGGCGGACTTCGGGGTGGCCGCCTTTCGCTTGAAGAGCGAGGTCACCGTCGCCGGGGAGCTCAAGGGAAAATTCGCCTACATGGCGCCCGAGCAAACGCGCGGCGAGAAGGTCGACGCCCGCGCCGATCTCTTCGCCGCCGGCATCATCTTGTGGGAGTGCCTGCAGAACCGTCGCCTTTTCGACGCCGCCACCGATGCCGACGTCGTCCACAAGGTGCGAGAGCAGGCGGCCCCGGCCCTCGATCCGGCCCACGCCGGTGCCGATCTGGCGATCCTCGTCGCCGAGCTGCTGGAAAAGAACCCGGCACGGCGCCCGGCTTCGGCCCGCAAGGTCAAAGAGCGCCTCGACGAGATCCTGCTCCAGCGCGGGCTCGACGACGGCCTCGCACGCATCGTGGCCCGCGCGGTGCGCCTGGCGCCTCGACGCACCCCCAGCCCCAACGCCGTGGAGCTTCGCCGTCGTACCCAGCGCGTGCTCGGCGGGGCGCCTCAACCACCGGTGCGGCGGCGCACCCTCCTGCCCCCAAAAACAGCTGCCGCCGTCGTCGTGGTCGTTCTGGGCGGTCTGGGCGCCTGGCGCGCGCCCTGGGCGGTCCGGGCCACGGGCGACGAATTCACCGACAGCGCTTCGCGTGTCGGTGAATTGTCTACAGGTTCATCGCCTGGCGGCGATGAATTCACCGACACGCCAAGCGCTGTCGGTGAGTTCTTTGCCCTCAGGCCGGGCGGCCAATTGGCGCGCAGGCCGAAGGATGCAGCTTGGGGGGCGCCAACGGAATTCTCTGCCCTCAGGCC
Organism: Myxococcales bacterium; assembly: GCA_023248635.1. Lineage (GTDB taxonomy): Bacteria > Myxococcota > UBA727 > UBA727 > VGSZ01 > VGSZ01. The sequence continues at coordinate 79,507 of JAHFED010000004.1, forward strand.
GGGCGGCCACTTTGTCGAGCCCGCGCCAAAGTCGCTCGAGACCACTGACGACACCGACAGCGCGCACGTCGTGACCGTGCCGGTCGCGCCCGTGCCGGTACCCCAGGATCCGCCGAGCCTGCCGGCGCGCCCGCCGCGAGATCGCGCTCTTGAGCGGGCCGCGACCCGCGTCCCCGTCGTCGCCCCCCCCGTCGTTCCTGCGCCCGGCGACGGCTTCGGGCGCTTGAGCTTGAGCGCCGAGCCCTGGGCCCGGGTGTCCGTCGACGGCGTCGTCGTCGACGAGGAGACCCCACTGGTGGGTTTTTCTCTGCCCGCGGGTCCACACACCGTGGTGCTCGACAACCCGATCTACCAGCTGCGCCGCTCCTTCGTCGTCGACATCAAAAACGGTGGGCACGAGCGGCGCTTCATCGACCTGCAGCGCTGAACCTCTCAGATCAGCGTTTTCACGAGGGACTTCTGCACCTTGCCCAGGGCGGTGCGGGGCAGGCCGTCGACGACGACGAGACGTCGCGGTTTCTTGCTCTCGTGCAGCCGCACCTGTGCCTGCACTTCTGGCAAGGAAAGCGAAAAGCCGGCGCGCAGCACGACGACGGCGACCACGCGCTGGCCCCATTCGACGTCGGGCTCCCCGACGACGGCGACCTCGAGCACGGCGGGGTGGGCCTCGAGCTGTTCTTCGATCTCGCGGGTCGCGATCTTGTAGCCGCCGACCTTCAAGATGTCCTGGCTGCTGCGGCCCACGATGCGCACCGCGCCGCCATCGTCGACGGCGACGACGTCACCGGTCTTGAACCAGCCCTCGTCGTCGAAGGCCTCGCGGTCTGCGTCTTCGCGCTGCCAATAGCCGCGCATGATGCCCGGGGTCTTCACGCGCAGCTCGTCATCGATCACGCGCAGCGACGTGCCGGGCACCGCGGCGCCGACGGAGCCCGGCTTGCGCTCGCCGTGCAGCGGGTTCGACAAAGTGATCAACGTCTCGGACATGCCGTAGCGCTCGAGGATGGTGACGCCGGTCTTTTCCCGAAAGGCCACCAGGTGCTGCGCCGACAACGCCGCCGATCCGCAGGTGAGCAGCCGCAGCCGTCCCAACACCGCGCCGTCGTCGGGGTGAGCATCGAGGTGGGTGAGCAGGCGGTGCACCATCGTGGGCACACTCATGAACACCGTGCCGCCGGCGCTGATGGCATCGACGATGTGCCCCGGCGAGAAGTGGCGCACCAAGCGAGTGGTGGCCCCGCGCAGCAGCGCGCCGATCAAAGCAACGCACAGCCCGTGCACGTGAAAGAGGGGCAGCGCGTGCACGATGACGTCGTCGTCGTCGACGCCCCACAATTCCATCAGGGCCCCCAGGCCGCGCGCCAATCCGCCCGCGCTGTGGGCACAGCCCTTGGACCGCCCCGTGGTACCCGAGGTGTAGATGAGCAGGGCCAGGTCGTCGTCGTCGACGTCGACGTCGACGTCGTCGCTTTGGGCATCGGCGCCGCTGCAGAGCAAGGCGGTGGTCAGGTGCCGCCGATCCCCGAGCACCGCGCGCAGGGCCAGGCTGGGGCCGTCGTCTTCGATGACGAGCGCTGCCCCGCTGTCGTCGAGCACGTGCGCGAGCTCTTGCTCTTGGTAGCCGGGGTTGATGGGAACGACGACGAGGCCCCGGCGCATGCAGGCCACCAGCACGACGACGGCGTCGATGGACGAGCGCACCACCAGGGCCACGCGCTCTCCTTTGTCGAGCCCCGCGCGCATCAGCTTGGCAGCCACGAGGGCGGAGCGCTGCCCGAGGTCGTCGAAGGAGAGCGAGCGCTCATCGTCGATCAAGGCCGCGCGCGCACCATCGATGGCCCCCAGCAGGGGATGACGTCGGAGCCGGCGCTTCATCGGGCAGACACCAAGGCGGCGGCCCTGCCATGCTTCGCGCCATGAGCGTCGAGCCGATCCCGCGCACGTTTTTTTCCGGCGGCTGTCATTGCGGCGACGTGCGCTTCGAGGTCGATGGGCCCCTCGACGCGTCGAGCGATCTGCTCGAATGCGACTGCTCCGTCTGTCAGAAGAAGGGCTTCTTGCACTGGATCGTTCCTCCCTCCCGCTTCCGACTCCTGACGCCGCGGGAACGGCTCTCGACGTACACCTTCGGGACCCAGACGGCGAAGCACACCTTCTGCGCTCGCTGCGGAATCCACGCCTTCTACACGCCCCGCAGCCACCCTGATCACGTCGACGTCAACGTCCGCTGTCTCGACGACGTCGACCCCTCCGCCTTGCCCATCCGTGCCTTCGGCGGCCGTGCGGATTGGGAGGGTGCCCGTCGCGCGCTCGCCGATCCCCGCTGAGCCCACGGTGATGTGTCCACGTGATAGAACCCCGGCCGTGGCCGCCCGATCCACCCGTTTAGGTTCGATGGTCCGGCCGGTCCTCTACCAACTCGGGCGCGTGGGCGATCGCTTTGCCGTCGGCGAGGGGCCCCTCGATCTTGCCGCCGCTCCCAAACCGCTCCTCTTTGGCCGTCGCGATGAGGGAGCCAAGCCCGACCGTTCCCGCGTCGGCGTCGATGATGCCTGGATGTCGGTGCGCCACGCGCGCATCGTCGAAGGCACGCGCGTCCCCACCCAGGTCGCCAGCGGGGCCCGCCTCTTCATCGAAGACTTCGGCAGCAAGAACGGCGTCGTCGTCAACGGGGCCGTGAGCCCTCGGGTGCCGCTCATCCAGGGCGACATCATCGAAACCGGCCACACCTTCTGGGCCTTCGTCGAGGAGCGCGGCTCCGAGCCCTTGCTCAGCGCACCCGTCGAGCTGGGCGCCATGGCCACTTGGCACCCGCGCTTGGGCCTCGAGCTCACCAATCTCATGGCGGCGTCGCCCACCGACCATGTCCTCGTCACTGGCCTCGACGGCACGGGCAAGGGCTTTCTCGCACGCACCCTGCACCAAGTGTCGCGGCGCGAGGGGCGCTTTGTGCACCGAGACTGCAGAGAACGTCGACCGCGCAAGATCGTCGTCGATCTCTTCGGCGGGGAGGGAGGATCCGCGGGCAAGCTGAAAGAGACTGGTCCGGGGACATTGCTGCTCGAGAACATCGACGCCCTGCCAGCGGACCTGCAGGAACGCCTGGCGGAAGCCCTCCGACAGCGCGCTTTTGTCCCCGACGGCAAGAGCAAGCCGGTGGGCCTCGAGCTTCGTCTGGTCGCAACCATCTCGCGCAGCGCCAATGAAGCCAACGCCCTGGGCGGGCTGCGCCCAGGGCTGCGCGATCTCTTGTCGGAACGGATCGATCTGCCATCGCTCGAGGAGCGCGCCTGCGATCTGGGCTTGCTGCTCGACGACTTCTTGTCCCGAGCCAAAGGCGCGCCCAGCATCGCCCGCGATGCCTGCCGCGTGCTCTTTCGCCACCGCTTCCCCCAGCAGGTTCGAGGCTTCGCCCGCGTCGTCGAAGCCGCCGCTTCTCTGGCGGTCCAAGACGATGGTCGTGGCAAGGCGGGCTGCATCGAGCTGCGGCATTTGCCCTTCTGCGTCGCCGGCGTCGACGCCATGCGCGGACTCATCGCCCAGGCCCAGCGCCTCGCCGTCGACGACTCCGATCTCACCGGGCAGGTCCCGATCCTCTCGGCAACCGGCGACGATGGTCAACCCGTGATCGACGACGACGGCGGCCTGTCGTCGGTGATCGAGACCGACGCCCTGCAGCGCCGCCCCGTGCTCCCACCGCAGTCTGCCCGGCGACCAGGCACGGCGTCGGCGCTGGACTCCGACCACCAGATCTGGGCCGACGTCGACGACGTCGACAACGAGGCCTTGGTGGCGGCGCTGAAGAAAGCGCGCGGCAACGTTTCGTCGGCAGCGCAAATGCTGCAGCGCCCTCGAGCTCTGGTGCTGCGCTGGCTGCGCGATCTCAACCTTGATCCCCTGACCTTCCGCTGACGGCGGCATGCTGAGGAAGGTTGGTTCGGTCGCTACGCTGCAGGGGTGGCCATTCGACCACTTGCACGCTCGCTGCGACGACGAAGCCGAGGTCACCCATGGAGCTGCTCTCCCGTTTGATGGGCCCAGCACCCGCTCGAAAAGCCACCGACGATGTCTTGTTGCTGCACGCGATGCTGCTGATGGCGGGCGCGGACGGCAGCATCGAGCAGAGCGAGTTGTCGACGGTGCAGGCCTTCTACGACACCCTTCCTGAGTTCAAGGACAAGAGCTTCGACGAGCTGCTGCGTTTGGCCAACCGCCTCGTGGCCCGCTGCGGCGGCATCAAAGAGAGCATCACGGCCCTCGCCGACATCGAGAGCCCGGCCGTGCGCAAGAAATGCTACGTCCTCGCCGTCGACATCGCGATGGCCTCAGGCGACGTCGACGAGTCTGAGCACAAGCTCCTCGAAACCATGAGACTGCTGCTGGGCATCGACGACGACTTCGCCGCCGAGGTCACCGAGGTCCTGCAAACCAAGTACGCCATCTGAGGGTCGCGCGCGGCGCCAGCCGTTGACGCATCGCAGCGCGCCGGAGTGGAGCGACGTCGTGTGTCTGATTGTCGCGGTGGCGGTGGGCGCTTTAGCGTTCGGCATGCCGATCGCACCCCCATCCATTCGCGCCGCCGAGAAACGCATCGTTGACCTGGCGCGCGGGAGCACGAGCGCTCGCAACGAGAAGGCCATCGTCGACACGCTCGCATCGCTGGTGCCCAAAGAGCGCGCAGAGCTGGTGCGCCTGCTCGAGGGTCGCAACGGACACCACACGCTCGACCACATCCTCCAGGACGACATCGACGACCCCAAGCTGCGCAACGCTGCTCTGGCGTTGATCGGGGAGGCCCGGCCCTACATGAAGGCCGGCGGGCGGGTGGTGGTCTCCGACATCGACGACACCGTCAAGCCCACCAAGGATCCGACGGTAAAAGGCGAGGTCTACCCAGGGGCCAAGGCTTTCTACACCGCCCTCGATGCCGGTCCGGATGGGGACGACGCCGGCGGCGACATCCACTTCGTCACCGCCAGAGATGGGGTGGTGGTCCAAGCGGGCCATACGCTGGGCGAGACGGGCATCGACGTCGGATCGATCAGTTACGGCAATACCTTTGCGATGATGATGGCCGGATTCGGCTCCTTTAAGGGTATTGAGAATGAGAAAGTAAAAGACATCCTGAACTTGGCCGAGAAAAATCCTACGCGTCAAATGGTGCTCTTGGGTGACACGGTGCAGGCCGATGCCTCAGTGTTTCGCCGTGTGTTGCAAAAAGCACCCGAGCGCGTCGAAGTCGTATTGCTGCATGCGGTCAGGGGTTTCGCACCTCCTGCTGACCTGAAGAACAATCCAAAAGTCGTGATCTTTACCGACTACGCCGACGCAGCCCGGCAGATGTTTGCCCGGGGAGCCATCTCCGCTGCCCAGCGCGACGCCGTGCTGGCGGAGTTTGCCCGCGTTTGAGCCGTTGGCACGGCTCAAGTGCCGATGGTTTGAGCCGTTGGCACGGCTCAAAACCAGGAAGCCCTTTGCGCCGTGCCAACGGCGCAAAGCAGGAAGCCCTTTGAGCCGTTGGCACGGCTCAAACCAAGAAGCACTTCCGAGTTGAGGATCGTGGGGCGCGCTCCTGTTAGGGCGACGTCAGGCGCAGCACGGGGAGGAGATCCTTGCGCTCGTCCCAAGCAGGGTGGCGACGGTAGAAGAAGTCGAGACGCGCCTCAGGGTCCTTTGCGAAGGTGGGATCGCTGCTGAGCTTGGCGCTGAACTCTTTGTGGAGGGCCGGGTCCTTCAGCAGCATGGCCCGGGCTTCGGCTTCGGCGACGTAGGGCTCCATGTATTCCTTCTGTTCGAAGGCCGCGTTGAAGAAGCCCCAGCCGACGAAGGACTCGGGTGCCCCCGGCTCGAACATCTCGACGACGAGGCGGCCGAGGGGTTGGGCCACGGGCACCACCAGCGCACCTGGGGGCAAGGTCAGCGACGAGGCCTGCGACCAGGCTCCGACGGGCTTGGCCGTGGTGCGTCCCTCGTAGGGTTTGGCGCCGAAGGTGACGGCGTCGGCGCGAAAGCTCTGGGCGTTCACCACTTGGGGAGCAGCGAGGGTCGAAAAAGCGATGCCGTGGGCAGTGAGACGCTCGGCCACAGGCTGGGCATAGCCGGGCATGACGGCATAGGAGGCCGGCGCCGTCGTCGTCGTCGCCGCCTTCACGCTGCCCCACCAGGGCACCTGCCAGGTCTGCTTTTGGCTTTCGTCGTAGCGGGTCCACAGCGCGCCCGAGATGGCCGAGGGCTCGCGCGTGTAGGCGTAGCCGAGGAAGTCGAGAGTGGTCTTTTTGTCGGCGTCGGTGTCCCAGGCCAGCGTCACCATCTTGCCGGGCAGGGCGCGCCCCGCAGCGTCGACGTCGTTGGCGGCTTTCTGCCACGCGGCGGCCTGGGTTTTCGCGAGGGAGAGCAAGGCGCGCAGCAGGTCGGCGGTGGCGAGCACCCGCTCTCTCGATGTGCGCCATGAATGGGTCTCGACGAGGACCCCGAGCCGCCCGCGCCGCGCAGCGTATCCGTGGCTGTAGCGGGCTGGGGTGACACCAATGGCGAAGCCGGAGCTCGGGTCGTCGTCGACTTCGAAGGAAGGATAAAAAGGCAAGGGCAGGTGGCCGGTCTTTTTCAGCTGGGCCTGCAACGACGACGACAGAGCAGCAGCCACCGGCACCAGCGCTCCGTTGGCGCCGTCGTCGACGATGGGTTCGACGATGACGGCGATGTCGTGCTGGAATTGGGCGCCATCGGTCACGTGCAGGTCGCAAATGAGCACAGGATCGATCTTGCGGATCAAGCCCAGCAGCGCGCGGGTCTCGGGCGAGTCGGCCTTGGTGAAGTCGCGGTTGAGATTCAAATTCGACGACGTCGTCCGCCAGCCCATCTCTTCGGGACCGCGCTGGTTGGGCCGGTGGTTCTTGCCGAAGCGCTCGTGACCGTCGACGTTGTACACGGGCACGAAAACCACGCTGACGTCGTCGACGCTCTTGGCGTTGAGCAGCTCCTCGATGATCAGAAAGCTGGCGTCTTTGCCGTCGATTTCGCCAGCGTGAATGCCGCCGATGACCAAGAGCGAGGGCTTGCCGGGCTTGCGGCGGCCGATGGTGAAAGCGTGCAGTGGACGTCCCTCGGGCGTGGTGCCGATGACGTCGCAGGCGGCGTCGTCGGAGTGCAACTGCTTCAAGCGCTCGCAGGCCTGAGCGACCTCATCGACACGGCCGGTTCTTTGGTAGTTCGAACGCTGGCCGACGGTGTCGAGGTCGAAGGCAGGGGCAACGACGGCGGCGTGCAGCAGGAGCAGGGCGAGCATGCAGCCTTGTGTGCGGATCAACGTAGGGTCCGCAACCACATCGGCCGAAAGCCGAAGCTCCTGTTAGCGTTGCGCCGTCTTTCCAGCGAGGTCCCAGGATGCGCATCGGTGGAGTGTCGGGTTCAAGCCACGCGGCGGGGATGAGCGCACTGTGGCACGACCCCGACTTCGAGCCGGTCCGTCGCTTCGAGCCCCCTCTCGTTCACAAGAACTTCGACGACCTCCCGGTTCCGACGGAGCAACACCAGCTTCCCGAGGGCGTCAAAGATCCCTTCGCCAAGCTCGACGCCGTCTACGACGCCGCCGCCGTTCAGATGGAGCGGGGCATCAAGGGCGCCGAGTTCCTACACGGCAAGAAACCCACCGCCGACGTCGGCCTGCCCGGTGGGCGACCCGCCGATCCCACGCTGCTGCACGATCGCCCCACGTCCATCGACCCCGCCAAACAGACCGCCCAGCGCATGGACCGGCAGGAGCGCGACCAGATCCGCCGCGTCGATCAGGCGGCCATCACCCAGCCCGCCCAATCCAGCAGCAGCACCAAGACTGCGGGCGCCAAGGAGGCCGAAAAAGCGGCCAACCAGGGCGCCGTCGACTCCGCCGTCTCGGCCGCCCTTACCTTCGGGCCCATGGCAGCGGTGCAAGCAGCGACGTCGTTGGTGCAGGGTCCCTTGCCGGCCTTGGCCGCTCAGGCAGCCAGCGCCGTGCAGACGGCAACGGCAGTGGCTGCCGCTGGCCAGCTCGGCATGGCGGGCATCACTGAGGGCCTCAAAGAGACGAGCGAGCCCGACCCGGACACCCTCTCGGCGCCCCGACGCGGCCTCAAAAGGTAACTGAGGGCAGAGAATTCATCGCCGCCAGGCGATGAACCTGTAGATAATTCATCGCCGCCAGGCGATGAACCTGTAGAGAATTCATCGCCGCCAGGCGATGAACCTGTAGACAATTCACCGACACGCGAAGCGCTGTCGGTGAATTCACCGAGGCCGCTTCGCGCATCGGTGAATTAGAGGGGATTGAAAGTGCTGACAAGCAAAGGAACCTTGTCCTGAAATTCCAGACTGCCGCCGACGTCGGCAACCTGCCAGAGCACATAATCCCCCTGCACATCGCCGACGGCATCGAAGGTCAGATCCCCCGAAGGCCCGATGTAATCGACGTCGTCGCCCTCGAGCAGTCGTGCCGCAATCTCGCCAAAGAAATTACCGCCGTCGAAGCGGACGCCGCCGCTGCGGCCCGAGACCGCGAAGAGCGCGTTGCGTACGTCTTTTCCGATGGTAGAGCGCGCTTTACTGACTGCCAATGCAGTGATGAACATGGAATCAAAAGCCTGGGCGCAATAGGACGAGGGGGAGGCGCCGTGCCGCGCGAAGAAGGCCGTCGAAAACTGATCGAAGGCGGGCGAGAGAGCGTGAAAGGGAACGGTGCCGACGAGCTTGGCCTGCAGCGACCTGGGTGCGTTGGTCTGCAGCTCTTGCAGGAAGGCCGCTTCTTGGGCGCCGTCGCCGGTGAGGTAGTGGTAGCTGAGCGCGCTGGTGATCAGAGCTGGCTCCAACTGGCCCACCAGTCGAGCTCCCTCGAAGCCGAAGGTCACAAAGACGATGCAGAGCTCCTCGCTGGGATCAGCGCTCGCCGTGATCGCTGTGACGAAGGCGGCGGCGGCGTCGTCGACTTCGCCTTGGTTGGGGTCTTCGTTGGGAAACGAGCCGGTGGCGATGACGTCGGCGATGTCGGCGCCGACGCTCTGCCCCTCGTAGTTGTTGACGAACTCTGATTGGAATCCCTGCCCATAGGAGTCGGGACGCGCGAAGAAGGCGACCTGCGGGCAAGCAGGGAAAGCCAGACCGGTGTCGACGTCGTCGATCCCGTTCTTGGCGATGAACGCCAAGGCCTTGCCCTGCAACACGTCGGAGGGCGCGGTGCGAAAAAAGAACCCGCTCTCCGCAGAGTTGCGTGCGGCGAGGTCGGTAGAAGTCGCGCAGCACGAGACCAACGGAATTTCGGCAGCGATGGCGACGTCGAGGACGGCGTCGGCTTGGCCTGAGGTTTCGGGGCCGACGAAGGCTGTGACGTCTTCGTCGATCAAATCGGTGGCGAGGCTGGCGGCGGTCGCGGGATCCGAGCCGGTGTCGACGACGACAAGCTCGAGCGGGCGCCCATCGAAGACGCCGCCGGCGGCGTTGACCTGCTCTTGGGCCAGGCGCACGGCCTTTTGTAGCTCGGTGCCGAAGCTCGCCAGGGCTCCCGAGCTGCTGGCGAGCACACCGATTTTCACGGGCTCCAGTGCTGCTTCGCGCGCGGGAACACAGGAAGCTCCCCCAATATTGAAAGAAGTAAGAACGACGACGACGACGGCTGATTTGATGCTCGATCTCATGATGTTCTCCGTCGGCGCAACTGTCATCTCAAGGCCGCGCTTCGCTTTCTTTTAGGTGCCGGAATGCTCTGAGTAATCAAGATTTCATTATCGAAGATCAAGTCGAGCCTTGAAGGTTTCACCGGATCGAACGCGGGCCAGGTAGGCCTCGCGCAGATTGGCATCGGAATTGACCAGGGTGAGCTCGAGGTTTCCCGCGGGCACGGCCACACGCACCAGCGGGGTCTCGCCGAGCTTCTTCTTGCCCAAAAAGACCGTGGTCCAAGGGACGGTGTCGAGCGTGAGAAAGCCCGTGGCGTCGACGTCGTCTCCACCCTTGGGTGCAGGGATCGGGGTCTCGGGGTGCGCGGGCTCGACAGCCCTTTCGACGGGCTTTTCGATTGGCTCGGCTCGGCGCGGCGGATCGCGTCTTTTGCGCGGATGGCGCGTTTCCCCAGCAGCGGGCTCGGCGGCACCGACGACGCTGCCCGAGCCTCCATCGGCGAGGTCGTCGACGGCTTCGGGCGCTTCGCCGCGCAGCTCCTCGAGCGAGGCCACGATGAGCCCCACATCGGCGGCTGCGACCCCGGCGTCATCGACTCTGGGGGAACGCACGGTGACTGCCTCGTCTTCGCCCTGCAAGGAACGCCGGCGCGCATCGATGCCCAAGACGACGACCACGGCGATGAGCACCCCACACAGGGCGGCGACAACGGGGACCAGCAGCGAGCGCGGCTTCGGCAGCGGCACCACGGTCGACGTTTTCGTGACCGACGCCGGCAAGGGAGCAACCACCAAGGCCGACGTCGACGGCGTCGATCCCGAGGCAGGCTTTGGCTGCTCCTGCGTCTGGGCGGGGGGAGCAGCGAGCGCGGGTCGCAGCTGGGGGGCAGAGGTCGCGCCGTCGCCCTCGGCCGTGATCAGCGCCGAGCTGCGCTGGGGCGAGGGGGTCGGGGGATCGCCAGCGAGCTCGGAGGGTTGCAGGGCCAGCCGCGGCAAATCCAGGGCCGAGTCCCCACGTTTGCCGTCGTCGTCGTCGTCGTCTTTGATCTCACCTTGCTGGTTCAGGCAGGTCTCGAGCACCGCGCGTTGCTTCTCGATGACGTCCTTGAAGAGCTGCTGCATCAGCTCCTTCACCTGTGCTGGCTTGAAGCGATCCCCCGCGGCGACGATGCCGTCTTCGAGCGCATCCTTGAATTCGTCGGCGCTGGCAAAGCGCTGGTTTCGATCCTTGGCGAGGGACTTCAAGCACACCTTGGCGAGGTCCGGCGAGCACTCGGCGTTCACCCGCACCGGTGAGATGGGCGGTTCCTGCAACACGCGCTCGACGGAGCGCACGATGGTCTCGGCCTTGTAAAGACGCCGACCCGCCAACATCTCCCAAAGCACGATGCCGGCGGCGAAGACGTCGGAGCGGGCGTCGAGGGGCTCACCGCGCACCTGTTCTGGGCTCATGTAGGCATACTTGCCCTTGAGCGTTCCAGCGTCGGTTTCTTGCACGCGCATCGCCGCTTTTGCAATGCCAAAATCAACCAACTTTGGCAAACCATCATAGGTCACAAGAATGTTCTGCGGGCTCACATCCCGATGGATGATCTGGAGCGGCCGTCCTCGAGCGTCGCGCGCTGTGTGCGCCGCTTGCAAGCCATCGAGAACGCTGAGAAACAAGCCAGCCCACAACGTCGACTTCGGATAAGAACCGCTGCGTTTTGCAATGCGTAAAACGACGCCAAGATTCTGGCCGTCGATGTATTCCATGACCATGAAATAGCGTCCGTCGACCTCGCCGACGTCGAAGGTGTGGCCGATGTTGGGGTGGTTCAGCGCCATCGAGAGCCGGGCTTCGTCGAGGAAGGAGCTCACGAGCATGGGATCGCCTGTGAGGTGGCTGTGCAGCCGTTTGACGACGAGGAGCTTTTCGATGCCCGCCGGTCCCGGCGCGTGGGCGAGGTAGATCTTGCCCATCCCGCCATGTCCGATGCGGCCCAGGAGCACGTACTTGCCAAGACGGCGTCGTGCTGTCGGCTTCATCACCAGCCGGTCGACCTCGGCACCTTCCAGATCAGCCTCCGCTGTGGGGAATGGTCCTCCCTCCCAACCGTTGAGTCAAAGCGACGACTGCGGCGTTGGCGTGCCTTCGGTACACCTGGCTGCCGTCGACGCCGACCTGCTCCTGGCTCCTCACGGCCTGCGGGCGCTGTGTGGCGGTGGTGTGGATCGGGGGTGGGGCACCCGGTGAGAAAGCCTCGACGCAGTGCGCGTCGACGTCGACGCACCGCATTGCGATGCCTTCACACCTCGGCAGTCGGCCGATGGCAAACGGCCCGGAACCTGCTCAAAGGGACGAGTCTTGGAGGCTCGAATGCAAGCGCAGACGAAGACGAAGACGACGCAACCCACGGTGTTTTTTGCTCTGGCTTCGGAGGGGATGGGACACGCGACCCGCGCGGCTCCCTTGATCGATGCGCTCCGGGCCCGCGGCTACGGCGTCGAGGTCTTCTGCGGCGGTCGCGTGGCGGCCTTCCTGCGCACCCGCGTCGGCCACGTCAACGAGCATTTCTTCATTCCGCTGCACTACACGAACAACCGGCTCGACATGTGGAAGTCCTTCAAGGGCTCCATGGCGCGCATCGTCCCTTGCCTGCAGGAGGCCTGGAAGCTCTTCTGGCGCATGGTCGACGAGAAGCCCGTCGCTGTGATCTCCGACTTCGAATTCATGTCCGCTTGGTTGGGCTGGTGGTCGCGCACCCCCGTCATCTGCGTCGACAACATGCACCTCATCACCCACGGCCTCATGCCGGAGCCGGCAACGAAGAAGGCGCAGCAGGAGAAGAAGGCCATCGCGCGGGCCATCTGGTGGAACCAGCCCGTCGTCGACAAGATCCTCATCACCTGCTTTTGGCAGCCCGGACTCAAGGCCGGCGTCGACGCCGACAAGGTGCGCTTCGTGCCCTGCGCTGCCCGTCCCGAGGTGCTCGCGCGCCGTCACCGCACCCGCACCAACGGCCCCGTGCTCGTCTACCAGACGTCGTCGACCAACCGGGATCTTCCCGGAACCCTGCACGAGGCCGCTGCGCGCGCAGGCCTGAAGTTCGTCGTCTACGGCGCCGGCCGACCAGCCTCGGTGGATGGTCCGGTGGAGTACCGGGCCTTCTCCGAGAGCGGCTTCCTCGACGACCTCGCTGCCGCGCCTTTCTGCATCGTCAACGGCGGCCACAGCACCATGGTTGAAGCCCTCGCGCTCGGGAAACCCGTGCTCAGCGAGCCCATCCAAAAGCAATACGAGCAACAGGCCAACGCCGTCGGTCTCGAGGCTCTTGGCGTCGGCAAAGGCGTCGACAAGATGACAGCCGAAGCCATCGTCGAATTCGCCCAGCGGGTGCCGGCCATGCGCGAGCGCGCTGCCGAGCTCAGCCACGTCGTCGACAACGCGGGCCTGGCCGATGCCGTCGAGGATTGTCTGCGCGAGCTCGATCCGGTGCGTGCCTTGGCCCCGCGCCACGCGACCATCAGCATGCTCGTCGACGACGACTACGCCCGCGCTGCCGAATAGGTCGACGACTTGTGGCTTGGCAGCAACGGCGGTTGTCCCAACGCACCTCCGAGCCTAGAGTCTGGTCATGGGCAGCTTGATGAAAAAGACGCAGCAGGTTGAGAAGAACAAGCGCTTCCTGACGCTGGGGGTCGCCGGTGCCGGCGTTGCCATCAGCGTGGCGCTGACGCCGATCATCGGCATCCCCGTCCTCGCTGCCGGCGCCTACTTCGGCTGGGATTGGTTCAAGTTCCGCGCGAAGAACGGCATGCGCTTTTGAGCCGTGCCAACGGCTCAAAGCGGGAAGCACTTTGAGCCGTGCCAACGGCTCAAAGCGGGAAGCACTTTGAGCCGGCTCAAACCATCAGCACTTTGAGCTGTCCCAACGGCGCAACGCAGGAAGCACTCTGGCCGTGCCAACGGCGCAAAGCAGGAAGCACTTTGCGTGAAGACGCGCGAGCGCCTTGAAGTTTGGATGTTCAAGACGCGCCAGCGTCTTGAAGTTTGGATGTTCAAGACGCGCCAGCGTCTTGAAGTTGTCCCCCGCCGCGCTAGGGTCCTCGACGGTGTGGGGTTGTAGCTCAGTTGGGAGAGCGCGAGCTTTGCAAGCTTGAGGTCGTCGGTTCGATCCCGTCCAGCTCCACCAAGTGAACCCCTTGCTTCGGCAGGGGGTTTTCATTTTTTTCTGACTTCGGGCCAACAAGCAGCGCCGCTGGCGGTGCGTTTCGGTGAATTCATCGCCGCCAGGCGATGAACGTGTAGACAATTCACCGACACGCGAAGCGCTGTCGGTGAATTCATCGCCGCCAGGCGATGAACGTGTAGACAATTCACCGACACGCAAAGCGTGTCGGTGAATTCACTGAAGCTCATCGCCCGCGCCGCAGGGCCGCGGCCTCGGTCTCCGCTTTTCGCACCCGCGCTTGCTGGGCGAAGACGTGGCTCACGATGCGATCGCGGTGCCCTTCGCGGATCTCTGTGAAACGGATCCCATAAGACGTCCCCTCGACGCCCATCTCCGAGCGGGAGACCACGCCTTTGGCGACGATGATCCCGTCGGGGATCTTGATCTCAAGCGCCACGGTGGAGCCCAAGGGAAGGGCCGGACCGGGTGTCGAGACAGCGAGCCCGCCCCCACCCAGATTGACCAGCTTCACCGGTGTGAAGATCGGGTTGGCGTCGGTCGCGATCTGGACCTCGGCCCCAGACTTTTCGAGCCGTACGAAGTCTCGGCGCTGGACGAGAGTGGCACCCGCGAGCACCTTGAAGCTGCCGATGAGCACCAAGCCCTCGGGTTCCTGCGTCACGCGCGACTGGACGCCAACGACGGGGCACTCAAGCCGGCCGAGGTATGCCGTCATCGGCCGTCCGACGAAGCTCACCTCCAGCACGTCGCCCGGCCTCGAGTGGCACGACACCAGGGGCGCAGAGACCAGATCGACGGTGAGCGGCACCCAGCACTCCTCCTCGACCTTGAGCAGGACGCGGGCGCCGGGGCCTAGAAGTGCGAAAGGGTCCAACGTCGACAAGGGGCAGATCTCCAATTCCCCCCCGAAGGTAGCGTGCTGCCGTCGACTGGTTCAATGCGCGCGAGGTCAAGAGGCGCCCAGGGACGGCTGCAGCCTTACCGCCGGTCGTTGCCCGCTGGGCCAACCGCCGCCCTCGCCGCGCCTCGGCCACGGCCGTCATCGCCCAATGCCCTGCGCGGGTCGTGCTAGGACGGATCTTGTATGAGTGAAGGCGGCCCCTCGACGACGTCAGCGCCGGTGCGTGGTCCTTGGCTGTCGCATCCCGTCGTCGACGTCCTCATCGGTTGTGGCTTGTGCTCTCTGCCGTTGGCGCTGCTGGCCGACTTCGCCGCCGCCCGCGCAGCATCGGCCACCCTTGTCGTCGCTGGTGCTTTGTCGGTGCTGATCAACGGTCCGCACTATGCGGCCACCCTCGTGCGCGCCTTTCGCTTGGGGGGGCGACACCGGCAGCTCCTCATCATCGCCAGTGTCGTCGCCGTCGTCGTCGTCGCCGCTGCTCATGCGCTGCCTCTGATCTTGCCCTGGCTCTTCAGCGCCTATCTCACGTGGAGCCCCTGGCACTACGCCACCCAGAACCACGGCGTGGGCTTGGTGCTGCTCGCCCGCGACGGCAACGCGCCCGCCGCCGCCCCGACGACGAACGAGCGACGCCTGCTGAAGATGGTGCACGTGCTGATGGCGACGTCGGCGATCGTGGCCACCCATGTCGGACCGCGCGAGCCCATGTTGGTGCGCGTGGGCATCGGCCCCCTGGCAGGCTTCGTCGTCGCCGTCGTCGCCGTCGTCTTGGGCGCGCTGCTCACGCTGGGGGTGGTGCGGCGCTTGCGTCGGCGGGGGGCGCGCTGGCGGGGCTTGGCGCTGGTGGCGATGCTGGTGTCGACGAGCCTGGTGTGGTTTGCGGTGCCGGTCCTCTTGTCGCGCAACGGCTCGCTCCTCTACGCCGCCGGCGCTGTGGCCTTGCTGCATTGCGCCCAGTACCTGTGGATCACCCACTTCGTCGAAGGCCGCGCCGCCTTCCTCGAGGAACGCACTTTCGACGGCGTCGCTTGGGCGGCCTTGGTGCTGTCCGCCGGCGTCGGCCTCTTCACTCTGGTGCCCTGGCTGGCCTCGCGCGGGCTGGGCTACGACCTCATCATTTCCCTGCTGATCTTGCAGGCGGTGGTGAACCTGCACCACTTCGTCGTCGACGCGAGCATATGGCGCCTGCGCGATCCAGCGGTGCGGACGCCGATTTTTTCGGGCCACCAGCGCGCACTGGCGGGCCGCGAGCGGGTGTCGAACACCAAGGCCATGCTGTGGAGCCTGCCGGCCGTGCTGCTGCTGCTGCTGGGCACCGTCGACGTCGTGCAGCTGGCGGGCACCCGCAGCGATGCTCCCGAGGAGCTGCGCGATCGCGTCCTGGCAATCAACGAAAGCGACTCGCGCCTCTGGTTGCGCCAGGCCCAAGACGCCACTGCCGTCGGCGATCTAGATGGCGCCAAGGCCGACCTCGCGCGGGCTGTGGACCTCTCACCCTGGAACGCCGATGCCCAGCGCGCCCTCGCCCGCTTGCACATCGTTGCCGGCCGCGACGACGAAGCCTGGTCCCGCTTTCAGGCCATGCCCCCCAGCCTCGTCGACGACGAAAGCGCGCTGCTCTTTGCCGGAGTGGCCGAACGCCTAGGCAAGCTCGAGGAGGCCGAGGGCCTCGCCCGCCGCGCGCTCGGGGACAGCGAGGAGGTGAGCGTCGCCGAGGTCGACGCGCGACACATCTTGGGCTCGGTCTTGATGAAGGGTGGCAAGAACGCCGAAGCGCGGAGCGAGCTGAAGCGAGGGCTCGACGACGCCGAAGCCGCCTTGGGTCACGATCCCTTGGGCCGCGGAGAGTTCCTCGAGCTGGGACTTGCCCTCGCCGACGTCGACGTCGCGCTGAAGCAGGGCGATCCGGCGCTGGTGCTCTTCGAGCGTGCTCTTGACGGTGCCCGCAAGGCCGACCGCGCCGACGTCGCCTTTCACGCCCTCACCGGCCGTGCGCGCATCTTCATGGAACGCCAGGACCACATCGCCGCCCTTGACGCCTTTCAGTCGGCGTTGCGCTTCGTCGACGACGTCAAAACCGATCCCGAGCGGGTTTCGCGGGCCTGGCTCGACTACGCCAGCTTGCTGGCCCGCAGTGATGCCCCCATGCGAGTGCGCTTCGCCTGCGCCCTGAGGGCCCGCGCTGCCGCCGAAAGGATGCCTGCGGGAAAGACCAAGGACGAGCTGCTGAGCTTCGTCACCGCAGCCACCCGCTACGTCG
Source organism: Myxococcales bacterium (assembly GCA_023248635.1). Lineage (GTDB taxonomy): Bacteria > Myxococcota > UBA727 > UBA727 > VGSZ01 > VGSZ01. The sequence continues at coordinate 96,487 of JAHFED010000004.1, forward strand.
AAGAAGTGCTCGCCCCCGACGATGCAGCGTCGGTTCGCCAAGACGTCAACGCCGTCGCTGCCGACTCCCTCTTGCTCGCCTATCCCGACCCGACGACACCCCGGCGACGCCCGCCAGCCCTTGAGGATCCATGATCACGAAGAAGAAGCCCGCCGCTGCCAAGACCAAAGCCAAAGTCCCTGCCCCAACGAAGGCGCCGGCAAGGAAGACGTCGGAAAAGGCGCCGACGTCGACGACAGCGAAGAGAAAGGCTGCTCCCAAAACAGCAACGGCGAAGAAGGCGGCGCGAGCCCAGGTCGGCGCATCGTCGTCGGCGCTGGCCGAGGGTGCCAAGGCTCCGCCGTTTTCTTTGCCTGGTGATGATGGCAAAATACACAGTCTCGCTGCACACAAGGGGACGCCCATCGTGCTCTATTTCTATCCCCGCGACGACACGCCGGGATGCACGATCGAAGCCTGCGACTTCCGCGACAACCTGGTGCGTTTGAAGAGCAAGGGCGCCGTCGTCTACGGCATCAGCCGCGACACCCTCAAGAGCCACGACAAATTCCGCACGAAGTTCAACCTGAACTTCCCCTTGCTCTCCGACGAGGATTTGCTCGTGCACCGCGCCTACGGCGCTTGGGGCAAAAAGATGATGTACGGCAAAGAGGTCGAAGGGACGATCCGCTCGACCTTCTTGATCGACGGCGAAGGAGCCATCCACCGAGCCTGGCCGCGGGTCAAGGTCGAAGGCCACGTCGATGCGGTCTTGCAAGCTCTCGAGCAGCTCTGAATTCATCGCCGCCAGGCGATGAACCTGTAGACAATTCACCGACACGCAAGGCGCTGTCGGTGAATTCATCGCCGTCATCGCGGTAACGCACCCCAAAATCCTGCAATCAGACCCAGGTGGTCATCGTCGTCGAGCACGCCGACGTCGACGCCGTCGAGCACCCCGAGCCCCAGCACCTCCATGCGCCAAGCGAAGGTGAGCACGGGGCCGCGTTCCTGGACGCCGCCGACGGAGGCGAAGGAGCTGCCCGGTGTCTGGCTGCGGGTGGTGGCAATGTGCTCGAGGAGATCTGCGCGGCCGTCGACGTCGGAGCTGGGATCGACGAAGCGTCCATCGGTGGCCCAGCTCTGCTCGAGCAGGTCCCGGCGAAGGCTGGGAGCGCTTTCGTTCCACGCCGCCTGATAGTGCGCCACCGCGCCGTCGTCGTCGGGGATGCCCTCCCCTGGCACTGGCAAGATGGCTGCGAGGCTCACCAAACCCACCTCGTTGACGAGGGCGAAGAGGAACTGACCAGTGCCCAAGCGGGCGCGCAGAACGTCGTGATGGGCATCGAGGGCGCCAACGTCGTCGAAGGCGGCGGCAACCAGGGCGACGCCGGCGTCAGGCGTGGGGCCTTCGGCGTCGACGAAGACGGCGTTGTCGGCCAGTGCGCTCGGGTCTTTGGCGAGCAGTCGCTCCCCGGCTCCGAGCACGAGATCGTTGGCGGCTGGAGGGCCACCGCAGGCGCAGCCAGCGAAAGCAAGGACGACACTGAAGCGAACGAGTGGTGCTGGCATCAGTAAGCCTCGTCGCTCTTCATCAAGCGCGCGATCGTTGGGTCCCACTGGGGAGGGAGCTCGCTGGCGGTGACGTTCCAGTGGGTCACGCGGCCGCCCCCGATGCGATCCACGTCGCTCATGGCAGCCACGTGCGCGTCGGTGGCGACGAAGCCGTACATGGCTTCTTCGGACTCCCAGACGCTCATCGTGTAGTAGCCGTCGCGGGTGAAGAAATTCTTGCGCACCGCGTAGCCGACGAGACCGGGGGGATCGGCATCGAGCACCGCTTGCACGCCGTCAGCGCGCTCGGCGAAGAGGTCGTCGGCACCGTCGGCCAGCTCGAGGTGGGTCGCTGCGAGCACGAAGTGCTCACCGTCGGCCGGCTCGGCGGTCAAGCCTGCGCTCGGGCTGTAGCCTGGGCCCTCAAAGGCGGTCATGCCGTCGCCCGTGAGCGACACGACGTTGCAGGCAGCGACAAGGGCGAGGGCCGAAGCGGCGAGAATCCAGTTGCGTTGCATGAGGCCTCCAGGATGGTCCATAATGTAGTCTGTGTCTAGTTTTTGGCGGGTGCGACTCGGCCGAAAGCGAGGTGAGTGAAGCGACGGGACAGGCGCGGCGAATCAAAAGTCTCGCGGCGAGCAAAAATGGTCACGTCGACGTCGGCGCCGACGGCGATGGGGCTGCGCAGCGTGGCCACCCAGAGGCTTGAGCCCTGAGGCTGCACGACGCGGAAGTAGCAATAGCTGCCAACGTCGAGGCGTTCGGCGACGACGCCGTGGTCGTGTTCGGTCGCACCGATCTGAAAGGGCACGCCGCCCCCCGGCGCTGCCGTCCGAGCGGCCGAAGACGGCCCGCCACATCCGACAGATCCCAGACCCAACAGGCAAGCAACGAAAAACAGTCGAGCAGAGATCACCGCGCCCCCGAAAGTTGATGTCACATCCACAGTCTAGACACCGACCAGATTGTCGTCAAGGCGAATCGCTGCGCTCGATCCTCGATCCCTCTTGGCGACTCTCGGCGTTGGGCAGACCGCGGCGCGTGCAACCGTCGCTGCCAGCGCCGCGGGGCTGGTTGACGGCGACCGCGAGCACCACTGCTCTACGGCCGGCGCTGCCAGAGCTCGACGGTGGCGCCCACGCGGGGTCGTCTCCTGAGGGCGAGTTGTTTTTCTGTCCGCTGAGCCCCGTGCGCGAGCTCCCGAGTCGAACATCAAGCGGACGGGGGATGACATCGACAAGTTCGAGTCGCGGGCGCGCTTCCCGCGCATCATCCCGCGTCTTTCCATCTCGGAACGCGGCGGAACGCGGAGTTGATGGGGGCCCCGCGTCCGGCTCCGCCGGCGCGGCGGGAGGTCCGCATCAGATCAGACCTCCCAGAAGAGCATGCCCGACGGAGCTGAACGAGACCGCTCTGCGGTCGAAGTTCAGCGAGATCGGGGATCAGTGGCGTGAGGCAGAATTCATCGCCTGATGGCGACGAATTCACCGACGTCGGAAAATTAAATTAAATTAGGGCGGTTTCCTAATTGATTGACCTTCGTCAGGCTTGGTCCTTTCCTCGATGCCTTCGTTGCGTGCCTTCGTTGCGTGCCTTCGTTGCGTGCTTGCATCTTGGGCCTGTCGGTGTCCACGTGAGCTGCTCGGCATTCTCAACGCGATGTTGAAGCATGACGAGGCTTGGAATGTCGCGTGAGACGCGGCCGGCATCGATGCCCGAAGTCCAGACCCGCCCTCGCGGCCGGAGCGCCAGGGCACGTCTCCCGACGGCTCGACGGAGCCCCAGCCGGAGGACTGGCGTCGAGCCGTCGGTGTTGGCGCCGGCAAACCATGACCACGGGGCTACACACCCAACCGGCAGCGGACGCCAGCGGCACCAAAGCAGATCTGGCGTACGTCGAATGTGGTTGACGGCGAAGACAGAAACTCGGTGAAGCCAGAGGCTGCCCCTGCGCCGCGCCTTGGCCTCGAGGAAATTCCCGGCGCCGGGCTCGATCAATCAACAAGGACACCGCCCTAGACTTCGACGACGTCAGGAGGATCTTTCTGACCCTCCTCGGCAGCAGAAGGGGCCACCGCCTCGGCCTTGGCCGCTGGCCCCTTCTTCGTCGTCGCCCGGCGCCGGCGCGGAGGTGCTGGCGCATCGTCGTCACTCGGCAACTCGATGACGTCCTCAGACACCGCCACCGGAACATCCTCAGCGACAGCGGCAACAATCTCGACCACTGCCGTCTCAGCCTCGACGACCGTTTCGCCACCCGCCACGACGCTGGCCGCGGCCTCGCCCTTGAGCGCCGCCCACGCGGCAGCTTCCTCCAGGGCGACGGGATCCACGCTTGGTGCGTGTGCGCCGCGCGATCTCGCCGGGTTCTCATCAGGCGAGCTGGCGTGCGCAGCCAAGGCAGAGTCGGCTGCTTCTTCTTCGTCTTCGCCTTCTTCTTCGCCATCCAGGGGCGCGCCGTTGAGAGCGTCGGTCTGGCCGTCGAGAGGACCCTTCTTGCGGCGACGACGACGACGGCGGCGCTTCTTGCTATCACCGGCGGTGGCGACGACGTCGGCGACGGCGGGGGCCTGGGCTTCGACCTCGGCAAGGGAGAGCTCGGGTGCTTTGCCGAACAGGGCCTCGGTGAGGGGATCGTCGTAGTGCGGGGGTTGCTCCGCGTCCGGCGCCACGATCCGCTGCGGGGGGCGATCATCGTCGCGCTCGGCACCGCGTTCGCGTCCCCGGCCCGACATCGGCGCTGGACGGTCGACGGTCTCGGTGACTTCGACCTCGCCATTGGCGGCGCGCTCGGCGGCCATGCGTTCACGCTCCAGCTCCTCGGCGGCGTCGCGGGCGTCGGCTTCGAGGATGGCGGCCTCGTCGTGCAGGAAGGTGGGCACCGGGCCAATGGAGGGCGGCGACACCGTCGCTCCGAAGCTTGGCGCAGTGCTCTCGTTGGTGCGACCTCCGCGGCGGCCGCGGCCGCGACCCCGCTCGAGCCGCGGATCGCGTACGCTTTGGGCAGCGTCTAGACCGGCCTTGCCTCGACGTTCTTCCTCATAGCGAATCTCGCTGCCTTGCAGACGCGCGTCGGCGACGACGTCGACGAGGAGCTGGTGCTCTTCACCGAGCTCGAGCAGCTCACGGCGCTTGGTGTTGGTCAGCAGGTTGGCGACGTCGACGGGCAGGCGCACCGTCATGCGCGCCAGATGCACCGCGTTCTTGCTGACCTTGTTCGACAGCTCGCGCAGGGCCCGCACCGCCAAGCCGCGGGGATCGCGCACCAAACCTGTGCCCGCGCAGTGGGGGCAGGGGCTGTGGCTGATGAGCCGGTGGGCCTGGCGCAGACGTTGGCGCGTGATTTCGAGCGTGCCGTTTTCGGAGATGCGGCCGATCTTGACCCGCGCCTTGTCGTCCTTCATCGCATCGCGCAGCACGCGCTCGACGTCGCGGTCGTGGCGGCGGTTCACCATGTCGATGAGGTCGACGACGATGATGCCGCCCATGTCGCGCAGGCGCAGCTGGCGGGCCACCTCTTTGGCGGCCTCGAGGTTGGTCTTGTAGACCGTGGCCTCGTGATCGCTCTCGCGGGTGGAGCGGCCCGAGTTGACGTCGATGGCGACGAGAGCTTCGGTCTGGTCAATGACCAGATAGCCACCCGAAGGCAGCTTGACCTGGCGCTCGAAGAGCTCCTCGATCTCGCCTTCGATGCCGTACTTCTCGAACACCGGCTGCTTCGAGGAGTGCAGCTCGAGCAGCTGCACGGCCTCGGGCCCGCGCTCCTCGAAGTAGGACTTGAGCTCTTCGAATTCTTCTTCGTTGTCGATGACGATCTTGCTGATGTCAGGTGCCAGATAGTCGCGGATGGTGCGCACGATCAGATCGGGCTCGCGGTGCAGCAGGGTCGGTGCGCGGCCGAGCTGGGCACCGCGATCGATGGTCTCCCATTCACGCGCCAGGCTCTTGAGGTCGCGGTAGAGATCGATGCGCGGCCGCGAGACGCCGGCGGTGCGGATGATCACGGCCATGCCGTCGGGGACTTCGATGTGGTTGAGGATCTCGCGGGCACGACGACGGGCCTGCTCGTCGTCGACTTTGCGCGACACCCCGCCGCCGGCTTCGTCGGAGTGCATGAGCACCACGTAGCGACCGGGCAGGGACAGATAGGTGGTGACGGCGGCGCCCTTGTTGCCCATCTCGTCTTTGGTCACCTGGACCACGACCTCTTGTCCGCGCTTGAGCACGTCGGAGATCTTCGGACGTCGCACGCCCTTCAGCTCGGGAGGATACAGCGCGGGCCGCACCTCGGAGAGAGCGAGAAAGGCCTGTTTGTCGTCGCCGAATTCGATGAAGGCGGCCTCGAGGCTGTCTTCGACGTTGGCGACGATGCCTTTGTAGATGTTGCCCTTGTGCTTGGTGCGGGCCTGGTTTTCGATGTCGAGGTCGAGGAGCCGGCCGTCGGAGCCGCCCTCAAGAATCGCGACACGGATCTCTTCGGACGCGCTCGCGTTGATGATCATTTGCTTGGTCATGACGAACTTTCTCAGACGTCGTCGTCACATCGGCTGCCCCCGCGGTTTTTCCGGGGGAGGGTGGCGCGACGACGACGAAGGGGCCCCGATCCAGCTTTGCAGCCGGGGAGCCGTGGGGTTTCAAAGCAGAAAAGCTGCTCCGTTCGCCCTCGCCGAGTGGTGCCTTCGCCATCAGGTTCAGCCGCACCGACGCACCGACCGCGCTCGTCACCACCGACCCGGGGAGCTCCCGGGCGGTGCGGACCTGCGCAATCTTTGTCGTCGTCATGCAGCGCTCCTGGCGCGCGAAAGTTTGTGCCGTGCCAACGGTACAACCGTGAGCACTGCCATCCGGCGAAGGCAGGCGGCGCGTCCTTTTTCAAGGTGCGTGAGACAGCGGCCAGGCCAAAGGGCGGGACCACCACGTCGACCACGCATGCGCCGACCGGAGCCTTCGTTGGCCACGCCTGCCCGACGTCGACGCCGGGCGGTTCGCAACCTGAAGCTGGCCACGGCGTACCAGACGACAGCCGGACGAACAACTGCTCATTGCGCCGACCGTTCGCGCCCCGGCGTTCTCGGTCATGATGTGCCCGTGGGTCTGTTCAACCTGCTGCAGGGGCTTCGTCGCCGTCGCTGGCTGCGCCGTCCCTTTCCCTCAGCCTGGGAGCCCATCGTTGCTGCGCGCTTGCCCTTCGCCGCCCGCTTCGACGCCGACGAAGGCGCCCGCTTTCGCGATCATCTGAAGGTCTTTGCCTGGGAGAAGATTTTTCGCGGCATCGATGTGAGCGTCGACGACGAAATGCGCGTCGTCATCGCCGGCTCGGCGGCGCGGATCGTGCGCAACCTGCCCCATGGCCTCTACGACGCCATCGACACGGTGCTGGTGCGCCGTTTCGCAATCGAACACGAAGGCGGCCGGATTCTGGGCTACGTGCACCAGCTCGGCACCCTCCTGCTCTCGTGGGACGCGGTGAAGCACGGCATCGCCACCAGCAACGACGGGCGGGACACCGCGGTACATGAGTTCGCCCACGCCATCGATCTCAAAGACGGCATCTTCGACGGCACCCCGACCTTCGACGACGGCCACGACGACGCTGCCCGGGCCTGGGCTGGGGTTTTTTCGCGCCACTACCTCGCCCTCAAGGCCGCGCCTGAGCGTGGCGTGCTGCGCGCCTATGGGGCGACCAACGAAGCGGAGTTCTTCGCCGTCGCCACCGAGGTGTTTTTTGAAAAGCCCGCGGTGTTGAAGCGCAAGGCGCCCCAGCTCTATGCGACCCTCGCAGCCTACTACCGCGTCGAGCCCCACTGAGCTCAGGCCGCCTTCTTCACGATCTTGTCTTTGACCCTGTCCCAGGTCTTCTCGACGACTTTGTCGGCGGCCTTATCGACGATGTCATCGACCAGTCCTGAGGCGAGCCCGGTCGGGTCGTCTTTGACCAGCTCCTGGGCCTTGGGGCGCATTACGTCGACGGCGAGCTGCTTGAGCTTGCCCTTGGCTTCGTCTTCGGCGGTCGCTTTGATTTCGTCCATCGCGCGCCTGACGATCTCCTCCTCACAGAGGGCGACCACCTTGTCGACGAACTTGCCGGTGACGCCGCCGCCGAACAGGCCTTTGATCGTGTCGAGCAAACCCATCGCAGACTCCTTGGTTGCAGTTGTGACGTGTCGACGTTGAGACGCGGCGCGGGTTGCGACGCGATCGCCGGCTGTGACTACGTGGGCCAACCGCGTCGCACAACACAGACCTTTCGGTCAGGAAAATCGCCCGGACCTCGTCAGCGAGGGGTGATCGCGAAGAGATCGTGGCCCCGGCCGTAGTAAAGGGTGGCCAAGGTGTGCCGCTGCGTGCGGGGACGAGCATCGAGCCGACACAGCGCCTGCGACTCCAACGGACCCTCGAGAAATTCTTTCTCGAAGCGCCACGTCTTGACACCCAGGCCGCAGACGTCGCCGCCGACGGAGAGGTCGAGCACCAGCTTCGACGCCGGCGATCGAATCACGCGCTCGACCAAGGTGCCCGGTGGCGCCCAGGCCACGATGACGACGTCGGGTTGGTGCTCTCTCACTGCTGATTCCGCGCCGGATTTCGCGACATTGGGCAGTGGCTGGATCCCGGCGAAGCGCGTGTTGCCGAACTCCTTGCGGTCATTCGCGCTCATGCGCTTCTGGGGGCGGGTCCAAGAGAAGTCGTCGGTGGCGATCACCTCGAGGTCGGGGCGCCGCCGTTGCAGACAGGCCGACAAGAAGCCGTCGCCGGCGGCCACTTCGAGCACTCTCACAGCTTTGAGCTCGTCGAGGAGATCGCACAAGTGGCCCAGCCATTCGCGCGTGGGCAAGAGGTAGAGGGGCCCGGCAGAATTGGCTTCGCACACCCACCAGAGATCGCGGACATCACAGGCCTCGATGGCGGCGACCAGCTCGCGCGCGGCGGGCAGACGACGTCGTCCATCACGGTCCCACAGCACGTCGACCAGGGCGGCGCGTGCAGCTCCACGGGCGGCCGTGTTGCGTCCAGCGTTGACCGGCGCGGGGACCGTGACGCTCATGGGCTTCTCCGGCGCAGGCGACTGAGGCCGAGCTGGGCCACGAGTACGAAGGCCACCAACAACGACGACAAGGCCATGGCTTGCTGGGGGTCGCCGTAGTCGTAGAGGGAGAACAAGACCACGCCGAGGGTCTGGGTGCCGGGTGCTTGCAAGAGCACGCTCATGGTCAGCTCGGTGAAGCAGGGCAGGGCGATGGCGACGGCGGCGGCCACGAGGTGGGCCCGCAGCAAAGGCAGGGTGACGTCGACGAAGGCCTGGCCGGCCGGGGCGCCGCTGGTGCGGGCTGCTTCTTCGAGGGAGGGGTGCACCTGGCCCAAGGCGACGTCGACGGCGCGCAGTCCCAGGGCCGCGTGCTTGATGGCGTAGGCGATCAGCACCAGGGCCGTGCTGCCACCCAACACCAGAGCCAAGGTGAGCCGTTCGGCGACGATGACGCGGATCTCCTGCGAAAAGGCCAGCACCAGCCCGACGGCGACGATGGTCCCCGGCAACGCATACACGAGCTCGGCGGTCAGGCGAGTCGCCTGCAAGGCCCGTCGCAACCGTCCTGTCGATCGCTGCAGCGCGGTGCCGATAACGACGCTGGCGACGACGACGACGATGGCGGCTCCGGCTGCGAGCCACAGGCTGTCGAAGGCCGCGTGCTGCACATCGGCGCGCGCGAGCACGCGACGCACATGCACGAGGCCGAAGTTGTCGATGACGACGCCTGCTCCGGCGATCTTCAGCAGGCCTTGCAGCACCAGGGCCAGCAGGGGTGCGACGACGAGGATCACGATGACCGACCAAGCCAGCACCGCGACCGGGAGGCGCCAGCGCTGCAGGGGCAGGGTTTGCGGACGGGCCGCTTTGCCGGCGACGACGACGACGTTCTTGCCTCTCACGAGGACCGCCGGGAGCGCGAAGGCCACGCCGGCCATGAGCGCGAGGGCCAAGGACAAGCCCAAGGCCTCGCGGAGATCGGTCGCTCCGCCCGACTGCAGGGCCACCGCGATGCGAGCGGTGACGACGACGACGGGGGGATCGGCGGACAACCCCAAAAGCACCGGCACGCCCCACGAGGCAGCGGCCGCGACAAAAACCAGGGCCAGCGACGACAGCAACGAGGGCAGGGTCAGGGGCAAGGTGTGATCGAGCAGCGCCCGCAGTGGGGAGGCGCCGGCGGTGCGCGCGGCTTCTTCGAGGGAGCCATCAATGACCGACAGCGCTGCCCGCAAACGCAGCACGACCAAGGGCAGAAACGCGACCCCCAAGACGACGACGATACCGCCCCGGCTGTCGACGTCGCCGCCCCACAAGGTGGTCAGGGGAGCCAGGCCGATGCGATCGTCGAAAAGCGCGCGAAAAGCGAAGGCCAAAATGTACGGCGGAATGGCCAAAGGCAGCGCGCCCAGAGCCCCCAGGGCCCGCGCCCCGGGTACATCGGTGCGCTCGACCAAGAGAGCCAGAGGCACGCCGACGACGGCGGCGACGACGACGGCACCGGCTGAGACCACGACGCTCTCGCGCAGCGCCAACAGGTTCTTGGTCTGACATACCGCGGTCAAGGCGTCGAAGTTGAGCGAGCCTGGCAGGCCCACGGCAATCCCCAGCAGCAGCAGCAGCGGCAGCAGGGCAAAGACGACGACGGCGGCGCAGGCGACGACGACGACGGCGCTGACCAACTTGGCCGCCCCCCCTGAGGGCAAAGAACTGCTCATGGGGCGAGCCCACGCTCCAGGACGTCGAGCACGGCGCGGCGATCGGCGGCCACGCGATCGAGCAAAGCGCTGTCGGGGGGGCGCTTTTGCAGCAGCTCGGCCAGGGTGGGGACGTCGCCGGCGGGTGGCGGCAAGCGGGGATCCACGGCGTGCATGTTGCCGGCGGGTCCACGCATCAAGGCTTGACCGGCGGGGGAAAGCACCAGGTCGACGACGACGCGGGCGGCGCTCGGGTTTCGCGTGTCGGCCAAGATCGCAATGTCGCCAGCGACGACGACGGCGCCATCGCTGGGGATCACGAAGCCCACCGGTTCTCCGCGTGCTCGGGCCGCCAACACATTTTCGAGCAGCACCACGCCAAAGCGACGTTCGCCAGCGAGCACCTTCTGCAACACCACGCTGTTGCCGCCCGCGATGGACGCCCCGCGTGCGCGCAGGCGGCCCAAGAACGAGACGTCGCCGCCGCCGACGGACACTGCCGTCATGAAGGCGGTGCCCGACGAGAGGGGATCGCCCAGCGCGGTGTCTTTGGCGGGGGCATCGTCGTCGAGCAGCAGACGCGCAAACGACGTCGGCACCTCGGCGGCTTTGGTCTTGTTGCTGTGAAAAGCGATGACCATGGTCGAGATGCGGGCGGCGCAAAAGGCGTTGTCGAGGTCGACGAGGCTGCGATCGATGGGCGTGGCCAAAGGCGAGGCATAGGGCAGCAGCTGTTTCTCGCTCTTGAGTCGTCGATAGAGGAAGGGATCGCTGACCAAGAGCACGTCGGCGCCGGCCTTGCCGCTCTTCAGGTCGGCGTCGAGACGCGCGGCAACCTTCTCGCTGCCGCCCTGAAACACCACGAGCTCGACGCCGGGCAACTGCTGCTTCGCCAGCGCCTCCAAGCCATCGGTGACCTCGCGGTAGGCCGACGTGTAGAGCACCACCTTGCCGCGCGGACCTTCGCTGCCCGTCGTCGTCGCCGTCACCGGAGCGCCGATCTCGATGCGACAGCCGCCCACCAGCGCGAGGGCCGCCACGAGCAGGGATCGAAGCAGCGCAGGACGTCGTCGCAGCGCGGCCCCCTTGCCCCCCAACATCGGGGGGTGAGGCGGCCGGGTCGAAGGGGAAACCACGCGCACCTCTCAGCTCCGGACGAGGTGAGCGATGAAGAAGCCGTCGCAGCGGGGGGGCAAGAGGTGCACGTCGGGCTTGGCGCGCTGGACGCCTTTGCCAACGACGCTATCGACGACGTCTTCGTTTTCGGCGCGCAGCAGGGAGCAGGTCGCGTAGACGACGGCGCCACCGGCTTTGACCAGGGTCAGCGCGCTTGCCAGTAAGGAGCGCTGCAGCTCGACCAGGGGAGGCAGGTCTTCTTCGACGAGGCGCAGGGCCAGATCGGGCGCGCGGCGCAGGGTGCCAGTGCCGCTGCAGGGCGCATCCACGAGCACACGATCGAACGACGCCGGCAAGAAGGGCGCACGCAAGCCATCGGCGACGACGCCGAGTACCTGGGCGGGCAGGCTCTTGAGCAAGCGGCCGCCGTCGACGTCCGCAGCGACGACGTCGGCGCCTCCCAGGGATAAGAGGCGCGCCTTGCCGCCACCGCCCGCGCACAGATCGAGCACGCGTTCTCCGGCGACGGCGCCGACGGCGAGGCCCACCGCTTGGCTGCCATCGTCCATGGGCCAGCAGGCAGCAGCGACGGCGGCGGGCAGCTTGGCCCAGGAGAAGCGGCCTTCGACGACGCGCACCCCCAGCGGGGAGAAAGAGGAAGGCACCCCGGTGGCTCCTTGCGCACGCAAGGCCGCGATGACGTCGTCTCTCGAGAGGCGGCGGGGATCGATGCACAAGACCGGCACCGCCGGCGTCGCCAGGGCTTCGATCAAGGCGGGGGCGTCGACGCCGAAGCCGGCTTCGAGGCGTCGGCGCAACCAGGTGGGCAGGGAGCTTGGCAGGTGGAGGCCGGTCGCCGCGGCGTCTTGCACGAGCGCGCGCAGCACGTCGGGCAGGGCGGTGAGGGCCCGCGCGTCGACGTCGACGCCGTTGGCGATGCCGGCCAGGCAAAGGGCGCAGAGGTCCAGCAGACGACGTCGTGGCACTGTGCCGCGCTCGTGGGAGACGGCGTCGTCGATGAGTCCCTGCACGGTGCGCGCGTGGCGGGCCCAGCAGAAGACGAGATCTCCCGTGACGCGGCGCTCGCGCGGTCCGAGATGGCGCTCTCTGGCGACGTCGGCGACGACGCGGTCGAGGGGTTCACCGGCCGCCCGCTGCCGGGCCATGACGTCGAGGGCCGCCTGCAGCACCAGGGGCAGGGCGTTGGTTTCGCTGAGAACCCGTTCGCGGCCCTGGGCCAGTCGCGCGGTGGTCTGGAAGGGGCCGTTGGGCGCCTGCCTCGACGATTGCTTGCTTCGATGGCGCATGGTTGTCCTGGTTCAAGACGCGCCAGCGTCTGGAACCATCAGAACTTCAAGACGCTGGCGCGTCTTCCCTGGCGGTCTGGCGGATCGCTCAGAGGGGGGCAACGTCTTGCCGTGGCGCACGACGCCGATGCAGAGTGCCTGCGTGGAGGCCGGGTTTTGGAACGCAGCATCCTGATCGTCGATGAAGACGACCTCCGTCGACGCGCCATTGCCAGCAGCCTGGCCGCGCGGGGGCAGCGCTACTTCGACGTCGGCGACGCCATCGCCGCCATGGCGGCCCTGGGCCGGGCCGACTTCGGCGCCGTTTTGGCCGCAGAAGGGCGTCGCACTCTTTCGTTGCGTGGGCTCTGCCAGCTCGCTCGCAAGCGCCACCCCGACATCATGTTGCTGGTGCTGCCGAAGGCTGAGTCCGACGTGGCCGCCGTCCGCGTCGTGCTCGAGCTCCCCGTTCAGATGCTCGACCCCCAGCTCTCGGCGGAGCGACTGGTCACCGACCTGCTAAAACGCACCGACACCGAAGCAATCGAAGAAGTCGAAGCCGTCGACGTCACCACCCTTGGCTTTGCGGCCTTGCCGGGCACAGAGCCCGGCACCCCCTCGTTCAACCCCTTCGACGGACCGTCCACCGACGACGTCGTCGGCGTCTTTGATTCCATTCCGCGCGTCGACATCCCCACGTTGCTGGCCCACTCGACGCCGCCCGTGCGCCGCGCCGGATTGACGCCGTCGCCGCTGGATTTCTCGGCGCTGGAGCTGTCTGCGACGCCCGCCGCTGTCGTGGTGGAGGCCACGCGCCCCGACGCGCGCCTGCCGGGATCGACGACGCAGCAAACCGAAGTGCACCTCGACGGCCACTTCGAAGACGTCGACGGCGGCGCTGGCGCTGCGCTCTTGATGGGCCTGTTCGCGCAGGAGATGACCGGTCGCCTCGTGGTCAAAGACGGCGAAGCCCAGGGCACCCTCTACGTGTACCGCGGTGAGCCCGTGTGGGCCGACGACCCCGAAGGCGACGCCGGTCTCTACCGCAAGCTCGTGCAAAAGACCTTTCTCAAGCCCGACGTCGCCGTCGACGCCGTCGCCGATGGGCAGCTCCTGGGCTCGCTGATGCAGCGCGGGTTGCTGACTGGTGCCCAGATGCACGACTTCATGCGCGAGGTGGTGCGCGATCGGGTCATCGGCTTCGCGGTGCAGAGCCAGGGCACCTACCGCTTCAACGAGGACAAGGCCTTTCTCGACACCGCCCCGCTGCTGAAGGTGAACCCCTTCGGCCTCATCCTGGATTCTCGTCGTCGACGCTTGCCGCCGCCGGCCTTGCTGGCCCTGGGTTCGGAGCTCGAGAGTAAATACCTCGTGCCCCAACCCGCGCTGCACGCCGCGAGCGAGAAGCTGCGTCCTTTTGTGCGGGGACAAAAGGCCAGCGACGTCATCGACGGCACCAAGCTCGTGAAGGATTTCTGGGCCACCGTAGGCCTCGACCCCTTCATGGGATCCCTGGTCGTCGTCGTCATGCGCGACGCCAAGCTGGTGAGCCTCGAAGATCAGCCTTCGGCCCGCGGGCTGGAGCTGGCCGAGCTCTCCTTCGTCGGCGAGCATTCGCTGGAGATCATCATCGCCGACAGCGAGCAGCAGCCGTTGCCGGCGACGTCGGAAGAGGAGGAGAAGGGGCGCGAGGACATCTTCACCCTCTACATGCGTCTCAAGCCGCTCACCCAACCGCGTCAAGTGCTCGGGGTCGGGATTGAGGCTGACGCCGCCGCCGTCGACGCGGCCTACCAGCAACGCCTGGCCGAGCTCGATCCGCGCCGCATCCCGGAGGGTTCCGCCCAACACCTGTTGGCCCAGCGCATCGACGAGCTTCGTCGCAAGGTCACCAGCGCCTACCAAACCTTGAAGCTGCAGGTTCCCGGATCCACCGACAGCGGCGGCAATCCTTTTTAGCGGCCTGGGACACCGAATTGGCCGCCCGGCCCGAGGGCACAGAATTGGCCGCCCGGCCCGAGGGCACAGAATTTCCGCTGGGCTTGAGGCACATTCGGGGGATGCGCAGCTCTCGCCTCTTCACTCCCCTGCTGATCGTCACCCTCTCGCTGGGCTGCTTCGAGCTCGATCGCACCCAGGGCACGGTGCCGGGAGACATCGCCGGGCGGGGCGTGCGCGTGGACCTCGAGGAGGGGGCGGCCTTCGTCAAAGTGCAGACCGTCGGCAGCACGCTCCGGCGCAGCGGCGACGACGACGGCGCTTTCCGACTCTCGGGGCTGCCGCCCGGGCGCTTCGATCTGCGGCTCATCGACGACAAAAACGGCGATGGCTGGACCGACCGGGGCGCCATCGCCTCGGGAGTGTTGCCCAGCCTCCCCGATGGGCGCCCTGGTTTCCTCCTCCTGGGTGACATCGACCTCGACGGCAGCTTCGGCCTGCGCGGCAGCGCCTTGCAGCCTGCCGCCGAACCCGCCGACCCCGCCGTCCCCGTCGACGACGCCTTCGTGGTCCGGGTCTATGCGCTGCGGGGCACGTGTTTGCCCGTCGATGACAGCGTCGTCGCCGACACCAGCGGCGGCCCCTGCAGCGCCGAAGACATCAGCCGCATCGAGCTCGGCAACGACGGAGAGACCGCAGCTGACAGCGCGGGTGCTTGGCAGCTGACGCGGCTGCAGGCGGGCACGGTCGACATCGTCGCCCTGCTCTACCAGCGCGCGGCGGGGGGCGCTCTGGGTCCCGTCGTCGACGTCGAAGGCCCCTTCCCCTTTGTCGGTGAGGCCGACGGCAGCGAGACCCCGCGCAGCGATGGTCCCACTTTCGTGTTCGACGGCGTGCCGATCATTCCCGCCATCGTCGAGCTGGTGTTTTCCGCCGCCCTCGCGAACAACGCCTTTGCGGTCTTTGCTCCACCGGGCAGCGTGATCGCCGGCTGCGACGACGCCAAGGCCACGCCCGCGCCGGCCATCGTCGTCGACCTCGACGAAGGCGCCACCACCGCGCGGGTCAGCGATCTGCCGCCGGGGCCCTACGAGGTCGTCGTCTGCAGCGGCGAGCAGCGGGGCAGCTTGAGCAACGGACCCATCGCGCTGCCGACGCCCGTCGATGCCATTCCGGCCCAATGGCCCGTGGTGCTGCTCGACCTCGATCCTTGCCCCGAGGGCGTCGACGAACGCGACTGCGACGGCGACGGCTTGCTCTCTCTGCCCCTGTCCCGCATCGCCGAGCTGCGCGCGACCTGTACCGACAGCTGTTTCCCTGCGGGCTCGGCCCTTGACTCCCTGGGTGAAAACCTCGGCAAGCGCACCTGCACGATCGGCGACGACACCTTCGACTGCGACGACGACAGCGACGGTCAGCCCGACATCACCGAGCCCGCCCTGTGCATCGGCATCGGCCGCGGCACCGACCTCGACGGCGACAACCTCTGCAGCAACGAAGACCCCTTCCCCCAGTGCGCGGCCAACGATCCCGTGGCCTGCGTGGCCGGCGCCGAAGAGATCGACCCCGTGGTCGTCGACGACGCTCCCAACCTCGGCTTCGGCGTCGTCCGCGCCGGGCCGGTGTTGCCCGGTGGCTTGATCGGTCAGGTGGTGCTCGCCAACTTTTCGGTCAAGAGGTTTGCCGTGGTCCTCGGCCTGGTGAGTGCCGGCGGCATCGGGCTCGACGCCATCGTCGGCATCGACCTCAGCGACCACAGCCTCGTGGCCCTGGGCACCTTTACCGGGGGAGGCCAACCCGCGGGTCCGCGCAGCCGCTTTGCGGTGGCCACCGTCGGCAGCGTTCCGATCATCATTGGCGGGCGCGCCAACAACGCCGGCGTCGATTTCGCGCTGGGCGACGTTGCCTCCGTCGCCCTGGACGCCATAGGGAGCGACGCCTCGACGCAATTCGCCCCCGTCAATCCCGAGCGCCCGGTGGTGCTGAACACGCCGCGTTTCGACGCCACAGCCCTCGCAATCCAAGGTGATCGCGTGCTCGCCGTGGTCGGCGGCACGGACAACGATGGCGCCCTCGTCGTCAACGACGGCATCGAGACGCACGCCCTCGGCGCTGCCCCCCCGCCCCCCACCTTCACCCGGCTGGGGCTGCCGCGCGCCCTCGCGTCGGTGGCTGAACGGCAAGTCCCAGCGCCCGATTCCACCGATCCCGACGAGACCCATCTGGTGGTCATCGGCGGTGAGACCGCCGGAGGGCCGACCAGCTCCGTCGAGAGCTTCAAGCTGGACCCAGCGAGCACCGAGCTCACCCCCGACCCCGACCCGGTGGTCCCCCAACTGAATGCGCCGCACGCGCACCACACCTTCCACGAGCTGGAGCCGGTGAGTGGTGAGGTCGTCTTCGTCGTCGCCGGCGGCGACGGCTCCACCACCTGGGAGGTCTGGCGGCCCGGTGACGCCACATGGACGAGCAACCCCTTGAGGGTGGCGCGTACCCGCCACGCCAGCGTGGTGCTCCCCGATGGCCGCATCCTCCTCGTCGGCGGCAACGATCCCGCGACCGGGCAGCCCCTGACGTCGACCGAGCTCCTCGACGCCACCACCGGCACCAGCGTGCTTGGCACCAGCCTCAGCGTCGCCCGCGGCACGCCCAGCGCCGTCACCGACGACGACGGCCAAGTGCTGATCGTCGGCGGCATCGACGCGGCGGGCCAGCCCCTGGACAGCACCGAGATCTTCGACATCCGCCGAACCATCGCCGCACCCCACGACACCGTCGCCCGCCCCGAGGTCACGGGTTGCCGGCAGAGCGCCATCAGCGACGACGGCCTCATCGCAGCGCTGCGCTGTGATCTGCCCCCGGCCTTTCTCGGCGTCATCGACGAAGATCCCCTCACCTCGGAGATCCTGCTGGTCGATGTCGTCCTGGGCAGCGCGCTCTGCGTGACCTGCACCGAGGGCGTTGCACACGGGGCCCTCTACGACGACGTGCTGCTCGATGCCCAGGGCGGCGTCGTCTTCGCGTCGGCGCACTCATTCGCCGATGGCGAGTTCGAGATCGACGACAACGGCCTCCCCGATTTGTACGTCGTGGGGACCTTCCCGCCTGCGGGCCTGTTCTATTCCCTGCTGAGCGGGCGCTTCGAAGGGGGCGTCGTCACCGCCCTCGGCATGGATCCCAACGTGCAGCCAGGCCTCGTGGCCAATTCCTTTTCGCCGCGTGTCGTCTACCTCGATGCTGCTGCCAGCCCCCAACTGACCATCGGTGGCTTCGGCGGCCCCGTCGTCATCGACCTGGGAGGGGTGGTCGATCCCGCCGACATCGTCGGGCGTCTCTCTGCGGTGACCGTGAATGGCAGCACCGATACGCGCGTGGTGTTTCGGGCTCGCAGTGCAGACGGTGGTTCCAGCGGGTTCCTGGTCATCACCGATACGGGCGCCCTGCCTCCGGCCGTGACTGTGAGTCCCGTCCCCAACAGCGAGGACGCCAGCGACCTGTTCCTCTCCCCGGTCGCCGACACCATCGTCTTCTTCTCGGCCGCCAACCTCGGCCCCCCGGATGACGACACGACCACGGACTTGTTCGTCGTCAACGTCAGCCCCGCTGGGGGCCTGTCTGCCCCCACCAACGCCAGCGCCGATGTCGACGGGAGCCTGTGCAGCCTGGACACCGCCGCCGACGACGCCTGCCTCCCCATCAGCCTGACCCACGACGGCCGCGTGGCCTACACCGATTTCACGGCCGGCCCGCGCGCGCTGCTCAAAGACCTGGTCGGCGGCGCCGACGACGTCGACTTGGCCGGCGGCGTCGATGCCGATGCCGTCTCGATCGCAGCCGGAGGGCTCTTTGCGACCTTTGCCAGCAGCAACGGCTCCTTCGTGGCGCCCGCCCTCGAGGAGGCCCTGCGCGTCTGGCGCGTCGATGTCGAAGCGCTGCCTCAACCCGGCGAGGGCGAGGGCGAGGGCGAAGGCGAAGGCGAAGGCGAAGGAGACGCCGAAAGCTGCTTGCAGTTGCTTCGGTCGATTCCCAATGGCAGCGCCACGACGGTGCTCCAGGATGTCGCCACCTTCTCGGGCGGCGTCGTCGTGTTTGCCAGCGGACAGTCGGGCTTCGTCTTCGCCGACTCGAGCGACCCCTTCGACCCTTTCGCTCCCACGACCCAGGAGCTCTTTGCCATGGGCGGCGACAGCTACACCTCGGTGGCCTCTTTTGGCGACAACATCCTCTTGGGCGGCAGCGCCTCCCAGCCCATCCGGCGCGTCAGCGGATCGTTGACCGAGGGGGGGCTCGGCGAGGTCCAGCCTTCGGACCACGCAGAATTCGTCGCTGCCGGCGGCGATGAAAGCGCCCGGCCCGGGCCCGTGGCGCTCAGCGCGAACCGCGCCATGATCGCCCTGCAGGGCGACAAAGGCCTGCTCGTCTGGGACAGCCTGCTGCAAGGCACGGACGGCTTCTTGCCTGCGGGCGCTTTCGCCGGCGATTTCGGCGGCGAGGCCACTGCGCTGCACATCGACGTCGACGGCAACCTGTGGGCCTTGACCACCACCGGCAACCTGCGTTTCGTCGACTTCAGCAGTGGCGGGCCCCAGATTGACCGCTCCGCACGCGGGTTCGACCGCACCTTTGGGACCCAAGTGGCCAGCAACAGCCTGGGCGAGGTCGTGACCGCAGGCGACAACACCGTTCTCGTGCGCACCACCGCCGACCTCTTCCCCAGCGACGTGATTCTGGGGCTGACCGGCGTCCCCGACCAGGTCGGCGGCATTGTCTTCCTCGATGACGACACGGTCGTGGTAGGACGGGGCGGCCGCTTCGGAGCCAGCGCGCGGCTCGAGCTGTATGACCTGGGCGTCGGCGACCTGACCTTCCGGGCCATTGTCGATCTGCCAGACGTCATCCCCGACCGTTTGGCCGTGGTGAGCAACAACACCGGTCGCCTCTTCGTCGTCGTCGCCAGCACCCTGGATTCTGTCGGCGGTCCCCAAGTCGTCGACGTCACCGCCTGCCTGCCCTGATGGAGGCCCAGCGTCCCTTCCTGGAACGACTCGGCGTGCGCACCCTCGAGCGCCGCCAAGACGTCGTCGTCGCCGCGGGGGCCCGGCCGCTGGGCGACGGCGTGGTCCATCTGATCGACGCCACCGAGCGGGCCGCGCTGCGCCGCATCGAGCGCCTCGCCTTGACGCGGGCAGCCTTGGCCGGGGCGACATCGGCGCTCATCTCGGCCTTGGCCGACCTCTGCGTGCAGGAGCAGCAGGCGTCTCGCCCCGTCCTCTACTGGGGTGTCGTCGCAGCCGCCGGCATCACGGCCGCGGTGCTCGAGATCTGCTTTCTCTCCTTCGACGCGCTGCGCAGCGTGCACGCCATGTCCGTTGCCACCGGCGGCCTCGACGACGACGACGCCGGCCGCCGATCGCGGGTGCTCACCAGCCTGGCGCGGGCCGCCCTCGAGGTGCCAAACCCTCCGACCAGCGCCTTCGGCGTCAACCCCCACCGCGAGGCCAACAAGGTCCTGCTCGTCAGCGCCGCCGTGCTTTACAAGCTCAAGGTGTCGGCGACGAACGTGATCCTGAAGCAGGTGGTGCGCCGCATGCTTGGGCGTGCCGCCGTCCGCTCCTTCCTCCCTTTCGTCGCCATTCCGGCCACGGCGGCGTGGGATTTCTTGGTGTGCCGCCTGGTGATGCGCGAAGCGCGGGTGCGGGTCTTTGGCCCCTCCCTCGCCAACGACGTCGTCGACCGCTTGCTGCCGCCCGGCCATCCCGTCAGCGCGCCCTTGGCCGAGGCCCTGGCGCGCGCCGCCGCCAGCTGCGTGGTGCGCTCCGCCGACCTGCACCCCAACCTTGAGCTCCTGCTCGCAGCGCTGGTGGCGCGACTCGAGGTACCCGTCCCCCCCTCCGTCGATGACAGCGCCGCTTTCCTCGCGCTGCTGCCCAGCCTCGACGAAGGCGACGCCAGCGTGGTCCGACGCTTCTTGCGCGCCGCCACCGTGATCGATGGGCGCGTGGCCCGCCGCGAACGCGCGTTGCTGAAAGATGCCCAAGCCTGGATCGACGGCGACGTCGAAGCCGAGCGCTGCCGCGTGCTCGCGGGCGAGCCCCTGCTCTTGGTGTGAGTACCCGCAGACTTCGAGGGAAGGCCGGCGTCGATCCATTCGTTGCAAGCAGAGCCGCTGTAGGCTGACGTCGACGTCGCCCCAGGAGCCCCCCCATGAGTATCCTTCCCCGCTTGAGCCGCCTGGCCCGCTTCACGCTGCAGGCCTTGTTCTGGCCCTGGAACCTCGTGCTCTCGTGTCTGGCGATCTTTGGTTACCTCCCCTTCGCCCTCCTCGATCTCGTGGTCGACGCCGTGGACGGCCTGGCGCGCTGGGACTTCGTGGCAGGCTCGGTCGTCATGGTGGCCGTGCCGCCGGCGACGCTGGTCTACGCCTGGCTGCACCGCGCCCACTTCAAAGAAGCACCCGGCGAGCTCGCGGTGCTCTTCTTCGGCGTCGAGCTGCCCTTGCTGGCCTGCACCGCCGCGCGTCTGTTCGGCTTCCAGGAGCTCACCGGCGCGGCCCAGCTCGTGTATCTCGCCCTCGTCGCCGGCGGCGTCGTGGCCGAGGGCCGCTTGATCGCTGGCAAGCGCCTGCCTCCCGTGCAGCTCGTCGACGGCGTCGCCCATGGACTCTTGGTGCTGCGGGCCCTGGCTGGCGCCTACGTCGGCTTCTTGCTGGCATCGATCTCCCTGCCCGTGCTTGCCCAGGGTTTGGTGGAGGTGGCCATCGGCGTCGCCGACGAACCAGGGATCCTGTTTGGTGCGCTGGTGATGTTCCCCGTGACGGCTTTCGTCGTCGCCACCGGGCTGCTGGTGCTGACTCTTCCGGTCACGGCTCCGCTCACGTGGTTCTACGCGCTGCGCCGATCGGGTCGGGCCTTGCGCGCAGCTTGGGGACTCGACGACCTGCTCTTCGCCAGCGCCGCACCTGCGCTGGTCGGCGTCGTGTGTCTGGTGGTGCTGGTGCCCCAACCCCACGTGGCCGCTTTTCGGGCGCTCGATGCGCTTCCCAAAAACGACGACGAGCGACGGGCGCTGGTTGCGCAGCGCGACGAGATCGCGCTCGGCCTCGTCGATGCCTACCTGGGCAAGCACCGCTACCTCACCGACGACGTCAACGACACTTGGGCCCGGCTGTGGAGCTTCGACGGCGACCTCATCGCAAAAAGCGAGCTGCGTCCGCTCGACGAAGCCCTCAACCAATTGGCGCGCCCCTTCACCTACGAAGGGCACATGCCGGAGTCCAAGCGCGCCGCCCAGCTCTACCGCGACTTCTTTGGCCATGAGCTCGAGCGCGACCACGCCGCCGCCGTGCGCAACGCCTTGGCCGCGACCTGGTCCCAAGAAGAGCGCTTCGCCGGCTTCATCAACGAGGGCCAAGCCCGGGTACGCCTGGCGTCCCAAGAGGTGAACGCCCAGCCCCACGACGGCGTCGTCGACGTCGAAGTGCACGATGTGTGGGTGAACCAAACCGGCCGCGACGAAGAAGTCGCCCTCTTTTTCGAGCTCCCCGAGAGCGCAGCGGTCACCGGGCTGTGGTTGTCCCCCACAACCCGCAAAGAAGATGGCGCGAAATTCGTCGTCGCTCCCCGGGGCGCAGCGCAGCAGATCTACAACGAGGAGGTGCGGGCTCACCGCGATCCGGCGCTGCTCGAGCAGGTCGGTCCCCGCCAATACCGCCTGCGCGTGTTTCCGGTGCCCGCCCGACCCCCGCGGGACAAGAGCAGCGTCGCCCTATCGTCGTCGTCGTGGGCAGGACCCGAGGCGCCCCGCGTGCACGTGTGGATGAGCTACCAGGCCCTGCCCGACGTCGACGGCCGCACGCCGCTGCCGCGCCTGCGCGAACGCCGAAACGGCTTTTGGGATCACCAAAGCACGCGCACGCTCAACGGCGCCTCGGTCGACGCCATCGACGCCGTCGATGGTGGTGGCTGGGTGCAAGGCGAACCGAGCGAGCACCTCGATCCCCAGGTCGTCGTTGCCGACGTCGACGGCGCCTGTTTGAAGCTGACTCCCGCGGCGCTGCCCGCGCCCCGGCTGGCCGGCCAGCGCATCGACGTCGTCATCGATCGCAGCCTCGATCTCGCGGCCCACCGTGCGGCCTTGGGGCAGGCGTTAACGGCCTTGAGCGCCAGCGGCGCGAGCCTGCGCTTCGTATTGGGCACCAGTGCGCTGCGGGGGGAATCCGCCAGCGTGGCCGACGTCGTCAACGTCGACGATCTCGTTTTCTTCGGCGCCGCGCGTCCCAAAGATCTCCTGCGCCAACTGCTCGCGCTGCGCGGTGCCGAGATCGGCGATGCCGTGGTGCTCTTGGCAGGCTCGGCCTCCTTCGACGCCGCCGACGACAGCCCCCTCGTTCTCACGTCCTTGGGCCGAGCTTTGCCGCCCACCTTTCTCGTTCATGTGGTGGGCACGATGCCCGCGGGCTACGACGACGCCACCATCGATGCCTTGCGCCGCAGCGGGGGCAACGCGACCACCGACATCGGTCAAGCCCTGGCCCGACTCTCCCAACGATCCTCGGGACCCAGTGCACCAGCCTTCGTCGACGGCTACCGCGTCGACATCGACGGCCTCTGTCCTTCCGCCACCGGCGCGCTGGCGCTGGCGGCACGACAACGCATCCTCGCTGCCGACCGCGAGGGCCTGGCGCCCCTCGATACCCTCGATCGTCTGCACCGCATCGCTGTCAACGCCGGCGTGGTGACTCCCTATTCGTCGATGATCGTCCTGTTGAACGACCAGCAACGCGCTCGCTTGGCCCAGTTGAACCAGCAGCAGGATCGCTTCGATCGAGAAGTCGAAGCCGACACCAAGGCAGGCGCCCTGCTCGGCGACAAAGACAGCACCAAGTCCGAGGTCGCGCCTGCGAGCGAGGCCAACGAAAAGAAAGAAGTGAGCAAGCCCCAAGCAGTGGATGAGCCGACCAAAGCGGTGGCGGCGCCGTCGGTGGCTGACCCTGGGATGCCCATGACCGGCGATGACGCGACCAAGATCTCACTGGCGCCGGTCATCAACGCTCAGCCCGCGACCACGACGCCACCCGATGTCTCGGGTGTCCCTGAGCCGGGGGAGTGGCTTTTGATGATCCTCGCCGGCATCGTGGTGGTCGTCTTGGAGCGACGTCGACGCTTGAGCTGAGCCCATCACTTCTTGCAGTTGAGCTCCGCGAGCAACGCGAACTTGCCATCCGGCCCGCTCATCTCGAGCACGGAGGCCGTCTCTTTGTCGCCCTTCCTGCTGATCGTCTCTTTGAACAGCATCTTCTGCGGTCCCATGACCTCGCCGGCCCACACGATCTTGTCCCCCTCCCAGCCTTTGGAGCTGAGGTGGGTGACCATGCCCATGCCATCGACGTCGGTGCGCAGGAGCTGCTTCTTGCCGGGATCAAAGCCGATGGTCGCCGCCATCACGTAGGGCATGGGGTTCTCCTTCGTCTTCTTCTCCTCGTAGCGCATGAAGTACCAGTAGCCGTTCAGGTCGGACTTGAAGGTCATCTCGGCCTTGACCGGGTGGGCTTTGCCGAAAGGAGAGTCGGGGGCGCCGCCGTCACATTTCCAGGTGCCCACGCTGCCCTTCATGTTGGCGTCGAGCTCGGGGGCGGGCGGCGGCGGTGCTGCGTCGGCGGCCGCTGCGGGCGGGGTCGCGGCTTTGGCCGGCGTCGCTGGCGCCTTGGGATCGGCGGCAAAGGCCGAGGTGGCAAGGACGAAGCCGGCGGCGAAGACGATCGTTTTCATGGGAGCTCCCGTTGACCGCGATGCGCGGGCAGCAGCTCGGTAGCGCGAATGTCGGCGTCGCGGCACCCGTGTCTGATCGAGTCCACGGCCGAAACCATCGGCTTTTCGCCCGACTCCCTGAAGGCCTTGGGGTGCATCCGCGTTAGCTCAGACCTTCGCTTCGGACGATGCGCTCGGTGAGGCGATTGATGCGCTCGGCCTGCTCCGCGATCTTCTGATCCTTAGCCTTGGCGGCCTTCTCGAGAGCCTCGAGCCGCTCTCGAAGGACGTTGGCATCGACGTCGTCGGCTCCATCACCCTCGGCTTTTTCGCCCAACAGCTTCTCGTGCTCGGCGCGCAGGCGCAGCAGGGCTTCTTCGAGCTCGGCGCGACGACGGGCTTCGAGGCGCGTGCGCTCGGCAGCGGCAGCGGCAGCGGCGACGGCGGCGTCTCGCTCCACCAGCGCTTCGGCGCGGCCGGCGTTGTCGACGTTGAGGCGCTCCGCGAGGGCGTCGCGGTCGATCTTGATGAGCACCAGCTCGTCGTGGGTCTGCTGTTGCAGCTCCAGGGATTCGCGGCCGTCGTCGCGGGCCATCTCGAGGCTGTCCCGCAGACCCGTGATCTCGGCTCTCAAGCTCTCCACCAGCACAGAAAGGGAGCCCAGCTCGGAGCTGCGG
Organism: Myxococcales bacterium; assembly: GCA_023248635.1. Lineage (GTDB taxonomy): Bacteria > Myxococcota > UBA727 > UBA727 > VGSZ01 > VGSZ01. Next base: position 121,507 of record JAHFED010000004.1, read on the forward strand.
CGGGCGTCGGCGTCGAGGGCGGCGGCCTCGGTGTCAGCCAGGCGTACGACGAGTGCGGCGTGGGCTTCTTCCGCGCCCTGCAGTCGGGCCGCGGCGGCAACGGCGGCGGCGGCTTCGGTGGCGGAGACAGCGGCGGCGCGGGCCATCGAATCTGCACGGACAGCGCGTTCCGCCGTTAACGCGATGCGCAGGTTCTCGATGTCCCGCAGGTGTTCAGCAGCAGCGGCCTCGACCTCGCTCTCGCGGGCAAGGCGGCGGCGCTCGAACACTTCGTCGGCGTCGGCGAGCTCGGCGGCCAGCTCGGCGGCCCGGGTCAGGGCGTGGGTCGCCGTCTGGTCGGCTTCGACGAGCTGGGCCTGCAGCAGCTCCGCCCGGTGTCGCTGTGCCTCGCCGTCGAGCAGACGATGCTGCGCTTCATCGAGCTGGGCGGCCAGCAAGTCGGCGCGCACGGCGTCGTGGTCGGCGCTCTGGCTGAGATCGTCGAGCGTGCCCTGCAGCTCCTGTCCGTGGCTGCGCACATCGGCCAACTCGGAGCGCAGGCGTCCGAGGACCTGCTGGGCCTCGAGGAGATCGGCGTGGAAAAGATCCCCACGAGCGCGCTCGAAGGCGAGGGCGTCGGCAGCTTCGATCAACTCGTCGTGAAACAGGTCGCCCCTGGCGCGCTCGACGCTGAGCAGCGAGCGGGCTTCGGCGAGGGCGCTGTCGAGGAGCTCGCGTTGGGCGGAGACACGTTCTCCCGCGGCCCGCAGGCCCTGCAAGCCAGCAGCGGCGTCGGCGCGCGCGGTGGCGAGCTCTTCACGCAAAGCGGCGACCTGGGCCCGGGCTGCACTCCACTCCTCGAGTTGCTCGCCGAGCCGAGCGCGCTCGGCGTCGAGCTCGGCCTCGAGCTCAGCCTGAAGCTCGCGGCTGTGTTGCTCGAGGTCGAGCGCCCGACTGCGTTGATCCTCCAAAGCGCGCTCACGCTCTGCCAGTCTGTCCCGCGTGGACTCCAGCTCGACGGAGCCTTCATCGAGCCGGGCCGAAAGAGCGGCGCTTTCGTCGGCGGCGCGGCGGCCGACGTCGTCGATGGTGTGCCGGGCCTGGTCGAGCTGCTGCTGCAGATCAGCCAAGGCCGACTCCGCCGACAAGAGCTTGGCGGAAAGCGCTGCCACTTCGTCTTCGGCGATGGCGACGTGGAGTGCGGCGTCGACTTGCTCTTGGCGCAGCGCCACCAGCGCCGTTTCCGCACGCTGGCGCTCGGCCTCCACCGCCTCGAGCTCCTGCCCCTCAGCGGCGAGGCGGTCCGCGAGAATCAGCGCCTCGGCTTCGACGCTGACTCGAAGAGCAGCCTCGGCAGCCAGCTGGGTGGTGGCCGCCACCAGCGTCGCCTGCAGCGTGTCGACGTCACTTTCGGCGCTGCGGCTGCGGGCCCTCTCTTCGTCGAGCCCCGCAGCCAGGGTCGCAAAGGCCGCAGTCGACTCGGCCACTCGCCCGACGAGCGCTGCGGCTTCGGCGTCGACCTGCGCGAGGCGGGCGTGCAGGCGCGCGATTTCGACGGTGGCTGCCTCGATGCGGATCTCACCCTCGGCGACGGCCGCCGCGGAATCCCGCAGGCAACCCGCGAGGGTCGCCGCCTCGTCGCTGGTGCGCTGTCGTTCGGCGCGCAGCTCGCTCAACTGCTCGGCCAGCCGCGCTTCCAGGATGCGTTTGTCGTCGAGCGCTTCGGTCAAGGCCGCCAACTCGCGAGCGTGAGTCGCGCGCTCATCGGTGATGCGCTCCTCGACGATCAGCAAGGCTTCGGTGATGCGCGCGAGCTCGTCGCGGGTGGCCTCGTGCTCGGCGTTGATGGCCGTGAACGTCGTGGTGGCGGTGGCGGCCAGCTCGTTTTTTTCGACGGCGAAGCGTGCTTCTGCGCCCTGGAGGGCCGCGCTGTGCTCGACCTGTGCTTCCGCCAGCTTGCGGGTCAGCAGGTCGCCAGCTTGGAGCACGGTGTCGTCGATGGCGGCACGAACGGCGGCGCTGCGCGCGAGCTGCTCGGCGCTCTGCTGGGCGGCCCGTTCTTCCTCGACGGCAGCGAGGAGGCGCGCGTTTTCGGCGGCGAAGGCGGCCTGCAAGCGTGCGCGCTCGGACTCGACCTGCTCCAGGGCAGCCAGGGCTTCGTCTTCGGCGACGCGACGCTTGAGTTGCTCTTGCTCCAGGCGCCGGGGCATCTCGAGGTCGAAGCGCTCAGCGCGCGCCCGGGCTTCGTCGCGCTGCAGGCTCACATCGCGCAGAGCATGGGCCGTCTCTTCGACAACCGCATTGAGCCGTCGCACCTCGACCGAGAGGGCAGCCGCAGCGGCGTCGACGTCGGCGGCGCGCTTTTGCTGCTCGCTCAGGGCGGCGGCGGCGCGATCCAGCTCTTGCTGCACCCGGGTCTGGTCGGCGCGGCGCTCGTGCAGCTGGGCTTCCCGGGCCGCCAGGGCTTGTTGCAGCACGGTGCGCTGGGCCGTGACGTCGTCGACGGCGCCACGGGTCTCTTGCAAACGGGCGCGGAGCTCCGCGAGGGCGGCCTGGTCGATTCGGCGTTTCTCGGCCAGCGCGTCGAGCTCCGCTGCCGCGCTGGCCTGTTGTTGTTGCAAGAGCGCCCGGGCTTCGTCGAGGGCGGCGATGGCAGCGGCGGCGCGAGCTTCGGCATCGGCCACGTCCGCGCCTTCATCGGCTGAACCGCCTTCAGCGTCATCGTGGCGGCGGGCGGCCCGCTCCCCGACGAGCACCTTGACGCCCTCGGCCAGGCGCTGGGCGTCGCCTTCGAGTGACCGCACGCGTTCGTGCAGGCCCGCACACTCCTGCTCAAGATCGGCGGCGCGGGTTTCGGATGCGGCGGCGCGGGCCAAAGCGGTGACGACCTCGTCGTGTAACCCTCGTTCGGCGGCCCCGACGATGTCGTCGACGGAGTCCACCTCGGCGCGGGCGGCAGCTTCAGCGGCGCTCAGGGCCTCTTCGAGCAGCACCACGCGCTCTCGCAACGAGACCACCACGGCCTCGGCGGCGTTCAGCCGATCCTGCGTCGATGGCTCGACCTCGACGTCGACGGGTTTGCGGCCGCTGCGGGTTTCGTCTTCGGCGCGTTCGGCATGGGCGAGCAGGATCTCGCGGCAGCGGTTGCGGTCGGCGTCGGCTTCGGCGAGGGCGGCCTCGAGCTCTTGGACCTGCTCAGCATGAGATGAGAGCGTGGCGTCGAGCATGTCGCGCTCGACGCGCTGTCGCTGGCGCTCGCCCTCTGCCCGCGTTTGCACGTCCAGCAACTGCGCCTCGAGCAGAGCAACGCGGGTCGCGCCTTCGATGATGGTCTCTTCGAGCTCATCGGTGCGCAGCACCAGCAGCTCCCGTTCATCGTCGCTGACGCGCAGCTGGCGCGCCAGCTCAGCGCGCTCCCGATCGCTCTCGACGGTGTGTTCGGCGAGCGAATCCCGGTCGGCGCGCAAGGCATCGCGCACTCGCACAGCCCGAGCCAGCTCTTCGCGCACGACAGAGAGGTGCCCCTCGGTAGTGGCCAGTCGACCCACGGCGTCGTCGAGACTCTGGGCCAGCGCGGCGAGAGCGAGGTTGCCTTGGAGGGCGGCGTCGGCTTCGTCGGGGCGCAGCGTGCGGTTGGGATCCTCAGACACCTTGACAGACACCGCGGCGCGCAACAGGTCGATGGTGGCCTCGCGCTCGGCGACGGCGTCTTCGAGTCTCTTGAGCTCGGCGACCACGGCCTCGCCGCCCTTGATCCACGCCGGCTCGGTGACTTCGTCGACGGCGGGGGCTTCGCTGTCAGCGAGCGCTGGCAAGGGACGGTGCGCCAGCGGTCGGAGCGCGGGGACTCCCAATCGTTCGGTCTCATCCTCGAAGTTGCGCGCACCACGACGGGCCGCAAAGGCCGCCAGCAGCGCATCGAAGGGGACCTGCACCAAGCACACGTCGTCGATGACGGGGACGGCGTTGCCGAAGGCGAAGAGGTAGCTGCCGGCGGGCTCGGGCTCATCGGCCATCAGCAGGGTTTGGGGCGCGATGCCGTCGTCTTTGGGCTCGGCGTCGAAGCTGCCGAACAAATAGCCGAGCAAGAGGCTCTGGAAATAGACCTGCACGAGCTCGAAGTCGGCCTGCAGGGCCTCGACGACGGCGCGGTATCCGGCCTGTGCGGGCGCGACCACCTTCGGGGCGGGGTCGAGGAGCGTGGCCAGCCCGGCGGCTGTGGGCGAGACCAACGAGGTCAGCGCGAAGCCGTCGCGAGAGAGCACGCGGGTGATGTCTCTGAGTCGGCCGGTCTCGCCGCGGGCGATCAAGGCGGGCAAGCCGAAGTCGATGACGAGGTCGAAGGCGCCGTCGTCGCCCGGGAGGATCGGGGCCGCGCTCATCGCGGGGGGGCGGGTGCCCGATCCTTGTCGAAGCGCGCGAAAGTCCACCCGTTGCAGGTCGCTGTGCGCGCGCAGGGACTCGAGCAGGGGCTTGTCGTCGACGGCGCAGACGACGCGCTTGGCCCCGAGCTCGAGGAGAAAGCGCGCCACCGCGTCGCTGGTGGCGCCGACCTCGAGGACCCGGCGGCCCTCCACCATGCCGTCGAGGAACAAGAGCCGAGACAGCTGCTCGGGGAGACGCGCTCCTTCACGGTACAGGTCGGCCTTGTTCACGAGCGCCACTCCGTCGTCGCCCGCGTCTAGCCCATTTGGCCGCGCGGCCCGAGGGCAAAGAATTCATCGCCGCCAGGCGATGAACGTGTAGATAATTCGCCGACACGCAAAGCGTGTCGGTGAATTCAGCGCCGCCAGGCGATGAACCTGTGGACAATTCCATGGGCGCTCCGGCCCTCGGCCCCCACGCTGCATCCCCGGCCTGCGCGCCAATTGAACCTCTGCGCCACCCTGGGTGCGAGCCCGCCGCCGGGATCCCGTCCGATGCAATGTGTCCATCGGGCGATTGCGTGAGATCTGCGCCCGGCTCTGGCGGGATCAGGAGGATTCCCGAAAAAAGGTGCGATACGCTCCTCCCTGAATCCCCGATAAGGAATGAGACGGAGCACACGCTCTGGCCGGAGTCGTTTCATGGCTGTGTTCTGCCGTCTCCCGGCCTTCGCGGTCCTTGTTTTGGGCGCCGTGGCGGCCGCCTGCAACGACACGGAGTTCATCTCCGTCGAAAAAGACCCCCCACCCCTGCGTCCGGTTGGTGACTCGTGCACCGTCGACGCCGAGTGCGACACCGGCCGCTGCGTCGGCGGCGCCTGTTCCGACGACGGTTGCAGCAACGACGCGGACTGCCGCAGCAACGAGATCTGCATCTCCTTCGGCGGCGTCGGCGCCTGCGAACCGGCCGACGACTTCGCCTGCCAGACCGACCAGCGGCCCATCCTCTCCATCAGCCAGACGTCAGTCGCCTTCGACCAGGTCTCCCTGGGCACCTCGTCGAGCCAGGTCATCACCATCTCCAACGAGGGCGACTGCCTGCTGACCCTGCAGGTCATCTCGTTTTCGGAAAACACCAGTGCTGACTTCGCCTGCTCCCCCTGCTCGGCCGAGTTCTTTCCCCAGCGCATCCCGCCGCGCCGCACCCTCGATGTCACAGTCAGCTACGCGCCCACCCAACCCGGCGAGGCCAATGGCGACCTTCTGGTGCGCTCCGACGACGTCACCGCCGGCAGCGCTGGGCTGGTCTCGGTGGATCTCTTCGCCCGCTACGACGGCATCCCCTCCCTCGTCGTCGATCCCCTCTCGCTCGCTTTTGGCTTTGTGCCCTTCGTGGTCGGCGGGGGCGGCGGCTCGAGCACCGAGACCGTCACCATCACCAACCGCGGCACCGGGGCGGCTGCCCTCGAGATCGAGAACCTGTTCATGGACCGCGAGGACGTCTTCTTCATCACCGAAGTGCGTCAGGGCGACACCATCGTCGACGTCGACGACATCGCCAACGACTCGCCCCTGCTGGTGCCGCCTTTCTCCGACGACAACCCCCTGTCCACCGTCGAAGTCGACGTCACTTTCACGCCCGACGAGAACCGCGACTTCAGCGACGCCGTCATCGTGCGGCCGGGCGGTCTCAACCAAGATCAGCGCGTCACCGTCGAGCTCACCGGCAGCTCCCTGGGCCCGCCGCAGATCGAGGTCACCGTCGCCGAGATGGTCTTTGGTGGTCCTGGCGCCGATGCCATGCCCGTGGGCGCCGTCGACTTCAAGCAGGTGACCATCCGCAACAACGGCCAGTCCGAGCTGGTGATCAATCCCGCCATCGGCGGCGGCAACGCGGCCAACGACTTCAGCGTGATGCCCGCCTTCGTGCCCCCCATCGCTGCCGGCGGCGCCGTCATCCTCAGCGTCTTTTACAACCCGTCGGAGCCCTCGGACCCGGCCAACACCTTCGCGCCCACGCGCTCGGTCGAGGCCGCGCTCAACATCACCTCCAACGACACCGATCCCGGCACCGATGTCCTCAAGACCGTGGCTCTGGAGGGCTTCGCGCGCTCCGGGGTGCAGGACCAGGTGCTCAAGGTCGAGATGGAATTCGAAAACGCCGACAACTCCTGGGCCGGCTCGGACTTCCGCAACGTCGACGTCGTCCTCTCTTCGGTCGACGGTGCTGTCACCTGCACCAAACCCCAGATTCTCGACGTCGCCGGCAACGGGTTCGACTTCTGCGCCGATTGGACGTCGGCGGGCAGCTATGGGCAAGCCAGCTGGCTCTCGCTGGGCGCCTTTGAGGAACCCGAGCGTGTGGTGCTGCGCGGCCTGGGGCCCACGGGCGGCAACGGCGAGGAATTCGACGTCGAAGTGGTCTACGTCGAGGACTGCGCCAACATCCCCAGCGGCTTGCTCAGCGACATTCTCGGCATCGGCGCCAGCGTGCTGCTCGGGGCCCTGGGCGGCGTCATCGGTGTCCCCATCGCCGTGCCTCCGTCGAGCATCTCTGACACCATCGCCAACAACTGTTTCGACCACGCGTCCAGCCAGGTGGTGACGCGGATCTCCCTCGACGGCGCCGTCGTCGCCTCACCGGGCATCCGCCTGAACAGCAAAGGAGACCGCGCGGTGATGGCCCGGCTGCGCCGCGTCAACGGCGCCTACTGCTCGCTCACGTCGGGCGTTGGCAACGTCGACCTCCAGTGCCAGTGAGGCAGGCCATGCGCGCACTGCTGCCCGTCGTCGTCGTCGTCGTCCTGCTCGCCGCGGGCTGTGCGAGCGAGCTCGCGGCCCCGGGCTGCGAAAAGACCAAGAGCTGCAAAGAAGAGCCCGAGACCGTCGAGCCGCCGCGCCTCTTCGTCGATCCTCCCTTTGGGCTCGGCTTTGATTGCGTGACCATCGGCTGCGACCACGAACGCCGGCTGGTCGTCGAGAACCGCGGTGGCGGCGTCATCAAGCTCCCGCTGGTGCGCCTGTCCGTCGACACCTCCCATGACTTCGTGCTGCGGCGGGGCGACGACGGCGAGCTGCCCTTCGACGACGCGACCAGTGTCGAGATCACCCCCGATGTCCCCCTCGAGCTCTTCGTGCGCTACGTGCCCAGCAACGGCGTAGACGACGAAGGCGCCGTGACCCTGGACTGGTACGACGGCGCCGTCGCCTTCGACGATGCAGTGCTCACGCGGGTCGAGCTGCCGTTGTCGACGCGTGCACTGGGCAGCGTGAGTGCTGCGCTGCAGGGCGGGCGCTTGAACTTCGGCTTCGTCCCCGTCGGCGGTTATTCGACGCGCGAGATCGTCATCAAGAACGACGGCAACGGCGGCGTGCTCACGGTGGGCCCCGTGAGCCTGGGCGAGGGGACCTCGACGGCCTTTGAGGAGCCTGGGTCGGGCGCTTGGGGGCCGCAGTTTGTGAACCCCGGTGCCGAGGCGCGCATCCCCGTCAACTTCCGACCCGACGTCGACGGCGCCTTCGTCGGCCAGCTCATCGTCGAAACCAACGACGGCGCCCGCCCCGCTTTGCAGATCGAGGTGGCGGGCACGGCCACCGCAGAACCTCTGGCGGCGGTGTCGGTGACAGCCCTGGACTTCCAGACCCTGCGGGTGGGTTCTTCGCGCACCATCGAGTTCCTCGTCGAGAACCACGGCGGCGAGCCCCTCACCGTGCAGGGCGGCGTGCTGGGTCTGGGCTTCTCGCTCTTTCCCACCGACGAACAGACCATCGCCCCCCTCGAGGCCGTCGCCTTCGCCGCCGTCTGGACCCCCACCAGTGGCGGACCTTTCAACGGCTTGCTCGGGCTGTTCACCAACGACCCCACCCAGACCCAGATCCTCATGGGCGCCACGGGCTTTGCCGACGCTCCTGCCTTGTCGGCGGCCCCCCCCTCCTTCGACTTCGGCGGCGTCGTGCAGGGATGGACGACGGGTGCGGGCACCTTCCTCATCCGCAACACCGGCTTTGGCGAGCTGACCATCGACACCATCGCCTTCGACGTCGGCAGCTCCAGCCAGATCCGCTTCGCCGAAGTCCCGCCCCTGCCGCTGAAATTGGGCCCTGACGATCCCCCCGTCGCCGTCAGCGTCTTCCTCGAGGCCACGACCCTGGGCACCACCAGCGCCGTCGTGCTGGTCGGCAGCGACTCCGTCGACACCGGCCTCGGCAGCGGCGGCGTTGCGCGCTTGAACGTTACCGCCCGCGTCATCACCTGCGATGAAGGCTGTCCGACCCCCAACGGCACGCCCTCGTGCGGCACCGGCGCCTGCGCCATCGGTAGCTGCGACAACCGCTTTCACGACCCCGATCAGAGCGTGTCCTCGGGCTGCGAGTGCGGCGAGGACTTCGTGCCCGGCGGAGGCAACACGCGGCGGGATGTCTCGGGCACCTGCGGCGGCCACGACTTCGGCGATCTCGGCGACAACTGCTCGCCTCATCCCAGCCAAGCCAGCTTCACCGGCACCCTGCACGGCGACGACGACGTCGACCTCTTCTTCTTTCGCGCCGATGACGACAGCTCCTTCCTGTCCTGCGACGTCGGCAGCGACTCCTATCGGGTCACCGTTCGTGTCGACGACGCCCCCAACGGCGTGCGCATCTGTGGTCGAAAGACCGAGCCCGGCGGCGGCTGCGGCGGCGAAAACCAGCGCACCTGCAGCGGAACCTCCGGCACGCGTTCTCTGCAGCTCGCCGATGGCGGCGCTGTCACCGACGACGACAACGATGTCACCGTCTGGGTCGAGTGGGCGCCGGGCCAGGCCCAGGAGATCTGCGCCAGCTACACCGTCGTCGTCCGCGCCGAGGAATAATCCGCACGAGCTTCAGGGCTGTGGACGTGCTTCGCGCTCGGCCACCCGGGCGAATACCGCGCCCGTGATTCGGGCGGTCTCGTGGGCCGGGATGTCCGACAGACTGATCACCCCAACGAGGCGGCCGTCGTCGTCGACAACCATCACGCGCGCGATCTGGTGGCTGACCATGAGGTCTTCGGCGGCGGTCAGTTCCGCGTCCTGGCGCACGACGATGCAGTCCCGCGTCATGACTTCCAGCACCGGCGTCGTCGGCAGCTTGTCGGCCGCCACCACGCGCAGGGTGATGTCGCGATCGGTGATGGTGCCCATCGGCACGTCGCCGGGCCCGCAGACGGGCAGAAAACCGACGTGGAAACGGCGCATGGACTCCGCCGCCGTCTGAACGCTGTCGCCGGGGTTGGTGCAGACCACCTCGGTCTTCATGACGGCGCCGCACCGAGAGCGCCCAGACAATGCGGGGGGGAGCGGGTTCGACGGCAACGGGCTCACGAAGCACCTCACGGGCGATCTTCACGCTGCAGGATTTCGGCCCCAGGATCCCAGGCTGTCGACGTCGGGCGGCCAGAGCCGGGGCCGAAAGAACGCCCCAGCGCGACAAGAACGCGCGGCCAACGCGCCTCCGGGGCAACGCTTTCGACGGCGCCGTGCTGGGGATCGGGCGGCACGGCCCCTGCTCAAACTCTTGCGGCGGCGGAGCACAGGTCCTGGAGACCATCAGCGCACCTGCAAGAAACGTCAGACTTTTGCGGGGTCGATGTTCTCCTCAGACCTGCTGCTCTGGTCGCTGTTTGCGCCGTTGGCACGGCTCAAAGCAGGAAGGCACTTTGGGCCGCGGCCAACGGCTTAAACCAGGGCGTACTTCGTTCCGGCAGCGTCCTTCACGCGCGGAGGGTCTATGGCAGCCGAGCCCCGGGTTCACGCCATCGACGACGTCGCTGCGCCGAGGCCCACGCGAGCTGCGGCCCAGTTGATTCGCGAACAGTGCGAGCCCTTCACCTCCATCCGCGACGCCGACGTCGGCTCACTCTTGGATCGCATCGGCGGTGCGCAGGTCGTTTTGCTCGGTGAAGCGACCCATGGGACCGCCGAATTCTATCGGATGCGCGCGCACATCACCAAAGCGCTCATCGAGCAAAAAGGCTTCGGCGTCGTCGCCGTCGAAGGGGACTGGCCCGACGCTGCTCTCGTCGACGGTTGGGTGCGGCACGAGCGCGCGGCTGGTCCAAGCTTGCCCTTTGCGCGCTTCCCGACCTGGATGTGGCGCAACGGCGAAGTGCTGGCCTTCGTCGACTGGCTGCACAGCCACAACGGCGGGGTCGACGTCGACCAGCGGGTGGCCTTTTTCGGACTCGATCTCTACAGCCTGCCGGCGTCGATGGCCGCGGTGCTCGCCTACTTGGACGACGTCGATCCTGCGTTCGCCCCCCGCGTCCGCGCGCGCTACGCATGTTTGTCACCGTGGGAGGAGGCCCTCGCGGAGTACGGTTACGCTACCCACCTGGGCGCTGTGGGCTCGTGCGCGGACCAGGTCGTCGCGAACCTGCGCGAGCTGCTTGAGACGCAGGCGCAAGCACGCGACGAAGACGCCTTCCTCGATGCTGTAATGAACGCGCGGCTGGTGACCAACGCCGAGGCCTATTACCGCTCGATGGTTCGCGGTCGTGCCGAGTCGTGGAACGTGCGCGACGCACACATGGTCGAAACCCTCGAAGCGATCGTGCATCTCGTCCGCCCCGGCAGCAAGGCGGTGGTCTGGGCTCACAACTCCCACGTCGGCGACGCCGCCCACACCGAGATGGGTCGCCTCGGCGAGGTCAACATCGGGCAGCTCGTGCGACAGCGTTTCCACCAGCCCTACAACGTCGGCTTCGGCACCGACCACGGCACCGTCGTCGCTGCCAGTGAGTGGGATGGACCGGGCCAGCGCAAGAACGTGCGCCCGAGTCGCCCCGATTCCTACGAGCGCCTCTGCCACGACGCCGGCATACCGGCCTTCGTGCTGCACCTGAAAAACGCCAGCGCCGACATCGTCAGCGAGCTTGGGGTCGAGCGACTCGAGCGGGCCATCGGCGTGCTCTACCGGCCCGAGACCGAACGCTTCAGCCACTACTTCGGCGCTTGCCTGCCGCTGCAGTTCGATTCCTATGTGTGGTTCGACGAGAGCCAAGCGGTGCACCCGCTCGAGGCGCCGGGGGCGTTGGTGGGCCTGGTCCCGGTCGAGCTCGAACTTCCCTTCGCCTTCCCCTCGGGGCTCTGAGGAGTCGCGATGCTGCGTGACATCCAGATACAAGTCGGCGCACCAGACGCGAGCCGCAGGGAGGACGGCGATGGCGTCGCGGAGGCGCTCATCGACGGCGTTCTCAGCGTTCCCCACGGCGCGGTGGGCGCCGTGCTCTTCGCCCACGGCAGTGGCAGCAGTCGCCACAGCCGGCGCAACCGGGCGGTGGCTGCGGCGCTGCAAGAGGTCCGGTTGGCAACGCTGCTGCTCGATCTGCTCACGCCAGCGGAGGAGATCGTCGACGAGCGGAGCCGCATGTTCCGCTTCGACATCCCTCTGCTTGCCGACCGTCTGGGCGACGCTGTGCGCTGGCTGCAGACCGACAGCACCACCCGCGCGCTGCCGATCGGGCTCTTTGGCGCGAGCACGGGCGCCGCCGCTGCCCTCGTCGCCGCCGCGCAGCCGTCAAGCCCGGTGCGGGCCGTCGTCTCGCGCGGGGGACGGCCCGATCTCGCCGGCCATCTCTTGTACCGGGTGCGAGCCCCGACCTTGCTGATCGTCGGCGGCAACGACGTCGACGTCCTCCGGCTCAACCGCGCTGCGCTCCACCAGCTGGGGGGACCGGCCGAGCTCGCCGTCGTCGCCGGGGCCACCCACCTCTTCGAGGAACCGGGGGCGCTGAAGCAAGTCGGAAGCCTCGCGCGCTCTTGGTTCTTGCAACACCTGCAGGCAGCGACGGTGGCGCACCCTTGATCAGCAACGAGGAGTCCCCATGAAAGCAGAGAAACGCGTCGAGCTGCGTTGGCAAGGTGACCTCGCCCAGGGCAAGGGCGTGGTGATGGCGGCGTCGAGCGGTCAGCTGGTCGGCCAGCGCCTGTCGTGGCAGGGGCGTACCGCGCTGCGCGAGCGCGAGACCAGTCCCGAGGAGCTGCTGGCAGCGGCGCACGCGGGGTGCTTCGCCATGGGCTTGTCCGACGCGCTGAGCAAGGCCGGCGTGAGCGCTCGTCACCTCGACGTCACCGCCACGGTGACCTTCGAGCAAAACGAAGGCGGCTGGAGCATCGTCAGCAGCCATCTCGACGTCGTCGCCAGCGCCCCCGGCATCGACGAGCTCGGCTTCGCGGCCCTCGCGGCATCGGCCAAAGACAACTGTCCAGTGTCGCGCGCCCTGCATGGCAACGTCGCCATCAGCATCGATGCCACTTTGAGCGCCCAAGACATGGCGGCGGCGGCGGGTCCCTGAGGGATCAGCCAAGGCTCCGCGTCGGGATGACCGTGATGCGCGTGCTCATCGCGTGGGTCGCGCCCGGTGACAGCGGCACCGGGGCAGGTCGCACGTTGGCGGCTTCGACGCAGACGAAGGAGCGCCAGGCGTCGCCGCCGAGATCGGTCATGGCCGTGGCCTTCACCAGCCAGGGATTCCACACCACCGTCGCGGTGCTGCCCGTCTTTTCGATGCGCAGCTGGCGCGACAAACCCGGGTCGTCGACGACGACGGCGGCTTTGGTGTTCAGATAGACCCGATCGGTCTCACCGCTGAGCATGAGCGGTTCGCGGCCCTGGTGCTTCTCGGTGCCACCGTCGACCTTGTCGAGGAAAGTGGTGCCTTCGAGGCCGACCATCTTTACCTTCTCGACGTCGGACACCGTGAGGTAGGTGTGCAGCGCGCCCTCGTAGTCGAAGGCGGCGTCGTCGACGTTCTTCACTTCGAGCGTGAGGCTGAGCGTGGTGCCGAGGGAGGCCACCAAGCGCGCCTCGAAGGCATGGGGCCAGATGGCCAGGGTGTCGTCGTCAGAGACCAGCAAGAAGGTGACTTCGACGCGGCCGTTGTCGGCCGTGGTCACGCTCTCCACAAACCAGGGGCGGGTGCGGGCGAAGCCATGGGCCGCCGACGCTTTGCCGTTGGGCTTGGGGTCGTCGGTGCGGCCGCCAAACCAGGGCCAGCAGATCGGAACGCCGCCGCGGATCGCTTTGCCGCCGCCCCACAGGGTCTTGGGCGAACAGAACAATCCCGGCCGGGTGACGACGTCGCCGCCGGCCAGCGCGAGCTTGGGATTCCAGGTGGCGACGTGGGCGGCGTAGGAGCACACGCGGGCCTGGCATTGCTCGGTGTCGACCTCGAGCACGGGTCCACCGCTGCCCGCCGGGCCCTCGGTCCAGACTGCACCAGCGACGGCGTGGTTGGCGTTGAGTTCGGCGACGGTCTGGATCTTCATCGGAGCTCCGGTTCGGTAGGACCGCGGTCATAGGACAGATCGTGGGCGAAGAGCACGTTGGTGCGCAGCAGGTATTTGGTGCCGGCTTCGACGACGACGCCCTCGTGGGGCAGCACGTGCGGAAACAGACAGGCGCGACCCCGCGCCGGGGTCACCTCGATCCCCAGATCGGAGAAGCGGGTCTGGCCGCCGACGAGCTCTTTCCCAGCTTCGCCTCCGTTCAGATACACGAGCACGGTGACCAGGGTGCGGGCGCCGTCGTCGTCGACGAAGCTGCTGTCCTGGTGCAAGGCAAAGCGTTCACCGGCACGGTAGCGGTACCCGCGAAAGGTGGCCTCGCACCTGCGGGGGATCCCGGTGAGCAGCGAAGGCCAGCGCGTTTTCAGCGCCTGCACCCCCGGCAAGATCGCCTCGAAGATCGCCGCAGCCAAAGGGTCGTCGTCGAACCACACGCGGGCGTTGTTGCGCAACGTTGGATCGACGCGCGCTCCCCAGGGCGTGCGCACGCGCGTCGACGTCGGACCCAGCTGCTCGATGCGCTGCATCAACGCGGCGCAGGCTGCGGCGTCGAGGACATCGTCGAGGATGCAGAGGGGGGCGTTGGGCATCAATCCGTGCGCGAGCTGTTGTTGTTGAGCCGACGCAACGCGGCCCAGACGTCGAAGGTGGCCACGGGGTTCAGCCGCGTCCACGCCGACGTCGTCGCCGTTGGCAGCAGGGCGGCCTGCTCCCAGAATTCGCTGTCCGTGGCGCGCTCCCCGGGGAAGCACTCCCGGACCACGCCGGCGAGGAAGTGGATGCACTGCTCGTCGTCGCAGGCGCTGCGCTCAAGCTCGCGCTGTATGTGCATCAAGGAGTGAGGCGTGGGCGACGTCGTGACCATCGCATCGACCAGCCCGGCGGCGGCAGCGGAAAGATCGGGGCGCATCTGCAAGAGCGGCACGCGGTGGGGCTGGGTGATCGACAGCAGCACCTGCATCCACGAGGTGGTGCGGTCGAAAGGGAAAGGTGGCGCCTTGGCAAGCAGCGCGTAGAGGACGATTCCTGCGCGATAGATCGCCAGGGCCTGGTGCTCGACTTGCCCATAGACCTCATCACGAAGCTCAGCGGGGGACAGGAAGCGCACATAGGCTGAGGTATTGCCCCCGCGGTTCGGGATCGGGGAGGCGCGCAACTCACCGTCCCAGGTGAGGAACATGTCGTCGACCCGTGGCATCCACCGCGACATAGAGGTCAGCCAGAGCGCCAGCCGACAACCCACGTCGTAGGGGAACGTTCCCCCTGCTACCCCGAGCGCATCCATCACACGGCCAAGGGCGATGCCCGGCGGACGTTCGATGACGACGGCAACCCTCCCGTCGGCGGCGCTGCCAACAACCCGGGCTCCGCACATGTGCGAGCTGCCGTTGCCGGCGAGGGCTACGATGATGCCCAGCAATGGATCGATGTCGGCGGCGTCCCAGGCGACGACGACGGCCAACGCAGGTCGGCCTTGCCACAGAGCGCGGGCTTCGGGGCGCGGGTCCTCGAGCAGCAGCGCGTCGCCGATGCGGGCGTGGCCTTGGGGCATCATGGGGACCTCGTCGATCCCAAAGTCTACGACGCTGGACGGCCGTCGTCGACGTGGCTCACTGGCAGAAAAAGCCGGTGTCGTCGTCGACGAAGCCGCAGGTCTCGCCGTCGTCGGCGCAATTCTGGGTCAGCACTTGGTTGTCTTCGCACCAGCGCGCGACGTTGCCGTCGCACTCGCCTTGGAAGGTCACGGACCCGCAGGCGTTTTCGACGCAGGCGAAGCCGACGACGTTGTCGACGCGGGCGCAAGCTTCGCCCCCGCAGGCCCGGCAATCGCGCTCGCGCACCACGCCGTCGTCGCACCACGAAAGTTGGTCGCCGTCGCAGGATCCGAAGGTGGTGACGTCGCCGCAGGGGTTGTCGGCGACGGCGATGCAGCGTTTGCCTTCGTCGTCGTCGCCGCAGATGCGGCCGCTGGTGCAGGGGTCGCGCACCAGCTGGCCCTCGTCGCAGAATTCCGCCACGCGTCCGTCGGGCGTGCAGCGTCCGCTCGGCGTCACTGCCCCGCAGGGCACGGGGCCACTGCCCGGGATGGGACCGGCAAAATCCTCGAGCCAATCGCGCGCGAGATCGACGCGGGTGTAGCGATCGAAGCCGGTGCACTCGGGATCGCCATAGGACAGCGCGCCCATCACCCGGGCCCCACCGCCGACTGTTTGGCGCAGCGAGGGTCCACCTGAGTCGCCGAAGCAGACGCCGTGTTGGCCTTCGCCGTTGACGACGAGGTAGCCGCCTTCTTCGAAGCTGTCGAAAGGCTCGGCGACGAAGAAGAGCCCGTTGCTCTCGCCGCTCTCGGTCTGGCCAAAGCCCGCCTGCTCGAAGATCTCGCCCTCATCGGCCTCGACGAGCGACTCACCAAACGCAGGGATGGGACGCACATCGATGCGGGTGGCCGGCGCGAATTCGAGGCGCAGCATGGCGATGTCGAGCTCGGGATGCTCGGTCTTTTCGACGACGTCGACGACCAGCTCGGGGTCGAAGTCATCGGCGCCGAAGGTCACGTAAAAGCGCGTGGCCGCTTCGCCTTGGGTGCAGTGGGTGGCCGTGAGCACGACGTCATCGGTGATCAGCGTGCCCGAGCACGATGCGCCCGGCGGCTGTCCCTCGCCGACGCCGACGACAGCGAGCCGCTGGGCAGCGTCGAGAATCACGTGAGAGGGAGCGCGGGTACCGAAATACACAGCGCTGGCCCCCAGCGAGGGCTTGTCGCTGAGGGCCGAGCACTCACCTTCGCCCTCGCCCTCAGCGCCGGCTCCCTGGCCCTCGACGACAGGCGCAGGCACACAAGCCGCAAGTGCGATGACGACGACAAAGGCCCGCAGCGGAATGCGCATGAGCAACTCGTAGCAAACGACGTCGACGTCCCGCTCCGCCTGTTGACGGATGCGATCGGGCACGAGGGCTCAGCGACGACGGCGCGGGGGCTTGCGCGTCGATCGGGGAGCCGGCACGGGCGGAGTCGGCGCCTTCTTGCTGGCAAAGGTGACCGCGCGCGCGGGCAGCGGGGCGCGGGTCGCGGGGCGCTGGAAGATCAGCAGGTGGGAAAAGCCACGCAGCATGAAGCCGTCGTCGACGGCGCGGGCGCGAAGCCGGGGATCGTCGAGGGCCTTGCCGCGGCGAACCACGCACACATGATCGACGAAGACGAAGCCGCGGGCCCGGGCCAGGTTGCTGAGCTCGAGCCCGAGGGGTTGGAATTCCTTCTCGATGCTCTTGAGCTCGCGGCCTCCTTGCTTCTGCTTCTTGTGCTCGACGTGGAGGATGTCGGAGACGTAGCCCGCGATGTGGCCACCCGGGCGGGTGATGGTCCAGAGTTCGTCGAGCACTTTGCCCATGGCCTGTGACCAGGCGCTGCCGGCGAAAGGCAGCTTGCCCATGCAGGCCGGGTCGTCGGAATAGTTGAGGTTGTCGGCGTAGGGCGGATCGAAGAACACCAGGTGCGCGGTCTCTTTGTCGACGTGCTGGGAGAGCTCGCGGGCGTCGGCGCGCACGATGTCGTCGCGGCTCGAGACCAGATCGAAGCCCTTGCAGCGGCGCTTGAGATCGCGACACACATCGATGGTGGTGCCCGAACCGCAGAAAGGGTCGACGACGAGGTCGCCTTCTTTGGTGGTGCGCTCGACGACGTTCCAGATGACGTGACTGGGCGTGGCGCCGCGGTAGCCCTGGCTGCCCTGGCTGCCGCTGCCGTAGTGCTGGGAGGGGTAGTCCCACAAGGTCGAACTGTGCAGCTGCACGGGCGGGCGCTTGAGAGGGCGGAAGCGCACGTAGGGGTTCTTGATGCCCGGGGCATCGCGCGGGACCGCGCTGGCGGCGGGCTTGGGCCGACGCGGCGACGACGTCGCTGGATGGTCGCCGGGCAAGGGACCCCGACGGTCCGGGCGAGGTGGCTTTTTCTGCATCGGCTGTGCGTGGGCTACCGTGCAGCGCATGTCGAGCCCCACTGCGCCGATTTCAGAGGGCAGCGTCGAGACGCTCGTCGTCGGCGCCGGCGTCTCGGGCTTGGGCTTTCGGGGTTTCTGGCGCGATGTGGGCGGGCCTGGCTCTGTGCTCGTCGTCGACAAAGCTCCTGCGCCGGGCGGCTGGTGCCGCAGCATCCAGCAAGACGGCTTCGTCTGGGATTACTCGGGCCACTTCTTCCATTTCCGTCACAAAGACCTCGAGCAACGCTTGGTCGAGCGCATGGAATCTGGCGCGGTGCGCACCATCGTCAAGCGCTCCCGCGTCGTCGACGTCGACGGCTGCGAGGTTTCCTTCCCCTACCAGCGCAGCATCGGCGAGCTGCCGACACCGGCGTGGAAACAGTGCCTGGTGGACCTCTGGCACGCCGAGCAAGGGCGGGCGACGACGACGAGCGCAAGGTCTGCACCAGCTACGACGACCTTCAAGGAGATGTTGTACGCGCGCTTGGGCCGCAGCATCAGCGAGCGCTTCCTCGTGCCCTACAACGAGAAGCTCTACGCCGTCGACCTCGACGACCTCGACGCCGACTGCATGGGCCGCTTCTTTCCCACCACCACATTCGCCGACGTCATGCAGGCGCTGGGCAGCGGCAGCGACGACGGCGGCTACAACGCGACCTTCACCTATCCTCGCGGTGGCGCCGTCGAATACGTCAACGCCCTCTTGCAGGACACCGCGCCCGAGGAGCTCGCGCTGAACGAAGAGCTGACCGCCATCGACCTCAAGACGAAGGTGGCGACGACGACGAAGCGGGCGATCCACTTCGAGCGGCTGGTGACCTCGGCGCCGTTGCCGACGACGCTGCGGGCTTGCTCGCTGGCCCACGACACCACGGCCTTTGGCAGCAACCGCGTGCTTGTCTTCAACCTCGGCTTCGACGCCAAGGGACGCGACGACGTGCATTGGGTCTACTTCGCCGCCAAGACGCTGCCTTTTTATCGCGTCGGATTTTATGATAATATATTCGACGATAATCGCATGTCACTGTATGTTGAGATCGGACTCGAATCGATGGGCGCCGTCGATGTCGATTTCTGGAAAAAGCGTGTTTTACAAGGCCTGATTGACGCCGGTATCGTCACACACCAGAACCTCGTTTCTTGGCACGCAATCGTAATGGACCCCGCCTACGTACACATCAACGCCCGCAGTCTCAAAGAGACGGCCCGCACCCGCGCGGCCCTCGAAGAAGCCGGCGTGTTCTCCATCGGTCGCTACGGCGCGTGGACCTATTGCTCCATCGAGGACAACCTCGTCGAGGCCCGCGCGTTGGCCCAACGGCTGGCGCCGTGAGTCGGTGAAAGCGGCTTCTGCGCTGATCTGGGCGGTCCCGCCGTCGACGCTGTTACAAGGGGGCTGTGACCGAGCTGCTCCCCGCCTGCTTGCGCCTGCTGCTGCTGCTGCTGCTCGCCACGGTGGTGTGCGACGTCGTCCATGCCCTCTTGCACGCCGCCCAGCATACGCAGGTGCGGGTCTTTCGGGCGCTGGCCTCGCTGCACCAGGAACACCACGAGTTCCTCGATCGCGCCCTGCGCTTTCACGACAGCCGGCTGGCCCGCAACCTCGTGCGCCACCAACTGCCCGAGCTGGGGATGCGCGTCGCGGTCGTCGTCATCATCGGTTGGCTCGGTTCCGTCGATGCCGTCGTCGTCGCTGCTGGCGTGTTGCTCTGCGTGCTGGATCTGGCCTTCGTCGTGGCCCTGCGCGGGCGCGATCTCTTCCACCGCGCTCAACGGGCCGTGCCAGCCCCGAGCTCCGGCATCTTCGTCGACGGCAGCTATCACTCCTTGCACCACGCCTTTCCCGATCACTTCCTCGCGGCGCACATCCAGATCCTCGATCGTGTGCTCGGCCGACTGCTGCCCCTGCGAGATCGAAGCGTCGTCGTCGTCGGCGCCTCCGCCTACGCCACCGATCTTGCCCGCGCCTGCAGCGCGGCCCACGCGCGCGTCACCCAAATCGACGTCGAACAGCTCAGCGAAGCGCTGCTCGAGCAAGCCGACGTCGTCGTTCTCGGCACGGGCGCTGGATCGCGCGGGCCGTCTTCCTACGAGACGCTGCTGCTGCGCGCCCAACGGGCCCACCGCCGACGCCTGCTGCCCCTCGAGGTCTGGACCGTCGGCACCAATGCAGCATGGGCCGCACGACAGCACCTGCTCGTCGACGATCGCACGGTGCTGCGCACGTTGAAGCGGGGTTCGGTGCTCGGGGCGACGACGACCTTGGCCTTGCTGCGGCGCGGCCTGCGATCAGTGTGAAAGCGCCGCTGCCGGCATCTCGGCAGGGTGCGAGCAGCGCCAGCCTTCGTCGGTGCGCACCCAGCGCTCGGGCAAGTTCGTCACCTTGACGGCCATGGTGGAGCGCTCGATCCAGGTGACGGCAACGACGACGTCGGCGGTGTCGCCGTCTTCGGAGAGGGCCATGCCGGTCAGCTCGATGTCCTGCAGCTCGATTTGACCGATCTGCTGGGCCCACGACGTCAAAAAGGGCCCGCGCAACTCTGGTTGTAAGGGCCGTGCGGCGTTCTCGAGCCGCCCCCAACGCAGATCGATGTGGTGCTTGCTGAGCTCGACCTGCAGATCGTCGCGGTTGTAGAGGTGCTTGCCACAAGCGCCGAGCACGAGCAGCACCAGGACCACCAAGAGCCTCACGCCGGCGTCCGCGTGATGGTCTTGCCCAGGGGAGCCGCAGGCGTCGTCGGCGGTGCGGGCGAAGCGCTCGTCGTCCCACCCTCGACGACGGGCAGCGCTTCAGTGCTGAAAAAGGAAGTCAGGCCGACGAAGGATGCCGCCACCGCCGTGATGTGGGCTTGCAAAGTCGCCCGTTCCGTCGTCGACGGCCCCTCGGCTGCGTTCACCCGCTGCTCGAGCACCCTCAGCTTGTCGCGCATCATGGTGATCTTGTGCAGCAGCTGCTCGACAGGGATGTCCTTGGGCTGCAGCCCGTCTTCCCGGGGCAACAGGGTCAACATCAGATCCTCAGTGGCGAGCAGGTGGGCCCCAGGGGAGATGCCCAGGGCCTGCAGGGCGGTGCGCGCGGCTTTGGGATCGGCGTCCGTCATGACTGTGTCCTCGCCAAGCGTTGCTCGTGCTCCGCGTGGCCCTCCCAGAACGCTTGGCTCGTCAGCATCAGCCAACCGTAGGCGGCGGCGGGGTGGCGAATTCGGCGAAGTAGATGGCCAGCGCCAGGGCCACAGCACTGACGACGACGACGACGATGAGGTGACGCCCGACGCCGGTGGGACGCGGCAGGCGGGTGCCGAACATCGAGCGCTCCGCGGGGACGAGCTGGTCGTGCATCGGATCGTGGCTCATGGCAGCGAGATACACCTTTTCAACGCGCTCCGGCGGGGTGGATCGTCGCGCAGGGTCGGGGATGCTCTTCTGGGAGGTCTGGTGCAGACCTCCCCCCGCGCCGGCGGAGCCGGACGCGGGGCCCCCCACCAACTCCGCGTTCCGCGGGCGCGCTTCACGCGCATCATCCCGCGTCTTTCCCATCTCGGAACGCGGTCGAACCAAGAAGCGACCCGAAGCGACCAGCGGATCGGGAACCAGGCGGATGTCCGAGATGTCCTACCTCGCGAAGACCTCTGCTACTGACGCGACGCATTGAGAACTCTTGGCAATTCGGCGCGTTCGCAAAGATCGGCATTGACGAAGCGACCGGATGAACTGAAACCCGCCCGACGTCGTCGGCCTCCTTCTCGGGGAAACGCACATGGACACCAAGCCCTCGATCAGCCTGACCATCCAGCTCAAAGACGGTTCGACGAAGGTCCTCGAGTTCAACACCAACGACCCCATCATGATCGGCTCCGGCGCCTCGTCGCACGTGAAGCTCGAGGGCGACGACGTCTCGGCTCTTCACTGCATGTTGAAGCCCCGCGATGGCAAGGTGTTCGTGCTCGACCTCGGCTCCGACGAAGGCACCGAGCTCAACAACAAAGAGCTCACCGGCGAGACCGCCCTCGACGACGGCGACATCGTGAAGGTCGGCAAGGCTCGCCTGACCGTGCACTTCGGCGGCGACATGCTGGCCCCCACCGTCCCCATCCGGCGGGCCGCCGTCGGCCACGCGGCGCCGACCGATGAGTCCACCCTCCCACTGCGCGAAGTCAAAGACACCACGCCCGTCGAGAAGAGCGCGAGCACTCCTGTCAAGGCCGACGAGCCCAAGGGAGCCAAGCCCGCCGAGCTGGCCCCGAAGAAAACGGAAAAGACCGAGGAGAAAAAGTTGAAGTCCGATGAGCCGAAGCTTGCCGCCAAAGATGCAAAGCTCGCCGCCAACGCCGACCAGACCGAGCTCGTTCGCAAGAATGGCGCCCCGGCTCCGGCTCGGACGGCGACGTCGATGGAGCCCCGTGTGCGGCACCGGGAAGAGTCGACGTCGGGCTTCAAGCTCGGCAAGGTCGCCGACCACCGCGCCAAGCGAAAGCTCCAAGACATGGCGGCCACAGCGGCGACGATGCCGTACACGCTGCCCACGCTCACCAGAGAATTCAAACCCACCGACAAGCGCGATGTCGACGTCACCGCGATGTGGGGCGGCACCGTCATTGGTGTGGCCCGCGCGTCATCCGGCAGCAGCATCACCATCGGCGACAGTGCCACGGCGAGCTTTCGCCTCTCGCATCCGGCCATCCCCTCGCCGAACTACGCCCTCGTGACGGTCGGCGCCGACGGTGCGCAGGTGCAAGCCGCCTCGGGCATGGGGATCTTCGTCGACAACAAGCCCGCCTCGGGCACGGTAAAGCTCGAGCGCGACCAAAAGGTGCGCGTCGTCGTCGGCCCCATCGAGCTGGTGATTCAATATTCGAAGAAGTCGCCGCGGGCCCTCATGGGTCCCATCCTCGACGTCTTTTATTCGAAGATTCTGGCCGTCGCCCTCATCCTGCAGATGGGTTTGATCGTCGCGCTGCTGATCACGCCGATCATCCCCGGCCTCGACGACGACGACCTGTTCAAGAACCAATCCGACTTCACCAAGCTCATCCTGGCCGCCCAGGAAAAGAAGAAGGAGAAGAAGGAGCTCTCGGGCAAGAAAGCCGCGAAAGCCAAAGAAGACGAAGGCGTCTTCGGTAAGAAAGACAAGCCCAAAGAAGACAAGATGGCGTCGAAAAAAGGCGCTCCTGTTGTCGACAAAGACAAGCGTGAAGAAGACCGCAAAATTGCCATGGACGCCCTCAAAGACCTCGGCCTCACCCAAGCGGCGGTGTCCAACGCCTTTGGTCCTGGTGGCTTGGGGTCGGGCGTGAACAACGCCCTGGGCGGCCTCAAGGGAGCCTCCATGGGCGACGCCGGCGGCGCCGGGGGGCTCGGCTCCCGCGGCACGGGTGCTGGCGGCGGCGGCAACGGCTTGGGCATCGGTGGGCTGGGCTCGGGCACCGGCCGTGGTGCGGGTGGCAATGGCAACATTGATCTGGGCGGACGCGGCAAGGGCACCACCAAGGTCAGCCCTGGAAAAATTATCTATGAAGGTGGGCTGAGCCGCGAGGAAATCCAGCGGGTGATTTCGCGCGTCATGAGCCAGATTAAATACTGCTACGAGAAGGAACTGAACAAGGATCCGAACCTCGAGGGCAAGCTGGTGATGTTCTGGTTGATCTCGGGCTCTGGCGACGTGACGACGGCAAATGCCTCGCAAAACACCTTCTCGGGTGCGGCCGCGCAACCCGTCGAGCAATGTGTCACCCGCATCATCCAGCGCTTGAAGTTCCCCTCGCCCAAGGGCGGCGGCGTCGTCAACGTCACCTATCCCTTCGTGTTTGCGGCTTCCGGCGGCTGATCCTGCCCGGGAGAACCGAGTGCACGAGAGGGGCCTGCGGGCCCTTCTTCGTTGCTTGGGTCTGGCGCAGGCGTCGTCGTCGAGATCGGCCGATGGGATGAGGTCGGCTCCCCCGCCAATTGCATCTTGGCCTGCTAAGCGACGACCCATGCACCACCACCTGTTGGCCCTCCTCTTCGGCGTTCTGTTCGTCAGCACCGCCTGTGACGAGGTCGTGTTGGGCGGCAACGAAGGCGAGGGCGAGGGCGAAGGCGATGGCAGCAACCAAACCGTCGACCTCGGCTGCGACGACGACGCGGGCTGCGCCGACGGCCTGGTCTGCGATCTCTCGACCGGGGACTGCGTGCCGGGCTTCGACTGCTCGGTGAACACGAGCATCTGCGGCTTTTGTGGCGCGCCCGACGTCGACTGCGGCTTCGGCGCCGCCCCGGCCTTTTGCGACGTCGATCATGGGGGCGTTTGTCGCCGCACCAAAGGAGCCTGTGCCCCCTGCGTCGTCGACGACGAATGCGCCGCCGGATCCACTGGCCTCGACTCGCGGTGCAGCGACGGCTTCTGCGCTCCCGGCTGTGGGGCCTGTCCCGCGGGGTTCGAATGCAGCGCCGGTGGTTGTGTGCCCCTGCCCAGCGCCGGCACCTGCCAGACCGCCATCGCCTGCGACGAGGCCACCTGCCCCGATGGACTGAGCTGCACCGAGTTGGGCGTGTGCTTGGCCCTCTGCGGCGGCGACGTCGACTGCGCCCCCGGCGACATCTGCAGCGACGCTGGAGCGGCCGCAGGCACCTGTGTTCAAGGGTGTCCCCTCGGCCAGCACGTGAACCAGGATGGGGTCGACAAGGTCTGCCACAGCGGAGGCCGCTTCGGCGATCCCTGCACGACTCCAGGTGAACAAGGCAACTGCCAAAGTGGGACCGAGTGCCGCAGCGACGGCGCCTGCGAGCTCGCCGGATGCCAAAGCGATGCGGAGTGTCCCTTGGCGCGCACTTATTGCGACATCGACAGCGCGACCTGCCTCGACGGCTGCAACGACGTCGACGACTGCGCCGCCTTCGAGCTCTGCACCGACCACCAATGCCGCGCTCAAGGGTGTCGAGGCAAAGACACCTCGTGCAACCTCGGCGAATTCTGTTGCGGCACCGAGCTCTTTGCCGACCCCAGCACCTGCAGCAGCGGCAGCGCCAGCGGCAGCGTTGACGACGGCGCCTGCTTCTTGGCCGGCGATCCCTTCTGTCGGGCGTGCGACGACGACGAGGGCTGCGCTGACATCGACTCCTTTTCGCAGTCGAGCTTTTGCTACGAGCTCACCCACCAAAACCCCGCCACCGGCGAAGACGAAAGCCTCGGCAAGTTCTGCTCGACGGGCTGTCGCGACAACGACGACTGCCCGCGTGGCCTCCGCTGCGAGACCGCCTTGCCCACACCTGACGGCGGCACCACCCAGGGCTGCATCGGCACTCCTTGCGCGGGATTTGGTCCTTGATCGGACGCCTGATTTTCAACGCTGCGCTCTTTTCCGTCTTGTTGGGCGGCATCGGCGCTTTCCTGCTGAAAAGCCGCGAGGAGCTCGCCGCCGCCGATGTCGTCGTTGTCGTCGTGCTGGGCTCCCTTTGGGCCGGCACGCTGGTCGCGTTCGTCGAGACGCGCGTGTACCCCATCGTCGACGCCGGCAAACGCGCAGGCTGGGCCGCCCTGTGTGGATCCCTCGCCTACCTCGGCTTGTTCTCGGGCGTGTCCTTCTTGGCGGGGTTCGGACCACGCCCCGTCTTCTTGTTGCTCGGCGTCGCCCTCGGAGCGGGGAGCCACGGCCTGCGCGCGCGCCTCTACGGCGGCCCGAAGTCGGACCAGAGCAGCGACGACGGCTGATCCCCGATCTCGCGCGCGCTCCCCGCGCCTGAGCGAACTTCAACTGGACTTGGGACGATTCTTCTTCGCCTGCGATCGCGAGGTCTCGTCAATCAGGTCGTAGGGGCACGATCGAGAAGCGTGCGGACCGCGGAGCCTGAAGCTATCCGAGGGTGGCGTCGAGCTCGCCTTCGGCCCGCAGGGCGGCACCAAAGGCGCGACGCAGCCGGTGCCGCAATCGCTTTCGCCCGGTGACGGGCACGTCGAGCTCGGCCTTGAAGTCGATGATGCGGCGAAAGACATCGATGAGGGGCAGCTTGCTGCCCATTTCGGCAGCAAGCATGCGCGTGGCGACGAGCTGCTTGGCGCGCGCGAGAGCGAGCACCTCGCGTGGATCGAGGCCAAGCTGGCGCAGATCTTCGGCGCGTTCCTTGAGCATGCCGAGCTGCAGAAAATACTCGCGCAGCTGCCAGGCCGCGAGACTGGCGGCTTCGTGGCGGCGCAGACGACGAAGCACGGCGGGGAGAAAGAGGGTGCCCAGGGCGACGTGCCGGGCCTCGTCCCTCTCGTAGAGCGCGAGCAGGTCGCAGAGCACCGGCTCGACCTTCTTTTCGCGGGTGAGCTGAAAGATCGTGAGGGCCAGCGGCTCGACCATCAGCTGCATGCCCAAGAGCATCTTGGCCAAGCTCTTGGTGCTCAGGATGTCGGCGAAGAGCAACTGGCTCTTGGGTCCGAGGGCACGCGGCACCTGCCCCAGCAGCCCCAGATAATCATGGAGCACATAGAAATGGCGGGCTTCGTCATGGGCTTGCGACGTCGCTGCCATCTTGGCCTCGAGAGGCTCGAGCTTCAGCGCGAGGGCCGCGGAGATCTTCCAGGCCGCCAGCTCGCCCCACATGATGCCGCCGTAGATGCGTCCCACCGCGCGGGCGCGCACGGGGTCGACGTGCAAGCCGCCGTGCTTGGCCATGGCGTCGTCGAGGGAACGGCGACCGTCCCAGATGGCGTCTTGGCCTTTATGATATAGTTGCTCGATCTTCCGGGCGGACGCAGCCTCGCGGGCGGTGCGCTGCTGGTCGAACATGTCGAAAGGGAGGATGGCGTCGATCATGGGCACTACCTGTGTCGAGAATAGCGATACGACGACGACGACGCGTCCCCTGTCCCATCTTGCCCCACATCGGTCGAAGTGCCTGCATCGAGGCGTTTGGCTTTGACGCGCCCTGCAACTGCGGTCGAACATCGCCCGACCGTGAAGATCAAGCGCGCGACCTCAGTGCCAGTGCCGGCACCCCCCGCCGACGAGAGGCGCGAGTCCCTGCAGATCCAGCCGGCGTCGACGGTGCCCGACGTCCCCGACACCTACGAGGAGCATCTTCCGACCGAGGGCCGTTTCGCCAAGCTCGTCGACCAGCTCGCCTCAAAGGTGGCGCCCATGCGCACCCACGAGCGCGTGATGACCGAGGCCAGCGGATCCTTCTTCGGCGTCGACGTGGGCTTCACCATCAGTCAGCTCGATCTTGTGAAGAAGCACACCCACGGCCGAGAAATCGTGCAGGTCGTCAACGCCGACGGCAGCTCGAACGTCGAGCTCATTTTGGGCCGCACACAACTCGGCCTGGGCCAAAGGCTCGAGCTTCAGGGTCCGGCCCTGAACACGAGCTTGACGCCGGGACAGCTTCCGTTGGGCGCACGCTTCATCGGCGTCGGCCTGACCAGCGACGTGACCAGCGCCATGGACCACGACGCACTCTCCTACACCGTCGAAGTGAAGCTCACCGAGCGCTTCATCGCCGAGATGGCGACGCTCGGTGGCGCTGGAGCCGCAAAGATTGCCGCCGAGGCCCTGACCAGCGTGGGTGCGGGAGCGGCGGCGCAGGTGATTTCGGAGGTGATTCGCACTGCGGTGCCCGTGCTCAGCGTGGCCCTGGCCGTGTCGTCGGCGCGTCGAGCGCTCCACGTTTGTCGCGATCCCAAAGCGGGCCCGGAGATGAAGGCCTTCGCTGTGCTTCACGCTTTGGCCGATGCAGTGCGCGTCGTGAATCCGCTCGCCGGCGTCATCGGCAACGCCACTTTGGTGGGAGTCGCCGCCCTGGTCGGCTGGCTCCACGTGCGCCACGCCAAGCACGCGCCCCCCACCGGGCCCCCCACCACAACCAATGGGGCCGGCGCCAAGGCGATGGCGTGAGTGCCGTCGACGACGTGCTGTTGCGGGCCCCGGGGCTTGCCGGCGCTGGGCTTCCCGCCCGTCTGCAGTGGCTGGAGGACTCGGCGGCCGCCATCGAGAGCGCCGAGCTCGGCGACGACGGCACAGGGGCCGTCCTGCAGTTGCGCGCCGCGCTCGGGGCCATCGTCTCTTGGTCCCAAGGGGTGCAGGACGAGCGCTCGGTCGTCGAGCTCGAGGCGATCGTGCGCTTGCTGACGACGCGAGGCCTGCTGCTGCTCACCCGGGCGATGGCCGAGTACTACGGCGCGCTCGTCGACGATCGAGCGCCCCGTCGCATGCAGTGTCGTGAGATCGCTCTGGCCTACGGGGAATTGGCTGCGGCCCTTCAGCGCGGCGAGGCCCTGCCGGAAGCGGCGCTGGCTCGGGTCAAGGCCGTTGCTGCCACGCTCGAAAAGAGCTGAGCTCGCCGTCGAGGCTCTGAGCGCATCCCATCGTGCTAGACGCTGGCGTCTGGCCGCTGGGGCGAGCACGAGGCAGCGAGATGAAGCGGGTCATCACCGACGAAGTCGTGCAGGAGGAATTCGCCGCCGGTCGTCGCCGCATCTTGGCCTCGCCAGCGCGCACTGTCATCACGCCCAGCGCCTGGGCCAAGGCCCGCGAGCTCGGCGTACTTCTCGATCAGGGCGAGGCGAAGAAGGCGACGTCGACGTCGGCAGCGCCTCCCCGTCCCAGCCGATCGGGGCCGATCCCGGCCAAGGATGCTCTCGGGAGTGCCGAGCGCATCGTCGATCCCTCTGGCCTCGTGGCGGTGCGCGGGCGATCGGTGCGCCTGGGTGCTTTCAGCGCAGCTGGACCCGAACGCAACATCGGCTTGCTCGATCTGGTCACTGGCCAAGATGGTTCGCCAATGACCGCCGGCATCATGAGCTGGGGTCGCGAGGACTCCTTCCCCTGGTCCCTCGACTACGACGAAATTGATTTGGTCCTCGACGGAGTGCTGCAGATCGAAATCGACGGACGCCAGCTGGAGGGCAGGGCCGGCGACGTCTTCTACATCCCCAAGAGCAGTCGCATCGTGTTCGGAACCCCGAGTCGCACGCGGGTCTTCTATGTCACCTATCCCGCGAACTGGGCCTCGGCCGCAGCCCCGCCGGCGCGTCCCCAGAAGTAGCCCGAAGTTCATTCATGGGGATTGGCTGGTCAGTGGACGTTGCAACACCGCCCGGATGAAAGCGACGCGCTCGACCGGGACCTGCTCGAGCTGTCCGTCGATGAAGAGGGTGGCGAGCCCGTGCACGGTCGCCCAGGCGGAAGCCGCATCGAGCAGGATTTCGATTTCGTCGACGGGCTGTCCCAGGCTCTCGCGGTGTTGCTGCAGGGCCGAAACGAGGCGCGCATAGGCCGACTGCGACAGAGGGTCGGCGCTGCGACGGTGGCCTTCGGCTGGAGCGTATTCACGCGAGAACATGAGCTTGAACACCGCGCGGTGCTTGAGGGCGAAGAGCACATAGCCAATGCCGGCCGCCAGCAGCTGATCGCGAGCCGTCGCCGGCGCGATACCCTGGGCTTCGGCCATGGTGGCGTCGAGATCCACGAACCCCTGCACCGCCAGCGCCGTGAGCAGGTCCTGCTTGGTCGCAAAGTGGTGGTAGGGCGCGCCGTGGGAGACGCCGGCCCGGCGCGCCACCTCCCGCAGGCTCAGCTCGTTGGGCCCTTCTTTGGCAAGCATCTCGGTGGCGGCTGCGAGGATGGCCTCTCGCAACTGGCCGTGGTGATAGCTCTTCGCGCGCGCCGTCATGGTCAGTGTCTACATGGTCGAACCAGCGTGCATACGGCTTGTTCGTCCCGGGCGGTCAATGGCCGCTCGGGCTGAGGCCAGAAACTGGCCCCCGCAACCTCGGTTGGGGGCAAGGTGCCCGACCGCTCCCTGGGCCGCACAAACTTGTGTCGCGCAAGCTGTTCGCTGACGCTGGGGACATGGGCACGGGGACCAAGGGCACCAAGAGCTCCAGCGACGTCACCGTCGACGCCGCCCTGCGTTCCTTTGGCCGCGCCTTCAAGCTGGAGGTGGGCAAGCTCGAGCTGCTGCGCACGATGGCGTGGCAGGGACTGGGGGCGGTGATTGCTGGGTGCGGCGCCGTCGTCGTTGTCGTCGACACCGACCGCCGCACCGGCATCACGCCCTTGCTGCTCGGCAGCGTGTACCTGGCGTGGTTCAGCATGGTGCGCCTGACCTTGGTGCGCGGGACGTGGCGTCCGATCTTGGGCTGGGGCTCGATGGTCTTGGAGTTGACGGCGCCCTGGCTGTTCGTGGGCGGGCTCGCCATCGCTGGCATGTCCCCGATGGTCGTTAGCGGCTGGGGCCCGGTGCTGGTGTTCTGTGGAGCCCAGACCCTGGGCATGCTCAAGCTGAACCCGCGCTATCCGGTGTTCATGGGGGCCGTCGGCGCCCTCCAGTACATCTTGGTGATGCT
Organism: Myxococcales bacterium; assembly: GCA_023248635.1. Lineage (GTDB taxonomy): Bacteria > Myxococcota > UBA727 > UBA727 > VGSZ01 > VGSZ01. The sequence continues at coordinate 151,439 of JAHFED010000004.1, forward strand.
CCTCGTCGTCAATCCGGCCTTCGACGTCTTTGGCTACGAGCACCCCTCGAGCTTCAGCCTGGCGACCCGGGCGCTCTACCTCCTCTGCGGCAGCCTCGTGTGGGCCTATGTGACCAACGGTTTGCGCGGGGCCATGGGTGGCATCGTCAGCACCGTTCGGCAGAAGGACCTCTTCGGAAAATACCGCCTCGAAAAAGAGCTGGCCGCCGGCGGCATGGGCGTGGTCTGGCTGGCGACCTATTGCCCCGAAGGCGGCTTCGAGCGCCCCGCCGCCATCAAGCTGGTGCATCCCCATCTTGCCAGCGACACCGCCTTCGTCGACGCCTTTCGCCGTGAGGCCGAGCTGGGGGCGCGCTTGGTGCACAGCCACATCGTGCAGGTGTTCGACTTCGGCTGCGTCGAAGACCGCTACTTCCTGGCCATGGAGTACGTCGACGGCGTCACCTTGCGCGACGTCATCACGCGCGCCGCCGCCGCCAAGATGAAGATCCCACCTCCGGTCGCCGGCGCCGTCGCCCGGGGCTTGCTCGCGGGTCTCGGCTTCGCCCATGCGGGAGCGCGTGGCGCCGATGGCGTGCCCTTGCGGGTCATCCACCGCGACCTGGCACCCTCGAACATCCTCATCGACCGCGGCGGCTCGGTGAAGGTGACGGACTTCGGCATCGCTCGTGCCCTGCGCGACCGCGCATCAGAGCAGACAGAGACCGTGGCCGGGCATTTCGATCACATGGCGCCGGAGCAGGGGGCGGCGGCCCCCCTCGACGAACGCACGGACCTCTTCTGCGTCGGGATCTTGCTCTGGGAGATGTTGACCGGCCAATCGCTCTTTCGCCGCACCAACGAAGCGGCCACCCTGTTGGCAGTGGCCCTGAGTCCCATTCCGGCGCCGTCGACGGTGGATGCCGAGCTCACGCCCTGGAATGCGCTCTGCGCTCGCGCGCTGGCCCGAGAGCCCAACGAGCGCTTCACCACCGCCGACGAAATGTCAGATGCCATCAGCGTGGTGGGCGGCGAGGCGGGCGAAGAAGTGATCGCACGCTTCATTGCCGCCTTGCCCAGCGTCTCCGCCGCCGTCATCAGCGCGCCCAGCGGCAACGGCGACGTGACGACGGTGGACCCCAAGCGACCCACAGCCTAGGCCTATCGCTGGTGTTTCGTTGTCATCATGAAGCGAAGACAGAGCGTTCAAGGCGAAGCTGCGTCGTTCGCTCGGCCCCCAGCCCCGAAAACTGGGACTCCGCCAACAACACCGCTACGATCGCTCATGGTCAGCGAGCGGGACCACGAATACATGCGACGGCTCGGAGAGGCCAAGGCTGCGGCGCGTGCGGACGCTGTGCTCGAGCACCAGCGGCTCGCCCCCATCGAGCGGCTGAGACGGTCTTTTGCGATGAGTGCCGCGCTGCGCGAACGGGCGAACCTTGCCGCTCGGGTCGATGATCCCAGCGCTTTCTACGACCGTGCGCGCGCTCTTGGCCTCTGCGATTGATGAAGTCTGTCGACGACATCGCGACACTCCTTGCGCGCGCGCGCGTGCGCTACGCTTTGATTGGCGGACATGCAGTCAACGTCGTTCTCGAACCGCGCTTTACCGCCGACATCGACGTCACGATAAGCGCTGATGCCGAAGCGCTCGCGCGGGTGTGCACCGAGCTCTTGGCTGCAGGCTTCAGGGTCGAGCGGATGCACGGTGATGCACAGCTGTCGGGCCCGGACTTTGTCCGCTTCGTCGATGACGACGGCACCGTCTTGGAGGTGCAGACCGCAAAGACGGCCCTTCAACGTTCGGTCATCGAACGTGCGATCGATCATGCTGGCGTTCGAGTTGCGAGCCCCGAGGATCTCATCGTCTTCAAGGCGATCGCGAACCGTCCGAAGGACCAGATTGATTTGCTGGGCCTCGTGCGGCTGCCGAACCTCGACTGGGCCTATGTTGATGCCCAAGCGCGAGACTGGGGCGTCGAAGGCGTCATCACTGGCGTGCGTGCGCTGGCGGCATCCTCGTCGTGATGTCTGGAATCCTGGCCTCGTCAGGTTGCTTTCGACGCCGCGCTGCGCACGAACTCCTGAAGGCTGGCGTCGATGTGGGCACGGCGTTGGTGGCGCTCGACCGCCAACTGAACCAGCCGATCGCACAGCTCGGGCAGCGGTACGCCGCTGAGGGCCCACAACTGTGGGTACATTGATACATTGGTGAAGCCGGGAAGAGTGTTGATCTCGTTGAGGAAAAACCCACCGCCCGGCAACAAAAAGAAATCGACGCGGGCCAGTCCGGCACCGCCGATGGCGCCCATGGCGGCGATGGCAGCGTCCTGCAGCTTCTTCGTCGTCGCTGGATCGACCGGGGCGGGGGCCAAGAGCTTGGCGTCGTCCTTCAAGTATTTGTCGGCGTAGTCGTAGAAGTCGGCGCCGGGCACGATCTCTCCGGGCACCGAGGCCTTCATCGAGGCAGCGTCGAAGCCGAGCACCGCGATCTCCACCTCGCGCGCGCTGACGTTGGTCTCGATCAACGCGGTCTCGTCGAAGGAGAGGGCGAAGGCGACATCCTGTTTCAGCGTGCCAAGCGCTTTCACCTTGCGGCAGCCGACCGAAGATCCACCCACGGCCGGCTTGACGAAGAGGGGCAGGATGCCTTTGAGATCAGCGTGGGCGTCAACGAAGGCCTTGGCGTCGTCGAGAGCGCCGGCTTCGAAGGCGGCGCGGTGCACGCCCGCGTAGGGGACGACGGGAATGTCGGCGGCGGCGAACAACCGCTTCGACAACAGCTTGTCCATGGCGACAGCACTCGCCGCGGTGGCGCAGCCCACGTAGGGCAGGTCGAGCATCTCGAGCAGGCCCTGCAAGGTGCCGTCTTCGCCGAAGGTGCCGTGGGTGATGGGAAAGACCGCGTCGATGTCGGCGTCGACCAGGTGGTGCAACGAGCGTCCGGGCTTGGTGCCCGCAGGTGGCAGTGCCCGTTGCTGGTCGATGACCAACGATGACGAGGGCGCGTCGTGGAAGGAGCCACGTTCGTCGATGTAGAGGCAGACGACGTCGTGGCCGGCCTGTCGCAGTCCTTCACGGACCGTCTTGGCCGAGCGAATCGAGACCAGATGCTCCACGCTGCGACCGCCAAAGACGACCCCGACCTGCATGCTGCCTCCGCCGACGGCGCTCTTGGGCCCCCGCTCGCAAGCTCTAGAGCAAGTGCGACCAGAAGGCGATTCCCTTGGCGGCGACGTCGCGGTCTTGCCAGAGTCCCGCCGTGCGGCTCCTGGCGATGCTCGGTTTCATGGCGGTGCTGGGAGGGACACCCGAGCGTCCCATCGCCTTTGATGCGGTCGACGACGTCGCTGCGCCCCCTCGCTACGCGCAGTTGGGTGGGTCGGCGGCCGGCCTCTTTCTCAAGTTGGTGAACGAGCAGCTGCAGGGCCGCATCGATCCCCGCGCGGTGACCTTCGAAGCACCCGCCGGCGTGCTGCTCGAGGACGTCGTCCTGACGGCGCCGGGGGGCGCTCCGGTGGCCCGCGTCAGGAGGGCGCGGGTGGCCCTGTCGTTGACGGCGTTGCTCAGCGGCGAGATCGCCATCTCTCGGCTGGAGATCGACGAACCGCAGCTCATCCTCGAGATCAAAGACGGCAATTTGAACCTGCTCGAGGCGCTGAAACCGCGCAAGAAGCTCGACAAATCAAAGCCCGCTGAAGGCACCTTTCGCATCGACTCCATCGTCGTCACGGGCGGCGGCTTTCGCTTCAACGACGGCACCAACGTCACCCTCGTGTTCGACGACATCAACGCCCGGGCCAAGCTCGACGTCGACCTGGCTCGGGAGGTGGTGCTCGTCGACGTCACCGACGTCAAAGTCGCCTCGGGCAACGTGCGGCTGAGCGCCCTCGATGTACCCCTGCGCGACATCAGCGCCCGCGAGGTCAAGCTGCTCACCGACCGCCTGCAGATCACCGATGTCAAAGCGACGGGCCTCGGCGGACGCGGCGGAGCCGAAGCCCGCGTGACGGCCAGTGGGCACATCGACGTCAAGTCTCCCGGGCTCTTGGCCCTGAACGGCCACGTCGACGCCGCTGGTGGAGCGTGGCCCGATCGCCTCGACCCCCTGTCCTTTGGGACCCCCAGCGTCAACGTCGACGTCGACGTCGATGGCGTGTTCGCCGATCCGACGGTCAGCGTGAACGGGTCTTTCGGCAAGGCCGAGCTCTACGGCTATGCGGTCGACAGCGGCGTGGCGAGAGTCGTCATCAACAAAAGCAAGGTGGTGATCAACGAAGGCACCATCGCCAAGGTGGGGCGCGGCAGCGTGCGGGCTTGGGGCGAGGTCGTGCTGCCCACCGACAAAGTGGCCAGCTCGCGCCTCGATCTGCGCGTGCGCGTCGAAGGCGCGCCCCTGGCGACGGTGCTGGCGCCGGCCAAGCTCGACACGCCGCTGCGGGGGACGATGTCTGCGACGGCCAAGGTCACGGGGCTCGCGGGCAAAGACACCGAGATCCTCATCGACGGCGACCTTTCTGGCCGCAGCCTCGATCTCTACGAGCTCCACCTGCCTCCCGAGGTCGACGGCGACGTCCGCGTGCTCGTGACACCGACCCGGGTGTCGCTGCAAAAGGCCACCGTCACCGATCCCCTGGGCGGCCTCGCAGTCAGCGTCGCCGGCGACATCGATCTCAAAGGGGAGAGCCTCGGTCTCAGCCTCGACGTCGACGCCGAAGACGTGCAGCAGATCGTCAGCGCCATTCCCCAAGACATCGTCGCCCCCCGCGCGCGCTTCAAGGCCACCATCAAGGGTCCCTACAAAAACGTCGTCGTCGACGGCGACGCCGAGGTGCCAGCGGGGCGCGCCTACGGAGTGCCGGTCGAGCGCCTCTCGGCCCACGTGCGCGTCGCCGGCAAGGAGATCCGCGTCGAGCGCGGCACAGCCATCGCTGCCGGTGGCGCCTTTTCGCAGGCAGCGCCCTTGGTGTTTTCGACCGGGAAGAAGGGGGCGTTCAGCAGTGGCACCTTCCTCGTCGACAACGCCGACCTCGCCCGCATCACCGCCCCCGATGGCACGGCTCTTCCGTTGGCCGGCGTCATCGACGTCGAGGCCGTGTTGCGTGGACCCCTGGCCAACCCGCGGGTGCTGCTCAGGGCGTCTGGAGCCGGCGTCGTCGTCGCCGACGAACAGCTGGGCTCCGTCACCACCGCCTTCGTGGCCGGCAAAGACGCTTTGACCTTCGACAGCCTGACCACGTCGTCGCCGCTGTTGCGGGCCCGAGCGAGCGGGCTGCGGCTCGACACCAGCACCCTGCGTCTCACCGGCGTCGTCGACGTCGCCGCCCTCGACCTCTCGGCCATCGAAAACGCCAAGTCCGCTGGGCTCAAGGGCTTTGGCCGCGGCGTCGTCGCCATCGACGGCGACGTGCGCGTGCCCGGTCTCAAGGCCGATCTCGTCGTCAAACAGCTCTCGCTCAAGGGCTTCATGCTGGGCGACGGCGCAGTATCTGTTGGCGTGCACCCCGATCCCGCCGGCGGGCCCAAGGCGCTGGCCGTGTCGCTGTCGGGTTCGCTGGGCTGGGACCTCGGTGCCTACGATGTGCGCGCCAGCTACGCCCTCGCCCGCGACCTCGTCAACGCCGAGATCAACGCCACCGACGTCGACCTGGTGCAGTTGCGGCCCTTCCTGCCCAAAGACAGCATCGTCCCCTTCGTCGGCGTCGTGAATGGTCAGCTGGGCGCCAGCGGGCCCATCGATCGTCTCGACGCTGTCTTGAAGCTGCGCATCCCCGATCTGGTGGCCGAGCTGCGCTCCAAAGGCGAGACCTTGCCCGGCAACAAGCTCGGGCTGCGGCCTTTCGGCGCCGTCTTCGCGGACGTTCATCTCGACGATGGCGTCGTCGACGGCCACCTCTGCGCCTTCCCCGATCGCCTCGCCCGCAGCGATGTGACCACGCCCTGCGAAGGGCCCCAACGCCTGTGGGCCGTGTTGGGCGGCAGCGTGCATCCGATCAGCGGAGATTTCTCGCTCTTCATCGACGCCTCGGCCGACCTCGAACGCATCGACGAGCTGGTGCCGGCGCTGGGCACGCGGGACATCGGTTTGTCGACGTGGGCGCGGGTGACCACCCGCCTCGAGCGGGCGGCGACGAGCACCGCGTCACCTTCCAGCGGCACGATCGCCTTGAACAGCAGTGCTGCAACGACGACCACGGTCTCGGCGCAAATCAAGGATCTGATCGTGCGCCCCCCGGGCGCTCCCGTGCTTCGCATCGCCCGGGCCTTCGCCCTCGACTACGCCGACGGCCGCGCCGTCATTGGCCACGAGCCCGCTCACTTCGTGACGGCGCGGGACGACTTCGACCTCGTGATCGCGGCTGGGTCTTCGGTCGGCGCCGATGACATCGACGTCTCCGTCGACGGCGACGTCGCCCTCTCGGTGCTCAAGCTGCTCACCAACGAAGTCGCCAATGCGGCTGGCACGGCCGCGACTCATTTGCAGGTGAAGGGTCGCTTCGATGACGGCGTGCGTGTGCTCGGCACCGTTCGCCCGCAGGTGGGGGGGCGCTTGACGCTGCGCTCGTTGGGCCAGGCGCTGGTGTTCGAGGAAGGCCAAATCGAAGTCTCCCCCGACGCCAACGACGCGCGGCAGATCCTCGTGTCCTTCGATGCTCCCTGCGGCGAGGGGCGCACGACGAAGCTCACCGGGACCTGCCCGCTGCAAGCGGCCTTCGGCGACGGTCGGGTGCGCCTGAGCGGCAACTTCGTCACCCGTACCTCGCGCACCGAGGATCAGACGTGGTTGCAGCACTTCGACCTCGCGCTCGCGGGCTCCTCCATCGAGCTCAAGAACTCCCTGGGTCGGGCCGAGAGCTCCTTCGATTTGGCGCTCAGGGGTGATGCGCCGGCCCCAGAACTGAGCGGGCGTGTCGAGGTCAACGACGGCTTCTTCAAGAAGGACTTCCAGATTCGCAACTTCGTGCTGAGCGAGGCGCCGCAACGTCCGTCGACCCCCCTGTGGCAGACGCTGACCCCCATCGGTTTGGGAGGCTTGCTCTTCAACGTCGATGCTTCGATGCAAAACGTGCGCATCAAGGCCCGCATCAACGCCTTCTCCGTCGACGCCAGCCTGCGTGGTGAGCTCAAGCTTGCCCGATCGCTGAAGCTGCCGGCCATCGACGGCGCCGTCGAAGTCGAAGAAGGCACGGTGGACTTTCCCCGCGCTCGCTTCGACGTCGTCGAGATGCAGGTGCAGTTCCCCACCTCGGCCGAGGGCAAGATCAACCCGCTCGTGCACCTCGCCGCACGCACCGAGCTCCAACCTGGTGCCGCCGGCAACGACGTCGAAGTCCCCATTGACCTCACCCTCGACGGCACCTTCGATCTCATGCAGCTCGATCTCGTGGCCACCGATCCCAACCGCCAGTGGAGCCGCACCGAGCTCTTTGCCTACATCCTGTTTGGCACCTTGCCCGCCCACGATGGGGGCCTGGTCGACGCGGGCGTCGACGTCGCGCGGCAGGCGGCCCTGCGTGAGCTGGCAGCGCCGGTCTCCGAAGAGCTCACCCAGTTGGCCGAAAAACAGCTCGGCCTCGACGTGAACATCGATGTCGTCTCGGGTTGGCAGCTGCAGCTCGGCCGACGTCTGGTGCTCGAAGGCGGTTTCTTCAACCAGACGACGACGACGGATTCGGCGACATCGTCTTCGACCACCAACGGCACCGATGCGCTGCGCGTGCGCTTGCTCTTTTTCGACCACTTGCCCTTCGGGCGGTCGCTGTCGGCCGAAGGTCGCATCGGGGTCACGTCCGACCTCCGCCTCTCATTTCGTCTGTTCGAGCAATAGAGAAATGCTGAACCTCACTGATTCTTCATTTCTTGAAATGAGCACGTTGAAGGCCGCGCTGGTCTTGCCCCTGGCGCTGTTGCTGGGGGCCGCCGATCCGCTGGCGCTCGTGCCCCCCCCGCCGCCCGAGGGCGCCGCCGACGCGCCGACACCAGTCGCTGACGACCTGCCTGAGCCGGTTGTCGCGGTACCGGTGGTGGCCGAGCTGCGCCTCTCGCTCTCCAACCCCAACGAGGGCGAGCTCGAACGGCTCGAGGGCTATCTGCGCGACGTGCTGCTGCGCCCCGCCGATCGTCATGCCGTCGAAGAGGTCGTCACCCGTCTGGATCGTCTGCAGCGCTACAAGAAACCCATCTGCCGCCTCGAGCATATCGACGAGAACCGCTCGGTGATGGCCTGCACGCTGCGTCGCACCCGCGTGGTGCACCGAGTGGTGGTGGAGACGAAGGACGTCGTCAACCTCGACGGCGCCCACACCGGCCTGCCCCTCGCCATCTTGGAGAACGACCTCAAAAAGCGCGTGCTCTTGAGGCCTGGTGAGCCGCTGGACGACGAGAGCGGCGGTCGCACCCGCATCGCCAAACAGCGGGCTGGCATCGAGGATTTCCTCGAGCGCGAGGGCTACTACGGTGCCCAGGTTCGCATCGTCACCGAAGCCGTCGACGACGACAACGACGACAACGACGTCGACGTCATCATTCGCGTCCTCGGGGGCTCCTTCGTCAAGGTCCGACGGGTCAACCTGCTGAACTTCGGACCGCTCTCCCAACGGCGCCTCGAGGAGTCCTACGGAGCCATGTGCTTCAACGGCGAGGGCCTGCTCGATGGCTTTTTCGTCGGCAACATCAGCAGCTGCTTCAATCGTCGTCGTCTGCAGGCCACGACCGAACGCTTCGTCTCCGAGCTTCGTGAGCTCGGCTACCCCGAGGCCCGACTGCGCGTGACGCCGGTGTTCGTCGATCCGCGCGCTCGCGGCGCCGCTGCCGACGACGACGATTGCTTGTTGGGCCTCGACGACATCAAAGCGCTTTCGGCCGCGCACCTGCCGCTGCCGCCCCACTGCGTCGACCTCAACATCGAGGTGATTCCCGGCAAGAACGTCGTCACGCGCTTTCACCTGGAGGACTCCCACCAGCCTGCCATCGACGATCCATCCTTTGCCGCCGGGACCGCGCGTTTCTTCCGCGAGACTTTTCTCGAGCCCCTCTCGCGCTTCTGGCAAACGACCTTCGGCAACCCAACCGACGACGCCGCCGACACCGCCGTGGTCATCGATGATTTGGAGCAGCGCCTGAGCTTCGACGAAGCGGGTTCCGTCGACGAAACCGAGGCGCGGCTGTCTCTCGAGCGGGTCGAGGGCTACCTGGCCGAGCGTGGCTACTCTGCTCCCGAGGTCGGCCTTCTCTACCAGGAGTACGACGGTGGCGACGTCGCCGTCGACTACACCATCCGCCCGGGTGAACCCACGCCGGTGGCCAGCGTGCGCATCGTGGGCAGCGTCGCCTTCTCCGAAGAAGAGATCCTCGATCAGGTCGAGTTGGCAGCAACGCCGCGCAACTTCACCTCGACAGGCTTCCTCGGCAAGAACGCCCTCGACGACGACGCCCTGCGCCTGCGCGACTTCTACGGCAGCCATGGCTTCCCCGAAGTCGACGTCAAAGTGCATGCCGAGCGGGATGATCGTGGCCGGGTGCTCGTGGTCTTCGTCGTCGAGGAAGGCGATCGTTTCGTCATCGAGCGCGTGGTGTTCGCCGGCGGTGATCCAGCCCTCAGCAAAGAAGTCCTCGCGGTGCTCGCCCACTGCCAACGCGACCTGCCACCGGGTGCTCGATCCGATGCGCCGGAGGTGGGCACGGATTGCAAAGGCAGCCCACTGCTGCCCGGCGAGATGGACGCCGACGCCCGCCGCGTCGAAGCAGTCTACGCGGCTCGGGGGTATCCGCCCGTCGAGTCGCTGGTCGAGCTCGGTTTCGGCGGCGAGGGGCCCCTGGTGCGCGTCTCGGTTTTTCCCGTCGGCGCCGAGGGGGATGCGCGCAGCGATCCCAAGCCCAACAACATCAAGCGCCTCAAGGTGGGGGAGATCTTCGTCGAGGGCAACCTCGAGACCCGTCGGGAGGTGTTGCTGCGCGAGATGGGGCTGGACGAGATCAAGCCGGGCGCCAAGCTCGATCCCCAGCAGGTGGCCAACGGCGTCTCGCGCTTGCGCCGCACGGGGCTGTTCTCGCGCGTCGATCTGGAGATGCTCGGAGCCAAAGGCGGCGTCGACGACATCGCCCATGTGCGCGTCTCGGTCGAGGAAAGGCCGTCGTCGACGGTGGATCTTTCGATGGGTTTTTCGACGCAGCAGCTCTTTTCGCTGCGGCTCGAGGGGCGCAACAAGAACATGCTCGGATCAATGTTCGACGGCTCGGCCTCGGCCGATCTCGGGCTCTTCATCGGTCGCTTTTCCCAAGTGCGCACCCAAGTCCGCTGGCCGCGCCTGCTGGGCACCGATCTGTCCCTCTCCCTCACGCCGGTGTTGCTGACCTACAGCGATCAGCCCGCCGGCATTTTTCTGCCCGTGCCGTCGACGAATGCCGGCCAGAAGCTCTCGTTGGCCTGGGAGCGACCCGATCACCGTCGGCGCCTGTTTCAGGCGGGTTCTGCCGTGTCCTTGGATTGGCGGGCCAGCAACGTTCATCCGCTGATCGACGATCGCCTCACCGTGGGGGCCGCCGTCGAGGCACGCGGTGACTGGCTCGACGTCGACGGCGACTACTACGCGCCGCTGTCCGCCGAGGCGTTCACCTCGGTCGACGGCCTGCTCGACCTCGTGGTGGGCAAGACCAAGGTGCTCGATCAGAACGGCAGCAAGGTCATCGTGTACCGCCGCATCGAGCCAGTGCCGGTCATCGCGCTGACCCCGCGCATTGCCTATTCCAACATCGACAATCCCTTCGATCCCAAAGGCGGCGTCGGCGCCGACCTCTTTCTGCGCACGGTGCCTTTCGCGCTGGCGCCCTACGGGGTGCTCGGTGGCCAGGCGCGCGGCTACATCTCCTTCTTCGACGATCGAATCACCTTCGCAGGCGGGCTCCGACTGCGCTGGGGCATCGTTGGCACCGCCAAAGAGTGCGGCGGCGAGCGCTGCGAATGGGCGTTGATGCAAAACGATCTGCTGCGCATCGATGGCGAGCGCACCGTGCGTGGCGTCGACGAAAACGTCATCGGCATCAGCAGCACCCTCTTCGACCAATCACTGAAGCCCTCCCTGTTGGGAGGGCAGCCGCAAGTGGTGGTGCGCCCCGGGCTCTTTGGCGCCGTGGCAAACTTCGAGGTGCGCTTCTCGCTGATCCGCCAGCTCTTCGTCGGCGAGCTCAAGCCGGCGATCTTCACGGACATCGGGCTCAGCACGGATGACTTCAGCGGCTTCGACTTCAACGATCCCGATCACCTGCTGTCCGATCCCCGCTACGTCGTCTCCTTCGGCGCCGGCCTTCGCTATGTCTTGCCCGTCGGTCCCCTGGCCGTCGACGTCGCCTACGCGCCCTTTCACGAGTCAGCGGGCGCTGTGCCCGTGCGCGTCTCGGTCTTGTTGGGCTACATCTTCTGACCGGCACCAGGCTGGGCGAAAGCAAGAACTCCGATGGCAGACTCCGCAGTGACCGTGACCCGGCAGCTCTTCCTCGACGTCGAGGCCAGCGTGTTGCGCGTGGTGCGCGGCAACCCCGGTGCCGTGCGCATGGCGCTGGCCGCGGTCTTGGCCCGCGGACACCTGCTGCTCGAGGACGTGCCCGGGGTCGGCAAGACGACGCTGGCCCGTGCGCTGGCCCGCGTGCTGGGCGTCGGCTTCTCGCGCGTGCAGTTCACCGCCGACCTCTTGCCCTCGGACCTGATCGGCATTCCCATCCTCGATCCCCGCGAAGGGACGCTGCGCTTCAAGAAAGGACCGCTCTTCACCAACGTCGTCCTCGCCGACGAGATCAACCGGGCCAGCCCCAAGACGCAATCGGCGCTGCTCGAGGCCATGGCCGACGCGTCCGTTTCCGTCGACGACGTCACTCACGAGCTGCCGCGGCCCTTCCACGTGTTGGCGACGCAGAACCCCATCGAGCACCACGGTGCCTACCCCCTGCCTGAGAGCCAGCTCGATCGTTTCTTGGTGTGCTTGTCCCTCGGTTATCCGCCGGCCGGCGACGAGCGCGCCCTCCTCGTCGAGAACTCCACCGCCGAGCGGGGACTCGCAGATCTCAAGCCCCTGCTCGACAGCGCCCACTTGGCAGCAGCCCAAGCCCACGTCGCAGCGCTCACCCTCAATGACGTCGTCGCTGGCTATGTGCTCGCGCTGGTGCACGCGACCCGCAACCATCCCGACGTCGAGCTGCCGTGCTCGCCGCGTGGATCGCTGGCCTGGGCCAGCTTGTGTCGCGCCCGCGCTTTTCTCGACGGGCGCGCCTTCGTGGTCCCCGACGACGCCAAAGTCACCGCCCATGCCGTGTTGGCCCACCGCCTCGGCATCCGCGGTGCCGCGACCCAGTCCCGCCGCCGCGCCAACGCCGTCATCGACGAAATCCTGAGCGCTGTCCCCGTCCCGCGCTGAGGTAGGGTCGAGCCATGTTGCTCCGCGCCTGGAACGCCCTGCTGCGACACCGCTACCACACGCCCTCGGGAGCCGATGAGCTCCACCGGGTGCGTTGCGCCGACGGCGTCGTCGTCGTCGTGAAACGATTTCGCCCGGCAGCCCGGAACGGGCGGGGCATGCCCCTCATTTGCATCCCGGGTCTTGGGGCCGACTCGTCCAACTTCGATGCCCCCGCACCCCACGGCTTGGCCCGGGCCTTCGCCGACGCCGGCCACGATGTCTTCGTCGTCGATCTGCGCGGCACCGGGCTCTCGCGCCTGGGCTTTTCGCGCTGGATGTCGGTGTGCTTCGACGACTTCGTCGGCCTCGATCTGCCGGCGGTGATCGAGCACGTGTGCGCGACGACGGATCGCCCGCAGGTCACCCTGGTCGGCCACTCCATGGGCGGGCTCGCGGCCTACGCCGTGCTCGGCGGCGCCGGCGTGGCGGGTCGCGTCGGCGGCGTCATTTCGCTGTGCAGCCCCTTGGGATTTCCGCGGGGGCTCGACGTCGGCGCGCTCGTGCGGCCCCTCTTGCTGCCCTTGTCCGCTGTGGTCCCGGGACTCTTCGGCGGCACCCTGGCGCGCTTGGCGACGCCCCTCTTCTTGCGGGCCGGCGGCGGGGCCTGGGTCGAGCGTTCGCTCATCGTCGAAAACGTCGACCCCAAGATGGCGCGCCGGTTGATGTACCGCGCGATGCAGGACGTTCCCCGCGGGCTCCTGCACCAGTTTCAGGATTGGCTCGAGCACGACGTCGTTCGCAGCAAAGACCGAGCGATCGATTATCGCGCGCGCCTGAACGGCTGCCGCACCCCGGTGCTCGTCGTCGAAGCTCCGCGTGATGGGCTGGCCGATCCCCTCGCTGTCCGCCGCGCCCTCGCGTTGCTCCCCAAGAGTGAGCACTTCATCGCCGGCATCGAGGGAGGCTGCAGCGTCGACTACGGCCACGTCGACGTCGTCTTCGGCAAGAACGCCCCGAGCGATGTCTACCCGCGCTTGATCGACTGGCTCCAGGCCCAGCCGGCTGCACGCAGGCTCGTGGTCGCCGACCGGAAGGCCAGAGCAGCGTGAACGCCAAGCAGATCGTGGTGCTGACGGGATTGTCGGGCGCGGGCAAGACGACGGCGGCGCGTGCCCTCGAAGACCTGGGCTTCTTCGTCGTCGACAACCTGCCACCACAGCTGATCGAGCCCCTCATCGCCTTTGCCGACAGCGCCGCCGGCGAGGGGCGCAAGCGCTTGGCCTTCGTGATCGACGCTCGCGAAGTTGCTTTCCTGCGTGAGTTTCCGACGACGTGGGAGCGCTTGCAGGCTTCGGGGCACCGTCTGCTGCTGCTCTTTTTGGATTGCGCCGACGATGTGCTGGTGCGGCGTTTTCAAGAGACTCGACGACGTCATCCTCTCGACAACACCGACAAAGCCGAAAACCAAAGCGGCATCGGCACCGGCTTGTTGGCCGCCATCAATGCCGAGCGCGAGTTGCTGTCCGAGATGCGCGCCCGCGCCGATCATGTGATCGAGACGCGCGCACTCTCGGTGCACGAGCTCAAGGGTCTGGTGATCGAGCGCTTCGGCGACGAGCGCTCGGGCTTGACCATCACCCTGACCAGCTTCGGCTTCAAGCACGGCCTGCCCACCGACCTCGACATGTGCTTCGACGCCCGCTTCTTGCCGAACCCCTATTTCGTCGACGCCTTGCGCAGCCGGAGCGGTCTCGACGCCGACGTCGCCGCCTACGTGCTGGGGCAGCCCGACGCCGCCGTCTTCCTCGACAAGGTCTGCGACTTGGTGGCCTTCTTGATCCCGCGCTTCGTCGCCGAGGGGAAGAGCTACGCCACGGTCGCCATCGGCTGCACCGGCGGACGGCACCGCTCCGTCGCCCTGGTCGAGGCCGGCGTGGCAGTCCTGCGGGGCCTGGGCTTCGACGTCAAGGTGCGGCACCGCGACGTGGGACGAAATTCTTCGCCCTCAGGCCGGGCGGTCGACGAGGAACACCGATGAGCGAGCTGCGCCGACAAGTGACCATCGTGAACGAGCTGGGGCTCCACGCCCGCGCGGCCTCCAAGCTGGTGCAGCTGACGTCGCGATACCCTGTTGAAGTGCAGATAGGGCGCGAAGACATGATGGTGAATGCCAAATCCATCATGGGAGTTTTAATGCTGGCGGCCTGCAAAGGAAGCGAGCTGATGATCGTTGCCAGCGGCGACGAACAGAAGGCCGGCGAAGTCATCGAGGCGCTGGTTCAGCTCATCAGCGACCGATTTGGTGAAGGAAAATAGATCAAGTCGGGATCCCATCACGCTCTTGTTTCTGGACCTGGCTCCGCGCGCCGCGTCGCGGTGGTGCGCGCGGCCTGCTCGGGCGTGTGGCCGCCCTGCGCGGGCCCGGTGCCCATCAATGTCGGGCGCAAGTCGACGTCGGCGGCGGGTATTTTTTCCTTCGCGCGAGATCTCTTGCCGTCGTCACCGCAGGACGTGACCTCGCTTGCCAGGAGGTTGCGATGAACAACAAGAAGCACTGGATCGCGCTGGCCCTCGTGATGTTGGCGGCGCCGGTGATTGCGCAGAAAGCAAAGCCGAAGTCGGCGGAGGCCGAGGCCACCTATCGCGACATACAGACGACGCTGGGCAGTGTTCCGGCCTTCTTCAAGGCCTACCCGGAGTACGCCATCGCCGGCGCATGGGAGGCGATGAAGAGCGTGCAGATGAACCCCAACACGGCGCTGACGGCGAAGCAGAAGGAGCTCATCGGCCTCGGCGTCTCCGCCCAGATTCCCTGCGCCTACTGCATCTACTTCCACACCGAAGGAGCCAAGGCGCAAGGCGCCACCGACGAGGAGATCAAGCACGCCATCGTCGAGGCCGGGCTGACGCGCGAGTGGAGCACCGTGCTCAACGGGCTTCAGCAAGATGAAGCGGCGTTCAAAGCCGAGATGACCAAGATGGCGGAGTTCAGCGCCAAGCAGGCGGCGTCGAAGGCGCCCCCGCCCCCAGCGATGCCGATCACCGATGCGGCGTCGGCGATGAAAGACATGGAGCGCAACCTGGGCATGGTGCCCACCTTCGCGCGCGGGCTGCCGCCCGAGGGCGTGGCCGGCATGTGGCGACAGTGGAAATCCATCGAGCTCAACCCCAGCGCGCCCCTCGACATGAAGACCACCGGTCTCATTGGTCTGGCTGTCGCTGCTCAGACGCCGTGCCGCTACTGCGTCATCGCCGACCAGGAATTCTCCCGCGTCAACGGCGTCACCGAGCGCGAGAGGCACGAAGCCGTCGCCATCGCTGCCATCGTGCGCCACTGGAGCACCTTCTTGAACGGCGCCCAGATCGACGAAGGCCAGTTCCGCGCCGACGTCGACCGCGTCATGGCCAATGTCAAACGCTCGGGCGGCAAGATGGAACCCCCCCGCGGCACCGGAGCCAAGGCCAGGTAGCGTGCCGAGGCGGAGGCGGCCATGGGGCCGCTTTCGCCTCGCGAAGGGACGCAGCACCGGCGGGTCCGCAAGCGAAGGCAGGGTGACGATGACGAAGCCCTACGGGGAGGGCCGGCGCGTCCGATCAGCCGTGTGATCCACGTCATCCTCTCCCCCGTCTTGTGGTGCCTTTTCAAGGAGCGAAGCCCACCCCATGGTCGGCGGGTGAGGTGCTTCCATGCGTTGCTGCGTCCCCGCTTTGTTTGCTTCTGCCCTGGCCTTGATCACCGCGTGTGGACCCGAGATCCCCGGCGAAGAAATCGCTGAGGGTGAAGGGGAAGAAGGCGAGGGCGAGGAAGGCGAAGGCGACGCCGGCGAAGGCGAGGGCGACGAAGGCGAGGGCGACGAAGGCGAAGGCGAAGGCGAGGGCGAGGGCGGCGAAGGAGAAGGCGAAGGCGAAGGCGAAGGCGAAGGCTAAGGGGAAGGCGAAGGCGAACCCGCCTGCGTCGACAATGGCCAATGCGCGCTGGGTTTCCTCTGCATCGATGGAGACTGCGCCCCGGGCTGCACCAACAACCGCGACTGCCCCGACACCCTCGTGTGCGACCTCGCTCTCGGCGACCACGGACGCTGCGTGCAATGCGCGGTGGCCGCCGACTGCGCCGACAACCAAGCCTGCGTCGACAGCCAGTGCCGCGACGCTTGTGCCAACGACGACGACTGCGCCGGCGACGACGTCTGCGACGTGGGCGGATCGGTGTGCGTTCAATGTCTCGTCGACGACGATTGCGCGGCGGGCACTCTCTGCACCGAACAGCGCTGCACCTTGGGCTGCCGCGACGATCGCGATTGCCCAGACACTCAGGTGTGCGGCCCGCACGACTTGTGCGTCGATGGCTGCGCCGACGACGGCGGATGCCCCAACGGGTCCTTCTGCAACACCTCGCACGTGTGCGCGTTGGGCTGCAACGCCGACGACGACCGCTGTGCTGGACCGCAGGTGTGCGGGCCCGATGATCGCTGCGCGCTGGACTGCTCGGGCAACCCCGACGTCTGCGGCCCCCAGCAGGAATGCAGCGGCGGCATCTGCGTCGCCAGCGACGATCCCGAATGCACCATCGACGACGATTGCGGCTTCTTCGCCCCCCGTTGCAACGCCTCGGGCGTATGCGTGGCCTGCCTGGAGCAAGCCGACTGCGACTTCGGCGGCGGCTTCCTCACCTGCCTGGCGGCCGACCAGCAATGCCACCCGACCTGCGGCGGCGGCGGCGGCTGCTTCGCCGGCGTCTGCGACGACGACAGCAACCTCTGCGTACAATGCAACGTCGACGACGACTGTGCCCAGGGACAGCGCTGCAGAAGCGATCACGTTTGCGAGCTGGTCATCCCCGCGGTTCCTCTGTGTGCGGACTGCGACCAGGCCGACGACGTCTGCGGCCCCGGCAACCTCTGCGTGCTGCGCACCATCACCGATGGCTTCAATCCCGTGCGGGAGACCGCCTGCGGCATCGACTGCTCCGACGACGGCGTCTGCCCCCAGGGCTTTGCCTGTGAGCTCGTCGTGCGGGGCGGAGCAGCGGTGGGCGAGCAATGCGTGCCGGCCTCCCGCGCGGTCGACGTACAGACCTGCGTGGCGGTGCGCGATGCGCGCGAAGATGCAGTCTGCGTGCAAGACGACGACTGCGGCGCGGGCCCGGTCGACGACGGCGCCTGCGTCGACGGCGTGTGCTCCCTGCCCTGCGCCGTGGACCAGGACTGCTTCGAGGGTGAGACCTGCGCTCCAGTGATCGGCGGCCCCACCAACGCCTGCCAATGACGTTGGCGCCGAGCACGCCCTCGCAGGTGCCTGCGTTGGCGCCGTCGCCGTCACCGGGAACAGGCCTCAGCGTCGACGACTTCGCCTCCTTCTTGCGCGCGCAGCGCTCCTTGGAGCTCACGCGGGCTTGGCTGCTGGGCGCGGCGGGCTGGTTTCCCGCGTTCGGCGTGGTGGCGTCGGTGTTCGGAGTGTGGACGCTCACGCAGATGACGTTGCTGGTGCTCCTCGCCCTCGGGCCGATGATCAACTTCGGTCTTTATCGCCTGTCGAAGCAGCGGGCGCGCCGTAAGCTCGAAGAAGAGAGCTCACTCGGAGCGCGAGACATCGAGATACTCGAGGCTCTTTGTCGACGAGCGCGCTTGCCGAAACACGAGCGACACGCGCGGGAATTGCTTGGGCTGTGGAATGCCGACGCAGCCGCCCTGCTCCCACGGTGACCAGGCGCGACCTGACGCTCACTCTTTGGGAAGGCGCAGGGCGATGGCGTCGCGCAACACTTCGGCCTGCACCAGCAGGTCTTCGCCAACGGCGTCGCCGCCGCTGTCCCATTCGCGCAGCTCGTCGATCACTTTGACGACGGCGGTGAGGGCCTTGCGCAGGTGGCGCACCTTGTCGTCGGCCTGCTTGGGCTTGCTCGACTCGGGGATGGAGTCCGACAACGCTCGCTTCAGCGCGCTGGCACTCTCGCCGTCCATCGCCGCCCGCTTGAGGGAGAGGTAGGCGTCTTCGCTGACGCGGGCCTGGTCGTAGGCCTTCTTGGCGTCGGCGAGCACCGAGATGCAGTTCAGGTCGGGCAACTCGCCAGGGGGAAGCGCACCAGAATTCGGCGCTGTGCGCTTGGCGAGCTCGCTGGCGCTCTTGGGAGGCAAGTATTCGGGCGCTTCTTCGCCGAGCCAGCTCCAGCTGCGCACCAGCTTCTTGGCCGTGGCGCCGCTGATGAACAGCTCGTCGGCGCAGAAGCGCTCGAAGGAGGCGTAGCCCCAGGTCTTGAACGCGCCGCTGCGCAGTACGCCCGCCAGGTGCTCCCCGAGGATGACCCACGAGCTCTTGAAGGCCAGCGCGGACTCCAGCACACGGTAGCGCTCGCTGTCGGCCTCGAGGCCCGCCATCTTGCCCAGGATCGAGACCTCGGCATGAGTCAGATCGGGTGCCTTGGACATGGCCGACTTCGACGACGGCGCCTTCTTCTTCGGCGCCTTTTTCGGGATCTTTTTCGGGGTCTTGCTGGCGGCCTTCTTGGGGGCCTTCTTTTTGGTCTTGGCCACGTCGTTTTTCAGCGACGAGGACCGCGACCACGACCGCCCCGACCGCCGCGATCGCGGTCTCGGTCGCCGCCAGCAGGTCGACGACGACGATCGCCGGGTTGGCTCTTGGCCCGCTCACACACAATGGTGCGCACCTCTTTGACCTCGACAGCAGCGTCGCCCGCGGGAGCGGCTTCGACCGGCATCTGTCCGGGTCGAGCCTTGCCGTGGACGGCGGCGATGATCTTGTCGGCGACTTCGTTGTCGACTTCGAGATGGGCGCTGTGATCGCGCACCTCGCCGGCACCGGTGAAGTGCGAATTGTCGACGCCGCTCATGCTGCTCAGTGCCTTGGTCAAAGCCATGAGGTCGGCGATGCCGTCGGCGCGACCGAGGGTCACATAGAGGTTGGTGGCCGGAGACAAGAGCGGGACTTCGTCGAAGGTGGTCTCGCCAGCAGCACCATCGGCGTCGACAGGGCGGGGCGCTGCTTCGCGTGGGGGGGCCGCAGGATCGCGCTCGGGGCGGGGGCGGCGCTCGGGGGCGCGTTCGCGTTCGCGTTCGCGCTCGCGCTCGCGCGGGGGACCGTCGAAAGAACGTTCGCGACCACGGGGGGCGGAGGCCGACGACGACGGCCGATCCCCGTCTGCAGGCGGGGTGGCGCGCACGCCCTGCGCGTAGTGGGTGCGCAGCAGGAAGGCGACGATCTCCTTGACGTCACCGCGGCCGAGCAGGGCTTCGGCGACGGGGCGGTACTGCTCCATCTCGACGCCGCTGGCGTCTTCGAGGATTTGCACGGCGAGGCGTTCGGCTTGCATCCAGAGCAGCTCCTTCTCGTCGGGGAGGGTGACCTCCTCGAACGGGACTTTGTATTGCTTGCGAAGGGTCGAGAGGTGCGAAAGGTATTTGCCGCGCACGAGGCTGGCGGCGGTGCCACGTTTGCCGATGCGGCCGGTGCGACCCACGCGGTGCACGTAGACTTCGTCGTGCTCGGGCAGGTCGTAGTTGAACACGTGGTTGAGGTCGGAGATGTCGATGCCGCGCGCGGCGACGTCGGTGGCGATCATGAGATCGAGCTCGCCGGCCTTGACCCGGGCCAAGGTGCGCTCGCGTGCGCTCTGCGGCATATCGCCATTGAGTGCCTCGGCGCGGTAGCCGAAGCGGCGCACATAACTACAGATCATTTCGGTCTCGTCTTTGCGGTTGCAAAAGACGATCGCCGATGTGGGTTTGTGCAGCTCGAGGATGTAAAGGAAGTTCCTGGGCTTTGACCACTTCTCATCTTCAAGATGGAGTACGTGGCGGATCGTGGCCACGTTCAAAGAGTCAGTCGAAAGATTGATGCGCTTGGGTGAGCGCAGGTACTTCTGGGCCGCGCGTTCAATCTGGTCGGGCAGCGTCGCCGAAAAAAGCGCGGTCTGGCGGGGCACGCCCTTGAGGGCGTCGGGCAGTTGCTCGAGGATGGAAGTGACCTCGTCCCAAAAACCGCGGGAGAGCATTTCGTCGGCTTCGTCGAGGATGCAGAACTTGATG
The DNA here is from genome assembly GCA_023248635.1 of Myxococcales bacterium. Taxonomy (GTDB): domain Bacteria; phylum Myxococcota; class UBA727; order UBA727; family VGSZ01; genus VGSZ01. The sequence continues at coordinate 171,852 of JAHFED010000004.1, forward strand.
CCCTCGAAGCGCAGATAGCCCTGGCGGTGCAGATCTTTGACCCGGCCCGGGGTGCCGACGACGACGTGGACGCCGGACTGCAGGGCATCGATCTGGGCCCTCATGCTGGCGCCGCCGTAGATGGTGGCGACGCGAATGCCGGCGGGGTGTCCCAAGCGCGCCGTCTCTGCCGAGACTTGCAGCGCCAGCTCGCGCGTGGGGCACAAGACGATGGCCTGGGGGTGGCGTTTGGCGGCGTCGATGCCGCAGAGCACGGGCAGCGCGAAGGCCGTCGTCTTGCCGCTGCCGGTCTTTGCCTGCACCAGGCAGTCGAACCCAGCCCGCAGGGGCAAAAACACCTCGCGCTGCACGGGGGTGGGACCGGTGTAGCCGAGATCCTTCAACCCCTTTCGCACGCCGTCGACGATGTCGAGCTCGTCGAAGGTACCGACGAAGCGCACCGGCTCGGGCATCACGATCGGGGGTTCGGCAGCGAGGTCAGCGGGGGAGAGGGACTCGTCGGAGCGGGCTTCGGAGGTCATCAGGCCGGGGGATGGCGCCAGATGCCCAGCTTGTAAAGCGCATGCGGCATGGGGGCGGGACTGCAGCAACCACAGGCGACGACGGCAGACGGGGCCTTGGTGGTCGTCTTGCAGTTGGGAAACGACGATATTATTACCGATCAGTCTTCGATGTCTGAATAGGAGATTACTGACTTGATTCGTCAGGAGCGGCGACAACGAACAGTTGTGTGCCGGCTGAACCGTCAGGGTCTCCTGCGACGGACTCGAACGCGATGCGCGACCCATCGGGTGAGAAGGCAGGTGCTCCGTCGTAGGCGGCCGCTTCGCTGGTGATGCGTGTTCGCTCGCCGCTGGCCACGTCGACGACGAACACGCTGGCGAGATCGTCGACACTTCCGGAAAACACCACGCGGCGGCCATCGTTGTCGAAGGATGCGTCCGTCTCCTCGCCGCTGCCGCTCGTCAGGGGTCGCTGCTCGCTGCCATCCTCCTGCATCAGCCAGAGGTGCAGGCCGTCGCCGTCTCGACGCTGAAAAACGATCGCGTTGCCGGCCGGAGACCAATTGGGCTGCCGATCATCGGCGCTGCCGTCGGTGAGCGGCACGGGTGGAAGAGAGCCGTCGACGGGCGCCACCATGAGGATCCCCGGGCCGGCGCCGAGGTCCTCGGGGTCTGGGACGTCGTCATCGGCCGGCTCGGTGTGAGATTCGAAAACGACCTGGGTGCCATCGGGCGAAAGCGAGGGCTCGAAAGCGAGCAGGCCCTCACGTGCGGTCACGGGGACCTCGTCACCGGGGCCTCCGGCATCGTCGATGACAAAGACCTCGTCGTGGGGCGCGCGGCTCGAGGTGAAGACGATCTGTCGCGAGACCGGGCTCCAGCAGGCACCGGGAAGATTGATGTTGTCGCTGCCATCGCTGACCAGGGTCGTCGTCGCGGCAGACTCGATTTCGCCGATGACGAGGTCGGCAGGTCCGTCGTTGTAGGCGCCGGCAAAGCGCGTGAAGAGCAGCCGATCACCCTCGGGAGAAAAGCAGGGGTTTTGGGCGCTGCCCTCGAGGTCAAACTGCAGCAGCTGGGCGCCGTCGGCACGAGGGATCACGGGTGCGCCACACCCTGTCACCAGCAGGCAGACGATGATGAGGCGCATGCGCCCATCGTACTGCAGGTGCATTCCGGCGACGACTCCGCCCTTGGCGACGACTCCGCCCTTGGCGAGGGCTTGACGCGTGTTTGGGTTCACGACCCTCCTGAGCGTGCCGGCCGCTGCATCGGTCAGGTCGAACGGCGACGACGTCGGCCCAGGAGCAGCAGCCCGAGCGCGAGGACGGCCGTTGGTGACGACGTCGACGCGCAGCCGGTCTTCTCGGGGGCCGTGGGCTCGGGTGCGGGTGCCGCGACCTCGTCGAGCCGGACGCACACGCTGGGCTCGTCGCCGCACAAAAAGCCCGCCTCGACCGCGCACGCGGCGGAGCAGCCGTCGCCTGCGCTCTGGTTGCCGTCGTCGCAGCTCTCGTCGTCGATGCTCACCCCGTCGCCACAGAGCGCGCGGCAGCCGACGTCGTCGCACTCCCACCCCGGTGGCAGCTGCTGCTCCACCGCTTCGTCCAGGTCGACGCCGCCGCCCACGTGGTCCAGGTCGTCGACGTCGACGTCGGCTTCGTCTTTCACATCCCTGATCACCAGGTCACCGCCGACAGCTCCCAGCTCGCCCAAGCCGACGTCGGTGATGGCGTCGTTGTCCTCGATCCGCAGGTCGCCACCTACGGTCGCCAGCGAATCCAGACCGATCCCCTGCAGCGAGGCGTTGTCGCTGACATCGAGGTCGCCGCCCACGGTGCTCAGCTCGAGCAGGTCAACGTCGACCAGCGCGTCGTTGTCGCTCACCACCAGGTCGCCGCCGATCTCCTGCAGCAACGGGAGCACCAGCTCGGTCAACGCGGGGTTGCCGGAAACAGCGAGGTCGCCGTCGATGTGAATCACCTCGTCGAAGACCACGCGTGTGAGTAGATCGTTGCCGAGCACGATCAGGTTGCCGTGCACCAGCACGAGCGCCGGGAGCTCGAGGTCGGCAAGCACCGGGTTGGCGATGATCTCCAAGTTGCCGCCGACCTCGGCAAGCGCCGGCAGCTCGACGGCGGTGAGGACCTCGTTGTCGCTGATGAGCACGTCGCCGTCGGTGGCGCTCAGCTGCGGCAGCGACAGGGAGGTGAGCGCGTCGCCGTTGTCCACCACGAGCGCCCCCAGGTGCACCAGGTCGGTCAGCGTCAGCGACACGACGGAGCCCCCGACGAACAGCCGGCCCGTGATGACCTGCACCGAGGGGATGACGATGTCAGCGGCGGGACCCACGATGTGCAGATCGCCGATGACGCATTTCACTGTCTCAGGATCATCCGGCAAGTCCTCAGGGACTGCGATGGTGAAGACGCCGACGACGACGCCCTCGCCGAGACAAGCGTCCGGTAGGGTCGGCACGTCGAGGGCATCGACGCGGCCGTCGCCGTCGAGGTCGTCGACGTTGGACTCGAGGGCATTGTTGAGGCGATCGCCGTCGGAGTCGAAGCGTGCCTCCACGCCATCGGCCAGACCGTCGTCGTCGCTGTCGGCGTCTCGGGGATCGGTGCCGAAGCCGCCCGCGTCTGAGCTCTCCTCCCGGTTCGTCAGGCCGTCGTGGTCGCGATCGCAGTCGTCGTCGTCAGGGCTGGGGTTGCAGGCGTCGTCGTCGTCGTCTTCCTCAAAGGCCATTCGGTCGTCGTGGTCGGCGTCGACGACGTTCGACTCGAGGGCGTCGATGATCCCGTCGCCGTCGGTATCGGCGAGGCCTTCGGCGCCATCGCTCGTGCCGTCACCGTCACTGTCGACGATCAAGGGGTTGGTGCCGCGCAGCCGCTCGGTGGCGTTGTCGAGGCCGTCGCGATCGCGGTCACAGTGGTCGGCGTCGAGGTTTTGCGCGCACGCGTCCACCGTCAGGCCCAAGCACACCTCCGCCAACGCGTTGGGCACGCAGGGGTCAGCGTCGCTCACATCGAGCACGTCGGAAAACCCGTCGCCGTCGCGGTCCTGCGTGGACTCGAACGCATCGCCAACGCCGTCGCCGTCGCTGTCGGCGTTGTTCGGATCGGTGCCAATCAGCAGCTCCCGCCCGCGCGTCAGACCGTCGCCGTCGGCGTCGCAGAGGAACTGCGCGGCGTCGGGCTCGCAGGGGTCACCGTCGTCGCGGTCGTGCACGGCAAAGGCGCCATCGCGGTCGAGGTCGACGTCGGCTTCGACGCCATCGAGGATGCCATCGTCGTCGACGTCGGCGTCGTTGTCGTCGGCGTTGCGCTGTTGCTCGAGCAGGCGCACCAGGCCGTCGCGATCGAAGTCACATCGTGGGTCGAGGGGGTCAGGGATGCAGGCATCGAAGTTGTCGGGGTCGGTGGGGTCCCCGACGCCGTCGCCGTCGCTGTCCCCGAGGGCCTCGAAGGCGTCGCCAACGCCGTCGTCGTCGGTGTCGCGATCGCTGGGGTCGGTGCCGCGAACCTGCTCGGCGTCGGCTGTGAGTGAGTCGCCGTCGAGGTCGCACACCGCGGGTACCGCCGCCGGCACGCAGGGGTCGCTGTCGTCGCGGTCGTCCAGCTCCGAGGTGCCGTCGCCATCGGCGTCGCGGAAGGTCGACTCGAGGGCATCGATGAGCCCGTCGCCGTCGCGGTCGCCCACGCCTTCGGCGGCGTCGGACTGGCCGTCGCCGTCGCTGTCGGCGAGCAGCTCATTGGTGCCGTTTTGGCGTTCAACGTCGTTGTCGAGACCGTCGTTGTCGCGGTCGCAGAACGGGCCTCCGAAGTCCGGAGCGCAGGGATCGGTGAAGAACACCGGCGACATCTCCGAGGAGCGCTGGTCCACGGTGGCCACCGCCATCAGGCGCGGCTCCTGGTCGAAAGTCGTCACGCCCTTGTTGAGCAAGAGGCGAAAAGCAAAGCGCGCGACGTCGTCGTCGGCGCCCCAGAGCGGATCGTTGTAGGAGCCCGTGGTGGCGTCGTCGTCAAACGCGGGATCACCTTCGATGGCGGCGCCGAGGAGGCGCAGCGGTTGGGCATCCCCGCTGTCCCGGTCGGCGGCGTAGAAGGTGACCTGCGCGCCCGCTTGCACCAGCCCTCGCGCCACCAGCACCGTGCCTTCGCGTCGGACCGACTCGATGAAGGGATGGTTGAGCACGCCGTCGCCGTCGCCCGCGTCGTTGCCGGTCCGACCGTCGCCGCCATAGTCGATCGCCGGTCCGCCGTTGCTCAGCATCACCAAGTCCCCCACCGTGACGGTGCCTTGGTTCAAGACGACCACGCCGCCCGCGCTGTGCCCGCCGATGAAGAGGGCGTTGGAGCTGAAGGTGGTGATGTCGGGCCCCAGCGAGACGTGCCCGGCGTCGCGCACCTGCACACCCACGCCCACGTTGCCGATGGCGGCGGTCGCCAGGCCGATCGTCGCCTCCTCGAGCTCGAAGATCTGGCAGTCGCCCGCGGCCTCGACGCCAGCGCTGGTGTTCCCCGATGAGCGCACGCCGTGCAGGCCCAGCACCGCATCGCCATCGCAAAGGAAGCCCGGCCCGCGGTTGCCGGCGAGGTCCTCCTGCGTGCGCCCGAGCTCCATGTGGTTGACGAAGAGCGCATCCTGCTCCGCCGGCGCCATCGCGAGGTGCACGCCGCCCGCCACATTGCCGTCGGCGATGACGTCGAAGAAGGCGCCGTCGGCGACGCCCGTGGCCTCCAAGCCGAAGCCGCCGTTTTCGTGCGCGATCACGTTGCTGACGATGATGGCCGGGCTCCCGCCAACGCCGAGATCCTGCGTCGCCAGCACCAGCCCATGGCTGACGTTGTTGTCGAGCTCACCAGTCACTTGCAGCGCGCCGTCATAGAGAAACTCGGCGCCGACCTCGTTGTGCACGGCCTGCAGCGCGAAGCGCGGTCCGCTCAGCACGACGAGGCTGTGGCTGCCAACTTGAAAGGGTGTGCTCTTTGTCGTTGGCAACGCGCCCTCGAAACGCAAGCCGTGGCCGAGGTTGTCATTGGCCGACACCGAGATGGTTTCGACGCTCGGGCTCACCGTCACCCCCTGGGCCACCACGCCGTCACCGCTGTTGTTCGCGACGCCCACGTCGAGCCCTTCGATGACGACTCCCGTGAGCACGATGCCGTCGACGTTGCGAACGGCAGTGACATTGGTCGCGTCGACACGACTGCCCCCGCTCACGCGCAGCCCCGCGTCGCCGCTGAAGTCGACAGACACGTCCTCCAAGACAACGGGGCGACCCGCGTTGGGCTGGAGGCGAATGCCGTCGCCGTCGTTGCCGATCCCAGTGCCGTCGAGGAGAGATCCGATGTGCACGTTCTGCATCGACACGTCGTAGGCGCCACTGATGAAGATGCCGTTGCCGTGGTTGTCGCCGGCGGTGGTGCCTTCGAGGAACACGACGCCGCCTGGTCCCGCGCTCGGTCCGGTGCCGCTGTCGATGGTCAGGCCGTTGGTGGTGTTGCCGTCGATGGTGGCGCCGTCGAGGGAAACACCGAAAGCGCACCCATGCGTCTCGATCCCGTCATTGGTGCTCAGCCCGGTGCCGTTGTGCAGAAACGCAGAGCTGCCGATGACGGCGCCGACGCGATCGAGCAGCACGCCAGCGTTGGTGTTGTTCGACGCCTCGATAAAGCCCCCCGTCAGCGAGGCGGGCTGGGTCACCCCCACGAGCTCCAAGCCGTGCAGGTGGTTGCCAATGAGCGTGAGGTGGTCGGCGATGACGGTGGCGCCTTCGACGAGGGCCCGCACTCCGCTCAGGCCGTTGTTGCGGGCGGTCACGTCCTGCAGCACGAGGCCGGCGAACGAACCAAAGACGTCGACGCCGGCGGAGGGCTCGCCTTCGATGCTGACCCGCTCCAAGGTCACCAAGCCGCTGACGTCGATCTGCAGGCCGTTGCGCGATCCGCCTCGCACCACGCCGTCCACGCTGATGCCGAACTGGCAGTCTTCGACGCGCACGTCGCCGTCGGTGGCAGCGACCGCCACCGGTGCGCCGGTTGCCGCCAGACCGCGGTAGGTGACGTCGCCGCCGCGCACCAGGGCGATGAGCGCGAAGGCATCGGGATCGGACGCCCGCAGCTCCACC
>JAHFED010000054.1 GCA_023248635.1 Myxococcales bacterium
CCCCGCGTCCGGCTCCGCCGGCGCGGGGGGAGGTCTGCACCAGACCTCCCAGAAGAGCATCCCCGACGGAGCTGAACGAGACCGCTCCGCGGTCGAAGTTCAGCGAGATCGGGGATCAGATGCCACACACCCAGACGCCACTGGGTTCGACGCAATGCGCCCCGGCCCCGCAACAGCAACAAGCCCCCGGGCAGGAGTAGAGCTCCTCGGAGGGGCAGCCGTTGGTGTCGACGCAGCACTGCACCTGTGGGCAGTCCTGGGGGCAGTAGGAGGCAGACGTGGAGTCGCCTTCGACGCTGTTGCACACCCCGTCGCCGCAGCTCAGCGGGCAGTCCTGGGGGCACGCCTGCTCACTCTCGCCAGCGGGGCGGTCGCAGATGCCGTCTCCGCACGGAGCCGACGGCGCCGGTGGGGGCGGAGGCGGTGGTGCGCTGCAGCTCTCCAAGCCCCCGGTGGTGACGGCGACGTCGGGTCGGCCGCAGCTCCCGCAGGTCTCGCCCGTACCTGCCGTCGTCGGCGACACCGAGGCGCTGGCCCGCTCCACCAGGGCTTCCGAGACGGACGCGCGGCTCGGATCGGGAACGGGAGAGTGGGGGCCGCAGGCATCGTCGTGCGCCCCCGAGCCCGGCATCGCCACACGTCGATTCGCTCCCAGTTGATCGAGGCCGAACTCGCGCAAGTAGTCCCGGGGATACTCCCGCACGTAGTGCTCGATGTTCTCGCGACTGGTGGGGTCGGTGGTGCGGTTGAGACCCCATCCGTCAACGACGAAGACGTGCCTCGCTTCGTCTTCGGTCAAAAAGTGAGGAGGTGAGTCCGCGGTGGGACCCGGCACGAACATGGCGCCGGTGTCGCTTGCGACGTTGACCCTGGAAAGATCAATCGCAGTGTCCGGCAGGTCCGACACCAGTGTGAACGCGTGCCCCTTCCAATATCGCCCGTCCAACACGGCGTTCGCATTGCCGCGCACCATCGAAATTTGTTGGGCTCCCTTTCCTCGACAATTGTCAAAGACGTGCAGGGCCGTGAACTCTGCGAACTCTCGACAGTTGGCGATGCCGGCCCGGCGATTGGCTGCGTTGGCGATGCGCATCTGCTGATCACATGAGGTGCCGCTTTCCAGGGTCCCGATGAGCTCAGCAGCATCCCCGGTCGCCGACGCGCGGAGAATTCGCGTCCCGAAGCTCCCGATGAAGACGCTGACGGCGGTGATGGTTCCCCCCGCCGTCTCCCCGACCACCCCCCAGGTGCTCTCGGGTGCCGGCCCCTGGTGCGACTCGGCGCTGCCGGAGTTCCCGGCGCGAAAGGTCCCAGCGGCGCGGACCGCCGCCTGCTCCAGGCACTCGCGAAGGCCTCCCGGGGCCGGGCTGGCGAACCCCGTCAGCTCCGTGGGCGGTGGAAAGAGGTGCACGGCCCGCGTACCGGCAGATACGAGCGCCGTGGCGAGATCGAGCTCGCTGCCGAGGGCGACGTCGACGAACTCGGCCCGCATCTCAGCGAAGGCTGCGGCGGGCGTCAGCTGTTCGTCCCACACCGGGAACGCCGCCGATGCCAGCGTGGTGAGCGGCGACAGGTCGATGCGGGGGCCCCCAGAGTTCGTTGTGAGCGAAGGGGGAAACGCATCGACGAGGCCTCCGGGGGCCGCACGGGCCATTGTCAGGAAAGCGAGGCGACCCGCTGGATCTTCGGGGTCGAGGGCGGCGAGGTAGACGAGGTCACCGGAGGCAGGACTGGGATCCAGCTCCATCACGAATGCACCAGACCCGTCGGCGATGACCCCTGGGTAGCCTCGACCGTCGCCGAGGGCCTGGGCGCCGACGAGCGCGCCAGCCATCGGCGTCCCGTCGTAGTTCACGACGACGCCGCTGACCGTGATCGGGTCGTTTTCCGCCGTGAGGGTGAGCTCGAAGTCGCCGCTCGCGCTCCCGTAGCCGTCGACGACGACGAAATAGGTCTGGCCAGCATCGGCGTGAAAGGAAAGCGCGGAGCGGGTGCCGACGGCGCTGTCGTCGTTGCAGGCTTGCTCGATTCCGCCGCCCTCGCAGGCGGATTGGGCGTAGAGAACCGTGTCGTAGTTGGTGCCGGTGTGGGCCAGGCTGACCGCCAGCGTCCCGCTCGTCGTCGGCCTCACGACGTAGGCCACATCGGGCGCACCGCCGCCGCCGCAGCCGCCGCTGTGCTCACTCCCTGTCCCCACGGTACTGCCGAACAGAGACGGGCCGTTGATGAACGCCGTGATGTCCTCCGGATCGGAGCACTCGCTCTCGGTCTGGGTGTCAGGGTCCAACGTCGCTCGCAGCTCCTGGGTGATGCGCAGCTCGAAGCTGCCCGCGTCGCTGGCGAAGCCGTCGACGACGACGTAGTAGGTCGTGTTGGCCACGGCCTCGATGTCGACGACCGAGGTGGACCCGACGCTGTCATCGTTGCAGGAGAGCTCGAGGCCACCGCAGCTCGACTGGACGTAAAGGACCGTGTCGAACGCCGTGCCGGTGTTGGCGAGGCTGAGGGTCATCGGCCCGCTCGTCGTTGGCGTCAGCGCGTAGATCAGGTCGGGGGCCGCGTCACCGCCGCAAGAGCCACCATGCCCATTGGCGGCGTCGGCCGTGCTGCCGACGAAGGGGTCGCCGTTGACGAAGGCCGAGAGATCGCCTTCGACATCACAGGGCGGGTCGATGCCATCGACGTCATCATCATCGACGTCATCGACGTCGTCGACGCCGTCAAGGTCGTCATCACGATCGCCGCGGCTGCCGCGGCCCTCGCCGCCCCCACGCGAGAGCGTCAGGCTGCACCCGGGCCCCAAGACACCAGCGATGAGGAGAGATTGAAAGAGCCGGCTGCGGCAGAACGTCATAAGCAAGCCCCCTAGCCGCAGGATCGTTCAGTTGGGGGCGTCACGATCAGAACGCGGCCCGCTGTCTCGTCGCGGGCCACCTGGCATCGGCACAGCCGTGCGGAGTCGACCGGCACTGCGTTGACCTTCGTCGGCAACGCCTCGGTCCTGTTTTCGTCAGCAGGGGGCGTGAGAATCGTTGTTGGCTATCCTGGATCCGGACGTGTGCGCCTGCGCTGCGGAGGAAGAGATGCGTACCTGGCCCGGACTCCTGGTGCTCGCGGCCTCCGCGTCGCTCGCGGGTTGCCGAGGTTGCCTGGAGCCTGCCGTGCGAGCGGTGGCCGCCGAAGGGGAAGGTGAGGATGTCGACAGCGACAACGACGGGATTCCCGACGCCATCGAGGACAGCGACAGCGACGGCTTCGTCGACGCCGACGAGACCGACCCCCTCGACCCCGACTCCGACGACGATGGCATCGAAGACGGCGTCGAGGATCGCGATCAGGATGGTGTCGTCGACGCCGACGAAAGCGATCCGCGCGATCCCGACAGCGACGACGACGGCCTCGAAGATGGCGTGGAAGACAGCGACCACGACGGCGTCGTCGACCTCGAGGAGACGGATCCGCTGAAGCCCGACAGCGACGGCGACGGCGTTTACGACGGCATCGAGGACAAAGACCGCGACGGCGACGTCGACCCCGATGAGTCGGACCCAAACGATGCCGATAGCGACGACGACGGCACCCCCGATGGCGAGGAGAAGCTCGACTGCGGGGCCGCGAGGGTCGCGTCCCTGGGCGCCAACAACGGCGACACCACTGGCGGCGCTGCGATCCGTGACGACGTCTTCGACGCCGCCTCGGGTTTGCCCTGCGTGTCGCTCGCCGCGCCGGTGGAGCTGTGGACCTACACCCCCACGCAGCCAGGTACGGTGATGTTCACCGTCGCTCCCACCAACGGCGACCGTCTCGGGGTGCTGATCCGTGGCCCCGACTGCAACACGGACATCAACCAGACCTGCACCTATGACGACAGCGAGGACGATCAGGGCAGCATCGCGGTCGGCGCGGAGCCAGGGGAGGCGATCAGCCTCATCATCGGCGGCTTGGAGAGCGTCGACGTCGGCGCCTACGTGCTCACGGTGGAAGAGTCCTCGCGCACCTGCGCCAGTGGAAGGCCGATGTCCTTCACCCAGGACACGGCGACGGCCATCACCGACAGCGGGACGGCCGGCAGCACCATCTCCGTCGGCAAGGTCGCCACCGTGAACGACGTCGGAGCCACCCTCAACTCCCTGACCTACAGCTCCACCGGGGATCTGACGGTGAGCCTTCTCTCCCCCGCCGGCACGGTGGTGAACCTGTCCAGCGGCAACGGCGATGGCGGAGACAACATGCTCGCCACGGAATTCAGCGACGCCTGCCTCGAGCCCTTCGCCTCGCAGGGGGAGGGCGATGCACCGTTCACTGGGTGCTTCACACCGGAAACGCCCTTGGCGGCCTTGGCCGGCGAAGAGGCCAACGGCGACTGGACCCTGGGCGTGGACGGCGCCGCCGCCGCCGGCTCCCTCGACAGCTGGACCCTCGACCTTTGCGTCGCGAACGAGCGACGGCTCGCGGGCTGTGGCTTCGGCGTCCCCGCCTGCTCCGAGGAAGGGCAATGCCAGGCCTACGCCAACCAGAACCTGCCTGTCGGAACCGGAGGCAGCTGCGTGACGGGCTGTTGTGTGTTCGCCGCCGAGGGCGAGGGCGAAGGTGAGGGTGGAGGCGAAGGCGAGGGAGGCGAAGGCGAGGGGGGAGGCGAAGGCGAGGGCGGCGGCGAAGGCGAGGGTGGAGGCGAAGGCGAGGGCGGCGGCGAAGGCGAGGGTGGAGGCGAAGGCGAAGGCGAAAGCGTGGGCTGCCAGGACGGCGTCGAAGTGGTCGACGGCGAGGAAACGGGCTCCTTCAATTCCCTTGCCCTAGATGCGGAGGGGAGGCTGCACGTCGCCTACGCGGATGCGTCGGCGCCCCTGGGCTACGCGCGCCAGGGTGTCGACGGGAGGTGGACCCTGGAGACGGTGGACGGGGCGAGCGTCAATGGGCACCCAGCGATCGCCGTTGGTGGGGGGGCCAGCCCAGAGGTGCACGTGGTCTATCCCGGCCCGGGCGGCGGTCTCGCCCATCGGGTGCGCAACCCGGTGACCGGGATCTGGACGGAGCCCGAGGGCGCTCTACCAGAGGTCTCGCTGACCCGGGTGCGCGCCCTGGCGATCGACAACGACGGCGGCTTGCATCTGCTCTACACCGACTCGGAGGTCGACGTCGGCATCGTGTCGACCTACGCGTTCAAGCCGCGCGGAGGCGACTGGGCCAGCAGCGAGCGGGTGGCGGTGTTGGCGCAACCCGGCGTGTTCTACACGGGCGAAGAGTCGATGGCCCTCGACCGCTTCGGCGCGCCCCACGTCGCCTACCAGGACGACCTCGACGGCAACCTCGACGATTTGGGCTACGCCTTCCGCGACGACGGCATCTGGATCAGAGAGATCGTGGCCAGCGAGGGGTCCGTCGGTGGCCACAACGCGATCGCCGTGGATCAAGGCGGCACAGTGCACATCGCCTATACCGACGACGCGGTCTTCGGTCTTCGGCACGCGCGCCTCAACCCCGACTCTGCTGTTTGGATCACGCTGCCGCTGGACAGCGCCGGCAACCCCGACGTGGTGGCGCTGACGGTGGGCGCGAACAACGTCGTCCGGGCGGCGTATCGCACCCGGGAATTCTGCCGTCTGCGCACCGCGACGTTCACCGGCACGGCTTGGGCCCCCGAGCTGGTCGACGATGACCACTGTGCCGTGGGCGAGGTCTCCGTCGTCGTCGACGCCGCCTTTGCGGCCCACATCGTGTTCCACGGTTTGAATGGCGGCGACCTGCTGCATGCGACGGTCTGCCCCTGAACGTCAAAACTCCAAGACGCGCCAGCGTCTTGAACATCCAAACTTCAAGACGCGCCAGCGTCTTGAACATCCAAACTTCAAGCTCGACCCGAGGGCAAGGGGGTGGGAGGGGCAGCAGCGACGTGCGCACCACCCTTCTCTGTGACCCCGCTTCCGCCTCAGGCGAAGCGACCGCTTGCAGCATCGGAACTTCAAGCCGCTGGCGTGTCTTGATGCGGCTCAGGGGGACAGGATGCGCGCCAGGTTGCCAGTGGCCCACAAGATCACCGCCAGCACGACGAGCCCACAGAGACCGCCGAAGACGAGCATGGCCAACTTGAGCCCGAGGCCGGGACCCGTCGGAGCAGGCAGCGGCGGCAGATCGGCGGGCTGCAGCGGCGTCAGGACGAAGGCGGGCGGAGCTTCCATGGGCTCCAGCACGAGGTCCGGGGGCGCTGGCGCAGGTGGTGCTGGCTCTGGTGGACGGGTGGGGCGCGGAAAGCGGGGCACCGACTCCAGCGGCGGGGGCGGCATGTCGCTTCCGCCGAGCGTGCGGGTGTCGAAGGCGGCGGCGGCGGCGTCCATGCTGGCTTGGAAGCGCCGGGCCTCGGTGGGTTGGGGAGCAGGCAGCGGCGGCAACACCGCAGCGGGAGCCGCCGCCGGCGCCGTGATGACGGCCGAGTCGAGGTCGTCGCCTTCAGAGACTGCAGCCACGATGGCGTCGAGCCCAGCAAGGGAGGGGACGCTGGTGCCTGGCGCGGCGGATTGCAGGGTGGCGACGTTGTCGGAGTCGGGACGCGGGGCCAGGGTGCGCAGGTCCATGTCTTCGTTGGTCAAATCGCCAGAGTCGCTGGACGGACCCGACCCCGACATCGGCAGCGCCATGGACCGCAGGTGGGCGGGACCCGCCGACGGCTTCGGCCGCGCGTTCTGCATGGTGATGGGCTCAGGGGAGTCCAAGGGGGCGACGATGTTTGTGCGGTCTTCGTCTTCGACGTCGACCTCGATGGGGGCTGGGGCTGGGGCCGGCACGAGGCCGGCGGGTCGCGCAGACGCCGGCGGCCGCGCCCAACTGTCGGTCCCCGCCCTCGACGTCGACGCCACCGGGGCCGGGGCTTCCGCCAGCATCTTGTCGATGCGGTGGCGCACCGGGTCTTTGTCGGCGGGGAACAAGATGCGCATGAACTGCGACAGCTGCACGCCGCCGAGGGGGCGTCCCGTCGACTGCAGGTAAGCCTCGAGGGCGATGCGCACCTCGCCGGCGGAGCGGTAGCGCTTGTCGCGATCCTGGGCGAGGGCCTTGAGACAGATGGCATCGAGGGGTTCGGGCACCCGCGGGTTCACTTCGCGAGGCGGGATGGGGGGCTTCAGGCTGCGCTCGAAGATCTCCATGGGGTTGGTCCCCGAAAACGCGGGCCGCCCAGACAAAAACAGGTAGAGGGTGGCGCCGACGGCGAAGACGTCGGCGCGGGCGTCGACGGGCTTGCCCAAGATGGCCTCGGGGGCCACATACCCAAGCTTGCCTTTGATCTGCCCGGCCTGGGTCTTGATCAAGTTGTCAGAGGCCTTGGCGATGCCGAAGTCGACGACCTTCACCTGCCCTTCAAAGGTGATGAGGATGTTCTCCGGGGACATGTCGCGGTGCACGAGGTCGAGGCTCTTGTTGCCCTCGCCCTTGAGGTTGTGGGCGTGGTCGAGGCCGGCGCAGGCGTCGGCGATGATGCGGGCGGTGACGTCGAAGGGCACGGCCTTGTTGTGCGACCGGCAGGCGCGACCCACCTGCAGCATGTCGCGGCCGTCGAGGTACTCCATGGCCAGAAACCAGTCGCGCCCGCCCCCCTGCGCCACAGGCCTGGGCTCGTCGCCGAGGTCGAAGATCTGCACCACGTTGGGGTGGTTGATCATGGCCGCGAGGCGCGCCTCGTTGACGAACATGCCGACGAAGTCGCTGTCGTTGGCGAGGTGGGGGCGCACGCGTTTGATGACGACGAGCTTCTGGTAGCCCGCGGGTCCGACCTGGCGCGCCAGATAGACCTCCGCCATGCCCCCCTGGGCGAGCTTGCCCACGACGGAATAGCGGCGCAGCACTTGCGTGCCTGCCGGTAATTCCCCATCCGTCGACTCGGCCGCCACCATTCCAGCGCACACTAGCCCCTCGAGGTCCCCAGGTTCAAAAAGCGCGACCGGGGCCACTCCCTGGGGCGCCTTGTCTTTTGCGCTCGGCTTGGCCACAGCAGGCGTCATGCCTCTTCCCACCAAGCTCTTGATTGCGAACCGCGGTGAGATCGCCCGGCGGATCAACCGCACCGCGCGCCGCCTCGACATCGCCACCGTCGCCGTCTTCTCCGACGCCGACGCCACCGCGCCTTTCGTGGGGGAAGCGAGCGAGGCGCTGCGCATCGGCCCGGCCCCCCCGCGGGACAGCTACGCCAACGTCGACGCCATCGTCGCCGCGCTCAAGGCCTCGGGGGCGACCGCGCTGCATCCTGGCTACGGCTTCTTGTCTGAGAGCGAGAGCCTGGTCGCTGCCTGCGAGGCGCAGGGGGTGGCCTTCGTCGGTCCCAGCGTCGCCGCCATGCGGGCGATGGCCGGCAAGATCGAGAGCAAGATCACCATGGTCGCCGCGGGGGTACCGGTGGTGCCCGGCCCGATCACGGCGCTGGCGACCGCAGACGACGCCGTCGCTGCTGCTGAGGCTGCGGGCTGGCCGGTGATGCTCAAGGCTTCGGCGGGCGGCGGCGGCATCGGCATGGCCAAGTGCCGAAACGAAAAACAGCTGCGCGGGGCCTTCGACGACGCCCGCAAGAAAGGGGAGCTGTTTTTCGGCTCCTCCCGGGTCTTTGTCGAGAAGTGCATCGAGAAACCTCACCACATCGAGGTGCAAATCCTCGCCGACCACCACGGCAACGTGCACCACCTCTTCGAGCGCGAATGCTCGGTGCAGCGGCGCAACCAAAAGGTCCTCGAGGAGACGCCGTCGCCGCTGGTGGAGCGCTTTCCCGGCATGCGTGAGCGCTTGTGCGAGGCCGCCGTGCGCGCCGCCAAGGCCGTCGGCTACACCAACGCCGGCACCGTCGAATTCGTCGGCGCGCAAGACGGCAGCTTCTTCTTTCTCGAGATGAACACGCGCTTGCAGGTGGAGCATCCGATCACCGAGATGACCACCGGCGTCGACCTCGTCGAGCTCCAGCTCCGGGTGGCCGCTGGGGAGCGCCTCGACACCCTGCCCCTGCACAGACAGGGGCACGCCATCGAGCTGCGGGTGTGCGCCGAAGACCCCGACAAGCGCTTCTTTCCCTCGCCCGGGAGCATCACCGAGGCCTCGTGGCCCGCAGGCCCCGGAATCCGCGTCGACGCCGGCGTCGAAACCGGATCGGTGGTGCCGCCCTTCTACGATTCCCTGCTGGCCAAGATGATCGGGCATGGGTCGTCGCGTTCCGAGGCTATCTCTCGCCTGCTGGGGGCTCTGGAGCAGACCCGCATCACCGGCGTCAAAACCAACCTCGAGATGCACAAGAAAGTGCTCGCCAACGCAGCCTTCGGCGCCGGCGACACCGACACGGGCTTCCTGGAGACCCAGCTCGGGCTGAAGAGCTGACCCGGATGAGGTGCGGCGGCCGCAACGCAGCGCGGAATCCAGGGGCGCTGCGGCCTGCGGCCCCGCGCGCCGAATCCGCCACAAACCGTTCGCAGGGGGACTAGAGTCGGTGAGCATGAGCGGCGGGCACAAAACGGTTCACGACTACGTCACGACGGTGAAGTCGATGACGCCGGAGGCCTTTGCCAGCCGCTACCCTCATCCCTTCCTCTTTGGCCGCGAGGTGCTCGAGGAGGAATTCCGCTTCAGCACCGTGGTGACCGACGAGAAATTCCTCAGCGAGATCCGCGAAGGCAGCGCGCCCTCGTCGCCGGACGAGATTTTTCGCATTCGCCAGTGGGTCATCTCGGTGCGCAAAGCCGCCGAGGCGCCGTCGCAGGATCGGGTCTTTCTGGGTCGCAGCGAGACCAACGACATCTGCGTGCCCCACAAGACCGTGTCCAAGCTCCACGCCTACTTTCAGCGCGATCCGCAGCCGCTGAAGTGGTCCATCGTCGACACCGGCTCGGCCAATGGCACCAAGCACAACGGCAACCGTGCTCCGCCGCGGGCCAAGGTGGAAATCCTCGACGGCGACACCCTGGTGTTTGGTCGCTGCGTCTTTCAATGGATGAGCGCGCGCAGCCTCTATGAGCGGGTGCTCGTGCTGAATCCGGACGCCGCCGGCCGCGCCTGAGCTCTGAGCGTGGCCCCATGGCTCGCCTGGCTCCTGATCGCTGCCCCCGTGCCGCCGGCGACGACGAGCGCTTTGCCCGCACCAGCTCCGACGACGGTTTTGCCAGCCCCCCCGACCACAATGATCCGCGTGCCGGCGGGATCTTTCTGGCGCGGCAGCGACGACGCCCGCCGGCCTGATGAAGCTCCCCGTCATCGCGTGCAGCTGAGCGCTTTCGAGCTCGACGAAACGCTGGTGACCATCGCCGACTACCGCGCCTTCGTCGACGCCACCGGCCACCGCACCTCGGCCGAGCGCTTCGGCTACGCCCTGGTCGCGGTCGAGGGGATGAAGGATTGGGCCTGGCAACGCGCAGCGCACGCGAGCTGGCGACGTCCTTTTGGCGACCTCATGGAGTACGCCGTCAGCGACGATCTGCCCGCCACCGCCGTGGGCCACGACGACGCCAACGCCTACTGCCACTTCTTGGGCAAGCGCCTGCCCACGGAGGCCGAGTGGGAATACGCCATGCGCGCTGGCAGCAGCGATCGCTACCCCTGGGGACCGACGCCGCGCCGCCCCGACGGCCGCTACGGCCTCAACCACTGGCAGGGCCCCGCCGAGGGTGAGGAGCACAGCAAGAACCTTCTCGACGACGGCTTTGCGTATTTGTCCCCCGTGCGCGCGTTTCCGCCCAACGCCTGGGGCTTTTACGACCCCGTGGGCAACGTCTGGCAGCTGGTGGCCGACTGGTACGCCCCCGACACCTACAAGAGAGCCGCAGCCGCCGGCGTCGTCGTCGACCCCCAGGGTCCCCGCTTCGGAAAAAAGAGGGTCACCCGCGGTGGCTCCTGGTGGTGCAGCGCGCGCACCTGCTCCGGCTTTGGGCTGCAGTACCGTGGCAAGAACGTGCCCGACGCGCCCTTCAACAACGTCGGCTTCCGCTGCGCCCGCAGCATCGCCCACGACAAACCATGAGGGAGGCGCCCGCGCCTTGAACCATCGCGCTTCAAGACGCGCCAGCGTCTTGAACAACCAAACCTCAAGATGGGCCGGCGTCCGAACGATCAGCACTTCACGACGCGGGCGCCCGGTGCTCCGGCGTCGCCGCTGTGTCGCCGGGGAGCGTCAAGCACTTTGCGTAGCCAGGTTCGCTGGGGCATCGACGTCGCCCCATGAGCACCACGCCCACTCCCGATGGTGAACGCCGACCTTGGGCGTGGTCGCTGGGCGACATCGCAGCGCGCGCCACCGGCTTGCCCCGAATCGTCGCAGGGGCGGCGGCGTCGGCCACCCTCTTTCACGTGCTCTTCGTCGCCGGCGTCACCATCATCAAGTCGAGCACCAACGCGCTCTTTCTCTCGCGCGCTGATCCCACGCGGCTGCCGCTCCTCTACGCCGCCGTCGCCGTCGTTGTCACCTTGGCCACCACCGTGCTCGCGCGGCTGCTGTCCACGCGCCCCCTGCGCCAGCTGCAGATCGAGGCGACCAGCGGTGGAGCCGTGTTGGTGTTGCTGGCTTGTGTGTGGGTGCAGCTCGGCGGTGCGTCGGCGACGGCGGCGGCCTACGTGATCGGCGAGGCCACCGCCACCTGCGCCTCGGTGCTCTTTTGGTCGAGGATCATGGCCGGCTTCACCAGCCGCGATCAGAAGCGCGTCGTCGGGCTCGTGGCAGGCGGCGGCATGCTGGGGGCTGCCTTGGGTGGGGTGTTGGTGCGCGTCGTCGTCGGCAGCACCGGCGTCGTTGCTCCCCTGGTCTTTGCTGCCTTGCTGTGGATCGTGGCGCTGCCCCTGCTGAACAACGTGCGGGAGCGCTCGAGCCCCGCCGACGTCGACCTCAGCGATGCCCACCGCAGCGGCGGCATGCGAAATGCGCTGCGCTATCTGCTGGCCCGCGGCTATCCGCGCGTGGTGGCGCTCTTGGTCGTGCTCTTGGCCGCCACTGGGGCTGCCTCGGACTTCGTCTTTCGCGCGGCCGCCGCCCGCTCAGCGTCTGAGACCGACATGGCCGGGCTCTTTGGCATGCTCAACGCCGTCGTCGGCGTCGTCGTCGTCGTGCTGCAGGTCGGACTTACTGCGCGTTTTCTGCAACGGCTCGGTGTGTTCGTCTTTGCTGCCGTGGTGCCGGGGCTGCTGCTGCTGCTGGCCCTGGCCCATGCGGTCCTTGAGCACGTCGACGTCGCGGTCGCTTTCTGGCTGTTGGTGACGCTGAAAGGCGTCGAGATGGCCGGGGCCTACTCCCTGCATCCCGCCGTCGTCGCGCTGCTCTACAACCCCATGCCCCCCGAGGTGCGCGCCCAGGCCCGCACCCTCATCGATGGCGCGATCAAGAAAAGCGGCGCCGCCGTCGCCGGCCTGGTGCTGGGACTGCTCGCGGTGCAGGGTGCAGTGAGTGTGTGGACCGTCGTCGTCGCCGCAGGCCTCACGCTCTTGCTGCTGCCCGTGTTGCGCTCTCACTATGTGGCTGCGTTGGGGGTGCGCTTGAGCGCGCCGCGGGCGAAGAAGCGACCGCTGGGCATCGATCCGGCCGATCGAACCACGCGCGAGGCCCTGGAAAAGGGTCTGATCTCCGACGACGCCGACGACGTCTTGCGGGCCCTGGAGGCCTTGGGGGCCCACTACGCGCTGCAGGATGCGTTGCTGCTGCGGCTGCTCGAGCACCCCGCTGAACGTGTGCGCACTGCTGCTCTGGCGCGGGTGCCGGCCCGCCCAGACCGGGTGCTTGCTGCGCGCTTGCTCGTCATCGCCCTCACTCCGGGCGCCCGTCGACCGCGCGCTGAGGCAGTGCGCGCCCTGGCCCGCGTGCAACCCGATCGTGCCGCCGACGTCGTGCTGGGTTTTCTCGAGGACGACGAGCCTGGCGTCGTCTGCGCGGCCCTCGAGGTGGTCCTGCGTTCCCGCGGTGGGGACCCGCGCGCGCGCGCGCGCCTCGAAGCGCTGCTCTCGCAGGTCGCCGGCTTGCCCTTGCCTTGGCGTCGGGAGCTGGCGCGCTTGCTTGGCGCCTTGCAGAAGTCCCGCTACCAGCCGGCCCTGGCGCTGTTGATCGACGACGTCGACGACACCGTGCGCACCCTCGCCATCGATGCCGCCGCCAAAGACGGCGATCCAGCTCACGTCGAGCACCTGGTGCGCCGCCTCGACGACCGCCGCACCCGCGCGGCAGTGGCCCAGGCTTTGGAACGCTTTGGCGACAAAGCCGTGCCCGCCCTGTCTCGCGCCCTCGACGACGTCACTCTGCCCCTCGGTGTCAGGGTGCATGTGCCGCGTCTGCTCCAGCGCGTGGGCAGTGAGAGCGCGGCCCACGCGCTGCTCTTCTCGAACACCAAGGACAACGCGTTCTTGCAGGCCCGCATCGCCGGAGCGCTGTCGGCCATCGTCGCCACCAGCGCGGCTCCCGGTCGCACGGTCATCGTCGTCGACAAGAAGCGCACCGACGAAGCCATCGGCCGCCGCTTGATCGGCTACGCCGCCTACGACGACGCCCTCAAGGATCTCACGGCCGGCGGTGGCAGCATGGGTGGCATCTCCTTGGACGACGACGACGGCCGCGCGCTGCGGACCCTGTGTCATGTGGTCGATGTGCGTCGACGTCAGAACCTCGGCATCGCTCTGGATTTGCTCGGCTTGCACCGCGGTCAGGAGCCGATGGCCCGCGTGCGCCAGGGGCTCTTTCACGGCGGGCGCCAGGCGCGCCTCGACGCCATCGAGCTGCTCGACGCTGCCTTGACCGCCGACCCGCTGCGCTCGGACTTTCTCTCGCTGCTCGACGTCAGCGAGTCCGAGCGGCCGGTGACCCGCGTGCATGCCCGCGCCTTTCGCTTGACGGCGTCGAAGGACCCCCTCATTCGGGGCGTCGCTCGGGTCGTGATGCGCCGATTGGGCGGGCCTGCTCAGGCCACCAGCCCTGGATTGCCGGGGACCGTCGAGCTGCAAGGGGAAGACATGGCCGACGACCTCGTGGAACGCCTGTTCATACTCGAAGACGTCGACCTCTTCGCCGGTCTCATCTTCGACGACCTGCTCGCCATCGCTGCCATCTCTTCGGAGCGCACCGTCGAACGCGGCGGGCTGCTCTACCAAGAGGGCGACGCCGGCACGGAGCTCTTCGTCATCGTCGACGGCGTGGTCGAGCTCACGCGCCAGGGCGCCCTGGTGATGACCTTGAGGGCCGGCGAGAGCGCGGGGCAGGTGAGCTTCCTCGACAAGGGGCCACGGCCCGTCACCGCGCGCGTGTCGGACAAGAGCGCCGCGCGCTTTCTCGTCGTCGAACGCGACGCCTTCGTCGATCTCATGTCCGATCGCGCCAGCCTGATGCACGCCTTTCTCGACGTCCTGGCCAGCCGCCTGCGCACCCTGATTGAAAAGACGGGTGGCTGAGCATCCCGTTCCTGGTCGCTTTGGGTGCCCGCTCGCTGACGCGGAAGCGAGCTGGCACAGACAGGCCACCCGCGCGAGCAGTGGGTTTCCTCCGGCTGGCGTTTCTCGGTAGGAGCAGGGATGTTGAAGAAGCGACTGGGCGAGCTCCTGATAGAGCGCAACCTCATCGATGCAGACCAGCTGAACGCTGCGCTGGCCCACCAACGACAGTGGGGCATGCGCCTGGGAACGGCCTTGGTGGCCAAGGGCTTCGTCGCCGAAGGAACCCTCACCCGCGTGCTCTCGGAGTCGCTGGGCTTTCCCATGGTCGATCTGGCCAAGGTCGTCGTCGATCAAAAGGCCCTGGCCCTCGTACCCCGCCGCACCTGCGAGGCCCACGCCGTGCTGCCACTGGCCGTCAAGGAGCAAGAGAAGGGGCGCAAGGTCTTGCTGCTGGCCATGGCCGATCCGCTCAACGCCGCCGTCGTCGACGAGATCAGCTTCACCACCGACAGCATCGTCAAGCCCGCCATCGCGCAGATTTCCTCGCTCGAGCAAGCAGTTCGCCGCTACTACCTGGGGCAACGCGTCGACATCGCACCACTGAACTTTGACTCCAAGGGTGCGCCCTCCTTCCTCTCTGATGGCGACGAGCCGATGACCATCACGGGCCGCGGAGCCGACGGCGATCGCGTCGTCGTCGGGCGGGAGGCCGTCGGCGCTGTCGAAGCCCGGGGCATCGATCTCGGACCCCCCGAAGACACCGAGCCATCGCTGGCCCTGGCTCCGCACCCCCTGCCCATCGATTTTCTCGGGCAGGGGACCGGCGTCTTCGCCATGCCGGCAAGCAGCGCGCCCCTGGAGATCGTGCGCGCCACCCACACCGCCGAAGGAGCTGCCGTCGACGACCTGCTCTCGATCTCCCGCGCCGCCGACACCGAGCAAATCGAAGCGCTGGAGAAGAAATTCTGGGCGCTCATTCGGGTGCTCGCGCGCCGCGGCCTGGTCACCAAAGAGGAATTTCTCGCCGAGCTTCGCGCCGGCGACGACTGATCCCCGATCTCGCTGAACTTCGACCGCGGAGCGGTCTCGTTCATCGCCGTCGGGGATGCTCTTCTGGGAGGTCTGGTGCAGACCTCCCCCCGCGCCGGCGGAGCCGGACGCGGGGCCCAACTCCGCGTTCCGCGGGCGCGCTTCACGCGCATCATCCCCCGTCTTTCCCATCTCGGAACGCGGTCGAACATCAAGCGGACGCGGGATGACAAAAAACGCAGGGCTACTTGAAGCGGTTGGGCTCAGAGATCGTAAACGCGCACCGGTCCCCCGCCATTGATGATCTACGTCGTGAGCGCCGTTGAAGGCGTCAGGGTCACGATCACCGACTTCGAGGTTGGTGTGTGGCTCTCGCGGGCGCGGCTCTCGAGGGGCACGAGCGGGTTGAGCTCGGGGAAATAGCCAGCGACGCAGCCAGGCGGGATGTCGTAGGCGACGACGGCGAAGTTTTTCACCGTGCGGACCTGGCCAAGATGATGGCTGTTGACGTCGACGCGCTCGCCTTCTTTCAGTGCTCGGTTTTGCAGATCCTGGGCACTGACGAGCAGGATGTCGCGCCGGTCGTAGATACCGCGGTAGCGATCGCTCCCCTCGTAGATGGTGGTGTTGAACTGATCGTGAGAGCGCATGGTCATCAGCAGGAGCTCACCTGGGCGCAGCTGCCAGCGGGGGATGTCGACGACGCTGAGCTCGGCCTTGCCCGACGACGTTTTCCACTGGCGCTCGCGGGCGCTGTTGCGCAAGACGAAGCCGTCGACGTTCTCCTTCAGGCGCTGGTTGAAGGCCGTGAAGCCGGGGACGACGTCGGCGATGAGGTCGCGGATGCGGTCGTAATTCGCGGGCAGATCATCGAAGCGCACTTTGGCAAGGGCGCCGACGGTGGCGTGGGCCATGCCGCAGACGATGGCGACCTCGGAAAGCAGGGTCGACGACGACGGCGGCAGCTTGCCTTCGCTCTTGTGCACCACACCCATGGAGTTTTCGACGGTGACGAACTGGGGGTGCGCGCCCTGCAGATCGACCTCGCTGCGCCCGAGGCAGGGCAGAATCAGCGCATGCTCGCCGCAGGCCAGCTGGGTGCGGTTGAGCTTGGTGGCGATTTGCACCGTGAGCTTGGCCTTGCGCAGCGCCGCATCGACGCGGGGCGTGTCGGGCGCCGCCGCCACCAGGTTGCCGCCGAGGCCGACGAAGACGCTGGCGTTGCCGGCTTCGAGGGCTTCGATGGCGTGCACCACGTCGAGCCCGTGCGGCCGGGGGCTGCAGATGCCGGTGGCGTCGTCGAGCGCGCGCAAGAAGGGTTCGGTCGGGAGCTCGACGATGCCCATGGTGCGGTCACCCTGCACGTTGCTGTGGCCGCGCACCGGACAAGCGCCCGCGCCAGGCCGTCCGATGTTCCCCCGCAGCAGCAGCAGGTTCACGATCTCTTTGACGTTGTCGACGCCGTTTTCGTGCTGGGTGATCCCCATGGCCCAGCAGGCGATCACGCGTTGGCTGCGGGCGTAAAGACGACCGAGCACCTCGATGTCGACGCGCGCAACGCCGCTTTGCTCGACGATGAGATCCCAGGACACCGCCTCGAGCGCCTGCAGGAAGCTCTCGAGCCCGAGGGTGTGCTCGGCGAGAAAAGCGCGGTCGAGGACCAAGCCACGGCTGCGGTCTTCGTCGACGACGACCTTCATGATCCCCTTGAGCAGGGCAACGTCGCCGTTGATCTTCACCTGTGCGTAGTGCGTGGCGATCTTGCTGCCGATGCCGATGACGCCGAGCCCGTGCTGGGGGTGAGCAAATTGCTCCAGAGCGCGCTCGCGCAGCGGATTGATGGCGACGATGGCGCACCCGCGGGCCGCCGCCTGCTGCAACGTCGACAACATGCGCGGATGATTGGTGCCCGGGTTCTGGCCGATGAGGAGGATGCAGTCGGCCTGCTCGAAGTCCTCGAGTGAAACGGTGCCCTTGCCCACGCCCAGGGTCGGCATCATGCCGCGGCCGCTCGATTCGTGGCACATGTTCGAGCAATCAGGGAGATTGTTTGTGCCGTAAGATCGCGCGAAAAGCTGATATAAGAATGCGGCCTCGTTGGAGGTGCGCCCCGACGTGTAGAAGACGGCGTCGTCGGGTCTCGGGAGACTTTTCAGTGTATTTCCGATCAGCGAGAAGGCCTCGTTCCACGAGATGGGCTCGTAGTGCGCCTTTCCGGGTCGTCGCACCATCGGCTCGGTGAGGCGGCCCTGTTGCTCCAGCCAGTGATCCGATCGCAACCGCAGCTCCTCGACCGAGAAGCGGGCGAAGAAGGCGGCGTCGGCTTTGCGGGTGTCGGCTTCGTGGGCGATGGCCCGAGCGCCATTTTCGCAGAACTCGAAGACGGCCCGGGGACCGCTGGGATCGGGCCAGGCACAGCCGGGGCAGTCGAAGCCCTGGGCCTGGTTGACGTTGAGAAACACATGCAGGCCGCGCCTCAGGCCGCTGGTCTTGAGCGCATAGCGCAACGAGGACACCACCGCCGCCGGTCCTGCCGCTGCCGGCGCGTAGGGGGGCTTCACCAGCCGAATCGGTGCGCTCAGGGCTCGGTCGTCGTCCGTGGCCATGCCGCCTTTGTCGTCGAGGACGCCCCCTTCGGCAAGGGCCGCGTCTTGAACCATCACAACGTCAAGGTGGGGCGGGCGGCGCGTCTTTGTCCTTGCCCTCATCCCGCTCGTCGTCGGGATTGGCCTCCGCGGCGTCGCCGCCGTCGTCGACGACGGCAGCCAGCTCGGGGTGTTGTGCCCACCAGGTCCTGAGGACCGAAGCCCGCGGACGCCACGAGGCCTCGTCGAAGAAGAGGCACAGAGGCGACGACATGGCTGCGTTGGCCGTCACCGTGACTTTCAGCGAGCGGGTCGGAGCAGCGAACAAGAAGCGTCGGTCCTTGACGGC
The DNA here is from genome assembly GCA_023248635.1 of Myxococcales bacterium. Classification (GTDB taxonomy): domain Bacteria; phylum Myxococcota; class UBA727; order UBA727; family VGSZ01; genus VGSZ01. The sequence continues at coordinate 18,322 of JAHFED010000054.1, forward strand.
TCGGGTCGTGCTCAGCGAGCGGGGGGCTTCGTCGTCGACGGCGAGGGTGACCGTGGTGGGCACCATGGTGGCGCCAGTGGGCCAGCTGAAGCGCAGCGAGGTCACATAATGCCACCAATCGATGCCCGCGACAGCGAGCTCGGCGCTGGCGCCGGCCTCCGGGAGGCGCACGGGCAGGCAGAAGCGCTCGCGCCGGGCGACCTTGGCGGCGGCGACGCCGGTGAGGAGATCGCTTGGGAGTCCGTCGCAATGACGAGCGCCGGGCAGGCCCTTGTCTTCGGGCACACAGGCCACCGGCGGGCCAGCAGCAGGGCGGACGACGACGTCGGCGGCACGGGCGATGCCGGTCTGAACGTCGATGTCTTTGTCGATGGTCGGCGCGTCGCGGATGCGGGCAAATTGCCATTTCGACCAAGTTAGCGCCGTAATTATATCACGTTGTATGTTAGCAGGATCTGTCGAAGACAGGTTTTCCATTTCGTCTGGGTCGGCGACCAAATCATAAAGCTCTGTCTTACCAGTTCCGAGATCAAACATAAATTTCTTGGTGCCGTCGACGAAGCCAACCTGCCGAACATTGCTGCGCATGGTGCCGAGGAACACGCGCTTTTCATGCCAATCCTCGGCGAGGAATGAAGTGCCCTGACGTTGGTGGGGATCGGGGATATCCATGACGTCGAGGATGGTGGGCAGCAGGTCAGGAATCGAGGCCAGGCGGTCGCTGACCTGGCGCGTCGGGAAGAGGCCGCGGTGGAAGAGCACCATGGGCACGTGCACGTCGTGTTCGTACATCGCTCGATCCACGTTGGTCTCGCGGGGCGGCTCGAGGGGGCTCTCGCCATGGTCGGCCAGGAAGATGACGAGAGTGTCGTCGAGCAAGCCGCGCTGCTCGAGCCCCGCCATCAGTTCGTCGAAAGCGATGTCGAGAAAATGCACGGCGTTCCAGAAGCGATCGAGCTTGCGCCCATCGCCAAAGGGTCGCTCGATGTCCGAGGGCACGGCAAAGGGATAGTGCGCGGTGATGGGGATGGTCACGGCGGCAAAGCGGGCGTCGGCGGACTTGGCCCGCACCTCGTCGATCCACTGCAGCAGTGCTCGTACCGTTGCCCGGTCATCGATGCCCCAGCCATCTTCTTCCCACGGCTGACCGTCGTCGCGGTAGGGACCTTGTCGTTGCATCGTCGGCGCATCAACCATGCGTTCAAAGCCACGGTCGGCGACGAAAGCGGTCTTGTCAAAGTAGCTGAAATAGCCACCATGAAATAGGCCGGCGTGCACGCCATTCTTGGCCAGAACTTGCGACATCTCGCCACAGTCGATGCGCGGATTCAGATCGGAGATGCTCATGCCGTTTGGTGTCGGAAACTCCCCGCACAGAAGAGAGAAAATCGCCTGGATGCTGCGGTGGTAGGGGGAGTAGAAGCGGGTCAGCTCGAGGCCCTCCCGACTGGCGCGGGCCTTCAGGCGCGGCGTCGTGGCCGGCCCCTTGTCGTCGAGGCTGGTGTGCTTGCGGGCAACGCCCTCGGAGAAGAACACGATGACGTTCTTCACGGGTGAGGTCGTGGCCAGCACGGGTGCTCTCGACGTCGGGCTCGGCTGGTCGGGGGTGAGGATGCGGGCGAAACCCGCTGGCGTCGCTGGCGGCGCAACGAAGGCCTTCACGATCTCTGGACGTCGTCGCGTGTAGTCCTCCCACCAACTGTCGGCGAGGACCGCGACCACATGACGGCCGGCGCCGTGGTCCTTGCCCGCCAGAAACAGCTCGTAGGCTCCGAGGCACAGCGCGCTCGTCACCAACGTTGCGGCGAGGACGCGGCGACGCAGTCCCTCGGGGATGCGCTCAAGGCGGTGGGCGCAAGAGAGGAGGAGTGCGAGGGAGACAAGGCCGCCGCCGAGCAGCACCAGGGCCGGCCACGCTTCGGTCCAAGCGATGAGCTTCATGTCGCGAGCGGTGGCGCCGTCGTCGCCCCGCAGGCGGTGCCAGGTCAGGGCGGTACCGCTGACGCGAAACGAGAGAGCATTGGCCGCGCCAAAGACGGCGACGCCGACGAGCAACGCCCCGGAGGCGATGCGGCCGACGAGGCGCCAGCGGCCGTGCTCGGTGGGCCAGACCGCGAGGCCGCAGAGGAGCCAGAGCAGCGCGGCGAAGCTGAGGTCGACGCCGATGGCAGCCAGGGCCCAACCTGCAGCGCCGACGTCGCCGGCAGCGTCTACGACGCACCAAGCACGCAAGACGATGCCGAAGAGGGCGGTCCAGACGAAGACCGCGAGAGTCCATCCGTGGACGGGCAAGGACCTGCGAAGCGCCAGCATCGAGGGATTGCTAGCAGAGCGTCGATCCCCAGCAAGAGCAGCTGTCTGCGGGTTGAGTGTTCGTCTCGCGGTGCTAATCCCGCGTCCGATTGATGTTCGACCACGTTCTGAGATGGGAAAGACGCGGGATGATGCGCGTGGAGCGCGCACGCGGAACGCGGAGTTGGTGGGGGGCCCCGCGTCCGGCTCCGCCGGCGCGGGGGGAGGTCTGCACCAGACCTCCCAGAAGAGCATCCCCGACGGCTCTGAACGAGACCGCTCCGCGGTCGAAGTTCAGAGAGATCGGGGATAACAGGGGTGAGGAAAACTCGCGATGCTCGCTTTTCTCACCCTGTTGTCTTGGGGAGGGGCTGTTTCCAGCCCCTCCCCCTCGTCGGACAAGTCGACGAGGGGCCCCCACCCGAGAACGCGTCTGCGCGAAGAAGAACTTCGTTTTTCCGCAGCCTGCTAAGCCAGCGACGTGGCCCTGCAACGCTTTCCCCGTCCGGTCGCCGTCGTCGCGGTGCTCGCGCTCTTGAGCGGGGCGCTGTGGGCCAGCGGCCATGCCGACGATGTTCTCGTCTTATTCCCGAAAAAGCTGATCCGGCGCATGGGCGATCGCACCGAAGCGATGTTCCCGGTGCTGCTCATCGCCGTCGCTCTGCAAATCGTGTGGCCGGCCATTCGCCGAAGTCCCAAAGCGTTCACGACGGAGTATTGGCTCGACGTTTATTATTGGTACCAGAGCGCGATTTTCAAGGCACTGGGTCTGTTCGTCATGTGCTTCTGGATCAACAATAAATTGTGGGATGGCGCCGGTCCCTGGATCCCCGCGCTGCGCGAGCTTCCTTTTGCGGCGCAGGTGCTGCTCGCCCTTTGGCTCAAAGACTTCGTCGTCTACTGGCGGCACCGCTTCGAGCACACCTTCACGCCGCTCTGGTCCTTCCACGCTGTGCACCACTGCGCGACCCAGGTCGACATCCTCACCACCCACCGGCTGCACCCGGCCGAGCTCGCCTTCGGCATCTTGCTCAATGCGCCCATCGCCTGCGTCGGCTTCTCGCCGGCGGCCACGGCCCTCGCGTTTACGATCTATGGTGAGTACAATCACTTCATTCATCTGAACGTAAAAATTCGCATGCCTGGAGTTCTGCGCTACATTTTTGTGACGCCATTCATGCACCAATGGCACCACGCCGTCGACGAAGCAGCCATCGCCAAGAACGTCGGCGTCGTCTTTGCCTGGAACGATTGGATCTTCGGCAGCGCCTACCATCCCGATCACTGGCCCGAGAAGTTTGGCTTCACGGGGCCACCGCAAGAGGCGCTGCCGCCAGAGAACCTGCTGCGCCACTGGCTCTACCCGCTGCAGCTGCTGGTCGCACGCGTGCGCGCTCGTTTCACTTCTCATCTCAATGAGCGGAGTGCGCGTTGAGCGGCTTCAGCACCGTCTTTGCGTGGGTGCGCCAGGCCAAGAGGGCGGCGACGTCGTCGTCGTCGTCTGCGGTGCAGGGCCCGCGCTTTTTCTCGAGGGGATCTTTCGCCAGGTCCCACACCCGACAGGTGTCTTTGTAGACGTCGATTTGGGTCTTGTGGCGCGCGCCCGGGCCGGTCCAGGAGCTGAGATGGCCCTCGTTGCCCCAGGCCATCAGGCGTCGCGGTGGCACCGGCTGCAGGAGGGACCGACCCTGCATGGGGCCGGCGTCGACGCCCACCAGGTCGAGAATGGTGGGGGCGATGTCGACGTGCGAGGTCGGCAAGGTCACGTGCCCGGGCGCCAGGCTGGGGTGGAGCATCAAGAGGGGCACGCGAAAGTTCTCCTCGTAGGAGGCCCGAGAGTGCGCCCAGTTGCGCTTGTGACGACCAAAGGCCTCGCCATGGTCGCCCACGATCACGACCAGGGTGTCCTTCAGCTTGCCGGTATCCTCGAGCTGTCGGAAGAGCTGGCCCAGCAAGTCATCAATCAGTATCAAATTATTGAGGTATCCGCGCTTCTTGGTATTCTTTATCCCGGTGATAATGCGATACCTTTCGCCGTAATCTAGGTAGTCAAAATGTGGCGCGAATGTGTAATAGACGGCGAAGCTGGGCCCCTTGGTCGCCCCCAACCGGTCGAGGAAGAAGCGAAAGACGGCGCGTTCGTCGCGGTTGGCCGAGGTCTGCACGGTGCCGTGTGCCTCGGCGGGGAGGTTGTAGTAGCCCCACATCTCCTGAAGGCCGGCGTGGCGCAGCAGCGGGCGCGGGAAGAAGGACTCCAGCTCGCCGGGCGTAATCAGAAAGCTCTCGACATCTTTTGACCAGAGCGATGGAAAAGAGGGTAGTCTGACCTCATCCCGGATTGCATAGACAACGCCTTCAGGTACCGGATGCAATCCTGTAAAGATCGAGAAGAGTGAGCTTGCGCTGCTGTTGCTTGTGCTGCGGTGCTGCTCGAACCAGACGCCTTCGCCTGCGCGCTTCTCGAGCTCGGGCATCAGCGGGCTGCCGTCGGGCCGACGCTCGGAGAGGTATTCGAAGCCCGTGCTTTCGAGCACGATGAACAGCACGCTGGTGGGCGGCGGCGCCGACGTGCGTTGCAGGGGAGCAGGGGACGGCTCCCCCTCGGCAGCGAACACTGGATCGATGAGGCGCAGGGTCTGCTGCTGCGCCGACGAGAGCGCCGCCTCATGCTCGTACTTTCCTTCTCGACCGAAGCGGGCCGCGACCTCCTCGGCCAGAAACACGCAGCCATTGCTCTTGAGCGTCGTGTGCACCGCGCGGACCGGAATGAAGGCGCCCAGGAGTGAAACGACGCCAACGACGACGACGACGACGACGACGACGACGCGCCGGATCACCTGCGGTCCTCCGGCCACCGCCACCAACAGGGCCTGGCTGAGCAGCAGAGCCGCGATGTCGACGAGGTCGACGAAGTCGCTGATCTCGCCCACCGCCGGTGCGCTGAGGAACTCGATCAAGGCCACCCAGGAAAAGCCCGTGTGCATGGTGAAGATGAGTTCGATGTGGGTGCCGACGACGACCCCCGAGACGAAGATCACGACGACGGCGACGGCGGCCCCGCTGCGCGATCCGATCAGGCGTTCGATCAAGGCGATGGTGAGTCCGACGCCGGCGGCCCACAGCAGGTCCCCGGTGCCGCAGCCGAGAAAGCCCCACAACGACACGGCCTCGGTGTTGAGGTTGAAGGGCCGCACTTCGACGCCGCGGTAGCGCAACCACAAGCTGGCTCGTGCGACCAGGGCACCGAGGTAAAGCACGAAGAGGGTCGCCACACCAAAGCGGCAGCGGGCCAGCACGGCGTCGACGCGCATCAGCAAGCTCTGCAGGCGGCGTGCGATGGGGTGCATCGTTCAGTTGCGTTTCTTCTTGGAGCGCGTCTCCATCACCGGCTCCAACGCCTCGAGGCGCCGCTGCCCGACCTCTTTGGGCAAAAGCTGCGTGAGCTTCTTCACCGACCCCGAGGCCGTGATTTTGCCGAGGTTGTTTCGCGGTGTGGCGTACTCGAGGTAGCGGTTGAGGTCCGTGTTGATGACGACATCGCCCGCCTTCATCGCTTTTCCGTAGATGACATCGATCTCGGGCGCGCTGAGCAGCTGCCAGGCAGCGACGTCGTCGACAGAGCCATAACCCCATTCCGCCAACACGTCGTAGTGCTTCTTCATCGTCGCCGTGGCCTTGAGTGCTGCGACCCGCTCGGGCGAGATGTGCAGAGGTTGCTTCGACGCCAGGATCACGCCCTGGCCACCGCCGAAGAAGAGGGCGACATGGGGAAAGACCGCCCGGGCCGTCAACAACGTCGACAACACCTCGGCGCGCGTGATGTGGTGCAGTTGCACCCACTGCTGCAGCACGCCGTCGTCTTGCAAGCGCCGGCTCGCGCTCTCGTAGAATTCCTTCGAGTAGACGTTGGTGGCGCCGGCAAACCAGATGGAAGAAATTTCCATGCTGATCAGGTCGTAACGGTCGGTGGAACGCAGCACGAAGTTGCGGCCGTCGTCGAGGATCAGCCGCACCTGCGGTCGATCGAGCACGCCGCCATTGATGTCGCTCAGCTGGGTGCGGGCGGCTTCGACGATGCCCGGCGAGAGCTCGGCGATGTCGACATGGGCAAAGCCAGCGTCGGCGATGACTTCGGCGGAGTGGCCGGTGCCGAGACCGATGACCAGCGCGCGGTCGAGACCGTTCAAGTGCACCAAGGGCACGAGGGCGAAGCTGATCTGCGGCGGCATCTCCCAGGCGTCGTTGCCCTGGAACTTGCCGTTGGTGAGCAACGTGCGGATGGGTGGATCACCATCTTTTCCTGGATTGCGGACGATCGAAGTGATGCCGCCTTCAGTGTCCTCATGAAAGTACAAAAGCTTGCTGTTGGGCTTGGTGTTGCCCATGCGGAAATACACGTTGGCGGCGCACAGCAGTGAGTTGTAATTCCATCCCGGCGCCAACAGAGCAGCGAGAGCGACGCCGACGACGACGGCCCCACGACCCGCCCAGGGCAAGCGGAGCCCATCGGGCTCGTGGCGGGTCAGCACCAAAATCACCGCCGCTGACGTCAACACCAGGCCGATGACGACGAGGAGAGCGGCATGGCTGCCCACCGCCGGCAGCAGCCAAAAGCCAGTGACCATCGAGCCCAAGAAGGAGCCCATGGCGTTCACCGCGCTCACGTAGCCAGCGAGAGACTCGCGCTGCTCGACCTGGAAGAGGCGTACCTGAAAGAGCAGCGGATACACGAGCCCCAGCGCGCACGCCGGCGCGAACAACAGCAGCGCCGCCACGAGGAAGCGATACAATTCTCCGACGGCGAAGTAGTGGGGTCGGGGCAGCCATAAAAATAGCTTGGGAGCGTCATCCCAGAACACAGTGGAAATCAAGATCGCGACGGCGGCCATGATCAGCGCGAGGGCAAGAAAGGCCGAAGGCAGCACCAGCTGGCCACGACGTCGGCTGCGTTCACCGGCCCGCGTGACGATGGTCGAGGCCACCAACATGGCGCCGAGGATGACGGCCAGCATGTTGGCAAAGGCGTAGGTCGAGGTGCCAATGGTGGCGCCGACGAGGTGCACGGCGATGATCTCGAAAGCGAAAAACACGAAGCCCGACACGAAGGCCAACAACAAGACCGCCGCCGACGCCGACAACGAGGCCGGCGACGATGGCAACGACGACGACGTCGTCGTGTTCTCTGGGGCTGGGCTGCGCTCGGGGATGCGGCGGGCGATCAACATCACCCCGGCGAGCACGGCGCTCTCAACGACGACGACGACGACCAGGGCTCCAGACAGTCCTACCGCGGGGAGGATGCCGTAGGCGCCCAGCGTGGTGCCGAGCAGCGCACCAACGAGATTGGCGCCGTAGAGCGTGGTGATGATCGAGCGCATGGGTACGCCTGGAATGCGCGTTGCCGCCGACAGCATGGCGGGAAAGGACGCGCCCATGGCGATGGCAGGCGGGAGAATCCACAACGCCGAGGCCACGCCCCGCACCAAGAGCAAGGTCGCCCGGCTCTCCTCGACCCCGGGCATCAGCGCGCCCGTGCCGCGCTGTAGAGCTGCAAAAGCAAAGAGCACCAGCAAGGCCCAGGCGCCGACGAAGGTCTCCAGCACGCCGTACAGCAGCAGAGGTCGACGGCTGCCGGCCAGCACTTTGCCGTAGGCCGCTGCACCGATGGCCATGCCCGAGAAATAGACGGCCAAGACGACCGCGGCGGCGGGGGTCGATCCGCCCACCACGGTCGAGAGCAGGCGCTCGAGCACATTCTCGAAGAGCAGCCCCACGAACCCGGTGGCGATGAACAACGCGCTCACGGCGAGCGGCAAGCCACCCACCAGGCGCTGCGGTGGAGCAGGCGACGTCATCCCCAGGCTTTCCCAGCCACACAACACCTTGGCAAGGCCGTCGTCGTCGGCGTCGCCCCCCCGGCTCGTTGCGAGCGAAGCGCCGCGGCCGTTCGGCCGCTGCAAGGCAGGAATCAATTGCGATTTGGACGACGCAGCCGGCAAATCGTCCGGACTGGATATCTGCAGGTTCATCGCCTGGCGGCGATGAACCCGTAGACAAGTCATCGCCGCCAGGCGATGAACGTGTAGACAATTCACCGACACGCAAAGCGTGTCGGTGAATTATTACTTGACGCCGAGCTTCTTGGCGGCTTCAGCGAGGCCCATCAGCTTGGTCTTTTCGTCGCCGTTGGCCTCCCCTGCGAGCTTCACGATCAGGGCTGCGAGGGAGAGGTCTTTGAGCTCTCCCGCATTGACCGCCGGTCGGTGCAAGACATCTTTGATGTCGCCCGCGAGGCTGCGCACACCCGTGAGGTAGTCGTCGGCGACGGCGTGCACCGTGCTCGACTTCTGCACCACGGCATCGATGGACTTGCCCAAAGAGATGGCGTTCACGAAGCGGTCGAAGAAGGCGCCGTCGCCACCGACGATGTCGATCTTGGCGTTCTTGAAGGCCTCGCCGAGTACCCGCGACTGTTCGGCGGCGATCTTGGCTTGGATCTCCAGCCCCTGCATCTGAATGAGGCGGTGGTTCTCGAGCTTGAGGCGGAACTCCTCGTGCTCGCGCGCGGTGCCCTCCATGGACTTCATGGCCACCAGTTTCTCGGACAGGCCCTTGGCCTCGGCCGACATCTTGTTGTGCAGGGCTCCGGCTTCGGCGGCCCCCTTCTCGCGAATGTTGCTGGCGTCGGCGAGGCCGGTCTTTTCGACGGCGGCGGCGCGGGCTTCGGCGACGCGGGCCTGGGCCATGCCGATCTTCTCATTGGCGCTGCCGTCGGCCTCTTTGCCGCGGGCTTCGGCGAGCAGGCGGGTCTCGATGACGTTGGCGTCGGCGGCGCCGCGGGCTTGCACTGCGTGAGCCTGGGCCTCTTGCACCTCGACCAGGGCCAGTCCCTTTTGTTTCTCGCCCTCGGCCTGGGCCAGGAGCTTCTCCTTTTCGACGCGGGCTTCGATCATGCCGCGCTTCTCGTAGGCGCCGGCGTCGGCCTCTTTGACCTTGACGGCGGCCAGGCCAGGAGCTGCGGCTTCGGCTTGGATGCCTTCGGCGCGCCGCACCTTGGCGCGGGACTCGCGGTCGGCGGCCTCGAGGTCGGCTTCGGCCATGATCAGCCGCTCCTTGGCGAGGTGGGTGGCGGCCTTCTCCTGGGCTTCGGCGCCCTTGATGTCTTTGACCAGCTTCTCTTGGGCCTGGGTCTCAGCGACCATCAGGGCCGAGTCGCGGTTGCGCTTGGCCTCTTCCATCACTCGCACACCTTTGATGCGCTCTTCTTCTTCGGCGACGGTGCGGTCGACGGCGATGCGGGCGCGCACGGTGTCTGCGATCTCCTTCTTCTGCACCTCGAGGAGCTTCTCTTTCTCGATGCGCGAGAGCTCGACCTCTCGCTCGCGCGAGATGGCCTCGAGCTGGCGATCCTTGGTGACGCGCTCGGTTTCGACGCCGACGACGCGCTCGCGGTTCTTGCCCGCGACCTCAACCTGCCGCAGCTTGTTCTGTTCGGCGATCTGCAGCTCCTCCTCGGTGCGGATGCGGGCGGTGTTGCTGTCGAGCACGGCCTTCTGCACCTCTTTTTCGGTCTCTGCGCGCTCCCGGGCCTGGGCGACGACGGCTTCGCGCTCGCGGGCCGCAAGGGTGGCCTTTCGGCTGGCCTCCTGCTTGGTGATGACCTCTTGAGCGGCGGTGTTCTGCTGCTCGATCTGCATCTGGGCTTCATTGCGCAGGCGGTTGGTCTCGACCTCTTTCTCCTTCGTGATCTTGGTGATGGCGCGGATGCCCTCGGAGTCGAGGGTGTTTTCGGGATCGAGAGCCTCAAGAGGCGTCTGCTCGAGGTAGTCGATGACGACGTCGGTCAGCTCGTAGCCATCGAGGTCGGTGGTGATGTGCGTGAAGATCTTCTTCCGGAATTCGGCACGATCAGAATACAGCTGAAGGAAGTTCATCTGGTAGCCCACCGTCTTGAGGGCCTCCGAGAATTTCGCCGAAAAAAGTGTATGCAGGGTTTCGACGTGGCTGGCGCGAGCGGTGCCGATGCGGGCCGCCACCTGCTTGACCTTCATGGCGTCGTGGCTCACCTGAACGAAGAAGGCGACCTTGATGTCGGCGCGCATGTTGTCCATGCAGGTGAGGCCTTCACGACCGCGGCGCTCGATCTCGATCATCTTCACACTGAGATCCATCACCTCGGCGCGGTGGATGATCGGCAGCACCAACCCACCTGTGAAACTCACTGAGATCTCTTCACCCGTCTTGTTGTTGATCAGGGCCTGACCCGGCGAAACCTTGATGTAGAATTTCTTCACCATGACGGCAACGCCGGCAATGAAGATGAAGAAAGCGCCGGTGCCGCCGAGAATGGTGATGACGATCGGGTTCATGCAGGTCCTCTTCGAGACGCGCCGGCGTCTCGATGGTCAAACTTCAGTCGTGCCGCGGCGACGGTGCCATCGCTGCCTGGGTCTCTATTGCCTCTGCGTTTTCTTGGAGCTGAGCGAAGGCATCCTGTTCCGAGGGGAGGTGCGCCTTCAAGGCTTCGACGACGAAGACGCCGTCGGCTTGGCGGTCGAGGATGATGGCTTCTTCGCCGGCCGCCAGGCGCCCGGCGAGGACCCGCACGGTGACGATGATGCTGTCGTCGAATTGGGCCTGCCCGCCGCTGTGGTCGGCGTCGATGGTGATGCGGCAGGTCTTGCCGATGAGCGTGTCGCCACCCTGGGGCGAGAGCTTGTCGTCAAAGACCGATGCCAACGGACGGGTCAGCAGCGTCGTCGCGCCGAAGGCACCGACCGTCGCCACCACCGTGGCCACGAGGGCGCTGACGAAGCCGGGCACCGAGCCATCGAGCAGATGTCGCGTCGACGCCGACAAGAGGAAGCCGAGCAGCGAGAAGGACGAGAGCGAGATGGTCACCGGCACCTTGGTCAGCCCGAGCGCGGACAGGGCTTCGGCGATGGCGGAAGCGCCCCCTTTGGCGCCGCCAGCCACAGCATCGGCAACGCCCTCGATGGCCCCCTTCACGGCTCCTTCGGCTTTGCCGCTGACGCCGTCGAAGGCGTCGAGGTCGGCAGCTCCTACGAGCACCAAGAGCCAGTAGCAGAGCGACAGCGCGGAGAGGGCGGCGAAGACCACCGTCGGAAAGGCGCCCAGCATCGTGAGAAGTTCGTCCACGCCGTCGACGATCTACGACAGGTCCCGGCGCGACGGAAGCACGCGTTTGGGCCGTGCCAACGGCCCAAACCATCGGCACTTTGAGCCGTGCCAACGGCGCAAAGCCGGAAGCACTTTGAGCCGTGCCAACGGCGCAAAGCAGGAAGCACTTTGAGCCGTGCCAACGGCGCAAAGCAGGAAGCACTTTGAGCCGTGCCAACGGCGCAAAGCAGGAAGCACTTTGAGCCGTGCCAACGCGCAAAGCAGGAAGCACGTTGAGGCGGGGCCCGCGACGCAAAACGATTCAGTACGTTGCTCGCAAAGCTCAGGATCTGCCAACGAGCAGAGTTGTGCTGCGGCGAGGTACACCCAGCGGGTGCGCTGCCTTATGCTCGTCCTGCTCGCATCTGGGGGCTGCGCCGGCGTCGGCGAAGCGCTGGTGGGCAGCTGTTTGGCCGCCACCCTGCAAGTCGGCGTTGAGGTCGCCTGCCAGGCCTGCAGCACAGCGATCTGCAGCAGCGATGAAGCAAAGGGCAGCAGCGAGGTCGCCGTCGTCGAAGGGCGCAGCGAGGTGGCTCCAGGACCCGCCGCGCTCGAAGAGGGTGCCAGCACCTGCCGGCTGCAGGTCGACGAGGGGCAAGCGCTGCGCTTGGGCTGCGTCGACGGCACCAGTGCCTTGGTGTTGGGCGAAGGCTCCGAGGCGCCGCGCCAGTTCGGCGACAACGCGCACACCCGCGCCGGCGACGTCGTGGTGTCTTCGGCTGCCGACGTCGCTGCTCTCGCTGGTGTCATGGCCATCACCGGATCGCTCCGGGTCGAGGGACCCCGCTTGCTGCGCCTGCACTTGCCAGCGTTGCGCAGCGTCGGCGGCGACGTCGTCGTGACAGGAAATCCGCGGCTGCTGCGGCTGGAGCTGAGCGCTCTGGTCGACGTCGGCGGCGCCTTGGTGGTGAAGCAAAACGCGGCGCTCTCGGCCGATCCCGTGCCGGCGCTGGGCCGTGCCGCTCGCGTCGACGTCATCGACAACGAAACGCTGCCGACCTCGGTGGTCGATCGCCTGCTCGCGCTGCCGCCCTACTGACCAAGCACCGAGCCGAAGCCGTCGCCGCTGACGCCGCCCGTGAGCGGGGTGATTTGGGAGATCACGCAGTTGGCGCCGATGTCGAAGACGGCGACGGAGTTGTTTCCGGGGGCACCAGCGGCGAGGCGAGCGACGTTGGCACTGCCCACGCGTGGGCCCAACCCTCTCAACGCGGTGCCGAGCTTGGACAAGGCGGCGCCGCCGCGGACACAGGTGGGCGACATGTTCCCCGTCGCTGGGATCTCGGCGGCGTAGAGCACGGCCACCGAGCCTTGACCGCCGTGATCCAGAGGTGCCCCAATGGCCAAGCCGCGGTTGGTGCCCGCCGCGAAGGGTGCGAGGGCGCTGCCCCACAGTGCGTCCGCCGTGATGGCGGGGGGCCGCGTGACCTGCCGGAGTGCATCGTAGTTGGGCGAGAGCGCCAGCAGCACCAGATCGGCGGCCCCCAAGGCCACGTCGTCGATGCCGTCGTTGTTGAGATCCCCAGCCGTCACGATGGCGACGCCCAGGTTGGGCAGCGCGGGCGGCACCGGGACCCAGTCGAAAATGGGCGCCGGTGATGGGCCGCTGAAGGGGCTGATGCTGCTGAAGACGACGACCCCCAGCACGGAACCGCTGCCGGTGACGTTGCCTGCGATCTGGATGGCGACGTCTTCGAAGCCGTCGTTGTCGAGGTCGGGGACCCGGGCCGCGCTCCCGAGTCCCAGCGCGGGCCCCTGGGTGCCAGCGATGCCAGCGTTGGCGGGAAAAATGATGCCCCGACGCACGACCAGCTCGCTGACACAGCCATCGGGGGCGCAGGTTCCATCGCCGCAGAAGTCGGCAGGCAGGCAGCCGTCGTCGTCGACGCAACTGCCCGGCCGGTGGGGGACGCAGCTGGGGTCGGGCATCATCGCAGCCTCCGCGCCGTCGCCGACCCCCGGCATGCCCGCGAAGACGACGCTCTGGGCAGCGCCCCCGGCGAAGCTGGAGCGTGTGGCGACCAAATTCTCACCGATGAGACCAATGCCAACGACGGCGGAGGCGCACTGCGGATCGCAGTCCGGGTTCAGCCACCACAGGAGCCCCCCGGGGGCCGATGTCGAGGCCGAGAACGCGATGTGCTCCGTGGGGCTGGGCTCGCCCACAAAGATGCTGCGCCCCGACACCGTCGGCACCGGATCGAGCGCAATGGCCGCGCCGAAGCGTCCGCGCACATTCTCCAGTCCCGAGCCGTTGCCAACCAAGACGTCGCCGACGTCGAAGGTTCCAGCTGCGTTGCCCAAGAACAGAGTCACGCTCGGCACCGGCACTGTGTGGGGAAAGGTGCTGGGACTCTCGAAGCTCGACGGAGCGCCCACCACCAGATCGGGCAAACAGTCGCCGTTGATGTCGGCGCCGAAGGGATCATAGCACTCGCCCTCTCCTTCTCCTTCTCCTTCTCCTTCTCCTTCTCCTTCTCCTTCTCCTTCTCCCGCTTCGCCCTCGCCTTCGCCTTCGCCTTCGCCCTCGCCCTCGCCCTCTTCGCCTTCGCCCTCGCCCTCGCCCTCTTCGCCTTCGCCCTCGCCCGCTTCGCCTTCACCCTCACCCGCTTCTCCTTCGCCCTCACCCGCATCGCCTTCGCCCTCGCCCGCTTCTCCCTCTCCTTCGCCTTCGCCCTCGCCTTCGCCTTCCGTGGCCAGCACACACCCGAAGGCGCCGACGTCGGGATCCAGGCTGCAAACACGACCCAGAGGGCACGCAACCCCATCGACGGCGCAGCGGAGCACGCAGCGCTGAAACACACAGACTTGTTCGTCGACGACGCAGGGGTGATCCGCTTCGTTGCACTGGGCGTCGTCGAGATCCGTTTCGTGAAGCACGCACGCCGGCAGGCAGCAGGCGAGAAGCAGCAGCACGACCGGGGCGTGGTGAGCGCGATCCCGGCGTTCATCCGCATCGAACGACGGACAAACACCGAGCGTCATGCGTCGTCGCCGGCGAAGGCGAGGCCCACAAGCACAGCACCCGTCGTCACCAGGGATCCGCCGACGGCGTAGCCAACGTTTGCGCTTAGAGCGAAGTTGTCGGCGCTGGCTTTGAATTGTTGGCGGTCGTCCTGGAAGGGCGCGGCCTCGGCCTGCTGCTGTTGCTGCTGGGCAAAGAGCGCGCACATGACGCCAGCGCCGATGCCGACGGTGCCAAGCCCGAGCGCGATGCCGCCACCGATCACCAATCCAGACAGCCCCTTCGGCGCCGGCGCTGGAGCCGGGCAACCCTGGAGCTTCGCCTCCCCAGCGATCGCCGGACACCCATCGGCGACGTCGGGGACGCCATCGCCGTCGCCGTCCACCACTGGGGCGACCACGGCGATCGGGGTGCTGGGCTTGCTGTCAGGGCAGCCGTCGGAGTCGTCGACGCCGTTTGCGGTCTCCTTGAGCGCTGGACACTTGTCGATGGCGTCGGGAACGCCGTCGTTGTCGGTGTCGGTGCGGAGCTCGTCGCGCACGATCTTCCGCGCCTGCTCGAAGATCTGAGCGACCTTGGGTGAAGAGAGCGGCAACGCCACCAGTGGATCGAGCTTGATGGCGACGACGAAGGTTTTCACGGCTTCGCGTTCATCTCCGAGGTTCGCGTAGGTGAGGCCGAGCCAGGCGTTGACGACAGCGCGTTGTTCGGCGGGCCGGTCGCTCTTGCTCAGCTTCTGGAACCGGTAGACGGCCCGCTCGTAGTCGAGCTCATCCACCAGGCGCGCGCCTTCCCGGAAGTCGTTGTCTTCTTCGAGTGGCGGGGCGCCACACAACACGAGGGCGACCAGGGGCCAGAACATTCAGGCAGGGTAGCGGATGACGGGGGCCGGCTCCACTTCGAGACGCGCCGCCTTGAACATCAGAACGTCGAGCGCCCCCGCCAGGAGGTCTCATTCGATGCGCGAAACCGACACCGGCGCGTGGCTGTTCATCAGAGCGTGAGCGCCGCCGCCAGGACGTCTCATTCGATGCGCGATACCGACACCGGCGCGTCGCTGTTCACCTCGACGGAGTAGCCAAACAGGCTGCCACTTGATTGGGGCCACACCACGAGCTCCGCGGTCGATTGCGGGGGCAGGGCGAGCTGCACCAAGGTGGCGCCGCCGACGCTGAAGTCTGCCGACTGCACGCAGTCCTCCTGGGTGCTGTTGCGATCAAACGAGGGGGCGTAGGCAGCGACGACAGTGCCGGTTCCGGGGAGAGTCGGCGTGCCGGCGACGACGTTGGCGGTGCCGGCGCCGGCGTTGGTGATCGAATACCTGTGGAACGCCACATCGACCACCGAACCGCTCTGGCAGTTGCTGCTGACCCGTCCGTGCGACTGCGGGGACCCGGCTGCAAAACTGTCGGCGACGGAAAAGTCGGTGGCGGTCAGGAGGGGCTCGCAGAGATTGTCGTTGGCGCACCCCAACCCCAGCGCACAGATCTGATCGCTGGCGTTCACGAGACACGCTTCGCCGTCATCGCCAACGGTGGCAGTGGTGCACTGGAAGGCGCGAGGCGTCGGTCCACCCAGGCAGGCGAGGTCTCTGGGACACACCGCGCTGAGGCTGTTCGGCACGCACGAGTCATTGGGAGCCAGCAGCGTGACGGGGTCCTCGCCGACGTCGAGGGCATAGGTGCTCCCGTTGCTCGCCGAGACGATGATCGTGACCCGGTCCCCCGAGAAGAGCAGCTGCGACGCCTGCGTGTCGCTGGTATTGCGAGAGCAGGTCAGTTCGTCGTCGCTGCTGCCACAGGCCCCCAAGCGAAGACTGACGGCGACGTCCCCGGACATCTCATGGGCTCGCGCGTGGAACACGGCGGCCGGGGCGGCGACGACGTATTCGAACACCTGATCGCGGGTGTTGGTGGTGAAGCTGCAGCTCTCGTCAAAGGCGTTGTTGGCGCTTTGCGCATTGGCGGCCGTGGACCCGATCGAGAGGGTGGGGGCGGCGGCGCACAGCGGCGTGACGACGTCAGTGCAGACCTCGAAGCCGGCGGTGCCGACGCAGCGTGTCCCAGCCTCGCAGATCTGGTCGAAGCCGAAGGGCTGGCAGCGCTGGCCCTCGGCGACGAGGATCCGCTCAGTGATGCTCACCCCGACGGACGCTGACGACGGCGGGGGCGGACCCGCCGGGCCGACGGCGGCGACGAAGGGGATCTCAAAGAGCGCAAGGCGGACGTCGTCGCCGGCGTGGAGACTGGGCAGGACGAGACTGCTCGAGCTGCTGATCTGACAGCGGCCCGCCACGAAGTCGCGGCAGTCGGACCTTTGCTCGATGACGAAGCTCCCTGACGTCGTCACCACCAGATCACCGTCGCGGGTCATCGTGTGCACGACGGCGTAGCCCTCGCTCAGGTTTGCGCAGGCCGGCGGCGTGGTCTCTCCGATCGTCGTGGTGGGGAGGAAGGTGAAGCCCGTGTTCAGCCGCAACTCCGCCAGGCAGAAGGCCTCGAGGGGGTCGGCGCAGACGCCGTTGACGCAGGTGTTGCCGCCGCCACAGGCGAGGAAGCTGCCGCAGGTGTCGCCGAGGCCCACCTCCACCGGCTCGACGATGGCCAAGGTGTAGGTCCCGCTCGAGCCAAAAGCAGCGGAGTCGACCACCAGTGTGACGGTGTCGTCGTCGTCGGGGAGATCGAACAGCATCGTGTCCACGCCCACATTGGCGCTGCACCCCTGCTCGAGGGGCGACACACAAGATGCGATCGCGAAGAACCCCACCTCCAGCGGCGATGAGGTCGAGCGGACCACGGCCGCGATCAGTGCGCCGGGACGGCTGGCCGTATAGCTCCACACCTCCTCGCCGCCGGAGCCGGCCGTGTCACAGCTCCCGTGCAGCGCCGTGCCGACGCCGAGAATGCGGCCCTGGTTGTCGCCGGACCGCGCGATCCGGGGCGCCGCACAGGTGCCGAGAGGGGGCTCACCTTCTCCTTCTCCTTCTCCCTCGCCTTCACCTTCACCTTCTCCTTCTCCTTCTCCTTCACCTTCACCTTCACCTTCACCTTCACCTTCACCTTCACCTTCACCTTCACCTTCTCCTTCACCTTCACCTTCACCTTCTCCCTCTCCTCCTTCTCCTTCTCCTTCTCCTCCTTCGCCTTCGCCTTCGCCTTCGCCTTCGCCTTCGCCTTCGCCTTCGCCTTCGCCTTCGCCTTCGCCTTCGCCCTCTCCTTCGCCTTCACCCTGGGGAAGAGGCACGACGCAACCAAACCTCTCGGTGTCGAGGTCGATGGTGCAAATGCGACCAGCAGGACAGGGCGCGCCCTCGCCTTCGCACTCCGCCACACAACGACCCAAGACGCAGACGTCGCCGCTGACGACGCAGGGGTCGCCATCGTTGTTGCAGGCGGCGTCGTTGAAAGAGATCTCCGGCAGCAGGCAGGCCGGCAACACGCACGCAAGGAGCAACAAGGCGCGGTGCACGATCACGCATCACCCCCGATGACGCTGGCCAGTTCGATCGACTGCTCGAAGAGCACGCCGCAGCAGCAAGGGTACAGGACGAGCGGGGAACGCTGTCTTGGCCGTCTCAAAAGCAGTCAGGCTGCGTGCCGGATCATTTCAGCATGTTGACGGCGACGAGGGTCTCTTTGCCGCTGGTGATGGTGAACTCTTTGCGCACGGTCTTGTCCTCGTAGCGAAAGATGGCGACGTACGCGCCAGCGGGCAGGGACTGGGGGTCAAAAGGCGTGGTCCCGAGGTTCTTCGCACCCACCTTCACGTCGGCGTAGGGCTGGGCACGCACGGACAGACGCCCAGTGCCGGCGGCCGCGTAGCTGATGGGTTGGTGCGGGGTGACCGAGATGGTGGTGCGTCCCCCCGTGAAGGAATCGACGGCGACGACGGCGCTGCTGCCGTCGGGCACGATGACGCCCCCGCTTCCTTTGCCCAGGGGCTTGCCGCTGAGGCTCTCCCAGCGCACCGACTCCGGCGCCGACGTCGGCGTCTTCGGCTTGCGGGGGAGCGCCGCGGGGTTCGGGGCCTCAACGGCCTTCGCCACCGGCTGCGTTTTTTCCACGGAAGCGGGCGGGGGCGGGGCAATGGGAGCCAGCGGGGGCGCCACGGGGGGCGGGATCACCGGCGCCACGACGGGCGCCACCACCGGCGCGACGACGACGACGGGGGGCGGGGGCACAGCGGCGGCGGGCGGCTGGGTGCGAACGAAGGCGACGATGAGGGCCGCCAGCGACAGGGCCCCCGCACCCGCCATCAGCCATCGACCCCGGGCGGGAGCGAAGGCCTCAGCGTAGCCATCGGTGCTCAGGGAGCTCACGTCGTCGTCGGGATGCTCGACGACGGCGACGCGGTGCTTGCCGGAGTTGCTGGCGCGCTTCAAGGGTCCGGAGGGTTCGCCCCGCGAGTTGAAGACGGGGCGCAGGGCCCCTGGCGTGTTGACGCCGCGGAAGCCCTCGCCCCAGGCGCGTTGTTGGGCGGCTGTGTCTTCGCCGACGGGACCCATGCGTTGCAGCCAGTCGCTTTGTGGTTTGGCAGCGATGACGGTCTGCAGGGAGTGACTGCCCGACGCCGCGCGGTCGCTGTGCTCGATGGCCAGCATGCGCTGGGCAAACTCGGCGCAGACGTTTGACGACCAGCTCGGACCCAGCAAGGTCATCAGGGCGTCGGCGACCTCCTGGCCCGTGTCGAAGCGGCGGTCGCGGTCTTTCTCCAAGAGGCGCAGCGTGAGGCGCTCCAGCGACACCGGGACCAAGGGATTCACGCTCCGCGGCGTCGGCGGGACCTCGTGAAGCACGGCCTGCAGGGTCGCGAACTCGTTGCCGCCGACGAAGGGTCGGGAGCCGGTGAGCATCCAGTAGAGGGTGACGCCGAGGGACCAGAGGTCGGCGCGGCCGTCGAGAGTCTGCCCTTTCAGCTGTTCAGGCGACATGTAGGGAATCTTCCCTTTGAGCTCTCCCATCTTGGTGATGGGTTCGCCGTCGTCGACCGCCATCTTGGCGATGCCGAAGTCGAGCACCTTGGTGACGCCGTCTTTGGTTAGCATCAGGTTGTCTGGTGAGATGTCTCTGTGCACGAACCCCTGCGGCTTGCCGGCGGCGTCGGCCCAGTGGTGGGCGTAGTGCAGGCCGCGGGCGGCGTCGGCGACGCACTTGACGATGACCTCCATGGGGATCGACTCACCCATCGCCCAGGCCTGGCGTGCGGCCCGATGCAGCGAGATGCCGTCGATGTGCTCCATGGCGATGAAGTAGGTCTCGCCCTCTTGGCCCAGCTCGAAGACCTGCACGATGTTGTTGTGGTTGAGCAGGGCCGCGATCTTGGCCTCGCGCAAGAACATGTCGACGAAGCGCTGGTTCTTGGCCAGCTCCGGATCGCTCCGCTTGATGACGACTTTTTTCTGGAAGCCAGCAGGCCCGTCCTGCGTCGCCAGGAAGACCTCGGCCATGCCGCCCTTGCCGAGGCGGGACACGAGGGAGTAGCGGCCGAGCTTGCCCAGGGGCTTGTTGGGGGGCGCCGGCGTGCTGTTGAGGATCTGGGACTCGACGACGACGATGCCGGTCTGATCGAGCATCACCGCCGACGCTGTGCGCGGAGTCGCGGCCATGCCCGCCGGCTCGACGGAAGAACGCTCGGCGGCAACTCTGGGACCGCTCACCTCGTTCTTGGTCGAGGGCTCGTCGATGCCGACGGCGCCGCCTTTTTCCCGCATGACTTCGGGATATCACGGTCGTGCCAGCGTGCGCCGCGGTTGGCCTGCAATGGCATGTCCTGTCCCTCCGGAAGTGGGCGCCCGGCGCCGCAGTGCCGATGTTTGAGCCCTTGGCCCGGCTCAAAGGGCTTCCTGCTTTGCGCCGTTGGCACGGCGCAAAGGGCTTCCTGCTTTGCGCCGTTGGCACGGCGCAAAGGGCTTCCTGCTTTGCGCCGTTGGCACGGCGCAAAGGGCCTCCTGCTTTGCGCCGTTGGCACGGCGCAAATGCTGATAACCACTGAGGCATGAGCGACGACGACTTGACGACGAGCGCAGCGTCATTGCCGGCGACGGCGGATCCTGCGGCCTTGGCGCGCCAATGGCTGTTGCAGACGTCGACGGCGACCTTGTGCACCCTGTCTCGCGCCGTCGGTCTCGAGGGCTGGCCTTTCGGATCCGTCGTGCCCTTCGCCCTCGACGGCAGAGGAGCGCCGCTGGTGCTCATCGCCGAGATCGCCGAGCACACCAAAAACGCCGAAGCCGACGGCCGCGTCTCGCTCTTTGTCTCCGAGCGGCGCGACGATGGTGATCCCCAAGCCGGCTGGCGCCTCAACCTCGCGGGCCACCTCACGCGCTTGCGCGCTGCCGCCGACAGCCCCCGACGGCCGTCCCAACGCGAGGAGATCGTCGACGACGTCGTGCTCGAGACCTTGAGGGCGCGCTACATCGAACGAGTGCCGTCGTCGTCGTCGTACGCCGCCCAGCACGATTTTTTTCTGTGGCGCCTCGACATGGAGCGGGTTCGCAACATCGCCGGCTTCGGGCGCATCCATTGGATCGAAGGCAAAGAACTGCTGCGCGATCCAGCAGGTGGCGGCGTCGGCGCTGCCAAGGCTGGGGCCATTGCTCACATGAATGCCGACCACGCCGCCAACATGATTGAGATGGTCGGCGGGCTCTGCGGTTTTGCGCCTGCGTCGGCGACCATGGTGGATCTCGATCGCAGCGGCATGATGGTGCGCACCGCTGGTCCCGAGCGCCTGCTGCATTTCTCCTTCGGTCGAGAGATCGAGGCCAAGGACATCCGCCACGCCGTCATCGACGTGCTGCAGCGCGCCCGGCACCATCTCGCTTGAGGCGCTCCGCCTACACTTCAACGAGGACCGCGAGCCCCTGGCCGACGCCGACGCACAGGGTGAGCAGCCCGAGGCCGCCGCCTTCGTCTCTCAAGGTGGACAACATCGTCGCCGCGATGCGCGCTCCCGAGCAGCCCAGCGGATGCCCCAGCGCGATGGCGCCGCCGCGGACGTTCACCTTGGCTTCGACGTCGCTGTCGCTGAGACCGAGCTTGCGCACCACCGCCAGGGTCTGGGCGGCAAAGGCCTCGTTGACCTCGAGAAAACGCACATCGGCCAGGCTGAGCTCGAGGCGCGTCAGCAGCTTTTCGACGGCGGGGACCGGACCGATGCCCATGGTGCGCGGGTTCACCCCGGCGGATTGCGCGCCGCGGATGGTGCCGAGGATGGGCAGGCCGTGAGCGCGGGCAAAGGAGCGGGCGACGACGACGACGGCGGCGGCTCCGTCGTTGAGCGTGGAGCTGTTGCCGGCGGTGACGCTGCCGCCGTCTTTGCGAAAGGCGGGCTTGAGCTTTTGCAAGGCCGCAAAGGAGGTGTCGCTGCGCGGTTGTTCGTCGACGTCGACGACGACATCGGGGGCTTTTTTCGCAGGGATCGACACCGGCACGATCTCGCGGGCAAAGAGCTTCGACGTCGTCGCAGCCACGGCGCGTTGGTGGGAACGCACGGCGAAGGCGTCTTGATCGGCCCGCGAGATGTGCAGCTCGTCGACGAGGTTTTCGGCGGTCTCGCCCATGGCCTCGAGGGGAAAGAGCTTCTCCATGTTGGGGTTGGGAAAGCGCCAGCCCAAGGAAGAATCGAAGATCGCCGGCGCCCCCGTCGGATAGGGGCTGTCGGGCTTGCCCATCACCCAGGGGGCCCGCGACATGGACTCCACGCCCCCAGCGACGACGACGTCGGCGTCGGCCAGGCGGATCTGTCGGCTGGCCTGCACGATGGCCTCGAGGCCCGAGGCGCAGAGACGGTTGACCGTGACGGCGGGGACAGACTGGGGCAGCCCGGCGAGCAGGCTGGCCATGCGGGCCACACAGCGGTTGTCCTCGCCGGCCTGGTTGGCGCATCCCGCGATCACCTCGTCGACGAGGGCGCCATCGACGTCGGCCCGCCTGACTGCTTCTTGCAGCGCGAGGGCCAAGAGGTCGTCGGGGCGTACGCCAGCCAGGGCTCCGCGCAGCTTGCCGATGGGGGTGCGGCAGGCGGCGACGACGACGGCGTCCCGATCGGTGTCGGCGAGGGCTTTTCGGTGGGCTTTCTGGGAGGTCACCATGGGCGCTGTTAGCATCTCGGCGGTGCTCTCTCCTTGCTTGTCGACGCCCCGCGGCGTGCCCACCGTGCCCCAGAGGTCCACCGTGAATCCCTGGCTGCAGCGCTTGTTGATCTCGCTCGGAGCCGGCGTCGCGACGTCGGCGGCCGTGATCGGCACGGCCAAGAACAAGCACAAGAAGTCCAAGAGACGTCGTCGCAAAAAGAGCGATCCCCCGGTGGTCATCGGCACCGTGGCCAAGCGCGACGCCGCCACCGACTTCGAGCCCGGCATCACCGGTCAGCAGTGGTTGCAAGGCATCAAAGACAGCGGGCAGCGCTTCGTCGACTTCATCGCCCGCCGCAAGAAGCCCGTCGTCGACGAGGGTGGCGGCCTCGAGCCCGACGAGGTCCGCGCCGCCGACGGCACCCGGCTCAAGGTCTCAAGCAAGACGCCGGCGAAGAAGAAGCTGACGCCCTCGCAGCTGCGCCGCCAACGTCGACGGGAGGCCGGTCGACGCAAGCAAGCCACGCTTTTCGAAAGCGCGCGCGAGTCCTTTCGCCAGGTCGTCAAAGAAGAGGCCGGCAAGGCCATCGACGAAAAGGTCGAGGCCACCGGTTTGAAGAAAGCCGCCGATGCCTTGAAGAGCGCCGGCGAGAAGGTCGGCGTCGCGGTCAAAGATGCCGCCACCAAGGTCAAAGACGGCATCCCCGAAGACGCGCAGGACCAGGTCGTCGTCGGCCTGCAGAGCGCGGGAAAGTCCTTCCTCGCGGGGGCGAAAAAGCTCGGCCACAGCGTGAGCCAGGCCGTGCAGCAGCTGCAGCAGGAGTCGTCGTCGTCGTCACCAGCAGCGGAAACGCCGCCGCCACCCACCGCCGATGAGGCGCCGGACGCGAGCCTCAGCACCGCGCAGGCATCAGGGTCGGTGCAAGTGCAGGAGCCCCAAGAGTCGTCGTCGTCGTCGTCGTCGTTGCTGCCGTCCGCACCCATCGAGGGCATCACGGCCGAGCAGGTGGGTGAGAAGGTGCAAGACGGGGTGCAGAAGATCGGGGCCTTCCTCTCGGGGCCTGGCAACCCGGGCTATAAAAAGAGCGCGCGTCTGGGAAACAGCAACGGTGCCGACGTCGTCGAAGCCAAAGACGCCCCGCCCTCGCCGCCCAAAGACCCACCCTCGGCGTGATGCGCGCACCTGGAGCCGTCGGAGTAGGGTCCGCTCCCATGGACCGCCTCACGTTGCTCAAGAACATCCCCCTCTTCGATGACCTCGCCGACGACGAGCTCCAGGCCTTGCTGAGCCGCTTTCAGGAGCAGCGAGCGAGCACCGGCAACAACGTCTTCGCCGCCGGCGACGCAGGCGACACCCTCTTCCTCATCCAGGAGGGGGCGGTCGAGATCCACACCGGCGAAGGCAAGGCGAAGACCACCTTCGCTACTTTGTTCCCGGGGCAGATCTTCGGCGAGCTCTCGCTCTTCGACGGTTCCCCGCGTTCGGCGACGGCGACGGCGACCAAGGACTGCTTGCTTTTGCTGCTCGAGCGTGAGGAATTTACACAGTATTTGAAGACCCGACCTGAAGCGGGTATCAAGATCATGTCCGAGCTGGCCCAGCGCATCCGGGCCACCAACGAGCTCTTCGCCAACCAAGTCTCGCGCGATGTGCTCGAGGAAGCCGAAGAGAACCTCAGCATCGGCCAACGCATCGCCGACGCCGTCGCCGCCTTCGGCGGATCCTGGACCTTCATCATCGTTTTCGTCGCCGCCATGTCGGCCTGGATGATCGGCAACACCCTGATGGGAGAAAAGGACGCCGTCGACTGGTTCCCCTTCATCCTGCTGAACCTGGCGCTTTCGACGACGGCGGCGTTGCAGGCTCCGGTGATCATGATGAGCCAAAACCGGCAATCGACGAAGGACAAGTTGTTGGCGCAGAATGACTACCTTGTAAATCTCAAAGCAGAGCTCGGAATTCAACAGATGCTAAAAGCCCAGGCGGAGGTGCTGCAGCGCTTGGCCCTCGTGGAGCGCCACCTCGGTCACAAACCCCACCGCGGGCACGAAGGCAGCTGATCGCCGCGGGATGACTCGTTCTGATCCCCGACGGCGATGAACTTCGACCGCGGAGCGGTCTCGTTCATCGCCGTCGGGCATGCTCTTCTGGGAGGTCTGGTGCAGACCTCCCCCCGCGCCGGCGGAGCCGGACGCGGGGCCCCCCACCAACTCCGCGTTCCGCGGGCGCGCTTCACGCGCATCATCCCGCGTCTTTCCCATCTCGGAACGCGGTCGAACATCAAGCGGACGCGGGATGAGCTCATGAGCAGGCTGTGACATCGAGTTCCTAGCCTCAGGTATGGATCCTCAGCGCACCAAGCCCAAGCTCCGCGGGCACTCGCACCAGGCCGCATTTTTTGCGGCCTTGGGAGCGGGCGTGGTCTTGATCGCCGCTGCCCCGACGCCGCGGACGACGCTGGCCGCCGCCGTCTACGTCGTCACCCTGGTCTTGCTCTTTGGCATCAGCGCCCTGTACCACCGGCCCTATTGGCCAGCCCGCCCGCGCGAGGTCTTGGCCCGCCTCGACCACGCGATGATCTTCATCTTCATCGCCGGTAGCTACACGCCCTTCTGCTTGCTTGGGCTCTCGCCAGAGACCGGGAAGTTCGTCCTCGTCACCATGTGGATCACGGCCCTGGTGCTGGCGTCCACCAAAGCAGTGGGGCTGCGCATGCCGCGCTGGCTGATGGCGAGCAGCTATGTCGCCATGGGGTGGTTTGCGGCGTGGTCGATGCCCGAAGCGGCCACCATCATCGGCGTCGCTGGCACCGTGCTCCTCTTCGTCGGCGGCGTGCTCTATACGATTGGTGCCGTCATCTTCTGGCGCAAAGCCCCCAACCCGTTGCCGGGATTGTTCGGCTATCATGAGGTTTTTCACCTGCTCGTGATTGCCGCCGGGATCGCGCATTTCATTGCAGTAGCCCGCTTGGTCTTCGCGGGCTAATCCCCGATCTCGCTGAACTTCGACCGCGGAGCGGTCTCGTTCATCTCCGTCGGGGATGCTCCTCTGGGAGGTCTGGTGCAGACCTCCCCCCGCGCCGGCGGAGCCGGACGCGGGGCCCCCCACCAACT
>JAHFED010000055.1 GCA_023248635.1 Myxococcales bacterium
CACCTTCACCTTCACCTTCACCTTCACCTTCACCTTCACCTTCGCCTTCGCCTTCGCCTTCGCCTTCGCCTTCGCCTTCTCCCTTCTCACCCTCGCCGACGCCTGCTCCTTCTGGAACGGCACAGCCGCCGGCGACGCAGAGCGCGCCCGGGTCGCAATCGCTGTTGGCGATGCAGGTGCGGGGGCGCGAGCTTGGACAGCCCACCACGGCCATGACCGCCGCCGCCAAAAGGAGTCGTGTGGATGCCATTGCCCAGCATCACCCGGCCGGCGCTGGGGACGCCAACGAGAACAGCCCCGGCAGGCGGGGCTGTTCTCGTTCGGTGGGCGATGTGCGCTCAGAAGCTGACCGGCAAGAGCGTTCCCGCCGCCGTCACCGCGCAGGTCTTGGCGAGGGCGGAGCCCCCGCAACTCCCATCGCACTCTGAGAAGATGACTTCGACGTCGTCGGCGACCCCTTTCGTGGTGGTGATGAGCCCCGGAGGCGCCACGCCGGTCACCACAGTCACGTTCGCGACATCCTCGTCACACACCACGGTCTTGCAGGAGGCATTGCCGACTTGGAGCCCGCCCCCGCACCCGGCCGGCCGCGAAAAGAGCGTGATGAGGGTGCCATTGATCTTGGTGGCGGTGACGGCGTCATCGGCAAGCTCGGACGATGTGATGGCGGCTGCAGCAATGTCGGCACCGGTGACGCTGTCGGCGGCGATGTCGGCGCTGGTGACGGCGTTGTCGGCGATGTCGACGCTGGTCACAGCGTTGTCGGCGATCTCGGACGTTCCCACGCAACCAGCGGCGAGGTCGGCGGCGGTGAGGGAGTCGGCGGAGACCTCGGCCGAACCGACGGAGTTGTCGGCCATCCGGGCAAGGGTGACGCCGTTGTCTTCGATGGAAAAAGCATTGCCCGCAGTCTTCAAGCCGCCGCCAGCAAGAACCACAGCCACGGTGTCGTTGTCGACGCCGTCGGCGAAACCGTCCGGCACTGCTGCCAACTCTGCAAATGAGACCACACGAGCAGCGACCGCGGCGGCAACATCGGCATCCGACGGGACGTCGGCGAGGGCGGCGCTGACTTCGTCGTCGGTGGCGACGTCGTCGGCGCTGAGTCCGGCGAGGCTTTCGGCATCGCGGGCTTTGAGCGCATAGGGAACCGCGCGCAGCGGCACCCGGGGCTCAAGGGTGTCGCCATCGATGGTCACGGAGAGAAAAAGATCAGCGCGGTCGAGCACGTCGTCGTCGAGGGCCTCGATGCTGCCGAGGTCGTGAACCAAGTCGCCATCGACGACGACGACGGAGGATACCGTCTCTGACCACAGCGCTGCCCCCAACAGCCGGGACCCAAAGAGCTCGAAAGTGACAGTCACCGTCCCATCGAAGGCGCCGGCGTCGTTTTCGATGCGGGCTGCGTACGAAACCACCTCCGGCAGGGCAGCGGCCTGGGTGGCGCACAAGGTGACGGCGGCGACGAGCGCGAGGGTCATGGTCTTCATGTTCTTTTCCTTTTCGATGTACAATAAATCAGTGAATTGATGTCGCATTGAAAATCGATCCGATCATCTTCGTCGACGACACTGCCGCCGTGCGACCCTTCATTTGGATCGCATTTCCGCGCATCAGCGGCGTTCCAAGGATGATCTCTTGGCTGACGAGTCGGGGCTTCAGATCCAAAGGCGCGATCTCGACCTGCTCTTGGCCTTCTCCTTCTCCTTCGCCTTCTCCTTCGCCTTCTCCTTCGCCTTCTCCTTCGCCTTCTCCTTCTCCTTCGCCTTCTCCTTCGCCTTCGCCTTCGCCCTCGCCTTCGCCTTCGCCTTCGCCTTCTCCTTCGCCTTCGCCTTCTCCTTCGCCTTCGCCTTCGCCCTCGCCTTCGCCTGCTTCCGTGTTGCCTCCGCCGATGGCGACGCAGGCATGGCCGACGCAGATCTCCCGATCGGCGCAGTCGCTGTTGAGGTCGCAGCCACTTCGAGGGCTCTCGTTTGGGCAAGCGCTCGTCGCCAAAGCAACGACGACGGCGAGGACGTTGATCTTGTTGAGCATGGGGTCCTCCTTTCGGAGGGACCTCATCTCAGGGTCTGTGCCAGCGGGTTCAGCGCAGCCCAACGCCAGTCAAGCGGGGGACGGCTTCGCGAGGCTGTTCCAAGGGGAACGGTCGCGTTTCAAGACGCGCCCTGGTCTTGCAGTTTTGATGTTCAAGACGCGGGCGCGTCTTGAAGTTCCGTTGTTCAAGACGCGGGGCGTGAACATCCAGACTGCAAGGCGAGCCAGCGTCTTGAACCAACGGCCGTCAAGAAGTTCAAGGATCGAGCTCGAGCTCCAGGGCGGTGCCATCGAAGGCGTCCTGCTGGACGACGCCGACGTTGGGGGCGAGGCGCAGCAGGGCGCTCTCGATGGTCTCTTCGCCATCGGGGGCCGTGCTGGTGCGACTCCAAGAGATGAGGAAAGCGTCGAAGGTGCCGGCGGCGACTGTGACTTCTTTGGGGCCGCTGACGGTGGTGCTGTGGCGCTCGCGGTGGAGCGTCGAAGTGCCATCGGCTTCGGACACGCTGACGACGGCCTCCCCTTCTGTGGTCTGGCCTTCCTCCAGGGGCCAGGAGAGGAAGGGGATGGGGGCGTCGAGGGTGCCGCAGCGGGCGATGCAGTCGAACAGGCGGACGATCGAAACCTGCTCGATGTCGATGCCGAAGGTCAGCGTGCGCTCGTCCTGCACGAAGCCGTTTTGTTTGGCGAGGACGTCGACAGCGAGGCCGCCTCCAAAGAGGAAGCCCGAGTCTTTGACCTCGTGGGTTTCGCTCAGGCCGTTGCCGATCGAATAGGTGAAGGTGGTGCCCGACACCAGGCCGGTGTGCAGAGCGCCATCTTGGGCCGTGGGGCCCGCAGGTGCTGGACAGCCGGCCGCAGCAAGAACAATTGCCAGGAGAGAAACGCGCATCAGCTGTTCTTCTGCCGCTCCCGCAGGGCTTCGAGAAGTCCCTCCGGGCCCGGTTGGGCGGCCACGGCATCCACCCGATGTCCGGCGCCCCGCAGCTCTCCCGCGGTCGTGGCCCCGATGGCGACGACGACGACGTCTTCGGGGATCTCGCTTCGTTCCCAGAGGGCGCGCGCCCGCCGAGGGCTGGTCAACACGAGGGCCCGTGGTCTCTGGGTCCGCGCAAAGACGGCAGCGACATCGACCTCCAGCGGCACTGATCGGATGACGTCGACGACGACGACGACTGCGCCGGCCTCCTCCAGTGCGTGTTGGAGCTCGGTGTTTCCCTCTTGGGTGCGGGGCAGCAAGACGCGCAAGCCAGCGACGCCGTCTTTGATCAACGCGCCCGCCAGCGCCGCGCCGCCGGCGTCGCCGATGACGTCGACGTCGACGCCGCGCTCGATCAGGCGCGCGGCCGTCACCTTGCCCACTGCTGCCACCCGCGCTCGGCCCCACAGCTCGGCAGGCACCGCATCCACCGCATGGCGGGACGCAAAGGCGACGACGTCGAAGGGACCCGTGGGCAGCGAGAAGGCGAGGGGTTCCATGCGCATCAGTCGCAAAGGCACCACCTCGGCGCCGTCTGCGATCAGGGCGAGAGAAAGGTCGTCGTCGGGGGCGTCGTCGCGGGCAACGATCACCGTCCAGCCCGCCAGGCTCACGTGACGTCGACCTCGGCCAAGATGCGCGCCCCGCCTCGTTCTTTGACGTCGAGAGCCAAGGCGCTGCCCAGGGTGACGGCGTCGACGGTGGCTCCAACCGCTGCCCCCTGAACCACCACCCGTCCATCGGGACGCGCCACCAGGCCGCGGAGGAAGAGGCGGTCGCCGTCGACGAGGGCATGGGCCGCGATGGGCACCTGACAGCCCCCGCCCAGGCCCTTGAGGAAGGCACGCTCCGCCGACGTCGTCATCCGCACCATGGGATCATCGAGGAAGGCCAAGAGCGGCAGCACGCGGGCGTCGTCGCTGCGGGCTTGGATGGCGAGCACGCCCTGTCCTGCCGCCGGGAGCATCTCTTCGACGGAGAAGCGGTGGGTGATGGCCTTGGCGCTCTCCAGGCGATCGAGGCCCGCGCAGGCGAGCACGACGCAGGCGAGCTGCAACTCGTCGACCTTGCGCAGTCGGGTGGCGACGTTGCCGCGCACGGAAACGATCACCAAATCGGGGCGTCGCGCGAGCAGCTGAGCCTGACGTCGCAACGACGAGGTCCCCACACGGGCACCACGGGCCAACGACGACAAACCGCCCTGCCCGCCCTGCCCGTGGGGATCGGCCAAGCAGTCCCGCGCATCGGCCCGCGGAGGAAAGGCCACAAGTGCGGTGCCGTCGGGGACGTCGGCGGGCATGTCCTTGGTCGAGTGCACGCAGAGATCGACGCGCTCCTCGAGCAGCGCCTGCTCGAGCTCTTTGACGAAGAGTCCTTTGCCGCCGACTTTGGCCAGCGCGACGTCGAGAATCTTGTCGCCCTTGGTCTCGATGCCGACCAATTCGACGACGACGCCAGCGTGCTGCTGCTCGATGCGCGCCTTGACGTGCTCGGCCTGCCACAGCGCCAGCGGGCTCTTGCGGGTTCCGATGCGCAGCAGGCTCATGCGGCCTCCTTCACGGCTTCGGCTGCCTCGGCTTCTTTGAGCGCGCGTTCGGCAGCGGCGGCAGCGCTGGCAGCGTCGTCGTCGATCTCGAGATCGAAGAGCAACGCCGCCGCAGCGATGAGGGCGTCGTCGTCGGCGGCGGCGGCGGCCTTGAGTCGGGTGAGGGGCTCGTGCAGGGCCTTGTTGATGATGGCCTGGGCCATGGCCTGCACCGATTTCTTCTGCTTCTCGCTGGTGCCCTCACCGAGGACGCCGAGGGTCTTTTGGGCTTCGGCTTCGGCCATGGCCGTGAGCTTTTCGCGCAGCGCTTTGATGAGGGGTACGGCTCGCTTTTCGGCGATCTCTTTCTTTGCCTTGTGCAGCTCTTCTATGACGATCTCCTCGGCGCGCACGGCTTCGGCCAGGCGCTTCTGCCGGTTTTCGTCGACGACGGAGGCGAGATCGTCGACGTCGTACAAGTAGGTGTTGGCGAGGGCGGCAGCACCGGGATCGACGTTGCGGGGCACAGAGATGTCCACGAGCAAGAGAGGTCGGTAGCGACGGGCGCGCGCCACCGCGTGCACCATTTCGGCGGTGATCACAAAGGACGGCGCCGCCGTCGACACCAGCACCACATCGGCCTCAATCAACAAGCGGGGAAGCTCGGCGAGATCGCGGGCGACGCCGCCATGGTCTTGGGCCAGGCGTGCGGCCTTCTCCATCGAGCGGTTGGCCACCGTGAGCCGCGCGCCCGCCTTGCTGAAATGGCGCGCCGCCAACTCGGCCATGTCGCCAGCGCCGACGAGAACGCAGCCCAGTCCGGCCAGATCGCCAAAGATGCGCGTTGCCAACTGCACTCCCGCCGACGACACGTTTGCCGCCGACGTCGCCACGCCCGTCTCTGTGCGCACGCGCTTGGCCGCCGAGAAGGCGCGGTGAAAGGCGCGGGTCACGGTGCTGCCGACGGTGCCGCCGCGCACGCTGTGAAAGAAGGCTTCTTTCACCTGCCCGAGAATCTGGGGCTCGCCGACGACGATGGCGTCGAGGGCCGAGGCCACGCGGAACAAATGCAGCACAGCGTCGTCGGCGGCGCGGTGGATGAGGTGCTCGTCGAGTGCGCCGGGCGCCAGATCGTGAAAGCGATGCAAGAAGGCAGCGACTTCGGCGGGGGCGCGATCGGGATCGCCCGCGACGTAGACCTCGACGCGGTTGCAGGTGGAGACGACGACGACCTCATCGACGCCGGGCAAGCTCCGCAGCTGGGGGAGAGCGGTTTCGAGAGCGGCGACGTCGAAGGCGACCTGTTCGCGCAGCTCGACGGGCGCGCTCTTGTGGTTGACGCCGATGCAACAGAGGACGCGGCTCACAACCCGGTCCCCTCGACGCTGGATGGCACGCGCTGCAGGTAGGCCGGCACATTTTTTTCGCCGTCAAACTCGCCGCCGTGGCGCGTGCGCACCAACACGTTCAAGCCCACCATGGCCAAGATGACGAGGACGACGGCGACGACGGTGAGCCAGGCCGCGCGACGTCCACGCCAGCCGATGGTGATGCGGGCGTGCAGAATGCCGGCGAAAAAGAGCCAGGTCATCAGGGTCCAGCACTGCTTGGGATCCCAGGACCAGTAGGCGCCCCACATCTGCTTGGCGAAGATGCTCCCGGCCACCATGGCGAGGGTGAGCAGCAGAAAGCCCGTCATGATGAAGCGGTTGCCGATCTCTTCGAGCACGTGCAGAGGCGGCAGCAGTCGAAAGGCGCCGCCGAGCTTCTTCTGCTTGAGCCGCCCTTCCTGCACGAGGAAGGCGCTCGCCGCGACCCCAGCGACGGCGAAGCAGGCGTCGGCCGAGATGGCCAAGAAGATGTGCACGGGGAACCAGGCCGAGCGCAACGCCGCGGGAACGACGCCGCTCTCGTCGGAGAAGGCCAAGCTGGCCGCCAAAGTCACAAAGACCAGCGGCGTCGCGAAGGAGCCCAACACCGGAACGCGGTAGCGGTGGGCGGCCCAGATGAACAAGATGGCGACGACGAGGGCCAAGGCGCCCAGGGCTTCTTGCCCGTCGGTGATCGGCAGGGTGCCGAGTGAGCTGAAGCGCAGTGCTTTGCCGGCGAAGTGCAGCCCCGTGCCGACGACGAGGGCCCGCAAAGCCCAGGTGGCCAAGCTTTGGCGGCGGCTCATCATATGGGCGATGAACAGCGCGGTGGCTGCGCCGTACGCACACAGGGCCCCCAGCAGGATCGTCGTCGCCATGAAGCTGAACCTATCCTTTTGTGTGCGCTTGCAAGGGTGAGAAAAGGCGGGCCGCCGTCGGGCACAGATCCCTCTTCTGAGACCGCACTTCGACGCACTGGAGCGTCGTGCGGCGCGTTACAACCCACGCCGAGGTCCGCCATGTTTCACGCCACCACCATCGTCGCCGTCAAACGGGCCGGGACGCTCGTCATCGCCGGCGACGGCCAGGTGTCGATGGGCAACACCATCATGAAGGCCACTGCCCGCAAGGTGCGACGTCTGCACGAGGGCGGCGTCCTTGCTGGCTTTGCGGGCTCCACTGCCGACGCCCTCACCCTCTTCGAGCTCTTTGAAGCCAAGCTCAAGGAGCACGGCGGCAACCTTTCGAGGGCCGCCGTCGAGCTCACCAAGGACTGGCGCAAGGACAAGTTTCTGCGTCGGCTCGAAGCCCTGATGTTGATCGGCGATCGCGAGCGCATTCTCTTGTTGTCGGGCACCGGCGACGTCATCGAACCCGACGGCGACTGCCACGCCATCGGCAGCGGCGGCCCCTACGCTTTGGCTGCCGCGCGAGCTCTGTGCGCGCACACCGCGTTGAGTGCGCGCGAAGTGGCCACCGAAAGCCTCAAGGTCGCCGCCGACATCTGCGTGTTCACCAACCACAACATCGTGGTCGAGGAGCTCTCGTGAGCACGGGGCCAGCCGCCATCGAAAATTCCTTCACGCCCCGAGAGATCGTCTCCGAGCTCGATCGCTTCATCGTCGGCCAACACGACGCCAAACGTGCCGTGGCCATCGCGCTGCGCAACCGCTGGCGACGCAAACGGGTGGCGCCTCCGCTGCGCGACGAGATTGGTCCGAAGAACATCTTGCTGATGGGTCCGACCGGCTGCGGCAAGACCGAGATCGCCCGACGCCTGGCCAGGCTCGATCGCGCGCCCTTCGTGAAGGTCGAGGCCACCAAATTCACCGAGGTCGGCTACGTCGGCCGCGACGTCGATTCCATGGTGCGCGATCTGCTCGAAGCCAGCATCAAGATGGTGCGCGAAGAAGCCATGGCCGACGTCGTCATCAAGGCCCGGGCCGCCGTCGACGAACGCTTGCTCGATGCTCTCTTGCCCCGTCCCGCCGGCCGCGGTGTTCCCTTCGATCAGACGTCGTCGTCGTCGCCGCCGCAGGAGGATCGCAGCCGTCTGCGTTTTCGCGAGATGCTCGACAAAGGCGAGCTGGAGGATCGGGAGATCGAGCTCGATCTGACGGCGCAGGCGCCGGCGCTGCAGATGTTTGCTCCCGGCATGGACCAGGGTCAGATGGGCGAGCAGCTCGGCGGTCTGCAGGAGGCACTGGCGGCGGCCTTCGGCGGCAAGAAAAAGCGCAAGAAGCTCAGCATCAAAGACGCGCGTCCCCTGCTCGAAAAAGAAGAGGCAGCCAAGCTCGTCGACGCCGACGCCATCACCCGCGAAGCCATCCAGCGAGCCGAGCAGACCGGCATCATCTTCATCGACGAAATCGACAAGATCGCGGGCTCGGGGCGCAACGGTCCCGACGTCTCTCGCGAAGGCGTGCAGCGCGACATCCTTCCCATCATCGAGGGATCGACGGTGTCGACGAAGCACGGCCCCGTGCGCACCGACCACGTGCTCTTCATCTGCGCTGGCGCCTTTCACATGAGCAAGCCCTCGGACCTCATTCCCGAGCTGCAGGGACGTTTGCCCATCCGCGTCGAGCTCAAGCCGCTCACCCGCGCCGACTTCGTCAAGATCCTCAAGGAGACCGAGGCCTCGCTCATCAAGCAGACGGCGGCGCTGCTGGCCACCGAAGGCCTCGAAGTCAGCTTCACCGACGACGGATTGGAGGCCATCGCCGAGGTCGCCGCCGCGGCCAACGAGCGTCAGGAGAACATCGGCGCGCGTCGGCTCTCGACGGTTTTGGAGAAGCTCCTCGAAGACGAATCCTTCGACGCCGCCGACAAACGGGGACAATCCCTCGTCGTCGACCGCGCCCTGGTCGAAAAAAGGCTCGCCCCCCTCTTGGGTCGCGAAGATTTGTCCCGCTACATCCTGTGAGGTGCGGCCTTGCGCACGGGGCCCTCATCGGCAACGTTGCGCACATGCCCCTCTTCGACGACATCACCGCTGGTTGGAAAGACGCCATGAAGGCCCGCGATCCCAAGAAGGACGCGCTCGCCTCCATTCGCACGGAAGTGAAAAACAAGGTGATCAACACCCGCACCGAAGGCGGCGGTGAGATGGCGCCGACGGACGAGATGGTGCTCGAAGTGCTCGTCAAGATGGCCAAGCAGCGCAAAGAGTCCATCGAGGAATTCACCAAAGCAGATCGACAAGATCTGGCTGAAAAAGAGGTCTTCGAGCTCGGCGTCATCGAGTCCTTTCTTCCCAAGAAACTGGCACCAGACGAGGTCGCAGCGCTTGTGAAGGAAGCACTCGTCGAAGTCGGCGCCACCTCGGTGAAGGACCTCGGCAAGGCCATGAAGGCAGCCATGGCCAAGATCAATGGTCGCGCCGATGGCAAGGACGTTCAGAACCTTGTGAAGGCCGCTCTCGCGGGCTGATCACTGCTGACGGATTGTCGCAACGCCCCGAGCCTCTGTCGGGGCGTTCTCGATCGCGCTACGGACGCGGATGGATTTCAGCATCGCCAAGCAGCTGTTGGAGGAAGGCATCGCCTTCGTGAAGCGCAGCGGCCTCGAAGTCGTCGAGCTGCGTCGCGGGTTCGTGCGGTGCCGCATGCCCTTTGCGGGAAACGAAAACCACATCGGCACCATGTACGCCGGCGCCCTCTTCACGGTGGCCGAGATCCCCGGTGGCGCGCTCTTTCTGTCCAGCTTCGACGCCGAACGTTTCTTCCCCATCGTGAAGTCCCTCGACCTGAAATTCCTCAAGCCCGTGACCAGCGACGTGACCATCTCCATCGGCCTCGACGACGCTCTCATCGCAGCCATCGAAGCCGACGCGAGCGCGCGCGGGAAGGCCGAGTTCGTGCTCGACGGCGAAATCGTCGACGACGCCGGCCGGGCGGTGGCCACGAGCCGTGGCGTCTACCAACTGCGCAGCCAAGAGCGACCGCTCACCTGACGGCGACGACGACGCCTTGGTCCGCCGGATGTGATGCGCGCACGGAGTCGGCCTCGGCGCGTGCCTAGTTTTCGTCCATCACCGTCCACGAGGAGGACTGCACAGAAAATGACCAAAGACGACCTTGCTGCTTCCGACGCCGCTGGCCTCAGTTCTTCCGATGCCGATCGCGGGGTCGCCGCGCTGCTGCACCTCGCCACCATCGCGCTGAGCGTGTCCACTGCGGGCGTGCTGGACATCGTGGTGCCGGCCGTCGCCTACGTCGCTTTCGCCCACAAGAGTGCGTTCTTGCGCTCGCACATCCGGCAGCAGCTGAACTTCCAGCTGACCCTGCTGCTGGCCGGCGTCGTCGCCGTCGTCTTCTCCGTCGTCACCTTGGGGCTTGGGATGGTGGTGGCGATCCCCGTGTGGATCTTCTTGTGCGTCGTCGACCTGGTTTGCTCGATCATCGCGGCGGTGAAGGCCCGTGACGGCGAGGTCTACGAATTCCCCTTCGCTCTCGACCTCATCCGCTGAGACGTGACAGGAAGCACGGCGTGCCGGCCTGAGGCAGCGTGATAGGGCGGTTGACCGATGGGCTGGGTCCGCCGTCGCGAGATGCTCCGCCCGTTGGCTGGGTCGACGCCGGGAGCACAATGAACAGAAGCCTGACGGGTCCCGCTCTTTTGCTTGGCGTTCTCAGCAGCTGGGGGTGCGCGCTCGAAGGCGACTTCGCCATGGGCGACGGGCTCTCGGCGGCCTTGCCCGGCACCCTCGAGCAAGCCGCCACCACCATCTGCGCCGACGGACCCACCACCAAAGGAATCGACGTCAGCAAATACCAGGGCACCATCGATTGGGACCAAGTCAAAGACGACGGCGTCGTCTTTGCCATCATTCGGGTCTCCGACGGGACTGGTTATTACGATCCCCAGTTCGACCGGAACTGGGCCGAGGCCCAGCGCGTCGGCGTCATCCGCGGCGTCTACCAATTCTGGCGCACCGACGACGACCCCACCGAGCAAGCCCAGCTCGTCCTCGACCACATGGGCGCCCTCGAGCCCGGTGACCTGCCGCCCACCATGGACATCGAAACCGACGACGGCATCGCTGACATCGGTGTGCGCCTGGATCGCATGCGCACCTGGATGGAGGTGATGCGCGAGGGCACCGGCGCGGACCCGATGATCTACGGCGGCCGTTACTCGTGGGCCGAGCTCACCGACAACACCACCGAGTTCAACAACCACACCCTGTGGCACGCCCAGTACACCTCCGCCGCCTGCCCCACCATCGCCACGGGATGGGATCACTGGAACATCTGGCAGCACTCCTCGACGGGTCGCGTGCAAGGGATCGGCGGAGGCAACTCTGATGTCGACATGAACCGCTTCAATGGCGACCAGAGTCAGCTCGACACGCTGCGCGTGGGTCCCACGGTGTGCGGCGACGGACGCTGCACCGGCGACGAAGACCACGACGCCTGCGCCAGCGATTGCCCCATCTGCGAGCCCCTGCCTGCGGCGGGCGGCGTCGTCGACGAAGGCGGTCTGTGCTTCGAGGGCGGCGGTCCGCAGCAGTACCTGCGCCAGGTCGATGGCACCGGCAACGACGACGGCCTCATCTGGACCCACACCACCAGCAGTGCGGCCGAGGCAAATTTCGGCACCTGGAACCTACGCCTTGCCGAAGCCGGCCACTACCGTGTCGAGGCCTACACCGAAGCGGATTACGCCCAGTCGCGCCAAGCCAACTACGTGGTGCATCACGACGGCATCGATGACGACTTCCTCATCGACCAAACCGCCGCCGACGGCTGGACCCCGGTTGCCGCCGACCTCGTCTTCACCGCTGGTGATGGCCAGTTTGTCCACCTCGCCGACAACACCGGCGAGCCCGGCACCACTCAGTTGGTGTTCGATGCCCTTCGTCTCACGCGCCTGGATGCCTCCGAAGGCGAAGGCGAAGGCGAGGGTGAGGGCGAAGGCGAAGGCGAGGGTGAGGGTGAGGAGGGCGAGGGCGACGACGGGGGCGAAGGCGAAGGCGAAGGCGAAGGCGAAGGCCCTGGGATCAAGAGAGTCGTGATCCAAAATGTGCACGACCCTGCGGGCTGCGCCACCGTTCCCATGGCCTTGCCGGCGACGCTGGTGGTGCTGGCGCTGGGTCGACGTCGTCGGCTCTGGCCCGCCGCCGTCTGAGTTGGCTCACGCATTTTCCCAGGTGAGGTAGCCGGCACCGTAGACGAGGCAACCGATGCCATCGTCGAGCCGGGCCATGGGCACCAGTCGAGAGGGGCGGCTGACATCCCGCAGACCGTAGCGGCTCGCCAAGTCGAAGGCGAAGACGCCAACGGCACCCGGCTCATCGAGGCCCACCACCAGCGCGTGCACACGTGACAATCCGTCGTTTTCGTCGAAGCCGCGGCCCAAGGTGCAGCGTCGAGAGCGCCCGACCAGCACGCCGCGCTGCAGATCACCGGTGGGGATGTCGACGCGCACGATGCCCGTGCGCGCGCGCAGCATCAGGCCGCCCTCGATGGGATCGTCGTCGTGGCTGTGCACCAAGGCGGGGATGGCGTGGCCCCCGCCCCCGGCGCCGTCGAGGGCCGGTCCAGCGATCGACGATACGGCGGTCCCCATGTTCCGCAGGGGGGCACCGACGTGGAAGGCGAGCTGGCGGCCGGCGGGCAGGATCTCGAGCACATCGCCGGCGCCGGGGCCGTCGACGACGACGTCGAGGATGAAGCCGCCGAAGGCCAGCCGCAGGGCGTTCCAGGCCACGACGCTGCCGGTGGAGGTCTCGAGCCGGTCGATGGTGCCGACCGTGGGCGTGGCTGCGTCGACGGAGAGCACCGCGAATCCACGATCAGGGTGCAGGGAGATCGCCCGCAGGAGGGTGCCGTTGGGCAAGGGCACGACGAGGATGGCCAGGTGGCGCGGCAGGAGCCCGTCGCCGGCCTGCGAGGACAGGCCCCCCGGCAGCGGCGCGGCGTCGCCACCGACGGCGACATCGACGCGATCCCCCGTTCCGACGACGAGGGCCCGGGGTCCCTGCCCGGCGACCCGCGTGCTGGCGACGACGGTGGCGGTTGCCGCCTGCAGTCCCGGCCGACGCACGGTGAGCCCGAGCGCGAAGCTCCGGCCCGGCCGACGGCGCTCGAGCGCATGCACCAAACGAAGCAGTGGCATGCAGAGAGCGTAGCCACCAAAGGGCCGCGGTGGCGCTCGGGAGACATCCGATTCGGTCTGGGCTACCTCCGGCGGCGATGTTCTGTGGTGTCGTCGTCATCGCTGCCCTCGCCGCGGCTGGAGCCAGCCCAGTGCGGATCTCGGGTGTTCATTTCGACGGCTACTTGCCAGGCAACCCCGAGCCCGACAGCGCCATCCGGCTGAAGAACACGGACCCCAAAAAAGCAGCTTCGCTGAGCGGCTTTGTGCTCACCGAATCCTTCACACCCCGCAAGAAGAAGAAATCGACGGCGGAGCACGCCCCCAAAGACGAAGGCAGCGTCTCCGGGCTGCGTTTTCCCCAGGGGACGGTGTTGCCGCCGGGCGGCGAGCTGTGGGCGGCGGCGACGTCGTGGGGCTTTGTGCGGGTTTGGGGCCATCCACCTGACTTCGAGGCCGAGCCGACGTCGCCCGAGGTGCCCGACCTCGAGGGACCGGGATCGTTCTTGAAGCTCCCCGGCACCCGCGGCACCGTGGCCTTGGTCGACGACGGCGGCGACGTCGTCGATTTCGTTGCCTACGAGACCACCAAGGAGGAGGTCTACACCGCCGATGATTTCAGCGATCTCCCCTGGAAGGGCGGGCCGGTGCGGCTGGCGAACACCAGCTTCTACGGGTGGACGGGGCAGGTGTTGGCCCGGGACCACGACGAGATTGGCTGTCTGCTGAAGGAGAGCGACAGCGCCGCTGACTGGGATTCGGGCTTCTCCGAAAAACGCCTCGGAGAAGAGCCCACCCACCGCATCGAGCACGCGGGGCAGACGACCTTTTTGACCCAGCGCCTGCACACCAAAGCACGGGTGCTGGCGACGTCGGCGCCGGACAACAACCACAAGGCATTGCTCGATGCTTTTGCCGAAGCGCGACGATCGATCCGCGTGCGCATTTACGAGCTCACCAACCCCAAGATCGTCGAAGGCCTGATGAAGGCGAAGGCCCGTGGCGTCGACGTCACCCTCTACCTCGAGGGTGCGCCGGTGGGAGGGATCGCTGACGTCGAGCGCTGGCTCCTCGATCGATGCAGCAAGGCCGGCATCGCCGTCTACTTCATCGGCGGCTCCGCCAAGAATCCGGTGAAGCCGCGCTACCGCTTCGACCACAGCAAATACGTCATCCTCGACGACGCGAAGGTCATCATCGGCAGCGAAAACTATGGCCGCAGCGGCGTGCCGGCGATCAACAGCTGGGGCAACCGCGGCTGGATGGTTCACATCGAGAACAAGGACT
Source organism: Myxococcales bacterium (assembly GCA_023248635.1). Lineage (GTDB taxonomy): Bacteria > Myxococcota > UBA727 > UBA727 > VGSZ01 > VGSZ01. The sequence continues at coordinate 14,297 of JAHFED010000055.1, forward strand.
TCGTGCGCCAGCTGCGCGCCGTGTGGGACGCCGACCTCGCTTTCGATTCCAAAGACAAAAGAAAATCGCTGCTCGCCGACATCGTCGGCATCAATGACTCTGCCACCGACGCCTACGGCCTGCCCTACCGCGATCCCGGCTTCGTGCCCGACGACAGCGTGCACAGCGGTCGCTACGACACCCCCCAAGCTCCCGTTGTCGTCGACGACGTCATGGACCTCGAGCTGGTGCTGTCGCCCGACACCAGCTTGAACGAAAACAGCGCACTCATCGGGCTCATCGGCCGGGCCAAGACGACGCTTTTCGTCGAGCAGAATTCCATCCGTCGGCGCTGGGGGAAGAAAAATGACGACGCAGACACCGAAGGCGACGTCCCCAATCTGGCTTTGCAAGCCGTGGTCGCCGCCGCCCGGCGTGGGGTGCAAACGCGGGTGCTCTTGGACAGCACCTGGTACAATGTGCAGGACGACGAAGATCGCGACAATGATGATACAGCACTCTACCTCAACGAACTGGCCGAGAAAGAGGGTCTAGACCTTGTCGCGAAGGTCATCAATCTCGAGACGACCGCGCTGGAGAAGATTCACACCAAGGGAGTTATTTGCGACAGCAAAGAGGTCTTTGTTGGCTCTATTAATTGGACTGAGAATTCTTTCAAAGGCAACCGAGAAGTCGGCGTCGTGCTTTCCCACCCGAAGATCGCTGGCTACTACGCCCGCCTCTTCCACCGGGATTGGGCGCGCAGTCGCGTCTTCCAAGCGCCGGTTTCGGCGGTGAAGACGGAGGCCCACGCCACCGCCGACGACAAGAGCCCGGTGGTGCTGCGCCTGGGACGCGACGATCAGCTCTTCGTGGTCGGCGAGCTCCACCGCCGCGATCGCACTTGGTTCGAGGTGCGCCTGCCCCAAGGGGACGTCACAGCCTTCGTCGATGCCACCGACGTCGGTACCCCCACCGCTTCGCCCGGCGAAGCCCTACACGTGATCGGCAAGGACGCCGTCGTCGAAGGCATCGTCGTCGCCACCAATGTGAGCGAGCGCCGCATCCAATTGCGTTTCGCCGACGAGAAACGGCCCCCCTTCACCGCGGTGATCTTCGCCAAAGATCTCGAGAAGTTCAGCGCCGTCGGCGTAATGCCGGCCAGTGCATTTCAGGGGCGCATGGTGCGGGTGCGGGGCAGCGTGAAGGTCTTTCAGGGGCCTGAGATCGTCATCGGTGACCCCGCCCAGATCTCGATCCTGAAATAGCTGTGGGCCTTGGTCGCTTCGGGCCAGTCACCGAGCAGCCACCGCGCGCGACCGGGCTACCTCAGGCGCAACAGACGGAAGTAGGCCTCGACCAGGTGCTCGCCCATCAGGCTGCCGTCGATGACGACGTCGACCAGGGGCAGGTGCGGATCGACGTCGTGGGCGCGGCGGGTGCCCTGATCGCGCAGCTGCCGGCGCCACCAGGTGCCCAGCAGCAGGGCAATAGGACCGCGACCGAGCGAGTGAATGACGTCGGGGCGCTGGCGATCGAAGAGCTCGGTCAGACCCGCCAGCGCCACGCCCGGACCGATGACGAGCACCTCGTGACCCAGGGCTCCCAGCTCACTGCGCAGGCGCGGAAGACGCGGGTCGCCGTCGTGGAACAGGGCGACCCTCATGACTGAATCGCGGGCGGCTGGCGCAGCGCCGGGTGCTTGCGCGCGACGAGAAAGAGGACGACGCCGGCGACGACGACGACCAAGCTTTGGGCCCCCGCCAAAGAGACCGCGATGAGGCCAAAGACCACGCACAATGCACCCAGCACCTGGATGGCCCGGCGTCCCCACTGGCGGTGGGAGAGCGCACCCACCGACACCAGGAGCCCGCTGATGGTCAGTAGCATCGATTTAGTAGACAGTGCTTCGTCGATGCTTCCGATGTTCAACCACTGCCCCATACCGCCAAGCACCGCCGCAGCACCCATGAAGCCCAACACCAATGTCGTCGCTCCTTTGGGGCGGGCCAGGAGATCGCGCCCCCCGACCATCGCCGTGAACCAGCACCCGAGGGTGAAGAGCAAAGAGAGGTAAGCCAGCCAGTCGCCGAGCTTCAGATACAGAGTGTCAATATTCTTCAACGGCACATTATCGACGACCAAATTCTCCTCATAGAGGCCGGTCTTTTTATGCATGCCGCCATGCACATCGACCCAGGCCGAGATGCCGGTGTTGGTCGAGCGGGCCACGGGACGCCCCGTCTCTGCGGCCCGCAGCGCGTACATGAGGAGGTGTTGGCTCGCCATGCCGCTGACGCCGTACCAGCGATCGTCGGTGAGGTTCGCGAAGAAGGTGGCCCCGTTGTTGGCCAAGGCGCGCGACACCTCAGGGAACACGCCCTCGTAGCAAACGGTGATGCCAATGCGGAGCCGCTGCTTCCCCCGCGTGGCGGCGCCGTCGACGTCGACGTCGATGGGCTGCAAGTGGTTCCCAGGCGTCGTAGTTCCCAGGGGAATGAACTGGCGCACGATGGCACCGAAGGGCCAAGGGACGTATTCGCCGAAGGGCACCAGGTGGGTCTTGTCGAAACGACCATGGACCTTGAGGTCTTGGTCGACGACGAAGCCGGAGTTGTGCCGCACCGGGTGCATCTTGCCGTCGTCGCCGCGCTCTTTGCCGACGGTCACGACGCCGACGACGCTGGCCTGCGGGGGCTGCATCCCTTCGGGCACCAGCTTCACGTTGCTCAGGTCTTTGAGCTCACGGTTGAGACCGCGGGTGGGGAAGGAACCTTCGGGCCAGAGGATCATCTCGGCGCCCTGCTCGAGAGCCGAACGCTCGAGCTCGTGGAAGCGCTCGAGGATGTTGGCCTTGGGCTCGTGGGTCAGATCGGCGAGGCCTTCGTTGACGTTGGGCTGCAGCAGCGCGACCTTCACGCTGGGTCCGCCGAGCACATCGTCTTGCAAGCGCACGGCACCAAAGCCGCCCCACAATGCGAGAGAGGCGAGGACGACGACGAGGGGCCGGCGATCGAAGCGTTGGCCGCACCACCACGCGCTCAGCACGCTCGCCAGGCACGCGTTCACCAAGCCCGCCCCAAAGGTAAGCCCGGTGAGTCCGACGACGCTGGCGGCCTGCAGGAACACCGGCACGGTGGCAAAGGAATGGCCGATCGATCCCCAGGGAAAGCCGCCGACGGGTCCGAGGTTTCGCAGCAGCTCGACGGCGGCGAGGGCCGGCGGAAAAGTGACCCACAGCGGCCAGCCAAAGAAGCGCGCCGTGATGCGAGAGACAGCGAAGGCGGCGGCGACGTAGGCCCCGATGGCCGAGGTCAGCAACAAGAGGGTGGGCACCGCCACGAGCAGGGGCAGGCCGCCGTAGACGTGGATGGTGGTGATCAGCCACTGGACGATGACGCAGAAGGCGACGAGCCAAGTCACGAAGCCAACGGCGTAGGCGCGCTTGGGTCCCACGCCGTCGATGGCGACGAGGGCTGGCACCAGGCCAACCAGGGCCAACAGACCCGTCAGGCCGCTGCCGTCGAGGGGAGTCTTGCCGGTCAGGCTCTCGACGACGATGGGCTGACTCAGACCCACCAGCAGGCCCGAGAGCAGGGCCAGCAAAGGCCAGGGCGGCAGAGCCCGCAGCGCAGGCGGCAAAGCAGGGGACGCGGCACTGGGGGCGGTCGCTGAGGTCTCGACGGACATGGCCCAGACCTATCCTGTCGACGTCGTCGCGTCACGACCCGCGGCGGATCCCCGGGTCGCTTTGGGTCGCTCCTAGAGAGCCGAACCGCTAACGGGAAGCCGCCATCAGGTTGGCGACGGCTGCCGCGGAAGCGTGCAGCGACACAGAAACGACCCTGCGCGACCGCTCAGCGAATGCTGATGAGCCGCGCCGCGAGGGGGACCTCGACAGCAGCGACGACGACGTTGCGGTCTTCGAGGTCGAGCCGCCGCTGCACCACTGGGGTTGCGACACCGTCAATGGCCGCGCGCGTGAAGCCGGGGGGAACCCTCACCTCGATGGTGCGCTGGTGCGGTTGAAAGCCAGCGTCGTCGATCGAAAAACCCAGCACTAGCTCACCGTCGTCGTCAACGGCGTCGACATGGAGCTCCCAGGGGGCAGCAGTGCTGGTGCCGTCTTCGAGCAACAGCGACGAAGCTTGCTTTTGGATCGATGGCGCCAACAGCTCCAAAGCCAAGGCGCTGCGCAGGGTGTCGGCGGCGTTTTTACCGGCCGCCGCGAAGAAAAAAGGCACGCCGCCGCGCACGAACAGGGGGGGCTCACCCAAGGGAGCGTCGACGTCGACGACGCCGCCGTTGGCGAAGCAGTGCACCTGGGCGTTGCGCAGCTCGATCCACGATCCCGGGGGCAGCCACAGCGATCTCTTTCTCGCTCCCCGCTCGAGCACGGGCGCAAAGAGCAGGTCTTGCCCGACCAACACTTGGGTCGCTGCCAAGGCCGCGTGTTCCGCAGGCACCTCGTGGTGCAGCCAGAGGGGACGCAGGAGCGGCAGCCCGGTCGACGACGCGGCGCGGGCCAGCTTCAACAGCAAAGGCAACAGGCGGTAGCGACGACGCAAGATGCGTCGCGACAGCGTGGTCACCTCATCTGAAAAGCTCCAGGGCTCCTGCCGGGGTCCATAGAGCACCGAGTGCACGCGGCAGAAGGGCATGAGCGCGCCCAGCTCGAGCCAGCGAACGAAGAGCTCCGACGAGGGCTTGGTCTTGACGATGCCGTATTTGCCGCGGCGGCCGCCGAAGCCGCCGACGTCGGCGCCGCTCAGGGGCACCCCGCTGAGGCCGAGGTGCACGATCATGTACAGCCCCTCGCGCAGCTGTTCCCACGAGGAGAAATTGTCGCCCGTCCACAGCGCCGCATGCCGCTGGATTCCGACGAAGCCCGAGCGCGACAACACGAAAGAGCGCTCGGCAGGACGCGCCGCCGCCAACGCCGTCGTCGTCGCCGCTGCCATCTCGTTGGCGTAGAGATTGCGCTTGGCGGCGTGGCTGCCGTCGCTGTGCACGATGTCTTCGGCCAGGGGATCGTAGACGATCCCGACCTTCAAGACTGGATCGTTCATATCGTTCCAGAATCCGGCCACACCCGCATCGAGCAAGACACTGTGAAAGCGCGACCACGCCGCAGAAACGCCCTCTTTGGCGAAGTCGGGAAATACCGTCGCACCCGGCCATACTTTGCCGACGTAGGTCTGTCCTTGCCGGGTCTTGAGGCATCCATCGAGCCGCAGAAGCTCATCGTGGGGAAGGGCCGCGCCCACCGCCACGCCGGGATCGATGATGGCCATGGTGCGCACGCCGGCCGCCTCGAGACGTTGGTGCATCAACTTGGGCTCGGGAAAGCGCTCTGGATGCCAGCTGAATACCTGATATTCATCCATATAGTGAATATCAAGATGAACGACATCCAACGGGATTTCTTCCTTGCGGAAGCGGGCGACGACGGCTTCGACTTCGGCAGCGGTGCGGTAGCTCCAGCGCGATTGGTGAAAGCCCAGCGCCCAGGCCGGCGGCACGAAGCTGCGTCCCGTGAGGGCAGCGATGTCGGCGAGGATCTCCTGCGGCGATCCCGAAAAAACCACGACGTCGGCCACGGCCTCTGGGGGCCCGCGCAAGGTGACGTTCTCGGGCGAAACGACGACGTCGAGCGGCAAAGCGGTCAGCACCAACACCGCGAAGGTCTCAGAGGTGCCCCGCACCCAAAAGAGCGGGAACGATGCGTAGAGCGCGCCGTCGATGCCGTAGAAAATCGTGTCGCGGTTCATCAGACGCAGACGCTGGCCCTTGCGCGTTGGGGCTCCCACGGCCCCCGCGCCAAAGCCCAGCACTTGATCACCGGGCTCGAGGGCGACGTCGACGACCAGAGGCCGAGACAGCAGCCGCAGCCGCGCCAACGCCGGCGACGACTTCGGTGGGAGGCGACCGACGATCCAAGACGGCGTCGGCGGAGCCAGGGCTGCGGCGAAAAAACGGGAAAGAGCCACCAGCGGTCTGTAGCCCAGGAAGGAATGCCGGCTCCACAGGAATGAACCCTCCGCCCGTTGCCTTCTGCCTGAGCCTTTGACGGCGCGCACACGACGACCGGGAGTTCATTGGCCATGCTGCGGTTCATGAAGGTCCTCGCTCGCTGGTCCGTCCTGCCAGCCGTCGTCGTCGTCGCCGTCGGGGGCGCAGCTGTGCAGTCCGCGCTATCGCAGCCACCGGTCGGCTGCCGCACGGCCATCGCCTACCGCGACAACGTTCCGCTCGAGCAGCAGTTGGGAACCTGGGCCTGGACCCTGCCCTGGCTCGAGCTCAGCTATGACGAGGTCGAAACCTTCACGGCAACGGGCGGCAACAACAAAAGGGCCGAGCTGATCGAGGCCCTCGCCGAGGCCGACGACGACGCCTGCGAGGTCGATCTCTACTTCTTCGCCCACGGCGCCGACTACGTCTCGTGGATCGAGCGAGCACCCCAGGTCCCCCGGCTGCGCCTCGTCTACGACACCGGGGCAGGCGACGCCCGTCAGGGTCCGCGCTGGATGAAAGCCGGAGCCAGCGCCTTCGTCGGCCACGGCGGCGACAACTTCGCCCCGGTGTTCTTCGCCTTCTTCCTGCCGGCGTGGATCACCGGATCCAACGTCGACGACGCCATCGCCAGCGCCAACCGCAAGACCCTGGCCGTGCTCGAGCGACTTGGCATCGACGCCGACGGCCGGTTGTGGCGGGGCACCGAAGCCATCGGCTACGGCAACCTCACGCGCACGCGCTGACCAGTTCCCTTGCGACCGGCCTTGCCGGACGCCCGGGACGTCAGGCACTGTCGGCGCCATGAATCCCCTGCACGATCTCACCCCCGGACGCGGTGCCCCCCGCGTCGTCGACGCCTTCATCGAGATCAACAAGGGCGGTCGCGTGAAATACGAGGTCGACAAGGAGAGCGGCCTGCTGCGGGCCAGCCGCGTGCTTTATGGCGCCATTCACTATCCAGCGAACTATGGATTCATCCCCCGCACCCTCGACGACGACGGCGACGCCCTCGACATCCTCGTGTTCGCCCAAGACGACATCCAACCGGGCTGCATCGTTTCGGCGCGGGTGATTGGCGTGATGCCCATGGTCGATCAGGGCGAGACCGACGACAAGATCATCGGCGTCATGGTCGGCGATCCTGCCTTCGAGGTGGTGCGTTCCCTCGACGACCTGCTGCCCTTCCGCATGAACGAGATCATGCGTTTCTTCGGCGACTACAAAGCGCTGGAGGAAAAAGAGGTGCGGGTCGCTGCTCCTCTGGGCACCGACGAAGCCATCCGCGTCGTCGAGAAATGCTGCGCTGCCTACGACGCCAAATACGCACCCGCCGCCACCAGCGCGAAGGTCGGACGCGCCTAGGCGATGCCGCTTTCGGCGCTCCAGGCCCTGGCAGTGATCGAAACCTCCTCGATCGCCCGCGGCTTCGTCGTGCTCGACGCCGTCGTGAAGAAGGCACCGGTCACAGTGAAGGTGGCGCGACCTGTCTCCCCCGGACGCTTCCTGCTGGTCTTTGGCGGCGACGTTGCTTCGACCTTGGAGAGCATCGAAGAGGCCCGGAGCATCGCCGGCAGCGACGTCGTCGACGAGCTCTTCTTGTCCGGCGTGCACCACGCGCTCTTGCCCGCCATCGACCGGGCCATCGTCGCAGAGCCGGGAGAGGCCATCGGCATCGTCGAGACGTCCACGGTGTCCGCCGCGATCCTGGCCGCCGACGCCGCCCTCAAAGCCACGGCCGTCGCGGTCTTGCGCCTGCATCTGGCGCTGGGCGTCGGCGGCAAGGGATGGTTCACCCTGGCCGGTCCGCTCGGCGACGTTGAGGCGGCCCTCGAAGCGGTCAAGCAGACGGCGAAACCCGATCGCCTGATCGCCGTTGAGCTCATCGCCCGACCCCATGCCGAAGTGCGCGGCTTCCTGAGCTGATGACGGAGCTGACTACGACGTCGTGATCGGCTCGGCCTTTTTCTGCGGCAGCACGAACTCCCAGGGCCTGCGCACGAAGCGTCCGAACACGGCAGCCACCAAGAGGCGGAAGACCCTACCGTCGACGTCGCGGGCGCGCAGGGCGACGGCCAGCGCCAGCGCAAAGCTCACGGTGAAGTTCATGAGCGCGATGCCCCCCAGCCCGGCGACGGCCCACCCCAACTCGGCGCTCTCGAGGTGTCCAGCACCGAGCTCCGACAACGCGGCCAACACCACCGAGCCCGTCGCCAAGGTGACGTGCCGGATGTCCAGCGGCAGACCAAAGAAGGTGCTGACGACGGGTGTCAGGCCCAAGACCATTCCGAAAAAGACGCTGCCGAAGGCCCCGGCCCCGTGTTTGTCGACGACGCTGGCCAGCTTGTTGGCCGCGCCCACGCCCAGGACCCCGCGGATGCGTCGGTTGGTGGCGAGAGCCTCGGGCAGTCGGCGGTAGCGCACCCAGTTGTCGCACCAACCACCAGCCACCGAGGAGCTCCACAAGAAGACGCCGGTGAGCGCCGCGAAGAAGACCGAGCCGGAATGCCACAGGTGATGGGCCTGCAGCACATGGTCGGCGTCGTGGTCGTCGAGGAAGGGCTTGCCGCGCACCCCGAGGATCGCAAAATGCAGCGCGATGCTGACTGGGATGATGGCGCCGATGTTGCCGCCGATCGCCGCCACCTGGGTCCGGGCGGTGCGGGCGATCAGCTCGACCAGACGATGCACGCCCGAGCGCCCGTGTTCATCGAGCGCACCTGCCAACGTCGCTGCGGTCATCGACGGCTGCTTCGTCGCCAGCGTCATGTGCAGGACCTGCATGAGCAGGAACGCGCCCGCATAGTTCAACGAGGCAGCGAGGCCCGAGAAAAAGGGCGGCAGCTTCCACCAAATGAGCAAGAACTTCACGGTGGCCACGAAGGCCATGAAGGCTCCACCGGCCGCCGCTGATCGCCACATGGCGCGGTACTCCGACGACGACGACGCGATGTAGTGCTCGCCGGTGGAGCCCGTGGCCTCGACGATGCGGCGCGCCAGCAGCCTCGTGTTGTCGGCGAACAGGCCCCGCAGGCTCGTGTCGGATTCGCCGGCGTCGAGCAGCTCCTTCACGCTCTGCACGGCGACGGCGGCGCGGGCGTCGGCGCCGGGATCGACGAGGGTGAGCAGGCGCTCGAGGCGGATCAGCTGACGATCAGCGAGGTCGAGGCGAAAGACCAGATCGACGCTCACCGATCCCGACAAGAGAGTGGCGTGGATCTTCTGCAGCTCCGCTCGACAACGACGCAGACACGTTTGGGCCCCGCCGATGCGGTGGCGCCCCTGGCCCCCCGGCCCGAGGGCGGCGAATCCCCCCTCGTCGCTGGGGCGTCGTTCGAGCACGAGATCGCACCAGCGCGGGAGATCGAGGAAGGGAGAATCCGCCAATCCGCCCTCGGCCCCGCGCGGGCGCATGTCGACGGCGACACCCAGGTGAGCGACCCGCACCGCCAGCACCGAGATGGCGTCGCGCACGTCGCCGCCGGCCTTTGCCAGGCCCGACTCGAGCGTGGGGCTGTGCAGCTCGAGCAAGGCAAAGAGGTCGACGACGACGCCGGCGGGGGCGCTCTGCAGAAAGCGTCGTGCGGCCAGCCCGCGCCGCAGCACCAACGCCAGGTCGCTGTCGTCGGCGGGACTCGGCAGGGTTTTTCTCGCGATCCGATCGAAGAGCTCGGAGAAAAGTCGCGCCTCTCCCGGCAACCCGGTGCGCGCGAAGAAATCCAGCGCGCTCGCGTGCAACAAGACGGCGCCGACGACGTCACCCAGCGCTTTGGCGTCGTCGTGGTAGCGGGCGAGGTGCTGCCTGAGCGCCCACAAGCGCGCGGCACCCGAGTGGCTGGCGACGGGTGCGGTGGCGGGCACAGCGAGCAGGGCGGGATCGTTCAGCCAGGCGATGAGCGGAGCGAGGTGCTCTACGCGTTCATCGTCGGCAGCAAGGAGCCCGGCCCGCACGCGGCCGAGGGCGGCGCGCAGAGCATTGAACTCGCTTGTGGGCAGTGGCCTGGAAGCGGGGTCGTCGGCCATCGTGCCCGAGCCTGTCAGCGACGACGACGACGAACAACGGGGACCTGGGTCACCGGCGGCCCGGTCGACGGCAAGCTACAGTCCCGCGATGCGCCACCGCCCAAGCAAAGCCCTCTGTCATCGCCTGTCGACGGCGCTCATCTTTGCGCTTGGCGTCGTCGCCAGCATCGCGAGCACGGGTCCTGCCGCCGACCTTTCGGGCGCCAGCGACGAACAGACCGTGGTCCTCAACGGCGACAATCCCAGCGCCGTCTTCGGCGCCCTCGCCACCCTCCGGGCGCCCGACGCCACCACCACCGGCGGCGAAGTGGGCCTGAACGTCGCCGTCGACGGCGCTGACGGCAGCCTGGTCTACACGCTGCGCAGCGAGACCACGGGTGAACAAACCACCGGCGACATCGTCGACGCCCAGGCTCAGGGCTCAGCCCGCATCGGCATCGACGCCTTTGGCAACTGCGGCGACGGTTGCACCGACGAGTTGACCATCGAGTTCGAGCGCACCGATGAAGCGCTGGACGGCGACCTCGAGGTCACCTTTTCTCTCGACGCCTTCGCCACCACCGCTGCCGAAGCCACCGGCGACATCGAGCTCGTCATCGAATGACGCGCCCGCTGGCTCAGCCTTTTTCGCTGGGTCCCCGAGCGAGGGAGGGGATGGAAGGGCGCTCGACCATCAGCGTCTTTTGGCCCTCGTAGGCGTCGCCGCCCATCGTGGCCGGGGCCGGGGCGTGCACCGCGACGGTGGGCGGATCGAAGGCCCCCTCGGACGAGAGCCCATCTTGGGGCGCGGGTCGGGGTGGGTTGACGGCGTGGGGAACCAGGGAGGCAGCCCCGACGGCCGGCACGGCGCGGGGGGCGGCGGCCACCGGCGGGAAGGTCGCGACCTTGGTCTGGGCCAGCCGCTGGGCCGCCATTTTCTTGATCTGATCGGCCTCGGCCTTGGACTGCTGGGCCTGGGCCACAGCATCGCGCTGCGCTTTTCGGGCCTCCAGCAGCTCGCGGCCGAGGCGGGTGAGCTCTGCTTGTTGGGCCTCGAGCGCTGAGGCCTTGTTGGCTTCGGCCTGGCCCTTCGCGGCTTCCAGCTCGAGGTCGGCGTCTTGTTTCTGCTTGAGGACCAGCTGGTTCTGCAAGACGGCGCGCTGCAGTTGCGCCCGCACATCGCTGAGCTGCTTGGCCTGGAGCTCGGCGTCGGCCCGCGCCTGGTGGGCTTGTTGGGCTCCTGCCTGGGCACGAACCTCGTTCATCTCTGCCCGCAGCTTTTCGACGTCGCCGAGGGCGAGCTTCTTTTCGCCGTCGATCTTCTCGACGATGGCCTTCAGGGTTTTGTTGTCGCCGACGATCTTCTCGGCCTGTGCCCGGAGCTTTTGGTACTCGGCCCGAACATGGGCTTCGCTCCTGTGCACCTCGGTGAGGCGTGCTTCGGCAGCGCGGGCGCCGGCGAGCTCGGCCTCTTTCGCCGCCAAGAGCTCCGAGACGCGGCGCCACTCGACGCGAGCGTCCTCGGTCTTTTTGCGCTCATTGACGAGGGCTTCGCTGGTCGACGACGACGTCGTTGAGAGCTGCTGGTCTTTTTGCGCCAGGCTGGCCTGCAATTTCTCACGCTCGGCGGTGGCTTGGGCGAGTTGCTGCTCGAGCGTTCCGGAGCGGGCACCCAGGTTGATGGCCTGCTTTTTTTCGGCGTCGAGGGCCAGTTTGAGCTCGGCGATGCTCTGGTCGCGGGTCGCCAACCACTTCGCGCGCTCGTCGATGGAGCGGCGGGCGTCGTCGAGGGCCGCGCGCACATCGCTGAGCTCTTGTTCGCGCTCGCCCAGGAGAGCTTGTTGCTGGGAGCTCTGCTGCTCGGCCCGGTTGAGCACCTGACCTTGGGCCGAGATGCGACCCTCGCGATCAGCGACGACGCCTTCGAGCTGCCGGGCCCGCCCCTGCAATTCTTCGATGTGAGTGGCGGCGTCAGAGAGGCTCGCCGACAGGGAGCCGTTTTCGGTGAGCTGCTGCGAGAGCTGCTCCTCGAGCTCGCGCTTTTCTCCTTCGAGCTCGAGGGTCTGCTGCTCGAGACTCACGCGCGTCTGCTGCAGGGTGGCGCTGACCTGATCGCGTGCCCGTTCGACGTCGGCGTAGGCCCGGGCTCGATCGCTGAGCTCGTTGCTGCGCTGGGCGAGGGCCTCTTTGGCAGCGGCGAGGTCCTTGCGGATCTGGTCGGTGCGCTGGCCCGCGGCCTCGAGCTCGCCGAGCGAAGCCCGCAGTTTGGCGTCGGAGTCTTCGAGCGTGCGTCGAAGCTCGTTGTTGCGCGCCTCGGCGGATCCGAGCTGGCTTTGCAGCTGCTCAGCAACGGCGCTCCCGGCGTTGATCTCCGCCCGCGCGTTTTGCAGCTCCGCGGTGAGATTGCTGGCCCGACGCTCGGATTCGAAGAGCTCGGTGCTGCGGGCCTGGACTTCGACGCGACTCTGCTGCGTCTCTTCTCTCGACGACGCCAACTGCTTCTGCAGCTCGGCCAGGTGCGCATCTTGGCGATCGAGCTGGGCCTTGTGATCGAGCACCGACGACTGCGACTTCTTGAGCTCGCCCTCGACCAGCTCGAGCCGCCCATCGCGCTGGTTCAGCTTTTCGCTGATGACCGCGATGCGCTCGTCGCGGGCGATGATGGTGGACTCACGTTCGGAGTTGCTGGCATCGAGTCGGAAGATCTGCGCCTCGAGCTGCACCTGCTTCTCGTCGGCCTGACGCACGCGGTTCAACAGCTCGGTGATGCGCTCGTCGCGCGTCGACATGGTCCGGCGCAGGTTGCCGATGTCTTCTTTGGCGTCCCCGAGGTGGCGCTCGAGGTCGGCGACGCGCTGGCTGCGGTCGGCGATCTCGTTGTCCTTGCGCTCGACGATGTTCTGGACTTCGAGCTCGCGCTGTTGCCGGTTGTGCTTCTCGTGGGAGAGATCGTCGCGCGTCGTCGACAAATGCTGCTCGGTGGCCTGCAGCTTGTCGGTCAACCGCGCGCACTCGCCGGTCATGCCCTCGAGACCGTTTTGCAGCCGCGTCTCCGTCGCCGCTGCCCGCTCACGGGTATGGGCGAGATCGCGCTCCAGCTCGTCGGCGCGGGCGTTTTCGGAGGCGTGATCCATCTCGGACTGGCCGAGTCGCGAGGTCAGGTCTTCGACGCTGGTCTGAAGGCGCGTGCGATCTTCGCTGAGCTCGGTGAGCTTGTGATCGCGCACGCGAATCTGCTCGCGGGCGACGAGCGACTTCCGATCGTCGAGGGCAAAGAGAGTCGCCGCGACGCTCTCGCCCAAGGCGTTGGCCTGGGACAGTGCGCCCTCGAGCTCCACCGTGCGGCGCCGGTAGATCTCGCGTTCGTCGCGCAGGCGAATTCGCTCGCTCTCGCCCTCACGCACGACCTGCGCGAGGCGGGCGATGTGCTTGCGGTGCTCGCCGGCGAACCATCCCAGCAGCTTCTGGTGCCTGCGCAGATCTTCTTCGACGACGACGATCGCGGCGCGGAGCTCGTACAGCTCATCTTGCACCAACCGGCGTTTCCGTTGTTCTTGCGCCAAGGCGGACTGGACGACGGCGACGGCGCGTTCTTGGCCCAGGGCGGCTTCGTGCCCGCTGGCAAAGAGCTCGGCCTTTTGCACCAGTTTTTGTTCGCGCAGCTTGGTGATTGTGTTGTCGCGATCGCGGACGTCGGCGCGCAGCCGGCCCTTGACCTGATCGCGCTGCTGCACCTGATCCTGCAAGCGCTGCACTTCGTCGACGGAGGCGACGACGACCTTCCAATGGTGCTGCTCGAATTCGGCGTAGGCCTTTTCCCATTCGAGGACGCGGTTGGTGAACTCCTTGCGTTCGGTGGCGGCGGCGTCTTCGGTCTTTCGGAGCTTGGTCTTGAGAGAATTGACCTCTGCTTCTTTGCCGGCGACCTGCTGGATCAGCTCGGCTTCATTGAGCGAGTGCTGGTCGTAGGTGTCGCCGATCTGCCGGCCCCAGTCGGCCTCTTTGTCGACGAGAGTCGCCTGGGCCAGCTCGAGCTCGCCCGTCAACTCGCTGATGCGCAGCCGCAGGCCTTCGACTTCGATGTCCTTCTGCTGGACCTTGGCTTCCTGCTGGCGCAGGTCTTCTTCGCGGGCCCGCCACAGCCGCGAGAGCTTGGCGAGATCGCGCTCGCGCTCCTTGAGCTTGGTGCGCAGCAGCGCGAGCTTTCGATCGGGGGTCTCGCCGACAACGGCGGGCGGCGGCTCCTGGATGGGCGCGTCGGCGTCGATGTGCTGGATCGATGAGAACACTTTCTCGACGAAGGTGAGGTCTTCGGCGGTGAGGACGGCTTCGCCCGAGCGTGGTCCGGCCTTGGGCAAGGTGGCCAGGGAGCGCAGACCCGCGGTTGGCAGTGGAGGTGGGCGGGAAGGATCCCGCGCCAAGGGCCGTTCTTCTTCGGCGTCGGCGACGCTTGCGTCCAGCACCTGAGGCACGGCGCGGGCCGCACCCACCAGCTCGCCGCGGTCGGCAGGCAGGCGCAGGTACCAGTCGGGGTGCACCCGCTGTTTCTTGTTCTTCTCGATGGCGTCCGGCGTGAGATCGCTCGTCGTCAGCACGATGGCGGTGCCGGGGGCGACGCTCTTCAGTCGGGGCACCAGCGCCAGGCCTGTCTGCACACCCGGACGTTCGTGGCGAAGGACGACGACGTCGGGTTGGGTCTGCTCCACAAAGAGCACCAGATCGGCAGCGACGAAGACCTGGGCGTCGTAGCCGTCGTCTTTCAGGATCGCCGCTTGTCGCAGCGCTTCATCCTGGTCGGGCTCGGCGATCAGCGCACGCTTCGTCATGGCGGGGGCAGACTAGCCGATCATCGCTGCGCGTCGACCTTCACAGCGTCAAGCACCGCGGTCCAGGAATGCCTGATGAGGTGGGATCCCAGGATCTGTTTCGTCGGCCGGATCTCGGGGCGGCACTCAGCACCTGCAAAGGCCCGCCCCGACTTTGTTTTTTTCCGGACCCCTGTGCTATCGACGTCGGCGACGATGGGGCGCGGCTCGCCGCGTCATGCAGGAAGGTCAGGGCCGTGGCGGACCGCCTGCAGGGCAGAGAATTTCAGGTCACAAGGACCTGGGGCGTCAGCGGTCTTTTCGCTGACATAGAAGGCGGGGCGAATGAGTCAGCAAACGGTGCTGTACGAGGCCGAGTACGAGCTGATCAAGAAGATCTGTGATCGCCTCGTGCGGGAGGCGAACGCCAAGGTGGTGTTCCTCGTCGACAAGAATGGCCAGCTCATCGCGAGCTCGGGCGAGACTGCTCACCTCGACACCACGAGTCTCGCCAGTCTCACCGCGGGCAACATCGCAGCGACTGGGGGCATCGCCAAGCTCATCAACGAGAAGGAATTCTCGCAGATCTTCCACGAAGGCGAGCGCGACAATCTCCACATCTCCATCATCGGACAGCGGGTCATTCTCGTCGTCATCTTCGATCAGCGATCGAGCCTCGGGCTGGTCCGCCTTCGCGTTCGCAAGGCCTCCGAAGAGCTGAACCAGGTCTTCAACGTCATCTCCCAGAAAGCGGAGCTCCCCGGCGCATCCCCTTTTGCCGAGATCTCCGACGACGACATCGACTCACTGTTTTCCAGCTGAGGCGAGCCTCGAATCGCTCCTGCTTCCGCTGTGACGTCTTTGTCTTGCGGCCGGCCCATCAATAGTGCGTCTTATTCGAAAGAGTTGCCATGTCCTTCATCAACTACTCATCTCGCGAGATCAACTGCAAGATTGTGTACTATGGACCAGGATTGTGCGGCAAGACCACCAACCTGCAATACGTCTACAATAAGACGTCGCCCGACGCGAAGGGCAAGATGATCTCGCTTGCCACCGAGACCGAGCGTACACTCTTTTTTGACTTCCTCCCCCTTTCCCTAGGGGAAATTCGCGGCTTCAAGACCCGCTTCCATCTCTACACCGTCCCCGGCCAGGTCTTCTACGACGCCTCCCGGAAGCTCATCCTCAAGGGTGTCGACGGCGTCGTCTTCGTGGCGGACAGCCAGATCGAGCGCATGGAGGCGAACCTCGAGTCTGTGGAGAATCTTCGCATCAACCTTGGCGAGCAAGGATACGATCTGGATAGAGTTCCATACGTCGTCCAATACAATAAAAGAGACCTCCCAAACGCGGCGAGCCTGGACCACCTCAGGCGCGAGCTCAACCCCCGCGGCGTGCCCGATTTCGAGGCGACAGCGACGACGGGTGTTGGGGTCTTCGACACGCTCAAGATGGTCGCCAAGCTGGTGCTGCAAGAGCTGCGGCGGGGCTCCGAAGCGCCGACGGCGGCGGCTCCGTCGATGCCACCGCGGCGGGGTCCGGTCGGCTGATCGTGAAGTTCTGATGTTCAAGACAGCGCGTCTTGAAGTTTTGATGTTCAAGACACTGGGGCGTCTTGAACGCTCGGTGGGTGCGGCTGTCGGAGAATTGGCCGCCAGGCCGGAAGGCAGAGAGTCTCCGGGGTGCGTGTGAGGTGCGATGTTTCAGGACGCCTGCCGCGTCTCGAAACAGAACATCCAACGTCGTCGCGTGGCACAACGAAGAGGACGAGCATGGCTTCGGTGCTGGGATGACTGCTGCGGGAGAGAACGATGAGAGGTGATCTTCTTGCTGCCCATTGCCACCCCTCAGGAGAGGGGCATCGACCTGCAGGTGGAGGGCCCCGGTCGCTCGTCATCGTTGGCTTCTTGGGGCTGGTGTCCGTTGCCGCTGCTGCTGCCGACCCTGCTCCGCCCGCTGAGCCTGCTGCGCCCCCGACGACGGCGCCTCCCACCTCGCCTCCGACGACGACGGCCGAGGCTCCGATGCCCAAGACACCGGCGAGCGTTTCGCCCGCACCGACAACGACGTCCGCTCCGGCGACGACGTCTGATGCTGCACCGATCGCGATGAGCGCCGATCAAGAGTATGGCCTGAAGATGAAGGAGCTCGAGGACTCCGTCGCCGAGCTCAAGGAGCAGATCTTTCGCAGCAAGGCCAAGCTCACGCTGCTGACCGAGCAGGTGCAAGGCGGCACCGGCGCTGGCTCGCGCATCGTCATCACGCACAAGAACCAGATGGGCGGAAACTTTCTCCTCGTCGAAGTCGACTACTTCCTCGACGGCACCCCGCTGTGGCAGGAGCTGGACGAGAAGGGGACGAAGCTCACCGCGATGAAGGAGCATCCCCTGTGGGACGGCAACATCATCGAGGGCAGCCACACCCTCACCGTCGAGCTGAAGTACACCGGCAACGGCACCGGCATTTGGCAGTATCTTTCCGGCTACGAGTTCAAGCTCAAAGATTCAGTTACATTTACCGCTGAGCCAGGCAAGATGGTTACCATCGATGTCGTCGGGTTCGAGAAGGGAAATTTCACCACCGAGATGACCGAGCGCCCCGGCATCCGGTTCGATCAGAGCGTGCAAAACGATAAGCCGATCAAGGGCAAGGCAAAATGAACCGCTCGAACGCGGGAGCGCCACGCCACCCAGAAGCCCAGCAGTCAGCGCCGATCCGCTGCGCCCTGCTCGTCGCTGTGGCCATCGGCTTTTCTGCTGCTGCCGCCGTCGCCCAGCCCTCAACAGCGGTGGCGCAGATCGAGCGCGATGCGGCTACGGCGACCGCCGAGATGGATCGCATTGAAACGCAGTATCATGACATTCCCGATCTTTTCGCTGTCGGTGATCGGGAAGATCGGGCGCTCTGGGGTTCGATTTATTATCTAAATAAGGAATATCAGCGCGCTTCCCTCGCCCTGTTTGGCGCCATCGAGCAGCCCGAAGGCACGAGCGCCGCAGAGGCGACGGCGACGTACGCCGAGTCGATGTTCTACCTCGCCGACAGCCTCTACCAGCTCGGCAACGTCTCCGCCGCACGGCAGTACTTCGAGAAGGTCCTCAAGCTGCGCGGCCACAGCTTCCACGACGACGCCATCTTGAGGCTGATGACCATCGCCGCCGACGACCAGCGCTTCGACGACGTCGACGTCTATTACCGCGAATACCTCGAGGTGGCCGGCTCCGACGTGCCGGGCCAGGTGCGCTATTTGCGCGCCAAGAGCCTCTTTCGCGCGGGACGCGACGACGGAGCTCTCGAAGAGCTCGCCAAGATCCAAGCGCATGAGGCCTTCGACATGCGCGCGCGCTACTTGCGAGCCTCGATCCTCACGCGCCAGAACAAGCTCGAGGAGGCCTTGGCCATCTTCGACGAAATCGTGCAGCTGAAAAACGTCGCCCGCCAAGACGCCGCGGTCAAAGAGCTCACCCACCTGGGTCGCGGCCGTCTGCTGTATGAGCTCGATCGGCTCGACGAGAGCGTCGATGCCTACCAGGCCATCGACTTCGACTCCAAGTACCTCACGGTCATGCTCTACGAGGTCACGCTCACCTACGTGCGGCGGGGTCAGCTCGAGCTGCGCGGCCGCAAAGGCCAGACCAAGACGCTCAGCGAGCGCGTGGCCGCCGCCAAGATCGAATACAAGAAAGCGCTGCGACAGCTCGACGACTTGCAGGCCCTCGATCCTGACAGTGAGCGCGCCGCCGACATCGACCTGCTCGCCGGCAACCTGCGGCTCCAACGCCTGGAGTTCGACGCCGCCGAAGCCAAGTTCGGCGACGTCCTCGAGCGGCACCGCGCGGCCGATGCCGAGCTCCAGCATCTGATCAGCGAGCCCGGTCTGCGCGACCTCCTCCTGCGCGACATCCTCGCCCTCGAGGGGGATCCACACGCAGTGCTCCAGTCTCCGCTGCCCGTGATCGCCGCCCGCCGCGCCGCGCAGAACAAGGACGTGGCCGAGTCCCTCGCGGTGTTCAAGGACATCCAGGCCAGCCGCGCCGACGTCGAAAGCGCGCAGGGTCTGCTGGAGCAGCTCGAAGAGATGTTGTCGTCGGAGAACCGGGCGCGCGCTGAGCTCTTTCGGCCGCTGCAGTCGGGCGTCGAGCGATCGGCATCGCTGGCCAACACCGTCGCCCAGCTCACCACCAACGCCATCGCCGTCGAACGCAGGCTTGCTCGACCGACGGCCAGCCTGAAGGAACAGCTCGACGAGGTCGGCGAGCGCCTCACTGCCCTCGACGACCAGGTCAAGCAGCTGCCCAAAACGCCCGAGGAAGCCGCCGAGCGCAAGAAGCGCTTTCGCGATCGCGCAAACGCCGTCGACCACGACGTCCACGAGCTCGAGCTGATCAGCGCGAACCTGCGCGCCACCCTCGCCTCGGTCGACTGGATGGCGCGCCACGAGATGGAACCCGCCCAACAAGAGGTCATGAAGGTGCGGGTGCGGCAGACCCAAGACGAGCTCGTCGACAACGAGAAACGCGTGGCGGTGCTGCGCGGCCGTGTCGTCGACCTGCGGCGCCAGGTGCAAACCATCGGGGGGCGCGGATCCGGAGAAGATCTCCTGCGCACCGAGTGGGCAGACACTGCAGCCGAAGAGCGAGTGCTGCTGCGCTCCGCCCGCGATCCCGCAAACGCCGCCGTCTACCAACGGCTCGACGGCGTCATCGAGCGGCTGGCCGCCGTCGCCGGGCGCAACGACGCCTTCCGCGACAACCTGGACCGGGGCGTCGAAGAGCGCCTGGCCGGCGCGCGAGCCATGATCGCCGCCGAACGCGAGTCCCTGGCCACCTATTCTCGCTCCCTCGCCGACGTCGACGCCCGCGCGGCCGGCTTGCGCGATGGAGCCACCGCCGCTGCCCTCGAGCGCGTGCGCGCCGACCTTTCGCGCACCGTGCTTCGCGCCGACGTCGGCATCGTCGACACGTCCTTTGGTCGCAAACAGGCAGAGACCGAGCACATCGGGGCACTGCAAAAGGGCCGAGCCGCCGAGCTCACCGACTTGACCCAGGCCTACGCCGACCTCACGCGGGACGAGCTGCCGTGAAGCTCCAAGGCCGGCGCCCAGGATCCCCGGCGCTGCCGCGCTCACTCCTGCTGTTGGGGCTGGTGGCGGGGACGTCGTCGTGGGCCCAGACCGGCGGCGTGAGCCCGTTGGCTCCCCAAGCCGAAGACAAGCCCGACGTCGGCGACCGCGCCGATGCGCCCCCGCCCCCTGCACCTCCCGCCCCGCCCCCCCCGCCGTCGGCGGCGGCCGCCTGGTCCGACGACAGCGAAGCCGCCCGCTTCGAGGCCTACTCCGACGCCTTCCGCACCTACGAAGCACACCTGCGCGACGTCAAAGACCAGGTCCGCGAGCTCGCCGAGCGCAAGTACAAGGAACGTCGCGCCCAGATCGAGTCGAACTACCGACGGCAGCTCGACCCCGTGGTCATCGCCGAACGGCGGCGCCGCGTCGACGCCATCAAGGCCTTCGAAGAATTCCTCCTGCGCCACCCGACCGACCGCGAGTTCGTGCCCGACGCCATGTTCCGTCTGGCCGAGTTGTATTACGAAAAAACCGACGACGAATTCCAGGTTGCGATCGCCGAGTATCGCGATGCCTATGCCAACTGGAAAGAAGCGGGCGGCAATGGAGAGGCGCCCATCGAGCCCACAAAGCGCTTTGAACGCACCATCTCCCTCTATCAAAAATTGATCGGTGGCTTTCCGGAATACCGTTTGCTCGACGGCGCCTACTACCTGCTCGGCTACACCCTCCGGCAGCAAGGGGACAACGACATCGGTCTCGAAGCCTGGCAGACGCTGGTGGCCAAGTACCCGAAGTCTCGCTTCTTCGCCGAGGTCTGGTTTCGCATCGGCGATCAGCACTTCGACGACGAAAAATGGAACGAGGCCATCGCCGACTTCTCAAATGTCGTTCCCATCAAGGATTCTGATTATTACGATAAAGGCCTGTATAAGTTGGCTTGGACCTACTATCTCGTGAATCGCTTCGACGAAAGCGTGGCGCGCTTCTTCGAGCTGCTCGACTTTTCCTTTGCCGGCAAGAGCGCCGGCGGCGAAGGCGGCTCCGTCCTCGAAGAAGAAGCGGTGCAGTACGTCGCCATCAGCTTCGGCGACGACAACTGGAAGCGCGGTCCCGAGTACAAGAAACTGGTCAAAGGCTCCTCGCTCTCTGATCCCGACGCCGAAGTAGAGACCGACTATGTGCGCTTCGCCAGCGACTGGTTCACGCGCGCCAGCTCCAACGGGCCCAAGCCCTACGAGCGCGACGTCATGGCCAAGCTCGGCGACAACCTCTTTCGCCAGAGCAAGCACCTCCAGGCCGTCGCCGCCTTGGAGCGCGCCCTGGAGCTCGATCCCCTGCACCGTGATGCGCCCAAATTGCAGGACCAGGTGGTGCAATCGTGGGTGCGCGAGCGCCAGTTCGAAAAAGCGGCCGCCGCCCGTGACACCCTGGTCAAGACCTACGCCAAAGGCAGCCCCTGGGCGAAGCGCTTCGCCAACGACGCCGAAGCCCTGAAATTGTCAGAGGAATTTGCCCGCACCAACCTCTACAGCGCCGCCTTGTACTACCACCAGCAGGCGACCAGCTACTTCAACGCCGAGCGCCAGGACCTCGGGGTGCAATACTTCAGGCTCGCCTCTGACGCGTACAAAGACTACCTCGAACGCTACCCGCACGACAAGAATGCCTATGAGCTAGCCTACTATCTGGCCGAAACATATTACTACTCATTGCGCTTCGACGACGCCGTGGCTGCATATGAGTTCGTCCGGGATTCTACTGCTGGATCGAAATACCGCGCCGAGAGCGCATTGAACGCCGTTTACTCCTACGAGAAGATTCTCGAGGACGCCCAGACCAAAGGCACACTGGAGAAGCGCGAGATCGCCGCCGGCGCCCGCGACCCCGCCCGCACGCCCGAGGAGATTCCGGCGCTGCGACGCTCTTACATCGCCTCCATCGACAAATTCCTGAACGGCGGCGAGGCCCACGAGATGGCCGCCGCCTTCGGCTACCGCGCTGGCGAGATCTTCTACGCCTACGGCCAATACGAGGAGGGAGTGAAACGCTTCCGCACCGTCGTCGACAAGTACCCCGACTCCGACGCCGCCCGCTTCGCGGCCAACCTCATCCTCGACGACCTGCTGGCCCGCAAGGACTGGAAAGCCGCCGCCGCTACTGCCGCTGCCTTTGCCGACAAAAAGGTCGGCGGCGCCGAGACTGAGCAGTACAATAAAATTCAAGGAGGTGCGCGCTTTAACATTGCCAAAGAGACGCTCGAGAATGGGCAGAAGATGATGGACGAAGGACGGATTCAAGACGGAATCGCAATGCTCGAGACCGGTGCTGACAGCTATCTGAAGCTGTTGGACGAAGATCCCAAGCGCGAGTTCGCCGACGTCATGATGTACAACGCCGCGCTCAGCTTCGAAAAAGCCCGCCGACCCCTGCGCGCCGCCGGCCTCTACCAGCGTCTCTACCAGGAGTATCCGACGTCGGAGTACGCGCCGGAGGCCATGTTCCGCGTCGCCAACAAGTCCGAGCAGGCCTTCAATTTCGACACGGCGGTGTCGACCTATCTGGCCCTGGTGAAGAAATATCCGACGACAGAGCGGCGCGCCGACGCCCAGATCAATGCCGCGCTCGCGCTCGAGGGCCAGCAGCAATACGAAAAGGCGGCCCAGGAATTCGAGCGCTACGCCACGCTCTTCCCCGAGAAGCCCGACGCCGCCGACGTCTTCTTCCGCGCCAGCATCGTGCACAAAAAGAGGAACAATCCCGTCGCCGAAGCGGCGGTGCTGCGCCGCTTCATCGCCCGCTACACCGCCGTGGGGGCGCAGGTGCCCAAGGTCATCGAAGCCCACGCGCGCCTGGGCGACATCTTCGCCGAGCAAGCCAAGAAGTCTCCCGGCGCCAAGCAACAATCTGTCGATGCCTACCGCTCCGCCGTCGGTGGTTTCGCCCGCGCGGCGGACAGTCCCTCGGCCGCCTACTTCGCCGCCAAGAGCGCCTTCGCTCTCGCCGAAGACGACTTCGCCGCCTACGCCAAGCTGTCGATCACCGCGAAGAAGAGCGACAAGCAGGTGAAGGAGCTCGAGACCAAGCTGACCCAGCTACAAAGAGTGGAAGAGATCTATAAGAAGGTCATTCTTACATATAAAGCCGGCGAGTGGTCCTTGGCATCGCTGTATCGCATAGGCTCACTGTACAACAACATGCAGGTAACGGTGCTCCAGTCGCCATGCCCCGACGACATCAGGCGCGCCTACGGCGACGACGGCTGCGACGAATACGCCAATGCCATCGAAGACAAGGCCTTCGCCGTCGAAGAAAAAGCCGTCGCAAACTATAAGATCGCCTATGAGAAGGCCATTGAGTTCCGGTTGACCAATGTGTGGACCAAAAAGACACTCGAATCTCTGAATCTCTTGCGACCCGCAGAGTACCCCATCGACAAAGATCCCCTGACGAAGCCGTCGACGGAGCCGGTCGACGACGGCCTGGGCCTCGCTCTTCCGGACGGTGGCGCGCCGGAGCTCAAGCTGCTCGGAGCTGGTCCCGCCGAGCTCGCACAGCGGGGGGGCACATGATGAAGCCGCAAACGTCGTCGTTGGCGCTGGGCCTGCTCCTGGCTGCGTGCCAGACCGCACCGCCAAAACCCGCGGCGCCGGCGCCCATCGCCTTGGCCCAGCCAGCCCCCGCCCCGGTGGTGAAGGTGCCACCCAAGCCGGCGCCCCCGGCCCCGCCGACCCCAGCCCTCGTCGTGCCGAAGGCGGTTGCTGCGGCTGCTCCTGCCGCGCCTGGACCCAAGGCAGGCGATCGCACCGGCGATGGCATCGACGACGAGAACTGGCTCCCCCGCAAGGACACACCGGCCTACAGCGCCTTCTTGGCCGCCGTCGAGGTCGCGCGCAAAGACGCCGCGGCTGCAGTTCCGCGCTTTGTCGATGCCGCCAACAAATCCACGGGTTTCTACGCCGCGTGGTTCAACGCCGGTGCCGCCGCCGAAGCCGCCCACGACGACGGATCTGCTGAGCGCCACTACCGACAGGCCTTGGCAGTGCGACCCGACTACGGCCCCGCCCTGGCCAACCTGTCGTCGCTGCTGGTGCGCAAGGGCCGTGCGCTCGACGCTGGGCAGCTCATCGACGATGCGCTCCGCAGGTTTCCCGAGAAAGCCGGACCCCACCTTGCCGCCGCCACCGACGCGCTGGCCAACCGCGAGCTCGTCAAGGCGGAAGAAGAGGCCCGCGCGGCCATGCGCTACGACGAGCGCAACGTTCCCGCCATGTTGTTGATGGCCCGCGTGTTTCGCGCCCAGGCCCGCTACGACACCGCGCGCTTCGCCGTCGACAACGCCCTCGCCCTCGAGCCTGGCAACGCCCTCTTGCACCTCGAGCGCGGCAGCATCTTGCAGCTCCAAGGCGAAAACAAAGACGCCGTCGTCGCCTTCGAGCGGGCCGCACGCCTGCGTCCCAACCTCGCCGAGGCCCAAGAGGGCTACGGGTCCATGCTGCTGCTCTTGGGTTTCGGCAACGAAGCCCGGGGCGCCTTCGAAGCCCTGGTGCGCCTCGAGCCCAAGAGTGCGGCAGCGCAACTGCACCTCGGCAACGCCTATCGCGCCACCAAGATGTACTCCCAGGCAGAGGTGGCCTACCGCAGGGCCCTGGACCTCGACAAGACCCTGGTCGAGGCCCGCTTCAACCTCGGCGTGCTCTACATCGACGACGTCATGCCGGGGGTCGAGGAGAGCGCCCGCTTGCGCGCCGCGGTGCGGGAGCTGAAGCTCTACAAGGAGCAAGCGCGTCCTGACGCAGCCACCGGCAAACGCCTCGACGACTACCTCGAGGCCACCGAAAAGCGGATCGTCAAAGAGCAGAAGCGCAAGGAGCGCGAAGAGAAGCGCAAAATGGAAGAGTCGCAAAAGCCTCCCGTCGACGCAGCGCCCAAGTCCAAAGACGCCGCCGCTGCCAGCGACGTCAAAAAGTCCGACGGCGAAAAGTCTCCGGCGCCGCCGACGACGACAGCTCCCAAGGCCTCGAGCGGGAACCCGGAAGCCCCCAAGGGGGTCGATGACAAATAGGACCGTCACGGCTCCGTCGAAAGGTGCGCTGTCGACGTCGGCGCTGCTATCAATGCCCTGCGCTCAGGCGACGTCGACGGGGGCTCGTGCGGGGAGCGGTGAGCACCCAACCTGGAGGTCCGGATGCAAAGACTCGTGAGCTTGACCCTGCTCGTCGTCGTTGTCGCCGCCCTGGCCAGTGATGGGGCCCGGGCCCAGCGCAAGAAGATCACGCTCGAGGACCTGGTGATCGAGGGGAACATCCAGAAACCCGAGGCCTTCTTCATCCTGCCGCGCACCAACTTGAACTTCGCCGACCTCGAGCGCCACGAGGATCTCAAGAAGCGCGTGGTGGAAGCAGTGGATCAAGAGCCGTTCTGACGGCGTCGTCGACGTCGACGCTTTCAGCTCCGCCGCCGCGCTTTTCTTTCTGGCCGCTTTGCTGTCAATGTGCGGCCCGGTTGGGTCGGTTGGTGTTTCGGAGGTCATGACATGGACGCCGTTGTTCGTTTTTTCAAAGAAGGTGGCCTGTGGCTGGTGCCCATCGCCTTCGTGTCCTTCCTCGTGCTGGCGATAGCGATTGAGCGCGTCATCTTCGTGGTGTTCCGCTTCAACTTGAACGGCGCGGCGTTCATGGCTCAGATCCAAAAGCTGGTCATGGCCAACAACATCGACAGGGCCATCAAGCTCTGCAACGCCGCTCCTCACGCCGCTCTGCCCAAGGTCATCAAGGCCGGCCTGACCCGCGCCAACAAGGGCGAGCTCGAGATTCAAAATGCCATCGAAGAGGCCACCCTCGAGGTGATGCCGCCGCTGACCAAGAGCTCGGGCTCGCTGGCCACGCTGGCGTCGTTGTCGACGCTGCTGGGGCTGCTCGGCACCGTCATGGGTCTCATCGGCGCCTTCCGCGCCGTCGCCAAAGCAGACCCGGCGCAGAAGTCTCAGATCCTGACGGAGTTCATCGCCGAAGCCATGAACTGCACGGCCTTCGGCTTGATGGTCGGCATCCCCGCTCTCTTCGCCCACATGTTCTTGGCTGGCATGATCAAGAAGATCACCGATGAGATCGACATGTACTCGGTGAAGCTCGAGAACCTGCTCATCACCCGTGGCAAAGGCGGGCTCGACGGGAGCAGCGAGGGCTGAGCCTCAGGCGCCGGCCTTGGAAGCCTGCACCGCCGTCGTGAACCAGAACCTTCAAGAGCGTCTTGAAGTTTGGATGTTCAAGACGCTGGCGCGTCTTGAAGAATTGGCCCCGACCAAAGGCGCGCCAGCGTCTTGACCCCCTGAACTTCAAGGCGCTGGCCGTCTTGAGAAGTGCCCCGAGGAAGCAGAGAGATGGCCAAGAGAAAGCCGACGGAGCGAGGGCACGGTCAGGGTGCCAGCGAGGATCCCCTGGACCTCGACGTCACCCCCTTCCTCAACATCATGTTCATGCTCATCTTGAGCATCCTGGCCATGACCGCCTGGACCCAGCTCGCCATGCTCAACGTGCAGGCACCTCAGATCGGCGGCGGCGGCGGCGGCGCCGCCCCCGTGGAAAACCTGTCGACCCTCAACCTGACGGTCTTCGTGCTCGCCGACGGCTTCAACGTCGGTGCATCGGGTGCCACCCTCGACGGCAACAGCGAAGGGCGCACCGGCGAGCCCCTCATCACCAAGGTCGAAAAGACGGCCTTTGGGAAGAAAGCCATCGACTACGACTACACGCGCCTGCAGCAGAAGCTCATCGAGATCAAAAAGAGCTTCCCCGACGAAGAAAGCATGATCGTCTCCGCCGACGGCAACGTGCCTTATGAAGTCATCGTGCGGGTGATGGACGCCGCGCGCCGCTCCGCCGACGGCAAGATCTTGTTCCCAGCGGTTGCCTTCGCCGCCGGCGTGGTGGGCTGACGTGAGCGATCCAACGATTTCCGACGGCTCGGAGCCCGCCTATGCAGGGTGGTCCCAGACCGTTGCGGCGGACGGCCAGGCGAAGAAGCGCAAGTCGAGCCGCGGACGACGCAAGCACATTCACACGCCGCCGCTGTCGATCACCTCGCTTACCGACGCCGTCACGCTGCTGCTCGTGTATTTGCTGAAGACCTTCGCGACCAACCCCATCGAGGTCAAAGACAGCTCCATCGAGCTGCCTCGATCGGTGTGTCGGCCCGAACCCGGCAGCGGGGCCCGCGAACGCGAAACGGGATCCTCGCCCCGCGACGGCTGCGGCGAAGTACAAGAGACTGTGATCGTGATGATCACCGGACCGATTCGCAAAGCCACCGGCCACCCCGAGGGTCTGCCGAACACCCCCCGCATCGCGGTGAACAGCGAGCCCGTCGTCGAGCTCGACGCCGCGACCTACCGCGTGCCGGACTCCGCCAAAGACCCCGCTTCCAACGGCTGGGTCATCGCGCCCCTGCGGGATGCGCTGCGGCGGGCGAAGGAGCTGAAGGAGGTCAGCTCCTTGCGTGACGACAAGAAGTTCGACGGCAAAGTGGTCATCCTCGCCGACAAGCAGACGCCCTATCGTGTGCTCTCGGAGGTGTTGGTGACCTGCGGCGAGTCGGGCTTCGCCGATTTCCGCTTCGCGGTGATCAAACCAGACTGACGCCGAGCCACGTCCGGGCAGACCGGAACCGGGCGCAGCCCGTTGGTGTCGAGACCAGAGCCACAGCTTAGGCAGCAACAGGCAGGGGAAGAGGACGCCATGGCCGAGACGAGCAAACCCAACGCGGGCGAGAAGGTCCTCCGCATCGGCGTCATCCAGGGCGTGCGCGTCATTGAAGAGCGCATCCTCCGCAAGAAGGGGCCCATCACTTTCGGCACCGCCGACGGCAACACCTTCGTGCTCGCCGCCTCGGATCTCCCCCGCTCGATCACGGTGTTCGAGGCCAAGTCCGAGGGCTACGAGCTGGTGCTCGACGACGACATGCAGGGACGACTCGAGGGTCCCGACGGCAAGAAGGAATTCACTGGCCTGCGGGCGTCGGCGGCGAAGAAGGACGGCGTTTTTCGTCTGCCCTTGGCCGACACGAGCAAGGGCCGGGTGCGGCTGAGCGCGGAGATCACGGTCCTGTTTCATTTTGTCGTCGCTCCCGTGGTGGCCGCCGCTCCCGACATGCCGGCCGAAGCGCGCGGTGGCCTGCTGAAGTCCGTCGAGCCCGTGTTCATGGCGGTTTTGACGGCGTCGTTTCTGGTGCACTTCGCCTTCGGCATTTTCATCAAGGTGACGGCCCCCCCGGCGCCGCCGACCCTCGATGACCTGCGCGAACTGGTCGAGCGC
The DNA here is from genome assembly GCA_023248635.1 of Myxococcales bacterium. Classification (GTDB taxonomy): domain Bacteria; phylum Myxococcota; class UBA727; order UBA727; family VGSZ01; genus VGSZ01. The sequence goes on from JAHFED010000055.1 coordinate 42,475, forward strand.
ATCCAGCCCCCCAAGGTCGAGGTCAAGCTCCCGCCCCCCAAGCCGGTGGACACCGGCACGACGACGACGGCGCCGGCCACCGACGAAGGCAAGGGCAAACCCGCGAGCGCTGGCGAAGGCGACGGCGAAAAGACGGCGGGCAAGGGCAAGGGCAAAGGCAGCGGCGGCATCGGCGATCGGGCCGCGATCCGCGAGGGCATCGCGGGCAAGGGCATCCTGCAGCTCATCGGTGGACGCGGGGGCGGCGACGGCGGCGGCGGCATCGGCAGCGTCTTTGGATCGGGCGCTGGCATCTCTGACGATATCGGCGGAGCCCTGGCTGGCACGGCAGGTGTCGGCATCGCCGGCGCAGGCGAAGGTGGCGGCGTCACCCGGCGCGGCACCGGCGGCGGCGGCGGCGGCGGCGAGGGCGGCGAAGGCGGCGGCGCCGTCGGCATCGGCGAGCTCAAGACCGAAGGTGGCGGCAAGGTCGACACCGGCGCCAAGACCGCCGCACGCGTCGTCGCGCGCGTTCAG
>JAHFED010000108.1 GCA_023248635.1 Myxococcales bacterium
AGCGGAGTTGGGTGGGGCCCCACCGTCCGGCTTCGCCGGCGTGGGGAGGGTCTGCATCAGACCCTCCAGGAAGAACATCCCCGACCTCGGTGAACGAAGTTCAGCGAGATCGGGGATCAGCCCATCCGCCCTCGACCCAGAGCATCTCTTCGTGCGCGACCAGGCCTCGCCATCGCCTTCTCCTCCTCCAGGTGCTGAAACATGACGACCACGAGCGTTTCACCCGCGCCAGCCACTCCGCCCGCTGGATTGCGTCATCTGCGCCGGAGTTGTTGGCTGGCATATGTGTCGCTTGATCTTCCATTTGTACCCGCAGTTCCGGTCGCATTCGTCGCAACCAATGGATTATGGAACAGTGAAGAAATTCCCGTTCTTGCGTCTTGGTTTTTCCTGGTGTTCCTGGTCAAGACGCTCATCTGGTCCCTGCTCCTTTTCGGTCTGTTGCGGCCCGTCGACGTCTGGTTGGACAAGAGCGCAGCAGGCAACGCTACCGACGACGATCTTCTGCGCGCCGCCGTCGCATCGCACCGCTTTCCCTATTTGTTTCTCTTGCCCTGGTCTTTGGTATGGGGGCTGCAGTATTTGATAATTTTTATTGATCGCGAGAATCTACCGATCGCGACGGAGTATCCGTCGGTCATGGTGCCATTCTGTATCACCGTATCACTTGCTGCTGGTGTTTTTAATATTCCATTTAACACACTGCTGCTTTCACGGGCCAATGGGGCGCTGTCCCTCGAATTGCGTCGTCGGGGTCTGAGTGTGCGTCGCACCTCTGATTCGATCCGCATTCGCTTGGTGGTCATCACCCTGGGCATCGCCATCTCGGCAACGGGCTGGATGGTGTGCGCCGGCTACACCATCGAGATGCGCACCAATGCCCACGATCTGCTGATGCGCGGACGGCTGGCGCGCGAAGACGTCGCCGAGCATGTGCTGCGCCGCTTGTTCCGCGGTCAAGAGCTCAAGGGGCCCGACGTCGAGAGCGCCCTGCGCATCTCTCGCGCCGCCGACCCGCTCATCCACCCTTTTGCCATCTTCGACGGCGAGCTCTTCATCGATGCCGAGACGGGCGAGAAGCTGCGGGCCAACCCCGGGTTGCTCTACCTCGAAGAAGGAAACGCGCAGGTCGAGCGCCACGATCCGCGGCTGCACCTCGCGGTGACGGCGGAGATGATCGACGACCGCTTGTTGGTCGGCACCGTCATCGACGTCCAACCACGGGCTTCGGACCTCTACATTTTCGGCGTCATCTTTTTCTTCATCAACGTCGTGATCTTCGCGCCCGTTGTCGCCTTCTTGGTGGGACGGGCCTTGGCCGATCCCATCGCCAGCGTCGGCGCGGCCCTGCAGGACATCACCACCCGCACGGATTTCAGCAGCCTGGCCCGCATTCCCGTCTATCGAAACGACGAGCTCGGTGCCCTCAGCAGCCGCGCCAACGAGATGATCGACGCCCTCGAGCGCATCTGGGCGGACAACCGCCAGCACGTCATCGACGTCGAAGAAAAAAACCAGGCTCTCGAAGCCGCCCAGCACGAGCTGGTGCAGAACAACGACGACCTCGTCGCTGCCGCCAAAGCGAAGTCCCAATTCCTGGCGAGCATGAGTCATGAGCTGCGCACGCCGCTCAACGCCATCATCGGCTTTTCGCGCCTGGTGCTCAAGAAAACCGAGGGTCAAATCCCCGAGCAGCAGCAGAAGAACCTGCGGCTGATCAACGACAGCGGTCAGGCCTTGCTGGCGTTGGTCAACGATCTCCTCGACTTCGAGCGCATCGAAGCCGGCCGACTGAAGATCACCATCGAAGAAGTCGACGTCGACGAGATGATCGGCACCATGGAAGCGACGCTGCGGCCGACCGCCGAGAAGAAGGGCATGACCCTCGCGTGTCGCGTCGAGGGCGGTCCGCTGTGGGTGAAGACGGATCCCGATCGTCTGCGACAGATCTTGGTGAATTTCACCAACAACGCGATCAAATACAGCGAGAAGGGCCACGTCGACGTCGTCGTCAGGAGCACTGCCGTCGGCGTCGTCTTCTCGGTGAAAGACCAGGGCATCGGCATTCCCAAAGACCAGCTCAAGAAAATCTTCGAGCCCTTCCATCAGGTCGACGGCGGCTTCTCCCGCGAGCGTGAGGGCGTGGGCCTCGGGCTCGCCATCGTGGGGCGATTGGTCGAGATGCTCGGCGGCACCGTGGCGGTCGAGAGCGAGGCCGGCGTCGGCTCCACTTTCTCCTTCACCTTGCCTCTGGGGGCCCTCATCGAAAAAGCCAGGCCAGCGCCAAGCCAGGCAAATCCCGTGGGGAGCAAGAGCGTCGACGTCGTCGTCGTCGAAGACGATGCCGCCACCTTGGCCCTCATCGAGCAACACCTCAACCCCAACGAGAAGCCCGAGCTCGGTCAGACCACCTTCCGCGTGCGCCGTGCCCGCAACGTCAAGGAGGCCATGGCCTGCTTCGACGACGTCATCCCCGCGGCCTTGGTCTTGGATCTCGCTCTGCCGGGCTTGGATGATGGTTTCGCCGTGCTCGAAGATCTGCGCGCGCGGGCGGCGGGCAAGGAGGTACAGGTGGTGGTGTTCACAGCCCGAGACGTCGCCGACGTCGACGGCGGCCGCTTGACTCGGCACCACGCCAGTGTCGTGCAAAAAGGAGATCAAGGGGCCGAGTTGGTCGCCGAGGCCCTGCGCGCATCCTTCCGGGTGGGGTGATAGTCGCAGCGTGTGACCCCGGGGCAGCAGGAGCCGCGATGACATTGACGACTGGGCACCGCGTCGTGGTCCAACACTTCGCGGCGAGCCCGCTGGAGGCCATCGACGGTTGCATGACGCTGGAAGAGATGCCGGCGCCGGCGGAGGAAACGCTCTTGGCAGGGGACGTCGTCGTCGCCGTTCGCAGTGCCTCGGTGGGCTGGGTCGACCTGCTGATGACCAGCGGCCTTTACCAACACAGCGCCAAGCCGCCCTATTGCCCGGGGCTGGAGTGCGCCGGCGTGGTAGCCTGGGTGGGCAGCGAGGCCGCCCAGCGCTGCGCCGTCGGCGACGCCGTGCTCATCGATCCCTTCTTGGCAGGCCCTCGATCGCTGGGCGCCTATCAGGCGTCGGGCGGCTTCGCGACCTACGCCGTGGCCCCAGTCGACGCCGTCCTGCCCTTGCCCGCCACCCTGAGCTTCGACGAGGCCTGCAACCTCCTGGGCAACTACGAGACGGCCTTTCACTGCCTGATGACCCGCGGTCGGTTGGCCGCTGGTGAAACGGTGCTGGTGCATGGGGCCTCGGGCGCGACGGGCGTGGCCGCCGTGCAGATCGCGCGCTTGCGAGGGGCCACGGTCATCGCCACCGGCCGCTCCGACGAGAAGCTCGCGCAGGTGAAGGCCCAAGGCGCCCACCACGTGATCAACACCAGCCGCACCGATGGCACCCGCGGGCTGCGCGCCTTCCGCGATGAGGTGAAGGCCCTGACCCAAGGCCGGGGCGTCGACGTCGTCTACGACGGCGTCGGCGGCGACATCTCGCTCGAGAGCCTGCGTTGCGTGAGGTTCGGCGCCCGCTACCTGGTCGTGGGGTGGGCGGCCACGCCCTTCGTCGCCGCCGGCAAGGGCAGCGGTCCCGCGCTGAATCCAAACCTGCTTCCGACCAATCTGATCTTGATGAAGGGGCTCGATGTGCTCGGCTGTCCGACGGTGATCGCCACCGTCAACGATCCCGCGCTGCGCGCGCCCCGCCTCGCGCAGATCCTCCACTGGGCCGCCGAAGGTCTTATTCGCCCCTGCGTCTCCCACACCTTTCCTCTGACAGAATTCAAGGCCGCGATGCGCGCAAAATGGCGGGGCGACGTCGTCGGCGGCTGCGTCGTCCATCCATAATGATGCGGCAGAATCTTGTCTAAATTATTTGTTCATAGATCGAAGTGATCCCTCTTTCGAATCAAGCCCAGAGGTCAGTTCATGTTTGATAATGAACATAAGATGTTCAAGAAGTCGGTCGGCGAATTCGTCGAAAAAGAGATTCGTCCCCACACCGAAGAATGGGAGGCGCAGGGCTTCACGCCCCGCTCGGTCTGGAAGCGCTGTGGCGAGCTGGGATTCCTGGGTGTGACCTATTCATCTGAATACGGCGGATCTGGCGCTGATCATGGATACAGCTATATCTTCAATCTCGAGATGGGAAAATGCGGGTCTCCCGGCGTCGCCTTGGGCCTGTCTGTGCAATGCGACATGGCCACGCCTGCTCTCGCCAAGCACGGCAGTGAATTTCTGCGCAAGGCCTACCTCGCGCCCGCCATCGCCGGCGACGTAATCTGCTCCATTGCCGTCAGCGAGCCCGACCACGGCTCCGACGTCGCCGCCATCGAGACCAAGGCGGTGAAAGACGGCGACGACTACGTCATCAACGGCCGCAAGATGTGGATCACCAACGGTACCCAGGCCGATTTCCTCACGGTCTTGGTGCGCACGACGCCAGGCACCGGCTACCAGGGCATGTCGCTCTTCATCGTGCCCACGACCACGCCCGGGGTCACGCCCGGCAAGAGACTCAAGAAGACCTGCTTTCCGTCGTCTGACACCTCGGAGATCGTCTTCGACAACGCGAGGGTCTCCAAGGAGCATTTGATCGGCCAGGAGGGCAAGGGATTTGTCTACCAAATGGAACAGTTTCAGTTCGAGCGGCTCGCCGCGGTGGCCCTCGCTCTGGGAGGCCTGAAGCGTTGCTACGAGCTCACGAAGAAATACATTTTTGACCGCAATGCTTTCGGCCGTCCTTTGTCGGCGCATCAGGTGACCCGCCACAAGATGGCCCAGATGATCTCGGAGATCTCGATGATCGAGGCTATGAGCCTCAAATGCGTGCAGATGGCTAGCCTCGGTGTCGACTTCACCAAAGACGTTTCGATGTTGAAGCTCATCGCGGCCCAGACCCAGCAACGCGTGGCCGAAGAGTGCGTGCAGCTCCATGGTGGATATGGCCTCATCACCGAGTTCGAAGTCGCGCGCTACTTCCGCGACGCCAAGCTCCTCGGCATCGGCGGCGGCACCAACGAGATCATGAAAGAGATCATCGCCAAGATGGAAGGCATGGAGTGAGGTCGTCGCCGTGCAGCTGGGTCGTCGTCGTCGTCGTCGCCACGGCTGGTCTGGCGCACGCAGGCACCGTCGAGCTCCGCCCGGGCACCGACACCTGGGCCGCCGGGCGCCAGCTTGACGTCTTGGTCGACGAAGAACGCTCCCTCTCCTTCGACGACGTCGTCGGCACCCGCGCGGGCCTGTTTGCTCCGACACTGCGAGATGTGCCCATCTATCCGTGGGAGGGTGCGCCCCATTGGTTGCACGTGACCTACGTGAACCCCCGCTCCGAGCCCATCGACCTCGTGGTGGAGCTCGAGTGGCTGGCGTCCCAGGTGGACTTCTACGTCGTGCAGGCTGGCAGGGTGCGCCACAGCGCTGCCGGCTTCGCCGCCGTCGATGTCGATGCCCGTCGCCATCCCGTGGTCGAGGCCAATCTGGCGGCAGGGGCCAGCGTCGACGTCTATGTCCGCATCTCCTCGGTCATCTTTGGGCCTCTCTTGCTCACGGCCCAGACCAAGAGCGCCGCGGTGGCGGCAGCCGGTCGACGCAGCCTGATCATCGGCTGTTACTTCGGCGTCGCGGTGTTGTTGGCGCTCGTGAATCTCAGCTTGTTCTTTGCGACCCGGGTGCGAGGGCACCTCATCTACATCTGCTACCTCGCCACCGTCTTGGTCTTTGCCGCCGCACCTGCGGGAGTGTTCGTCGGGCTCGTGCCCGGCCGCTTCTTGCCCCTGGTCCAGCAGGTGGCCTTCACCATCGTCGGGCCCCTGTTGCTGGTGACGTCGACGTGGTTCGCCCAGGACTTCCTCGAGCTCAAGAAACACGACCGCCAGCTGAACCGCGTGATTCAGATCTGCCAGCTGCTGACCGTTGTGCTGGTGCTGCCGCTGAACCTCTTTGCCCCGGCGCGCCTCGGCATTGTCGGACCCATCGTCTTCTTCGCCGGCACCGTAGCCGCCGTCGCGGCCTTGGTGCGGGGCTTCTTGCGCGATCGGCGGGCTTTGCGCTGGTTCGTGCCGGCCTGGGGAATCTTGGGCGTCTTCGGCGCCGTCTACGAACTCTACATGCTGAGCCTGCTGCCAGCGAACGCGCTGACCATCAACGCCATCGCCATCGGCAGCGCCATCGAGTTCACGCTCCTGGCCATCGCCTTGCCCGATCGCACGGCCCTGATGAAGGCCCGGGCCGCTCGCGACCACAGCGGCAGCGATGATCCGACGACGCCCTACCGCGACGGCGTCCTCATCGCCGACGCCGTCAACACCTCCCGCTTCGCGCGGGCCGCAGGGCTGCCACGCGATGTGGGGCACTACCGCCTGCTCGCCGAGATCGGTCGGGGTGGCATGGGTGTGGTGTACCGGGGCGCTGACCTGCAGAAGAAAAAGCCCGTGGCGGTGAAGGCCATCCTGCCCCGCAGCGACGGCGTCGTCGTCGAGCTCAAGCGCCTGGAGCGCGAGGCCGGTGCCGTCGCTGCCATTCAGCATCCCCACGTCGTGCAGCTGCTCGACACTGTGGTCAGCCCCGAGGGCGAGCTGCACCTGGTGATGGAGCTGCTCGTGGGCCGCCCGCTCGACGACCTGCTCGACGAGGGCCCAGTGCCGGCGTCGAAGGCGGTGCACATCGCTTTGCAGCTCTGCGAGGCCTTGGGTGCCGCGCATGCCAAGGGCGTGGTGCACCGCGACGTCAAAGCCGCGAACATCATGCTGGTGAGCGAAGGCGGGGACCACCTCTTCGTCAAGGTGCTCGATTTCGGCATCGCCCTGCTCCTCGACGACTCGCGCTCGCGCCTCACCGAGACCAACGCCACCATCGGCAGCGCCGACGGCATCGCCCCCGAGCAATTTGGCGGCGACAGCCTGGGACCCGCCGTCGACATCTACGCCACCGGCGCGCTCCTCTACCGCATGCTCGCAGGCGTCGCCGTCTTCACGGGTCGGGATTGGAAGTCCATCGCCTTCCAGCATTACCAGGTGCCGCCTGTGCCCCTGCAGCAACGAGCACCAGAGGCCGCCGTGCCCTCGGCCCTCGCCGACGCCGTGATGCGTTGTCTGCACAAGAAGCCCAAAGACCGTTTCCCCAGCATGGAGGCCTTGGCGGCGGCTTTGCGGGATTCGCTCCAGTCTTCGCGCAAATAGTTGCGGTGCGCCCCGGCCGGGGCATCGGGTCGCGGTGACACCGCTGGCCTGCAGCTTGATATCTCTGGGGCATGCGCCGCTTCCTCCCCCTCGTCATCGCCGCCGTCAGCGCCTGCTCCTCGGCCCCTCCTGCGCCCCCTGTTGCCGGTCGTGGAGGGGCCCCCTTCACCCTGGCGCCCCTCGCCGAGCGCATCACCTTCACCGGGACCGTGCTCCAGGTGCTCCAGGTGCCCAGCTACACCTACCTCGAGGTGAGCAGTGCCCCCGGCCAGAGCGCGTGGGTCGCCACCTTGAAAAAGGAAGTCGCTGCCGGAGACGATGTGGTCGTGCGTCGCATCGCCGAGCGCGAGCATTTTCCATCTCGCGCCCTCGGCCGCACCTTCGATCGCCTCGTCTTTGGCGTCGTCTCGGTGAACCGAGCCCCCGGCTGACACTGACCTGCTCTCGATACCGCGCGCCGATCCACCAGGAGAGAAACATGAAAGCCCCCGTCGTCGTCGTCGTCGCCGCCCTGCTTGCCTCCTCAGCCTGCGAGATTGCCCAACCCTTCGAGGGTCCGAAGTTCGGCATCGGCGAAGGCCTGCTCGGCGATCCCCAAGACGCCCCCTACATCGTCGCTGCCACCTTCATCGAGCTCAAGGACGAGCCGGGCGTGGGCGAGCGCTTCGATCGCCAGGTCGATCTCATCGTCGCCGCCCAAGACGAAGTCCCCGGGTTCGTCGGCCGCTCCCTGCGCAAGGAGTTCGGCGGTCGCAAGGCGTGGACGATGTCGGCCTACGAAAACGAAGAGGCGATGATCGAATTCGTCGGCACCGACGCCCACCTCGACGCCATCGACATCGCCCAGGAGCTCGCCTCCGACGCCCGGGTCACGCACTGGGAAGTCGACGCCAAAGACCTGCCGCCCTCGTGGGAAGAGGCCAAAGCGCGCCTCGACACCGACGGCCTCAGCCTCTACGGAAACTGATCGATGAGCTCGCGGCTACTTGCGCTGCTCGAGCAGCACGTCGCGCACGCTCAGGCCCACGCGGCGCAGCTCCCAGATGAGCTTCGCGTAGGTCAGGCCGAGAGCCCGGGCCGCCTTCGTCCCGCTGCGGTGGGTGACGATGGCGGCCTTGACGCGTTCGAGCTCCGACGACGGCGCCGTCGACGACGCGCTGGGGGTCGAGTGCACCAACACAGGCGGCGGCGACGGACGGGCGCGGGCGATGTCGATGAGCTGGAGGTCGGCGGCGTCGAGCTGCCGGGTCCCGGGGGCGGCCAACACCACCGCGCGCTCGATGGTGTGCTCGAGCCCGCGCACGTTGCCGGCTTGGGACCAATCGTGGGCGAGCAGCGCGTGCAAGGCCGCCGGCGTGAACCCGCCCAACTCCGCCCGCTTGTGAAAGCTGGTCTTTGACGCGAGCAAGCGCTCGGCGAGGTCGGGGATGTCGGCGGGACGTGCGCTCAACGGCGGCAGATCGACGGTCACCAGGGCGAGGCGCCAAAAGAGATCTTCGCGGAAACGCCCCTCGGCAATGCGCACCGCGAGGTCCTCGTTGGTGGCGGCGATGACCTGCAGATCGACGACGACGGCGTCGCTGGAGCCCAGGCGGTTGAAGCGTCCCTCCTGGATCAGCGCCAAGAAACGTTGTTGCAGCTCGATGGGCAGCGCGCCGATCTCGTCGATGAACAGAGTGCCTTGGTGGGCGAGCTCGGCCTTGCCCGGGCGACCCTTGGGTGGCGCGTTGGCGTAGCCCGAGCTGGGCGCGTAGCCAAAGAGCTCGGCGGCCAGGGTCTCCGACGACGTGATCTGAGCGCAATCAAGAGTGACGAAGGGTCCGCTGCGTCGGGTCGATTCGTTGTGGAAGGCGCGGGCGATGTGGCTCTTGCCCGTGCCCGTGGGCCCAAGGATGAGAATGCCGACTTTGTCGAGGCTGGCCACGCGCCTGAGGGGCTTGAGCACCTTTTCCGAAAAGGCGCGGTCCTTCGACGTCAGATCTCCCAGCCGGTACTCGGTAGCGTGCAGCGCGCGCAGCTCCGATAGCTCCTCGCGTTGGATCTCGAGGGTGCGCTCGGTCTCCCGCAGGCGTTGCAACAGGCTGATGTTGCGCTGGGCGATTTCGCAGATGTCGAGCACGAGCTCGACGTCGTTTTGGTCGAAGCCCATCGTTCCCGAGGTGCGATCGAGGTAGAGGCAACCGCCGAAGCGGCGCTGGGGCTGCTCGCGATCGGAAACCCAAAGAAAGACGGGGACAGCGAGCACGCTTTCGACAGCGTTGCTGGCAATGCTGGCGCTGCTGAGGTTGAGTCCCGCTCCTTCGGCGGTGATCAGGGGCATCGACGTCGCCCGCACGTGCTCAAGGATCGAGCGCGACGCCCGAGAGGCGATGCTGTCGTCGACGAGCACCTCGCCGGCGGGGGTGACGGCGCGCCAGCTCTCTTTGTCGTCGTCGAACATGGCGACCAGCGCCGTGCGGGCCCGCAGAGCATCGCGGGCCATGGTGGCCATGTCGCGCAGCGCGTAGTCGAAATCGGCGCGCGTCAGATAGTCACGACGCAGCATCCCGCGCAGAGCGGAGAGGTGCTGCTCCGCCGGCGTCGCCGCCGCCAATGCGATGTTCTTCAGCCAGGTTCCCGCCATCGGCCGCAGCATGACCCGAGTGCGGGAGGGGATACTAATCCCAGAGATCAGTTGAATCTGCATCTTCGGGAGCGGAGCGACCACGGATGGGGAGGGCCCCGTCGGCGACTTGCTCGACGACGGGAGGGGGCGCAGCCCCCTTTGAAACACAATC
>JAHFED010000005.1 GCA_023248635.1 Myxococcales bacterium
ATGACCAGAAAGACCAGCGCCGTCTCGGTGGTCGCCGCCAACGCCGTCGACGACAAGCGCTCAGCGTTCTTGAAAACCAGCGACCAACAGCCCCACAGCGCCGCCGCCGCCGTCACCATGCCGATGCCCGCAACCGAGCTGCGCTGACTCACGTGCGGCCGTCGGGCTCGGCCGACGCACGAGCAATAGCATTGCCGTCAGTATCTGCGGATCGATGTGATTCTTTTTCTCGACCAGAGAAGCGAGAGGCTACTTCCACTTCAGCGCATCGCGACCGCGGGCGTAGACGTAGCCGACGCCGAGCACGGCGAAGAAGCTGCCCATGGCGGTGATGCCTTGCCACTTGAGCTCGCGGATCTGTACGGCCCAGGGATAAAAGAACAGGCTTTCGACGTCGAAGATCAAAAACAACATTGCAACGAGGGCAAAGCGAATGGGCCAGCGGGCCTCGGTGGGGGTCGGCTCCGACACGCCGCACTCGTAGGCCTTGGACTTCACCGCCGACGGCTTCGACGGCGACAGCTGTCCTGCCAGCAAGAGCAGCACGCCGACGAGGGCAGCGGCGACGAAGGCGTAAAAGGCGAGCATCTCGACGGGGGACATCGTCGACGTCGTAGCAAGGGGCTCACTTTGAGTCGAGAGCCCGCCACAGGTACCAGGCCGCCATCGAGCGGTGGGGACGCCAGCGTTCGCCGATGGTCAGCAACTCCTTGGGCTTGGGCAGCGCCTTTTTGCGAAAGACTTTCTGGTAGCCCTTTTGGATGCCGTAGTCCGTCGTCGGCCACACATCGCGGCGGCCGAGGCGGAACATCAAGAGCATCTGCACGCTCCACGGACCGATGCCCCGCACCGCGGACAAGCGCTCAATCAAGGTGTCGTCGTCGAGGTCGGCGGCTTCGACGGCGGAGGGCAACAAGCCTTGGTGTTGACGCGCAGCGAGGTCTTGCAGGGCGCGGGTTTTGGCCCCCGAGAGTCCGGCCTTGCGCAGCACGGCGTCGTCGAGCTTCAGCAATTCTGCGGGCGGCGGCAGGCCGGGGCGCTCGGGTGGGCTGAGCGCTTCGAGGCGGCCAAAGATGGTGGCCGCCGCTTTGCCGCTGAGCTGTTGGTAGACGATGGAGCGCGCCAAGGCCTCGTACACCGACGTCAACGCCTCGATCTCCAGGCGGTAGGGACCGACCTTTTCCATATGCTTGGCGAGCACGGGATCGGACCGCAGCAAGGCGCTTCGACCCGCCGACGACACCTTCATGCCAACCTCAGTGCAGAGTGGTCAAAGCCTGGGCAACGCCGGCGACTTCGGCGTCGAACGCTTCTTTGTCGGTGACGAATTCGGCGACTCGGATGGTGTTGCTCAGGAAGCCGGGGATGACGAACACCGCCATCAGCTCGCGCACCGGCCGTCCGCCGAGGGTGGCCTCGAGGGTGAGGGCCATGCCCTGGCGACCGGCGCCGTCTTGCACCGGGGACTCTTTGACGAGCGTGTAACCGCGGTTCTTGAGCAGGTCGGCCTTGAGCGCATCTTTCCAAAACGCGATCGAGGCCTGGGTGTCGTCGTCGAAGTCCCGCACCCAGATCCGGGATTCCTCCGGCGTCAGCGCCTTGAGCAAGCCCGGCCCCCGCTCGATGACGATGAAGCGCTCGGGCACCTGCATGGTCAGACAACCCGCCAAGCACGCCGCGACGACGAAGACGACGATGAACCTCATGTGACCTACCTCAGAAACCGTAGAGGACTTTTTCGACGCCGACGTCGTTGATCCACTCAAAGCGCGAGCTGGTGCGATCGGGATAGGGCCGCGGCGCCGGCGCGTTGGCCATGAAGGTCACCGTCAACGTCGAAAACGCGATCTGGTCGCCGAGGTTGCGCAGCTCGCCCTTCATCAGCTCCATCTCTTCGGTGAGCCGCCGGATCTGCACCTCGATGGCCAGCACGTCTTCGATGCGGGTCGCGCTCTCGAGAATCTTGATCAGACGCTTGCGGGCTTCGTCGGCGGTCTGCAGGCGCAGCTCGATGTCGAAGACCTTCTTGGTGACATCGGTGGCGTTGACTTGTTCATCGGTGACGGTGCCGCTCTTGCGCAGCAGCTCGAGAGTCGGAAAAAATTGCGCCGCCGGCACCCGCACGGTCACCGTCGTCGCCGCCCGCGTCTGCAGGTAGCCGCCCATGGCCACGACCTTGTCCAGAAAGCCGGTCAAAGCGACGTCGGCGACGGGGACCATCAGGGCCATGGAACCCGTGTAGATGACCAAGCGTTTGGCGGCTTCGATGCCTTTGCCATCCCCAGACTCCGCCGGCGCCGGCGTCTGCTGGTCCGCAGCGCTGCCGAGGCTGCCGGGGGTGCCCGCACTCGAGGCCCGCGTGCCATCGTCGACCTTCGTGGCGGGCTCGTCGTAGTAGGCGGCAGGACTGCTGGAGACCCGGTCGTAAGCAGCCTCGCTGGTCGCACAGCCAGCAGCCCAGAGCACGAGGCTTGCGACGCCGACGTCGGCGCGGGTGACGCAGCGCAGGAGAAATCTGAGCATGCTCGCAGCATCCTTGCGGGGGGCAGCGGCCGTCAACGCACGAATGCGGGACGGGATCTGAACCACGACGAAAAAACGCGGCGCCGAAGCACCGCGTTTTCTCTGGGAGTCAGCAACTCAGACTTGGGTCTGCATGGTCTGCTTGACGCCGCTGGTGGCTTTCTCGACGACCTTCGAGGTCATCTCCAGCTCCTGCGAGAACTTGTAGACGGAGGCCTGAATGGCGAGGAGCTCTTGGTTTCCGTAGGTCTTGCCGCTCGTGGCCAGCTTGATGATTTGGTCCAGCTTCCCCTGGCCTTCGACGACCTGGTTCAGCATCGCCTTGAGCCCGGTTTCGCTCTTGGAGGGGGCCTCCACGCGCTTGACGTCGATGGACTTGTCGACGCCGTTGACCTGGTTGGTCTGGGCGGTGCGCAGGACGTCGGCGGCGGACTGGGACTTGTTGACCTCCTGGACCTTCTGCAACTCCTGGATCTTGCTGGGATCATTGACGCCCTGCTGCGCCATGACGTCGTTGAAACCTGCTTTCTGCGGTCCATTTTGCTCCTGGACCTGCTGCATCTGTTTCTGCATTTCCTGCATCATTTGCGAGCTTGCTTTGCCAATGCCGCCGGTGGGGTCTGCCATGGAAGCCTCCTGAAAGTTGGTGGACCAGCCCAGTATCGGCCGACGGAGGCCGAGGTTGCCACCCGCCGCCGCCAGTGGATCGGCCCTCTTGGCGCAGACGGCCAACGGCGCAAAGCAGGAAGCCCTGGCGCCGTGCCAACGGCGCAAGCCATCTGGACTGGAGCCGTGCCAACCACTTGAGCCGTGCCAGCGGCGGCACTCAGCCTGCAGCGGCCGCACGGCATCAAGCCCGAAAGCAGCTTCGGGCCGCCCTCCGTGCCATAAACGCCGCATGCGTACGATCTGCTTGCTCCCTCTGGCTTTGTTGTCTGCCTGCGACCTGGGCGAGTTCGGCCTTGGCGGTGATGAAACCGATGGCTTCAAGATCGCCGACAGCGCCGCCACCGCGCACCTGGGCGCTGCCATCGAAGGCGGCGCCGACCTCACCTTCCAGCAGCTCTTCGAGCGGGGCGACGGCGTCGTGTTTTCGGCGACGCCCGATCCGAGCACGCTGCTGTCAGCGACCAACGTCCTCGACGACGAGCGGGATCGAACGGGCCGGGCTCCCCTCAGCGTCTTGACCTACAACATCGCCCTGCTCGACGTGCAGCTCCTCGGCTTCATCCAATACGCGCAGACCCCGGATCTCGAGGTCCGTCGCAAGGCCACCGCCGCCCGCATCTTCGAGCGCGACAACGACATCATCTTGCTGCAGGAGCTCTGGATCGACGAGGACGTCGCCGAATTCGCCGCCACCGCCGAAGAGTTTGGCTACCGCGCCTTCGTGCAAGATCGCACCAGCCACAACGACGGCCTCGGCATCTACATCAAAGAGAGCGCGATCGCGGGGGGCACGACGACGGAGGTGGACTTCGGTGCCTACGGATCCCAGAACGTCCAGGAGTATTTCCCCGGGCCAGGCATTCAGCGGGGCTGGCTGTCGGTGAGCTTCACCCATCCGGAGATCGGTCGAATTCACGCATTTGATACACACATGCAGGCCTATCCGGAGAATTGGTTGGGTCGCATGAAGCAGGGACGCGAGCTCGGGATCATCATGCGGCAGGTGGCCGAAGCCGAAGACACGGCCAATGACCTCATCCTCGTCGGCGGCGACTTCAACGCCGGTCCCTACTACAAAGCAGCGACCTGGAACGCGCCCGATGGCAGCGTGCAGGATCGCTGGTTTCACAATACACTCTCCTATCCGACCTTGCTGACGTATGCTGATATGATCGATCTGGCGATCATGGGACGGCCCGGCGCCGATGCCATCGCCGACGTCACTTTGGGCAACACTGTCGTCAACGATCCCACCACCGCCGTGACTGTGCCCGGCGCCGAAGAGGGCTGGTGTGAGCGCACGCCGTCGACGACCTTCTCCGGCACCGACTGCAATTCGCTCTACTTCGCGCAGTACGCCGGCACCGAGTACCCGGCGCGCCTGGACCACATCTTCGGCCACGATCCGGACGGACGCATCATCGTCGGCAAGAGCGAGCTCGCCTTCACCGAGAAGCAACCCTTTGGCGGCGTCGACGTCGAGCAGTCGGATCACTATGGCGTCGCCGTCGAGCTCCTCGTCACTCCGCGCCTGTAGTGTTTCTGGTTTGAGCCGTCGGCACGGCTCAAACCGCAGAGGTCTGCCATGAGTCAATTGGACGTTCCGTCGTCGTCGTTCGTCGAGCTGCCCAACATGCGCGGCCTGCGCATCGCGCGCCTGGGCCGGCAGACCGATGGCCGCACGCTCGAGGTCATCGACGCCGTGCGAGGCGTGGTGATCCCCTTGCTCACCCATCCCTCGGCGGAGCACGGCCGCGTCATCAGTGGGCGCATTCGCTTCATGCAGGCCGGCGTCGTCACCGACCTCGGGCCCGGTGATCGCTGGGAGGTCAAGGCAAACACCGTCCAGGGGCCACACCTGGTCCTCGAGAACGACACGCGCGTGGCCATCTTGCGCGATGGACGCAGCGCCCTCGACGTCGTCTGATCGCCCTTTGAAGCTCTGAAGTTTCCAGACGCTGGCGCATCTTGACGTTGTGATGTTTCAAGACGGTGGCGCGTCTTGGAGTGATCCCCGATCTCGCTGAACTTCGACCGCGGAGCGGTCTCGTTCATCTCCGTCGGGAATGCCGCTCTGGGAGGTCTGGTGCAGACCTCCCAGAGCGCCGGCGGAGCCCCACCAACTCCGCGTTCCGCGGGCGCGCTTCACGCGCATCATCCCGCTTCTTTCCGGTCGAACATCAAGCGGACGCGCGATGAGGCGTTTGGGCGCGCTTTGGTGCGGAGCTGGAGGCGTTGTCTCGACGACACGGCTCTGGCAGACCGCATCGGACCTTTGCCTGGGGGCCCGGATGTTTCGCCTGACTGCCGCTTGTTGTTTCTGGGGGCTGTGCGCCCTGCCTGCCGCCGCCGCCGACAAAGCAACCGCCGCCGCGGCGCCCCGCACCCCACCCGGTGGCGACGAAGACGACGAAGACGACGACATTCTTGCTCCGGTGCGTTCTGCCGGCGACAAGCCAGCGACGACGTTGGCGCCGGCGGCCGTCAAAGAGCTCAAGGTCGGCCTCTTGCCCATGGTTCCCTTGGGCGAGACCAGCAAAACCCTCGGCGACCAGCTCACCGGCGAGATCACCAAGGCCTTCAACGAATCCGCCACCGTCGAGCTGGTCGCGCTGCAGATGACCTCAGCCGGCAGCACGGCGACCACCGACGTCGCCGCCGCCGAGAGCGCCAAGAAGGAAGGCGACGAGCTGCTCGCCAAGGCCAACACCCTCTTGGCCAAGCTCAATTTCGGCAAGGCCAAGAAGGGCTACCAGCTGGCCCTCGCCGCCTACGAAAAAGCAGCACCCGTGCTCGAGACGGCGACGCCGCTTATCGATGTCTGGTTGGGCCTCGCCGAGGTGGCGGCGCGCCAGGCCCAAGACGACGAGACCCGCACCTGCCTCAGCAAGGTGGTGGCTCTCAACCCCGAGCTCGAGCTCGACAAAAAGCGTTTTCCCGGCTTGTTCCTCACGGCCCACCGAAAGGCCCGCGATCAGCTGCTCAAGGGAGAAAGGGCCCGCATCTTCGTCGACGAAACCGGCACGGGGGCTCACGTGGTCATCGATGGTCGCCCGACGGTGACCGCCCCCGCTCGGGTGTCGGGCCTGCTGCCGGGTGTGCATCTGGTGCGCGCCTTGCGCGAAGGCCAGGCCCCCTGGGGTGCCGTCGTCGTCGTCGAAGCTGGCGCCGAAGCCCCGGTCAGCCCCGGCTTTCTCGCCAAAGACAAAAAAGGACCCGGCGAAGACCTCGCCCAAAACAAGCTCTCGCCCGAAGCCGCCGCCGTCGTCGCCGCCGCCGCCAAGGCCCAGGGCCTCAAGGGAGCGCTGGTCGGAGCCGTGACCAAAGACGGCGGCAAAGTGATGGTGCAGCTGGTCTTCGTCGACGCCGCCACGGGCAAGGTGGGTTTGCTGCCGCCGACGACCTTTCAGGCCGCGCTGCTCGACATCGGCATCGAGTCGCTCAAGGCCCGCGCCCGTCTTGAGCAGTTGGCCGCGGCCACCGACGTCGCCGCCTTCACCGCCGCCGACGCCGACGAGCCCCTGATCGCGGGTGCGCGGGCCGGCGCTGGCGTGCAGGTCTCAGAGCTCACCCTCAAATACGACGTGAAGATCTCCAAAGACGCGCCGGCCGCCCGCGAAGTGCGCGGCATCGATGACTCCGAAGAGCGCGCCCCCGACGAAGACGGCGACCGCGCCATCGCCGAAGGCAAGTCCGGATCGCGCAAGACGCTCGACGAGGAGAAAGATCCCTACGCCGGCCGCGGCAGCGTTGGCACCAGCGCAGCCGAAGTCGACGGCGACGCTCCCCTCACCGAGCAAGGTTGGTTCATGCCCACCGTCATCACCGGCGTCGTCGTCGGCGTCGTCGCCGTCCTGGCGGGCACCAGCGTGGCCCTGGTCGGCTTCGGCGTGATCCCCGATCCGCGGGCTGCCGCTGGAGCCCAGGTCAACGTCGCCTTGCCGTCGGCTGCACCTTGACGTCTCGCTCTCGACTCGCGCTCCTTGCAAGACGCGGCAGCGTCTTGCAAGGAGCTTCATTGTTGCAACTCAGATGTTCGAGACGCGCCAGCGTCTTGAACATAAAAACTTCAGGATCGCCCATGCGCGCCACCGTCCTCGTCGCTGCCCTTCTTGCTCCGCTCGCGCTGGGCTCGTGCACCAAGCTGGTGACCCTCGACCTCGCGGTGGTGGAGCCCTGTGGCCAAGAGACCCAGGCCCTCAACGGGGTGCAGTCCTTCCGCCTGCTGTCGACGGGAGCGACGCCCGACAACGTCACCGCCTTCCCCACCACCCAACCCTCAGGGATCGCCATCGGTCTCGGCGAGAAAGTCATCATCACCGTCGAGGGCTACGGCGACGACATCACCCTGGGCGAAGATCCCAACGCGCCGACGGTGGCCCCCAAGTCGGTGGGCCGCACCATGCCCCTGCTCATCGACGAGACCACGGCCAACATCAAAGGCACCGTGTTGGTGGGCAAGGTCGACTCCTTCGGCTCGCCCCGCGACCTCGACGGCAATTGCAGCAGCATGGGTGACAATGGCTCGGCCATCGAAGGGCGCCACGGACACACCGCGACCTTCCTGCCCCTGATCAACAAGGTGCTCATCTTCGGCGGCGCAGTGTGGACCAGCGAAGACGGCGCCCCCGTCGAAGCCTTTCTGAAATCCGCCGAGGTCTTCGATGTGACGACGGGGACCTTCACCAAGCTCCCCGATCCCAAAAACGCGCGGGCCTATCACACGGCGACGGCGCTGCCCGATGGACGCGTCATCATCCTGGGCGGCTTTTCCAAGATCAACGGTCTGACCGCGCCCCTCATCAACGGCGAAGTCATCGACGTCCGCGAGGCCGATCCCTACCAAATCACCATCGTGTCCAAGGTCTCGCGGGCGCACCACACCGCGACCTTCTTGGCCGACGTCGGACTTATCGTGATCGCTGGCGGCTGCACCGGCGGCGTCGCCGATGGTTGCGACACCTCGTCGGCGGCGGGGGGCACTGCGCTGATTCCCTCCATCGAGATCCTCGACACCAATGGCGACCTGTCGGTGACCAAGGCGGCCACCGGCGCCCTCGCCATCCCACGCGCCATGCACCAGGCGGTGGGCTTCCCCAGCGGCAACGCCGGCGTCATCGCCATCATCGGCGGCCTCAACGAGACCGGCGCGCTGCGCGGGGTGGAGCTGCTCAAGCTCGACGGCGGCTCCGTCGTCAACGTCAACAGCACCGCCGACGCCCTCCCCCGCGCGCTGGTGCGCCACCAGGCCACGGTGTTCAACGGCGAGCTCTTCGCCGTCACCGGCGGCCAGGATCTCGCGCCCGGCGGCGTCCTCAGCGACACCGCCCCCGGCGTCAACGAGATGGTCATTTGTTCCAAGGTCGACGCCATCATCACCTGCGACGGCGGCGCCGCCCTGCAGAGCACCCGCTACGGCCACGCCATGGCCCGGCTGCGCGACGGGACGCTGGTCGTGATCGGCGGCGTGACTGCCGAAGGTGCCGCCACCGCCGAGGTGTTGCGCCAGGTGCCCGGCAGCGGCGACTTCGCCTGGGTGCCGACATCGGGTGCGCTGACCGAAGGCCGCCAACGCGCAGCTTTCACTTTGCTCGGGGGCGACTCGGCCGTCGACGGCTTTGTGAACCAGGTCTTTTATTCGGGCGGCCACAGCACGGCCCTGCCCTTTGTGACGTCGACGTCGACCGATATCTATTTCGGCCGCTGAGCGCCGATGCTGGATTCCCTCGACGACGCACAACGGCGCTTTGCCGATCTCACCGAGCGCTTGATGGCGCCCGGGCTCACGCCGCGCGACCTTCAGGAGCTGTCCAAGGAGCGCGCCCGGCTCGAGCCCGTGGTGACGACGTGGAAGCTGCTCTCGGACAAGAGGAAAGAGCACGCCGACAACAAGGCCCTGCTCGACGACAAAGACGCCGACCTGCGCTCGATGGCCAAAGAGGAGATGACTCGCCTCGAGCCCGAGATCGCAGCCCTCGATGCCCAACTGCGCGTGCTCTTGTTGCCGCGCGATCGCCTCGACGAACGCGACGTCATTCTCGAGATCCGGGCCGGCACCGGCGGCGACGAAGCAGCCCTCTTCGCCGGTGACCTCTTTGGCATGTACAGCCGCTACGCCGACGCGATGGGCTGGCGGGTCGAGCTGCTGTCGGCGTCGGAAGGTCCCAAGGGGGGCTTCAAGGAGGTCATCGTCGGCATCACCGGGGATCGGGTCTACAGCAAGCTGCGCTACGAGGCCGGCGTGCACCGTGTGCAGCGCGTACCCGAGACCGAAGCCCAGGGGCGCATCCACACCAGCGCCTGCACCGTGGCGGTGTTGCCCGAGGTCGACGACGTCGACGTCAACATTCGCACCGACGATCTCGAGTGGCAGACCATGCGCGCCGGTGGTGCTGGCGGCCAGCACGTCAACAAGACCGAGTCCGCCGTGCGCCTCACCCACAAGCCCTCGGGCATCGTCTTGGTGTGCATGCAGGAGCGCAGTCAGCAGAAGAACCGCCAGATTGCGCTCAAGCTCTTGGCCTCGAAGCTCTACGACCTCAAGTTGCAGGAGCAGCAGGCGGCGACGGCGGCGAATCGCAAGGCCCAGGTCGGCAGCGGCGATCGCAGCGACAAGATCCGCACCTACAACTTTCCGCAGGACCGCTGCACCGATCACCGCGTCGGCCACACGGTGCACAACCTCGCCCGCATCATGGCCGGCGACCTCGAGCCTTTTCTGGGTGCCGTGCGCACGGCATTGAAGGCGGCAGAGCTGTCGGCCTGATTGGATTCGCTCGTCCGAGCCGCAACGCGACATGGGTCACGCGCCGGCGGGGTTTCTGTTCAAGTAAGCAAGCAGGCGACGGCGATCATCCTCCGAAGCGCTGCACCAGGGCGGTGGCCCGCGCGACGAAGGCGGCCTTGTGGTGGCGCTCCCAGTTCTTCCAGGTGGTGAAGGTGGTGGGGTCGGCGCGGTCGACGAAGACCTTGCCGTCGAGGTGATCGCACTCGTGCTGGAAGGTCCCGGCCGCGAGGCCCTTGGCTTCGAAGTCGACGTCGACGCCGTGGCGATCCCAAGCCTGCACCCGGATGTGCACGCAGCGGTGCACCGTGCCCCGCAGGTCGATGACCGAGAGACAGCCCTCGTCGTTGGCGAAGGTCTCGTTGCTCAGGGGCGTGAGCACGGGGTTCACCAACACCGTGAGGGGGATGGGCGGCTTGTAGGGATAGCGCGGGTTGTTGGGTCGCACTTCGATGGCGCAAATGCGCACGGGATTCATCACCTGGGGTGCCGCCAACCCCGCGCCGTCGGCGTCGTGCATGGTCGCAATCAGGTCGTCGATGAAGGCCTGGGTCGACGACGACGACAGCTCCTCTTTGCTGAGCTCGCGGGCCCGCTGGCGCAGCACCGGCTCTCCCAGGGTGGCGATCTTGAGCAGGGGCACATGAACCTCGATCAGAAGAAGCGGCGCAACCAGGCGTTGACGACGTCGCCTTGGGAGCTGCCGCCGTCGGGCTTCCAGATGTTGTGCTGATCGCCTTGCAAGGGATCGGCGATGGGCGGCGTGCAGAGCACGGTGTCGCCGCCCGCTTCGCAGCCGACGAAGGCTTCGCAGTCGTCTTCGAAGTCGGCGCCGAGCCCAGAGTTGGTTGTCGCCGCGGTACAGGCGTTGGCTGCGCTCCAATGATCGGCCGCGCGGGTACCGTAGTCGGGGGGCACGGTGACGTCGTTTTCGACGTGCACCACCAAGGCCGCGGGAGCGTCGGCGACGCAGGTCTCGAGGTCGACGACGTTGGCGACGTCTTGAGAGGCAAAGCCGCCGTCTTCGAAGCCGCCCTCGAAGGTCACGATGGCCGTGAGGCCGCCCGCATAGCAAGCCAGGCTGTCGGTAAAGAACGCCCCGCCCGAAAAACCGACGGCGAAAGTGCGGGTGACGTCGACGCAGAGCTCGGCTCTCACTTTACCGACGACGGCGGCGACCATGGCGAGATCGGGGTTTTCGCCGGGCGAGCGTTGGGTGTCCCAGGAGAAGAAGGCCGGGCTGAAGGCGTTGAGATTCGCGCCCTCGGGATAGACGATGATGGCGTCGTTGGAGAGCTGCCCCTCGAGGAGAAATTGGTTGCGGGTCTCGTTGGCGGCGTTCACCGGTCGCGCACCGACGCAAATGCCGGGCCCGACGTTGGCGGGATCGTCGACGCCGGGCTCGTCGTTGTTGCAGACCCCGGGCACGGTCACCGCCGCATCACATTCCCCATCGTTGTCGTCGTCGGGGTCGTCGTCGTCGATGACGCCGTCGGAGTCGTTGTCGAAAATGCTGCAATCCTGGTCGCCGTGAAAGACCAGCACCAGGGGATAGGCCCGGTTTTCGTCGTAGTTGTTGGGGAAGCGAATGCCGAAACGCCGGTCGAGGCCGTCGACGGCGGTGGTGTTGGGATAGCCGTAGGAGACCCCGGCGACGACGTCGGCGTTTTCGCTGCCGCAGCCCGCGCTGCCGTTTTCGACTTCACCCTCACCCTCACCCTCACCCTCACCCTCGCCCTCGCCCTCACCCTCACCCTCACCCTCACCCTCGCCCTCGCCCTCACCCTCGCCCTCGCCCTCACCCTCGCCCTCGCCGGCCTCGACGTCGACGCAGGCGCTGCGGGTCACGCCACAACGGGGCAGAAAGCCAAAGGCCGCCAAGCAGAACTGCCCCGAGCCACAGGCCGGGCAGGCTGCGCCGAGGGAGCAGCCGAGCTCGACGACGCAGTCGTTGGGGTTTGGTCCCTCTTGGAAAAATCCCAGGGCGATGCCGGCCTCTTGGGAGCAGACTTGGCCCGGCAAGCAATCGCGCTCGAAGTCCTTTTCGGCTTCGCCGACGCGGCCGTCGAAGTCGTAGTCGCCCGCTTGTTGGGCGCAAGCCGCGTAGCAGAGGCCCGAGGAAAAGGAGTCCGGCCCAAAGAAGTCTGCGGTGCAGCGGACCTGGGGCGGCGAAGGGAGGTCCCGGTAGCCGACGTCGTCGCAGGCACGGTGGCTGTCGGACTGGTAGCCACACAAAAACTCGGGGTCGGCGAGGAAGGGGCCTTGGTCGATGACGTCGAGGGAGGCCACGGCCCGCGGTGCGCCACACTGTCCCTGCACGCGGGCGCATTTGCCGCCGCCGCTGCCCACCTCGGTGCACTCGAAGCCCGCCGCCAGATCGCAGTCGCAGTCGTCGTCGTCGCCGTCGCGGCAGTCGCTGAACTGGCAGCTGACCTGGCTCGTGGGATCGTTGGGGTTGGTCAGCTCGAAGTCCTGCACGAAGAGATCGAAGAGAGCGTGGCCGCAGGCTTCGTCGATGGGACACGCGGGCGGATCCTGCCCGACGGCGCAGACGTTCTTGCAGCGGGTCAAAAGCACCGTGTCGGTGAGGTTGGCGGGGTCGTCGGCGGAGGTGATGTCGGTGAGCGCGCAGGTGCGCCCATCGGTGCAGCTGTCGGGGTCGAGCAGGGCGAAGCAGGGCGCATCGACCTCGGTGACCGGCGGCAGACAGACCCCAGCGACGGCGGCGAAGGCGTTGGTGCCGTCGATCTTCAGCTGCGTTTGGCACGTGGTGCCGACGACGCTGGCGCACAGCGCGGCGTTCTCGATCCCCCGCCCCTGGCCGTCGTCGACCACACAGGAGAGGCGACACACGCCGGTGGTGTCGAGGCGGGGGCTGAAGCACTCCAGGCCGGTCCCACAGCCAGCACCGGGGCCCACGCGCGTGCAGGCGGCGCCCTCTTGGCCGTCGTCGCCTTCGCCTTCGCCTTCGCCCTCGCCCTCGCCCTCACCTTCGCCCTCGCCTTCCCCTTCACCCTCGCCGATGGGGGGATCGATGATTTGGGGCGGCGGCGGACAGGCAGCAGCAAAGACGACGAGAAAGGAAGCAGACGCAAGGCGCATGGCCCGATCGTTCCACAGGAAGCGAGGCGTCGCCACGCCTTCCCGTCGGCCCTTTGTCTAAAAGAGGCTCTGCTCCAGCCGCGCCACCACAGCCTTGATGCCCGCGTCGGACTGCAGCAGATCGCTGATTTTCTGCACGCTCGCCAAGGCCGTCGTGTGGTCGCGGTGGAAGGCGCGCCCCAGATCGGGAAAGGACATTTGCAGATGCTGGCGGCACAGCCAGAGGGCGATCTGGCGGGCGCGCGTGACCTGCCGTTGTCGGGAGGGTCCGGTCAGATCTTTGGGCCTCATGCCGTGGTAAGCGGCGACGACGTCGATGACGCGCCCGGCGGACACCGGTGATTGCACCCCAGCCTGGAGCATCGCCGACAGCTGCTCGCGGGCGTCGTGCAGGGTCAGGGGCTCGCGGGTGAGCTGGCTCCAGGCCAGCAGCCGCATCAGGGCACCTTCGAGGGCGCGCACGCTGGTGCTGATGCTCGAAGAGACGAAGTCGGCGACGTCGTTGGGCAAGGCACACCCGAGGTCGCTGGCCTTCCTCACCAAGATGGCGCGGCGGGTGTCGGCGTCGGGCGGCCGCACGTCGGCGACCAGACCCCACTGAAAGCGCGTCTTGAGCCGGTCTTCGAGCCCGGCGATCTCGTGGGGGTAGCGATCGCTGGTGACCACGATCTGCTTGTGGGCCTCGTACAGCGCGTTGAAGGTGTGAAAGAACTCGTCCTGCGACTGTGACTTGCCCGCCAAAAACTGGATGTCGTCGATGAGCAGCACGTCGATGTCGTCCCGGAAGCGCCGTCGGAAGGCATCGAAGCGCTTCTCGTGCGCGCCCTGGATGAAGTCGTTGACCCACTGCTCCGCCGTCAACGACGCCACCCGCAGCTGCGAATGCCGCGTCAGGATCTCGTGTCCGATGGAGTGCAGCAGGTGCGTCTTGCCCACCCCCGTCGGGCCGAACAAAAAGAGGGGCGAATAGCGAGCCCCGGGTCGCTCGGCCACCGACCAGGCCGCCGAAAAAGCCATCTGGTTGCCGCCGCCGGCGACGAAGGAGTCGAAGGTGTAGCGGGGATCGAGACGTCGAGCGCGGGCCGAGCTGGTGCCCCGCGGCTCGGGAAGAGGTCGTCGCACGCTCGGCAGGGGCAGGATGCGCGCTTCGACCTGCGGCGTCGTTTCGCCCAAGGGCTCGTCAGCGGCCGAGACAGGCCCGTCGTCGTCGCCGGAGGGATCCGGCGGGGCGAAAGCGCGGTCGGCGGTGAAGGGTCCAAGCCCAGCGTCAGCGGCAGGCTGCAAGGTGGCCGGGCGTTCGGTGATAGAGACAGTGACCGCGCGACCCAGCAGCGCCCGCGCGCCCGCAGTCAAGGCCACGCCGTAATGGTCGCGCACCCAGTCCGCCAGGAAGGCTGAGGGCGCCCACAGGGTCAGCAGCGCGTTTTCGCCGATGGCGTCCATCACCAGGGCGCCAGGGAGCAGGGGCTCCAGGAATCCGCGGAAGGCAAAGAGGCTCATCTCGGCGCGCAGGGGGGCCAAAAGCACCGGCAGCAGGGAAGCAGCGTTGAGGGGCCCTTCGCTGGTCTCGCCGCTGCGGGTGCGCTCCCCGAGGGGGCGGGAGGGAGAGCTCGCCGGTGGCCCCCCCAAGTGGGGATGCGCCGAGAGGGCGCGGAGCCCCACAGCGCTGCGCACACGCGCCGAGCGGGGATCGCGGAGGGGCTCGTGGGGTGGGCGACGGGGCGTCATGGACCTCGAAGAGACAAGCAGCAGATCAAGTGACGGCCATCGAAGACGACAGCCTCCCGTCCCGTCGCTGGCGACGAGCAACCCGCTGAACGCGGGAGAGGCGATCGGACGCGATGCCGAACGACTCCAGGAGGTGGTGCGCCGACGACGTTCGACGAACGGGCGGTGGGCCTGAGGTAGCAGACGCTTTCTGGGAGTGACAAGGGAACTGCGTTGAGGCCTCCGAACTCCCTGAACCTAGTCGTGGAAGAGCGCGTTTCTCCGTCGAAAATTCAGCTGCCGCCTCGACGTCGTCGCAGAAGTTGGCGTCCCCTCTTGACCCGGCGTTTTTGCCTTTGGGTCTGCGATCGCCGCGATGCATTACGGGCAGATCTCCCTGCTCCTGCTCCCTTCTGCGGGCGATCCGGCTCGGCGTCTGGGGAGGGGTCGACGGCGCAACGCGCTGAGAGCCCGTGGGATCCATCGTCGTGATCGCGAGACCTCGGCTCTCCTCGCCGAGCAGGAGGACTCCGCCGTTGTGGTGAGCAGAGCTCCCAGCGTCGTCGTGCGCCCAAGCCCGTTGGGGACCTTGCGGGCCAGCGTTTCGAGCCTCACAGTCCTTGCATGGCGTTGTCGGCAGCCGGGCGCGTGGGCCTCATGGTCTGGGGGGTCGTCGTCGTCGGGGCCTGTGCGCCCACGCCGGTTTCCACCTTCGAAGCCTTCTACCAGGCCACCGCCCGCAAAGACGTCGTCGCCGTCCGGGCGCTGCTCTGCGCTCCGGCCTTGGTCTCCTTGGCCGCCGTCGACGACGACTCCCTGCTGCGGAGCCTCGCCGTCACCCGGGTCGTGCGCCAGATCGATGTGCGCGAGCGCAAGGAAGATAGTGCCGTCCTCGACGTCCACGACGCCACCGGGCAGCAGACCGCCGTATCCCTCGAGCGCTCCCCCACCGGCTGGTGCGTCGCCGGCGTTTCGGAGGCTGTGCCATGAGCGGGGTCGTCGTCGTCGTCGTTGCTGGCGTGCTGGGTGCTTTCTTTCCGCCCTCGGTGGGGGAGGTTGGGGCTCGGGTGCACCCGCCGGGTGCAGCGGGGATGGCGGCCCGGCTCGCCGACGTCACGGCTCCTTTTCTCGATGCTCCCTATCTCTTGTCGCCGCTGGGCGAGGGCCAGGGCGTCGATCCCGATCCCCGGCTGCGCTTCGACGCCTTCGACTGCACCACCTTCGTCGAGACCGCCCTGGCCTTGGCGCTGGCGCGAGATCTCGACGACGCCCGGGTCATCCTCGATCACATCCGCTACCAGGGCGGCGTCGTCGACTACGTGGCCCGGCGCCATTTTCCCGAGGCCGAGTGGATCCCCCAGCTCACGCGCAGCGGCTTGATCGTCGACGTCACCCGCCAGATCGGCGGCACTGCTGTCACCGTCGAAACCAAGAAGCTCGATCTGGGCGTGTGGAAAAAGGCCCACCACGAGGGCCTGCCCCAGCTCCCCGACGAACGCATTCCACACGGCGTGTTCGCTCTGGATGTGTGGCCCCTCGCCGACGCCGCTGCCCACGCCGACCGCATTCCCGCCGGGACCATCCTGCACGTCGTCAGGCTGGATTTTCCCAACGTGCCAGTGCGGGTGAGCCACCAGGGTCTGGTGCTCGAAAAGGAGGGCGCGAAGTTCATCCGTCACGCCGCCGATCGCCTGCACCACCGCGTCGTCGACGAACCGCTGGATCGCTTTTTTTCGCGGATGAAGCAGTACGAGAGATGGCCCGTCGCCGGCGTCCATCTCACCCTGGTGCAACCGGCGGCGGACTGGCGCCAGCGGCTGGATCTGCCCCCGTGACGTTGTCGATCGATGGCTGGTTCACCTCTTTCGTGCCGTCCCAACGGCACAAACATCAGCACTTTGGTCACCTCGTCGTCGTCGACGTGCCCTGCGCCGCGCCCCTTCACAAAGACGAAGCTGCCCTCAGCGCTGCTTGGGGAGACAAGCGCAAGACCACCTTCGCCGCCGGCCGCCACGCCCTGCGCCTGGCCTTGGCCCGAGCCGGGGTCGACGTCGACGGTGGCATCGGACGCGATGATCGCGGCGCTCCCCTTTTGCCCCCTGGGGTGCGCGGAAGCCTGAGCCACAAAGACGTCGTGGCCGCGGCCTTGGTCAGCACCGACATCGACGGCACCATTGGCATCGACCTCGAGTTGGTGGAACCCCGCTCGCGCCCGGGCCTGAATCGCCTGGCCGCTCAAGTGCTGACACAACGCGAACAACAGCAGCTGCCCGACGACGACGACGGCCGCGCCCGGGCTTGCTTGCTCCGCTTTTCTCTCAAGGAAGCTCTGTACAAGGCGCTGGATCCCTGGGTGCGCCGCTACGTGGGCTTTTTGGAGGTCGAGGTCGACGTCGACGGCGCTGATGCCGTATTCGCCGTGCCGGGCTTCGAGGCCACCGGCGCCGTCGTCGACGTCGGCCGACCGGGGGTCATCGTCACTGTGGCCCGCTGTCGGCCACTTCAAGGGTCGCGGGGATGAGTGGGAATGGGCGTCGACGTCGCTAGGTTCTCAAACCCCAACCACGTCGTCGGCTGTTGCAACGCGGCGCGCGTTACCGGAAGGACAGCCATGGTCCGCGCTCTGCCCCTCGTGCTCGTGTTTTTGGCCGGCTGCGAGGTCGCCACCCCGCTGGCGCCCGCCGAACCCATCGGCACCTTTCCGACCTGGGGCGAGGACTTCAACACGCCCAAGGAGCAGCCCGCCTCGGCCCTGGGCATGCCGCCGCCGACGGGAGACACGGCCTCGTCGACGGGAGCTGCCATGCCCGGCGTCATCAAGAGCTTCGACGACGGCGACCCGGTCTTGGGCAAGGGCATCTACACGACCCTGTGCGCCCGCTGCCACGGCGGCGAAGGCGAAGGCGGCGCCCTGCCGGGGGGCATCGTGGTGCCGGCCTTCAACGATCCCAAGTGGCAAGCCAACATGACCAGCAAGCAGATGGCCCGCAGCATCGCGCTGGGCAAAGGCGCGATGCCCTCGTTCATGAACGACCTCGACCGCGACAAGCTCGCCGCCGTCATCGCCCACATCCGCAGCCTCAAACCCAAAGAAAGCGGCTGGTGAGCGGCGGCTAGAACGGCTTGACGACGACGAGGATGACGACGGCGAATAAAATCAGCACCGGCAACTCATTCATGATGCGATAGAACTTGTGGGAATGGGTGTCCGTCTGCTTGACCAGGCGTCGAACCGTCACCCCCATCCAGCAGTGGTAGACGACGAGCAAGAGCACCAGCGCGAGCTTGGCGTGCAGCCAATGTTGAAAGCGAAAGCCCTCCCAGAAGCCTCCGGCGACGACGAGCCAGGCGCCCAGGCCGAGGGTGAGGATCATGAAGGGCGTGATGAAGCGGTAGAGCTTTTGGGCCATCGTGGTCAGCTGGGCTTTGGTGGCCGCATCTTTCACCAGGGCGTGATTCACGAAGAGGCGCGGTAGATAGAAAATACCGGCGAACCAGCAGACGACCGCAATGATGTGAAAAGCCTTGATCCAGAGCATGAGGGCCGCCGAGCGCTTCAGCGCACGGGAACGTTTCTGGGGGCCGAGAGCTCCTCGCGGCTCCAGTCGACGACCTGCTTGACCATCTTGTCGATGCCCCGGGCGACCTCGTCGATGGGAGCGTCGAACATATAAGCCGGCGTCGTGACCACCTTGCGGTCGGCGTCTACGACGACGTCATCGACGGCTTTGTCGACGTGGGTGTGGCCCATGGCAACCAGAGCTTTGGCAGTGTCTGCGTCGTTGCCGATGGTGAGCTTGAGCTTGGTCGAGCTGGCCTTGGCGATGAGGCCCAACACCGCGGGCGCGATGCAGCAGGCGCCCACCGGCAGGCGGGCGGCGAAGGCGGCGCGGATGACGCGGTTGACCTCTTTGTTCACCGTCGCCGAGGCGCCTTTGGTGGCGAAGTCCGACAGGTTCTTGGCAGCACCAAAGCCCCCGGGCAGGATCCAGCCGTCGACGTCGGTGCCTTGGGCTGTGGCGAGATCGTGGATCTCGCTGCGGGCGATGCGGGCGGCCTCCTGCAACACCGAGCGTTCGGCGCCGGTCGCGGTTTTTTTCAGGTGGTCGACCTCTCTGAGGACGATGTCGGGCGCAAAGACGCGGGCGGTGCAGCCGTGCTGGGCCAAAGAGAGCAGCACCAGCACGCTCTCGTGGATTTCGGCGCCATCGAGGTAGCCCGCACCAGACAGAATCACACCAATGGTCGTCTTCGCCATGAAGGGGGCGGTAGCACGTCGGCCCGACGTCGGCTGCGCTCAGCACCAGCTTCGAGACACCGCGCCTGGAAGAGCCCTTGGCACCCATCGGCGCTCACAGGGTGCCGGGCACCAGCTCGACCAGCTCCTCGGTGGTGCGGGGTCGCTCGGTGCGGACGACGCCGACGCCGGCGCAAAAGCTCCTGAGCTCGTCGGGGGTGGGGCCCAAGCGCCCGACATGCAGGGTGAAGCAGTCGCCGAAGGTCCCCGCTGGCACTGTCACGTCGCCGTCGGTCTGGATCACTTCGCCGACGTCTTCGACCGCACCCGGCGCCAGCGCCATGGAGAAGCGCCGACCATCCACTGTCGGTTGGGCCGGCACCGCGATCCCCGGCAGGCCGCCGCCGACGCCCCAGGCCCAAGACCCTTCCTGGCTGACGCATTGGTCGTCTTCGAAGGCGCACGTGTGCTCGCCGAGGAGCCAGACGTTGCCGTCGGTATCCTGAGCGTAGCGATCGTAGGTATCTTGGATGCGAGTTTCATCAATGAAAACGACCGATCTTGTTTGCGTGCATGATATCCCATTCACAACAAAGATGCCGTTCAACACTTCAACGTCGATGCGCTCCAAGCCCTGCTGGAAGACGCGGCGGTCGCCGGGATGCAGCGGCAGATGACGATGGGTGACGCCGTCAACGAAGCGCACGTCGTCAACATCGACGGCCAAGGGCTCGGCGGCCACCGGCATCTCTGAGGTGCCACAGGCGACAGCGAAAGCGAGTGCGGCGACGATGGGCCATTTCATGGCGTTCCTTTCGAAATGATTGGTGCCATTGATTCCGCGGTGATTTAACGTTCGATCTGCTCGATCCCATCGGGCATTTGTGTACCGTCCTGGGTCGCGCGCTGGGCGGTGCATCGGCTCCAAGCCCGGTGGCGACGTCGAATGCAGGCACTTTGCAAGCCCGGCCCAGACGGCATGGTCGGCCCATGGCGAAGAACAAGAAGAACCAAGAGCGCCCGGGGCTGCTGGTGGCCGCGCCCGACGGCGCGGTCTACGAGCACCCCACCCTCGAAATGGCCCTCGACAACGGCGTCGACCTGCTGCGCGTCACGCCCCGCGACGTCATCGCCTTGCCCGACGACTGGGACTTGATGGCGATGCCGGGCACCCGTCCCATCGGCTACGACCGGGTGACGGGCAAGTTCGAGACGCTGACGAGCTTCACCAACGACGCCGGCCACACCTTCGAACCCTGGGCCGTCGCCTGCCACCCGCCGCCGGGCTACGTGCGCGCCTTTCACGCCGCCGCCCTCTACACCGACGCCACCCACCCCGACGCCAAGATGCGGGAGTTGGCCGAACAAGCCATCGAGAAGAAGAAGCGCGACGCAGAGAAATCGAACAAGCGCGGGCTGCCCCTGGTCGGCAACGACGAAGCCCGCCCTGGCTTGCCGCTGTGGGCCTACACCGCTGTCGGCGCCACCGCCAAGGGCACCGTCGCCGCCCTGTTTCTTGCCGACGAGACCAGCCGCTGGTCGCCCGATTTATTCTACAAACCTGATCTCAACGAGCGCATCAACAAACGTCTCTCTGAAGATCCGACCAACCAGGTTCTCTTGCAACTGAGCGAGTGCGCCCGCGATTATCTGTGTTGCTGCGCCTCCAACGTCTTCTACGAGCGCTGGGAGGGTGCGGTGCCCATCGCGCCGGCCTGCACCGCGGCTTGTCTGGGGTGTTTGTCGAAGGAGCCGGCCTTCAACACGCCGACGCCGCAAAAGCGCCTGAAGTTTCAGCCGACGTCGGACGAGATCGGACGCGTCATCGCCTCCCACCTCGAGCGCTCGCCAGAACCGATGATGTCCTTCGGCCAGGGCTGCGAAGGCGAGCCGACCATGAACGGGCCGGTCATCATCGACGCCGTTTTGCAGGCCCGCGCCCGCACCCAGCGCGGCATCATCAACATCAACACCAATGGCTCACGTCCAGAGACCATCCGGGAGTGTGCAAAGGCCGGCGCGTCGGCGTTGCGCATTTCGATCAATACTTTCGATCGTGATGTATATACAATGTATTACCGGCCGGCCGACTACGACTACGACGACGTCATCCGTTCCTTCTACGTGGGCAAAGAGATGGGGATGCACATCTCGATCAACTTGCTCATCTGGCCCGGGTGGACCGATCAAATGGCCGAAGTCGATCGCATCTCCAAGCTCGTCGACGACGGCGCCTTGCACATGGTGCAGCTGCGCAACCTCTGCATGGATCCGGGCTACTTCCGCCAGGCTCTGCCACCCCGGGAGAAGCGCGGGATCTTGCTGGGCATGAAGGGCTTCGTCGCCGAGCTGCACCGACGTCATCCCAAGTTGCGTTTCGGGACTTTCAATCCACGGCTGGCCGCTGCGTGGTGGCCTGAGGTGCCGGCCTTCGCTGGGCAGCTTTGAGAGCATCGCTTCACCAGCTTCACCAGGGGTGTCCCGGCGACGCGTAGGCCGACAGGCGACCGGGTTCTTCGGGTGACAAAGCCAGATCGAGGCGCATGACGAAGGCGCGGTTCCACACCACGCGAAAAGAAATGCCGCCGCCAAAGAGCAGGCGCGCGTCGTCGACGGTGTCTTTGTCGAAGAAGGCGACGCCGGAGTCGACGAAGAAGGCCACTGGCAGGCCCAGGGAGTTGCCCCAGAGATCGAGCTCGAGAGCGGTGACGCGCAGCTCGTGCTGAAAAGAGAGGCGCAGGCGCCCCGGATAGCGAGCCAGGCGAATGCCGCGGCCGACGTCGAGGCCGCCAATGCCGCTGCTCTCGACCAAGCCGCCGATGCGCGCGCGCTCGCGCCAGGGGGCATCGCCGCTGACCCCATCGACGATGATGCGCTCGGCGACGACGACGCCGTCGACGACGGGGGCATAGAGCCGGGCGGTGAGGTTGGCGCCGCCGAAGGCGAAGGACGATCCCCAGGTTGGTTGGCTGTCGCGCACGCTGGCGTCGACGAAGAAGCCGCGCGAGGGATTGGGTTCGTCGTCGCGGGTGTCGAGGGCCAGTCCCATTTGCAGCACGCTGGCCAAGCCCGGCTCGCCTTGGGGATGCAAGGCCGCGTAGCGCGATCCCGGGTAGGGAAAGAGATCGGCAGCGCCGTCGCCGTCGTCGTCGAACAAGGTCCCGGGAATGTAATCGGTGCCCCGCCAGCCGACGAAGGCCTCGAGCTTGAGCCGGTCTTTCCACCAGGGTTGCCGAAAGATGCGAACGCGGCTCGTCACCGATCCATAGGGTTCGAGAGATCGCAGGCGGGTGTCGTCGTCGTCGACGCAGTCCAAGGCTGGGGGATCGCCGCAGAAGGGATAGGTCAGCGTCGAAAAAAATCCGAGCTCGCCCTCGAGACGCACAGGCAGGTCGAAGGCGTCGATGGCGTCGATCTTGAGGTAGTGGTGCTGCACCAACCTCGACGTCGCCCAGGCTTGAAAGGTGATGGCGGTCTTGTAGGGACGTGCGCCGAAGCGGTGCCAGAAGAAGACGCCCCGCAGGCCCAAGCCGATGCCTTCGTCGGAATTGAGGGTCAGGCGCGGCACACCGGCAAAGGTCCAGTGGCCTTCGTCGATTGGGAGCGTGGGGGCTCCCTGGGGTGCAGCGCTCGCGAAGAATGCGCCCAGCAACGCAGCGATGATCACGACCGGCACACTACAATTGGCCCCACACTGTTGACGGCTTCAGCGCTGGCGCGCTGAAAGTGCTTCCTGCTTTGCGCCGTTCCGCGGCGCAAGAGTGCGCCGCGGAACGCGCCAGCGGCGACGACGTCCTGGGCCTTACTTCTTCTTCTGGGGCCGAAAAGTTCTCACGACGTCGTCACGGGTCTCGAGAAAAGGTCCACCCACGAGGTCGATGCAATAAGGAATCGCTGGCATCACCGCCAGCAGGCACTCGCGAATGGCCTTGATGCTGCCGGGCAGATTCACGATCAAACAGCCGCTGCCGTCGGAGCGAAAACGCACGGTCGCCTCTTGGCGCGACAAGATGGCCGTCGGCACCTTCGCCAACGACACAGCCCTCATCTGCTCGCCAAAGCCCGGCAACGGCTTGTGGCCCACGGCCAAGGTCGCCTCGACGGTCACATCGCGCAGCGCGGGGCCGGTGCCGCCGGTGGTTACCACCAAGCAACAGCCGTCGACGTCGACGAGCTCGATCAGGCGCTGCTCGATCAACGCGCGTTCATCGGGCACCAGCCGGGCCACAGCTTCAAAAGGCGTCAGCAGCAGCTCGCGCAACACCCCGACCACCTCGGGCGTCCCTTCGTCGACGTAGACGCCGGCGGCGGCCCGATCTGACGTCGTCACCACGCCGATCTTCACCCTGTTCATCGGCTGTGCCCGCAACGCGCTTCGCGAGGAGAACGCTTCGCGGAGAACGCGCTTCGCGCGGAGAAGGCCTCCGGCCGGGCCAAGGGGGTCCAGGGCACCCCCCCTGGACCCCTGCCCTTTGTGTAGACGCGTTCCCTCGAGCTGTTGCCGGCGATGGAGGTCGTCGTGATCGCTCGGAGGCAAAGTGGTGAGCGCCTCGGCGCCGGCAGAGCTCGAGGGCACCGAGCGCTTCGATGGCCGGGGCCCGCTTCGCGTCGTTGATCGCAGCGCTGCTGAGGACGAAGGCCAAGCGCGTTCACGTCGCCGCCCGCGGGGGCACGTCTCCAACCTTGCCAACCATTGCGCGCAATTTTTCGAGGAGCTCGGGGGTGCCTCTGACGGTGAGCCGCAGTCCCCAATCGTCCCAACCTTCTTCCAGCACGCGCAGGTGCTCGTGCACAAATCCAAGCACCGTTCCGGCCCGGGCGTGGGGCACGTCGATGGGCGCGGTCTCGAGGCTCTCGGCGAAGTGCTCATCGAGGCGGTGCTTGAGGGCTGCGACGTCGTCGACGTTCAAGGCCGAGAGCTGGATGCCGTGGGGGTGATCCCGCCGCAGGCGCGCGCGAGAGACTTCGTCGACGCGGTCGATCTTGTTCAAGATCAACAGCGAGGGAATGTCGTCGGCGCCAATCTCGGCCAGCACCGTCTTTGTGACCTGCAGCTGCGAGGGAAAAGCGGGATCGGAGGCGTCGACGACGAAGAGCAAGAGCCGGGCTTCGTGGGCTTCGTCGAGGGTGGAGCGAAACGAGGCCACCAACGCGTGCGGCAGGTTCTTGATGAACCCCACGGTGTCGCTCACCAACACCTTGGGCATGGTGTCGGGGATGGCCCGCACCGTCGTGCCCAAGGTCGCAAAGAGCTTGTCGGCCACGAGCACATCGCTGCCCGACAGCGCCCGCATCAGGCTCGATTTGCCGGCGTTGGTGTAGCCAACGAGGGCCACGCGCATGGAGTCCTGCCGGCGCTGTCTCTTGGTGAGGTCTTCCTTCTCGAGCTCTTCCAGTTTCTCTTTGAGCTCGGCAATACGATCGCGAATCTTTCGCCGGTCGAGCTCGACCTGATCCTCACCCAGACCGCCGACGCCGCCTCCGCGTTGCCGATCACTGGTGTGTTCTTTTTCGCGCAAACGCGGCGCCTCATATTGCAATCGAGCAATCTCGACCTGCATCTGCGCTTCCTTGGTGCGCGCGTGGCGCGAGAAGATCTCGATGATCACGCCCGATCGATCGAGCACTTCGACGCCGGTGGCCTTCTCGAGATTGCGCATCTGGCTGGGCGACAGCTCGTTGTCGACGACGACGACGGTGGCCTTCTCCGGCGGCGGCGCCACATGAATGGCTGCTTCGGCGACGTCGTCTTCGTCATCGTCTTCTTCTTCGATGGGCTCGGCACCTGGCTTGTGCAGATCTTTGCGTTGCTTCTTCTTGGTGGCACCCGAAGGAATGACGCCGGTGCCGCCGGTGAAGACGGCCAGCTCCCTCAACTTGCCCATGCCCAGGCCCGCCGCCGGAGCCAGATGCCCGCGCTTCTGGCAGACCTCGCCGATGACCGTGAAACCCAGGGTGTCGACGAGGCGCGCGAGCTCGTCGAGCGACGATCGGTGATCGCTGTCAGAGACGCCCACCAGTTGCACGGAAACCAGCACCGCACGAGGACGACCGGGATCGAGAGAGATGGTCACAGCAGGGCCCTTACTCCGCGCTGCAGATCTCGGGGCAACTTTCTTTCGTTCGCTTCCGACGTGCCGTACATCTGTAAATGTCACCGATCAGAGCCTTCATGTTCTTGAAGCTCTGATGTTCGAGACGCTAGAGCGTCTTGAAGTTCTGCTGGTTCAAGACGCCGACGCGGCTTGAGCTTTGACGTTTGCGTCGTGCCAACGGCGCAAACCAACGCACTGCCGGGCGCTGCGGCGTCTTGCCTGTGCACCTGATTCGCGACGCTGGGCGTCGTGCGTCAGCAGAGCGGAGGGCAACAGTTTGCTTGGAGGCTGATGAGAGTCCTCATTGTTCAAAAAGATCCGATGCAGCTGGCCCAAACGCTGGCGGTGCTGCGCGATCTCTCCCACGATGTGAGCTCGGCGCAAGATGACAAAGAGGCGCGGGGCCAGATCGCCGCTGCCGTTCCCGAGGCCGTCTTCGTCGACGTCGGCGTCCCCATTGCCGAGAGCCTGCCCCTCATTCGCGAGATCCGGGCGATTCGCGCGCGCCATTACGTCTACGTCTTCGCGCTGGCTACCTCGCTGTCTGAGGACGACCTCCACGCCCTGTACGAGGCCGGCTGCGACGGCGAGCTTCGGGCGCCGCTCAACGCCGTCCATCTCGGTGACCGCCTGAACGCCGCCGAGCGCATCCTCCGGCGCGAGTCCGAGCTGCGCCAACAACTGTACGGCACCAAAGATCCACCCAGCGTGGCGGCGCCGCTCGAGCCCGCAGCCGTCAAGATCATCAAGCCGCTGATCGTGCCCGTGGCCGCGAACCGTCCACCCGTCGACATCGTCTCCTCCACCGCCTGGCGGACGGTG
Source organism: Myxococcales bacterium (assembly GCA_023248635.1). Lineage (GTDB taxonomy): Bacteria > Myxococcota > UBA727 > UBA727 > VGSZ01 > VGSZ01. Next base: position 25,940 of record JAHFED010000005.1, read on the forward strand.
ACGACCGAGCTGCAGGTCGTGTCGAGCGCGTTTCTGGCCCTCGACGTCACCCATGGCGAGGCCGACGTCGATCCCCAAGCCCCCGTGTTTGCCGGCGGCATCGTGTTGTCCAACGCCGAACGCCACGTCGAGATCCGGCTGGCCCTGGCCACCGACGAAGGCAGCGCCCTGGCTCTCACGACCCACATGTTTGGCGAAGAATCCCAGGGACGCGAAGCAGAGATGGTGCGCGAGTTCGTCAACGTGTCGACCGGCGCGGTGAAGACCGCCTTTGGACGCGGATCGATGACCTTCAGCGGCGGCCCACCAGAATCGCTGAACCGTGAGCAATTTCAGCAGTATGGAGCGACGTCGCAGCATCGACACTCCTACGCGCTGGTGGTGCAGGGCGCGCGGATCTTGGTGCGCATCGGTGTCGATGCCAAGAACCTCTTGCTGACGACCACGGAGCTGCAGGCCGGCATGATCCTCGGCAACGACGCCTTCAATGCCAAAGGGATGCTGTTGCTGCGGGGCGGAACCCAACTCTCATCGGCGTTGGTCGAGCGCCTGCGCACCGCCTTGGGGGCCGACCAGCTCGTCGACGTCGCCTGGGCGCGCCCCGCCGCCAGCCCCGTCTTGGGACCACCGCCCGTTCGCTGACCACGCGGGCGCGTTCGGCGTCTCGCACCGCTGATTCTCTGCGTTTCGCGGATCGAAGGCTGTGCGCTAGAAGCCGTCCGTGGCCGGCAACTACGACGTCCTCGAGGAACACCTCCAAGCCGGCCGGCTCGATCCCGCAGAGGCCATGGCCAGGCACCTGCTCGAGCAGAGCCCCCAAGACGCCACTGCCCATGTGGCCTACGCCCGCATCAGCGCATCCCGCGGCAGCGTCGACGACGGCATCTTGCGGTTGGAACGCTTGTTGGCGGGCAACCCTCGTCTGCCCGACGCCCTGGCCTGGTTGGCGGTCTTCTGGCGCCTCAAGGGCGATCGCTCCCGCGCCCTCTTGCTTGCCCGCCGCGCCGCTTCCTTGGGATCCAAAGTGGCCCAGGCCGACGTCATGCTCGGCGAAGAAGCCATCGACAACGGCGACGTCGACGAAGGCTCGGCCTACTTCGAGAGGGCGATCACCCACGGCGCTCGCTACTCGCGGGGGTTCTTGGGCCGCGGTCGGGTCTTTCAAAAGCGGGGCGACCTGGCCGACGCCGAAGAAGCCTTTGCCAAGGCCGTCGAGCTCGATCCGCGCGACCTCGAATGCTGGCTGGCCCTCATCGACGTCGAAATCGAGGGCGGCGCCGACGACGCCGCCGACGACAACATCGCCCTCGCGCTCAAACAGCACCCCGGCAACCCCGGACTGCTCCAACGCAAGAAGGAGCAGTCCGCCAAACGCATCCACAACGATCCCATCGAACGCGGACTCGGACCGGTGCGTCAGGCCCTCTACGCCGGCGACGGCGGCGCCGCGATCCGTTTGCTCGACGAGCTGGCCAACCAGTTCCCCGACGACATCCGCTACCTGATCGTCGAGGCCGAGATCGCGTCGGTGACGGGCCAGGGCGACATCGCTTTCTTGGTCAACGAGCTGCAGCGCCTCACGCGCGAACGGGCGACCGCCTGGGAACCGCGGGCGGCCCTCGGACGACTGCTGCTGCGTGCGGGTCCACTGCAGAACCTGCGCGCCGGGGTCGCCCAATGCGAAGAAGCCTGGCGCACCTCGGGAGAGCACCCCCGCGCGGGTCTCTTTCTCTTCGAGGCCTACGCCATGTTGGGCAAGAGGCCCTTCGCCATCGCCCTGGGCAAGATCATCGCCCACGGCGACTCCATCGAGGCCGCCCTGGTCAAACAGCTGCTCCGCGAGTTCGGCGAAGTCCTGCCGTAGCCCACTCTAACGCCGCAAGCGCAGGGGACGCCGGGCGTGCAGCAAGGGACGGGTGCCGACGTCGTAGACGGCGTCGACGAAGGCGTCTTTGGCGGCCTCGAGCTCGGCCAGGGGACCACTCAGCAACGCGCCAGCAAAGTTGGTCTCCGACGGCGGCGGGATCCACTTGGCCAAGCGCACCCGAGCGGCCTTGAGGGCGCGATCCACGGCCAACGCAGCCTCGAGCGGAGGAGCGATCAGATAAGCCAAGGGAGCGCCGACGTCGACGTCGGCCTCGGCAGCCAGGTAGCTGCCAGTCTCTGCGATCACCTGGGCCAAAAAGGCCGGCCCGCTTTTCGACGCAAAAGGCTCCCCCGCAAAAGTGTGGAAACAGACGCGCTCGCGCAGGTGCTCTTTGATCACCCACAGGGCTTCCTCGACGTCGTCGGGATGACGACCGCGCACCACACCCAGCATTTCGCCGGCGTAGGGACCCGAGGCGTGCTTGCTGCCGGCATAAAACGAGCGGGCAAAAGCGACGTCGACGTCGGCCTGCTTGGTGGCTTCGTCGAGGGCGATGTAGGTCGAGTCGTCTTGGTCGCAGGTGACCAGTCCCAAGGCTGGTCCTCCGGGGGTGGCAAACCAGGCGGCGGCGAGATCGGGATGCACGTCGTCGACCTGCCGGCAGGCCAGCAGCGTCGGACGCAGTGCCACCAGCTCCCTGCTCAAGCGTTCACAGGTGAGCAGCGAGGGTGCGGCCGACGCGGGGCACGGCTTCTTCGACGTGTTTTTTCCCTTGGGGCCGCAAGCGCTCGTAGGCGGACTTCAGGGCGGCGTTTTTGGCCCGGCGGGCGCGGTCGTCGGTGATGCCCAGCAGGGCGTCGGCGACGTCGCCGGCGCGGCGAGACAGCAGATCGGCAAAGCCCTTGGGATTGCCTTGGGCGGCCTGGTGCTGGGCGTAGAAGGGTTCCAGGCGGCGCACGAAATCGTCGAGGAGGTGGTCCATGGCCTCGCGGACGAAGCCGGGCTTCATCGACGACACGATTTTGTAGCTGCCCTTGATGGCCAGGCCCGACAGCCCACTCTTGCTGTCGACTTCCGCCTCGATGAGCTTGACGCAGTCGTCGAGGATGCGCGGTCGCTTGCTGCGATCCGAGAGCAGGCGGGCTTCGAGGGTGTCGGCGGCGGCATCGGTCATGGCGGCGGCCTTAGCACCCCTCCGTCCGGCCGTCGAAGTGGCTCTTGCCCGCCGGGCTTTCGGCCGCGCGAGCTGGAAGCACGCGCTTCGCGCGGAAGCGCGCACTCGCGCGGACGCACGCGCTTCGCGCTGAGAACGCGCTTCGCGCGGAGAAGGCCGCCGGCCGGGCCAAGGGGGTCCAGGGCAACCCCCCTGGACCCCTGCCCCTTGTGTTGACGCGTTCCCTCGAGCTGTTGCCGGCGCCTTGGCGTCGTCGTCATTGCGCGGCGCCTGGAGGGTGAGCGCCTCTGCGCCGGCAGAGCTCGAGGGCAACGAGCTCTGCGATGGCCGCGGCGCGCTTCGCGTCTTGGATCGACGCCTCATGGCGCCCGCGCTGGGGCATCGGATGTCCCTTGGGCCAAGACCAGACGTCGCGCTGGAACTCGGCAGATCTGCCCGAGGTCGAAGGCGCGTTGACTTCCGCCTGATGTGCGGCAACCTCCCACCCATCGCCTGGGAGAATCGAATGTCGAAGAAGATCCTGCTGCCGCTTTTTGCCGTCGTTGCTTCCTTCCTCGCCGTCCAGGCCTGCAACCAACCACCGGTGAGCGAGGGCGAAGGCGATCGAGGCGAAGGCGAAGGCGAAGAGGGTGAAGGCGAAGGAGACGGCAACGAAGGCGAAGGCGAAGGCGAAGGAGAGCCCGGCGGCTGCGGCGTCGGTCCGGCCTGCGGCGTCGACGAAGTGTGCACCTCCGTGTTCCAGGCCAGCGGCGGCGGCGCCCCCCCGGCCCCAGCGTGCTTCAAGACCTGCGACGGTGTCGCTGCCTGCACCACCATCTTGGGCATCCCCGGCGAATGCGTGGCCAGCCCCACCGCCGAAGACGGCAACGTCTGCTTGGCCACCTCGCCCCTCAACGGGCTGTGCGGCAACGAAGCCAACGCCACTTGCGACGCCGCCGCGACGCCGCTGTGCGTGACTCTCACTTTGCCCCAGGGCAACCTCTCGCTCTGCGCGCGCTTGTGCAGCCCGGCGGACCCCGCCACCTGTGCCACCGCCGGTTTGCCCCCGGAAGCCTGTGGTTGCGGCGCTGGCATCGGCCTCGGCTGCAGCGACGACATCGCCCTGCAAAGTGGCGACGGCTTCTGCGCACCCACCACCGACGTCGGCGACGCCTGCGGTCCCAACCTGGCCACGTCGGTGCTCGACTTGTGCACCGACGCCCTGAGCTGCAGCAGCGCCACCGGCCCCGGCACCTGCGGCGAAGGCGAGGGTGAAGGCGAGGGCGAAGGCGAAGGCGAGTGAGCGCCCGGCCCTGACAGCCCCCAGAAGGCGGCGTCGACGACGTCGCCTTTTTTTTGAGCGGCATTTTTCAGCAGATTCGGCGCGATGATTCCCAAGCCCTTTGCCCTGGAGCGTTTTTTCGCCGCCCACGAATTCTCGGCGCAGCGACTCCTGTCCTGCAGCGATTGCGACGCCCTCGGGCTGAGCGAGGTGCTCACCGGCGCTGACGACGACGTGAAGCGGCTCTTTGCCGACCTGCAGCTGGGCTACACCCCATCTCGGGGGCTCCCCCTGTTGCGTCGGGAAATCGCCGGCCTGTACACCGGCGTTGACGTCGACGATGTGCTCTGCGTGGTGCCGCAAGAGGGCATCTTGCTGGGCCTCTCGGCCCTGGTCGAGCCGGGGATGAGGGTCGTGATCACCGTGCCCGCCTACCAGTCCCTCGTCGAGGTGGTGCGCCACCGGGGCGGCATCGTGGTCCCCTGGATCGCCCAAGAAGGCGCCGACGCCTTCTGCTTCGACGTCGACGAGCTCGAGGTTCTGCTGCGGGATGCAACCGGGCTCGTCGTCGTCAACGTGCCCCACAATCCCACCGGAGCGTTGCCATCACCCACGGAGTGGCAGCGCATCGTCGACCTCGTGCGCCGCAGCGGTGCCCGCCTCTTTTGCGACGAGATGTACCGGGGACTCGAACATCCCCCCGCGCAGCTGGCGTCCGCCGTCGACGTCGACGACCGCGCTCTGGTGCTGTGCGGCTTGTCCAAGTCCTTGTCCGCCCCCGGGTTGCGCTCGGGCTGGCTGGTCAGCCGCGACCCGACGCTGATGGAGCGGCTGGCCCTGATGAAGGATTGGACCACGCTGTGCGCTGCTGGTCCCGCCGAAGTGCTGGCCCTGGCGGTGCTGCGTCGTCGCCAGTCCATCTTGGCCATCAACCGCGCCTGCATCGCCCAGAATCGGGCCGTCGTCGACGACGTCGTCGCCGGCGATGCCCGCTTCGGCTGGCGCCGACCGCGCGGGGGATCGGTGGCCCTGCTGCGCCTGCTGCGTGAGCCATCGGCGGCCGCCTTTTGCGAACGGGTCCTGCGCGAGACCCAGACCATGGTCGTCCCCGGATCCCTCTTCGACTTCGGCGGCTCAGCCCCAGCGCCATCTGCCGGGCTGCCGGGGGATCACCACGTGCGCCTGGGCTTGGGCCGCGCTTCCTTCGGCGACGACTTCCGGGCGCTGGCCCGGCAATCCTGCCTTTTTCTCTGAGCGTCGCCGTCGTGGCTTGCGTTCCTCAACGCAGCCGAAGCAGGATGCGACCGTTTGGTGCCAACGACGTCGGCACCTGGCAGGCAAAGCGGAGACTCGACATGGCCCACGTGATTTCCCAGAAATGCATTACCGAGGTCTACGCGGCCTGCCAGCAGGTGTGCCCCGCCGACTGCATGCAGTACGTCGCCCAGCTCCCCGGTGGCTACCCAGCCTCGGGACAGCCCATGATGGTCATCGATGCCAACGAGTGCATCGACTGCGGCGCGTGCAAACCAGAGTGTCCCGTCGACGCCATCCTCCCGGGCACCGATTTCGATGCCTACTGGTCGCAGATCAACGCCAACCTGGGCCCAGCCTACAAGGGCCAGAAGGCTGCTCCCCGGGTCAAGAACGAGCGCCCCCGCCGCCCCGACAACCAAAATCGTTTTTGAAGTTTGGCTGTTCAAGACGCTGGCGCGTCTTGAAGTTTGGATGTTCAAGACGCTGGCACGTCTTGAAGTTTGGATCCTCCGGCCGGCGCGCCACTTCTGCCTGCTCCAATCGCCGGCTGGGGGAGGCGTCTTTGGCGCCTGGGCCATCAAGACGACGAGGCGTGCCCACCGCGCGCCGCCCGGCCCACCACAGCAGCGGCCCATGCCTTGCGTTTGCGATGGGGGTCCGGGTCCAGCGCCGAGGTGCATCCATGAAGCCGCTTTCCCAACAACATTGGCTCGCAGCACCGCTGATCCTGGCCTTCAGCGCCAGCGCTCGATTGGAGCCGGCCCCATCGGAGGACCGCGTCGCCGTCGTGAAAGCACCAGCGGGTCCCATCACGCCGACGCCGAAGCCTCCGGCTGCCGAGACTCTCGAGCGCGGCTTCGCCGACGTCGCCGCCCGCGTGGGTCCGGCCGTGGTGAACATTCAGGCCACGAGCAAGGGTGGTCCGGCGTTTGGATTGGGCGAACACAAGCCCCGCGCGCTGCCTTTCGATGATCCCTTCTTTGGACCCTTCTTTCGCGACCCCTTTGGTCCCTTCGAGGATCAGCCCCCCCAAGGGGAGCGACGGGTGCACGCGCAGGGCTCGGGCGTCATCGTTTCGGCAGATGGTCGGATATTGACCAACGCTCACGTCATCGAGGGTGCCGACGACGTCAGCGTGTTTCTGGCCGACCAGCGTGAGCTCAAAGCGAGGGTCATCGGCATTGATGCAAAGACCGACATCGCCGTCCTCGACGTCGCCGTGGACGACCTTCCGTTCTTGCCCCTGGGGGAATCAGACAAGGTGCGGGTGGGCGACTTCGCGCTGGCCGTCGGCAATCCCTTCGCGGTGGGTCAGACCGTCACTCTCGGCATCGTCAGCGCCACAGGACGCGGGCAGCTCGGCATCGTCGACTACGAAGACTTCATCCAGACCGATGCCGCCATCAACCCCGGGAACTCGGGCGGTGCTCTCGTCAACACCCGGGGTGAGCTCATCGGCATTGCGACGGCGATCGTGACCGGCGGCGGACGGGGAAACACCGGCGTCGGCTTCGCGGTGCCGTCGAAGATGGCTGGAGCAGTGATGCAGCAGATCGTCGATCAGGGCCGTGTCACGCGAGGCTGGCTTGGTGTCGCCATCCAGGACGTCACATCGTCGCTGAGCGAGGCGCTGCACCTCGGCGTGAAGCGCGGAGCCCTGGTGGGCGACGTCATCGACGGGGGGCCTGCGGCGAAAGCTGGGCTCCGGCGCGGCGATGTCGTCGTTGCTCTCGAAGGCGCGCCAATCACCGACGCCCGCACCTTGCGCCTGGCCATCGGCGCAACCAAGCCCGGCACCAAGGTCCGCCTCTCTGTGTTGCGCAGCAACAAAGAGCGCGACGTCGACATCGTGCTGCAAGAGCTGCCCGAAGACGTCGCCGTCGCTGCCGTCGGTGCCCCGAACCCGGCGCCGACGACCTTGGGGATTCAGGTGCGGCCCCTCACCAAGGATCTGGCCGAGCGGCTCGCAGTGCCCCCTCACACCCAAGGCGTCGTGGTCGCCTCCATCGTCCCCGGCAGCCGCGCCGCCGACGCCGGACTGCGCCCCGGTGACCTGATCGTCGAGGTCGACGGCAAAGCGGTGCCGACGACCCGCGACCTGACGCAGGCCCTGGCCAAGAGCAAAGGTCGTCTGCTGCTGCTGGTGATGCGAGAAGGAATCACCACCTTCGTCGTCGTCGAACCCTGAACCGACCTCGCCCCTTTCGCCCAGTCCATTGGCGCGGCCTGCGGCCCCAAGGTGCATCCTCGGGCCCGCGCGCCAGCGGCCGACAGCAGCAGAAACGCCCTAGGCCTTGTCGCCACGGGAGGCGAGATGGGCAACGAGGCGCGCGCGGCGACCCCGTTGGGGCCGGGCGGTCGCGGGCGCGCCCGATGCACAACCCCCGCAGTGAACCGCAAACCTCGGGGCCGGCGATGCTGACGTGGCTGCTCGCCTTTTTCGATTTGACGCTCGTGGCGGCGGGGTTTGCCTACCTGGGGCTGGTTCCCAGTGGCGTCGTCGTCGGCGTCAGCAAGGTGCTCTTCTTCTTTCTGCTCGGGCTCTGCGCCAGCTGTGTGCTCTTGGTTGCCTGGCGCGGCCGCACACCGCAGCTCTCGGTTGGGGTTGACGACGACGGAGCGTCCTGAAGCTTGGATGCTCCGAGATTCAAGACGCTGGCGCGGCCGCACACCGCAGCTCTCGGTTGGGGTTGACGACGACGGAGCGTCCTGAAGCTTGGATGCTCCGAGATTCAAGACGCTGGCGCGTCTTGCAGTTCTGCTGGTTCAAGACGCTGGCGCGTCTTGAAGTTCTGATGGTTCAAGACGCCGGCGCGTCTTGCAGTTCTGCTGGTTCAAGACGCTGGCGCGTCTTGAAGTTCTGATGGTTCAAGACGCTGGCGCGTCTTGAAGTTCTGATGGTTCAAGACGCTGGCGCGTCTTGAAGTTCTGAGATGCCGCTTCCGGGGAGTCCGCCATGCTCATCTGGTCTGTGCTCTTCTTCGTCTTCGTCGCCCTGCTGGTGGCTGCCGTCGTGTTTTCCAGCTTGTTTCCCGGACGGCTGCCGCTGCACCGTCCCCGCGCGTTTGGCAGTCGGCATCGATTCCGGCAGCTGCGCGCTGTGACGCAATCTTGATCGACAAAGCCTGTCTCCCTCACTTTTCTGGAGCGCTCGCTGCGCCAGAGAGGGTGAAGACTTCGACTTGCTGTTCGCGTCCACGCACCGAAATGCTGCCGAGGGATCGCAGGGCAAGCGCGGCCTGCGGATGGACCCTAGCGGCGTCGACGACGTCGCGACTCAAGAGCACCGGCCACTCGAGCTCCTTGGTGGCGCTTTCGAGGCGGCTGGCCAGGTTCACGACGTCGCCGATGATGGTGTACTGGGCGTGATCGAGCGTGCCGACATTGCCGGCGACGGCGAGGCCGTAGTGAACGCCGACGCCCATCTTGAGAGGGGTGAATCCCCGCTCGAGCCGCTGGGCGTTGTGGCCTTCGAGGGCGACCTGCATGTCGCCGGCGGCGAGTATGGCGCGGTGCGCGTCGTCGGGGCGTCCGTGGGGGGCACCAAAGACCGCCATGATGCCGTCGCCGATGTATTTGTCGACGACGCCGCCCCGCTCGGTGATCACGGCGACCATCGCTTCGAGATAGGAGTTCAGCTGGCGCACCGTCTCTTCGGGCGGCATCTTTTCGCTGTAGGTCGTGAAGCCGCGCAGATCGGAGAAGAGCACAGCGACCATCTGGCGCGATCCCCCCATCACGATCTCGTCGACGGCGAGGGCTTGTTCGGCGACGTCGCGGCCGACGTAGGCGCCCAGGCGCTCACGGGCCCGCTCGGCCTCGATGGCCTTGGCCGCTGAGCGTGTCGCCAGGTCGAGGGTCCGCGTCGCCACCACGAAGGACACCAGGCTCGCGCCACCGAGAACGATGGCGTAAAAGAGCACCTCCCCCGCACCCCAGAGGATGCGGCTGCCCCACATCCAACGATCGAGCACGCAGACGCCGGAGAAGACCAGCAGCATGGCCACGGCGGTGCCCACGGCGTGGCCGCGGCTGAGACGCAAGCCCGCCGCCATCGAGATCAAGGCGCCCGCAGCCACGAAGGGCGTGTGCAACACGCCGGTGTAGCCGGGCGCGGGGCTCAAGATGACAGGCACCGTTGCCGCCACAAAGAGCAGGACGTCAACGACGGCGAAGGTGAGCTGCCAGCGTGCCAACGAGCGGTGTCGACGGACCAGCGCCACGGCCGACAACGCGACGGCGAAGACCAGGCTCACAAAGATGCTGGTGTCCTTGGGCTGTGCCGACAGGATGTCGGCCGGGTAGAGGCCCAGCTGCCGCAGCGCGAAGAGGCTGCAGATGACCAGCCGCGCCTGGGCGGCCCCCCGCTCGTTGCGCATCGCCGTCGACAGAAGCGCGTCGTTGACGATGCTGATCGCGCGTTCGGAAAAGCGCGCCGCCGATCCGAAACGCGGTGGCCCCAGCGGCGCAGGCGCAGCCTTCATCCCGTCAGGAGCGCTTGAACGAGAAGAGTTGGGCGGCGTGGGGCGGCGTGTCGAGGAAGAGCCCTTTGCCCAGCAGCTCCTCGCCGTCGCGCTCGTGCTTCTCGCTCGAAAGTCGATCGCTCAAGGTCCACTTGCCGTTGCGCAAGCCCTGGGCCGTCAGCCGAGCCCAGCATTGGGCGCGATCCCGGCTGTGGTTGACGACGACGACGTCGAAGCTGCTGGCGTCTCCGGGCACCTGCCATTGCACGAGCGTGAAAGCGTGGTGCGAGGGGTTGCCCTCCCAACCTGGCTGGGTCTCGAGGATCTGGCACTGCCCACGACCAATGGCCGTCTTGGGCAAGGCCTCGAGCAACTGGGCATAGAGAGCGACGACGGCGGCGTCTTTTTCTTCGACGGCGGTGCGACCGAGCTGGATGCGGGCGAAACGTCGGCGTCCCTCCAACTGTCCATCGTGCAGAAAGCGCATGCCGGGCAGGGAGAGGGTCAGGAGCGCCGCTGCTTTGTGGGCGGCGAAAGGCACGCAGGCATTGGCCCGGGGCTCGTCGTGGTTCTCGAGGAAATGAGCGCGCTTGTTGTTTTTGTCGCCGAGGTGGCGCAGGTGGCCCGAGACGCCCCAGTCGCCGTGCAACAAGAGGTCGTAGAGGCGTTTGTCGTAGGCGAAGTCGAAGCCCAGCTCGCAGAGGCGATCCTCCAGGTCCCAATAGGCCTCGGCCAGGAAGAGGAAGTTGGGGAATTTCCTTTTGACGGCGCCGATGGCGGTCCACCAGAATTCGTCGGCGCAGGCCTCGATGGGTTGGCCCTGGGGATTCATCGCGGGCACGTGGGCCCAGGTTTTGGCGAAGACCTCGTTGAGAGCGAGCATGGCCATGTCACAGCGGACGCCGTCGCAGCGGGCCGCGATCTTCTCGATCTGCTCGATCATGGCCTGGCGCGTCTCTCGTCGTCGGTAGTCGATCTGCAGCGTGTCGGTCCAGCCGTCGAAGTAGGGATCTTTGCCGTGGGCAATGTAGCGGTCGCCGTGCACCCCGCGGATCTTGGCGGACTCGGCGATGGGCGTCGGCGAGCCCACGTAGAGGTGGGGTTTTTGGATGGCCCAGGCATGATCGAGCCCCGTGTGGTTGGGCACCAAATCGAGGATCAGCTTGATGCCGCGTTCGGCGAAACGCTTGCGCAACGCGTAGAGGGCCTCGTCGCCGCCGAGAGACGGGGGCACGTTGTACGCCGACACCGCATAGGGCGATCCGACGACGTCTGGCTCTCCCCAACCCGGGAGGGCTTCGTCGTAGGCCTTGCGCAGATCGGGGTGCTCGACGGCCTGGTGTCGGGACTTCTGACCGGTGGGCCAGATGCCCATCAACCACACATGGGTGAAGCCGCGTCGTGCCCAAATGTCGAGCTCATCTTCGGGTACGGCCCAGAGATCGATCTCCCGCCCCGTCTTCACCGACAGGGCATGCAGCCACTGGCGGACATAAACCTCGTACAAGAGCGGCGACGTCGACGACGAAGAAGCAGACATGGGGGGGACGCTAATCCCTGATCCCCCTGCGGCGTCAAACTTCGAGCCGGACCCGTTTGCGACGGTCGCAACGGTCGTGCTTGCCCTTGGCCCGGCGCGGGCGGGCGCTCACGGGCACCGGATCTTCGAGTGCGGCGCACTTGTTAGCCTCGAGCATGGACGCTGCCTCGCTGCTTGCCCACCCTGCCGTGGCCGCCGATCCCTTGGCCATCGAGCTGGCCCACGTGCTCGCGGCGCCGACGGGACTCAGCAGTGCCGGTCACCCCTACCTGCAGGACGCCGCCTACCATCGCTTCCGCGATCACGTTCCTCACCTCTTGGGCATGGGCCCGCGCGCGCTCTTGGCCATCGACAGGGTCTGCGATGCAGCCAGCGAAGCCGGCGTCGACGTCGGCGACGCCGCCAAGGTGGTGCGCGGCTGCGTGCTGACCGCCGCCATCACCGCTCCTTGCGACCTGTGGTTGATGCGCCACGTGATCTCGGCCCTGCACAAGGTCGGATTGGTGGCGCGCCTGCTGGCCGGCGAGCACATCGATCCGCGAGCTTGTGACGTCGTCGACGCCGCCCCCCGCCAGGCCGATCCCCGCGAGCTCGAAGCCGACCTCACCTTCTTGCTCTCCCGTGGCTTCCTCGCCGTGAAACGGGACTGCTTCGTTGCTCCAAGCCATCCCCGCGCCCGCCATGCCCTGGCCACGCTGACGCCGACGACGACGCCCGCGGATGTGTCGCGGCTGTGGTTGGCGGCCCTGCGTCAACAGCCTCTGAGCACCAGCGAACGACGCCTCTTGGTCGACGTCGGCACCGGCCTGCACCCGCGCACCGAGCTCGCCCAAGACAGCTGGACCGCCACCGCCGACGACGTCGACATCGGCTTTCGCTTGCTGCCCATCGTGTTGGCTTTGCGCGCCACCGGCCTGCATCGAGAGCTGGTGGCTGGCGCGTTGCTCTCGCCTTCGTCTTTGACGCCTGCCGCCGACATCGCCCGGAGCGCGTTGTCCGTCTTGCAGGCCGCCGGTGTGCTCGCGCCCCGGGGCGACCTGCAGTGGACGCCGACGGCGACGGGGGTGCGGGTGGCCGAAAAGGGTGCCGGGCCCATGGGGATCATCGAGGCCTACCACCCCTACATGGCGCGCCTCGACGACATCCTCATCAACGGACGCAACGCTGCCTGGGTCACACGGGGGGCCAACATCGCCGCGAGCCAAGACGCCAACCGCGACAGCTTCAGCCGCACCAACGACGCCCTCGACGCCTTCTGCAGGGACACGGGCTTTGGCTACGGCGTGTTCATCGAGCACGCCATCGGCCGCGGCGAGGCCACGCGCCAACGCTTCGAACGGTCCAAGACCGGCACCCCGCCGGGCTCTCTGCATTACGTCGGTGCCGACCTCGAAGACGCCGCCATCGACGCTTGCATCGAGGAACGGGCCCGCGGTCGCCTGCCCCAGGACATGATCTTCGTGCGCCACGCCGACATTGGCGACCCCGGCCATCTGGTGCGGGCGCTGGAGGCCGCTGGGCTGTCGCCTCAAGGCGCGGTCATGGTGATCGGCAACGGCTTTCACGAGGTGAGAAACCAAAGCGACGAGCGCATGGTCGACATCTTCCGCGCCTACTGCGACGCCGGCCTGCTCTTGCTCTTCACCGAAGAAAACGCCCTGCGCGTCGACGACCTGTTGACGACGGCGTGGAACACCTACCACGCGGGTTTTCGCTACGTGCACGAGAAGTCGGGCCAGGGACTGCGACCCGCCGAACCCGCACCGCCGGCGCGCTTTGGCCGCTCCCTGCAAAAGAGCTGGCGCGAGTGCGCCGAGAGCGCCGGCTACGTCCGCGTCGAGAAGTACTCGTCCCGCAGCCGCACCGTGCACCCCTTGGCGCCCGTGCCGCGCACCAACCCCTCGATCAGCGCCAACCACTTCTGCGTGCCGCGTCGTCTGCTGGCTTCATTGAAGTGATGAAGTTCTCATGCTCATTCGACGCATTATCGAAAATCTGCATTCAAGATGGCCGGTATCTTGAGATGAGCATGTATTGACGTCGTTCTGGTGGTGTTGCCTGGTAGTTTCCTTGCTTCCGACTTATCCAGAGGATAGGCGAAGCGAAGGGTTGGCGGTGCTCAATGCATTAAATGAGCGAAAATAATCTACCAGATGATGTAGGCCGAGCCCCAGGTGAAACCCGAGCCGAAGCCGACCAGAGCGACCTTCATCCCCGACTTCAAGCGTCCATCGCGCTCGAGCTCGGCCAGCAGGATCGGAATGGTCGCCGCCGTCGTATTGCCGTATTTTTGGATGTTGTTGGGCACTTTTTCCGGCGGCAATCCGAGCTGATCCCGCACATACTCATTGATGCGCATGTTGGCCTGATGACACACGACGAGATCAAGATCGGAGGGCTCGATCTTATTCTCCATGCACATGCCAACCACGGATAGAATCATCTTTTCGACGGCGTTCTTGAAGACGAGCTTGCCATCCATCTGGCACCACATCATCTCGGGCTTGACGACGTTTTTGCCGGTCTCGGGGTCTTTCCAGATGAAGGGGCTCTTGCGGTTGTCCCAGACCTTTTGGGTCAGGGCGTCGGCGTAGCGGCCGTCGGCGCCGAGGTTCATCCAGTGGATGCCCCGGTCCTTGTTCGGCTCGGAGTCCTTGGTTCCGCGCACCACGACGGCGCCGGCGCCATCGCCAAAGAGGCAGGCCACGGCGCGACCCGCGGTCGTGAGATCGAGGGCCGCGCTGTGCTTCTCGCCGCCGACGACGAGGACGTTTTTGGCCATGCCGCTTTCGACGAAGCCCTTGGCCGAGGCCAGCGCGTAGAGAAAGCCCGAGCATTGGTTGCGCACGTCCATGGCCGGCACGCCAGGGAGACCGAGCAAGGCCTGCAGCACGCACCCCGAGCCGGGAAAGGCATGCTCGGGCGACAGGGTCGCAAAGACGATCAGGTCGATGTCGCCCGCCTCGAGGCCGGCGCGGGCGATGGCGTCGCGAGCCGCTGGCAAGGCGATGTCAGCGGTACCTTCGCCGTCGGCGGAGAAGTGGCGGGCCTCGATGCCCGTGCGCTGCACGATCCATTCGTTGGTGGTGTCGATGCCGTAGCGGGTCACCAAGTCGAAGTTGGTGACCCGGTTGGGCGGAACGTGAAAGCCGGTGGAAGCGATGTACGCGCGCATGACTTGCTCGAGGTGGTGAAGTGCCGGTTTTCAGTCTTGAGCACCGCTCAATGTACTCCCTGCGTTGTGCCGATGGTTCGAGCCGCTGGCGCGTTTGAGCCGCGGGCACGGCTCAAGTGCCGATGGTTCGAGCCGGTGGTTTGAGCCGTTGGGACGGCTCAAGGGCCGATGGTTTGAGCCGTTGGCACGGCCCCAACAGGAAGACGGCGTCGATGGCGCCTTCTTGTTCTACGAATCAACCCGCCGATCAACGCGGCCGACGCTACCAGCTGGCTTTGGTGACGCCGGGCAAAAGGCCCTGCAAGGCCATGTTCCGGAAGGTGATGCGGTTCAGCTGGAACTTTCGGTACACGGCGTGGGGGGCGCCGGTCGCCTGGCAGCGACGCATGACGCGCACGCGAGCCGAGTCGCGCGGCATCTTGGTCAGAGCGAACATGGCCTCACGGCGCTCTTCGATCGAGAGCTTCTCGTCGATGATCTTGGCCTTGAGCTCGGCGCGCTTCTTCAGGTGGCGGTTCGAGAGCGTGACGCGCTTCTTCTCTTTGGCAATTGTCGACGTTTTCGCCATCTCGTGATCCTTGTGCCGCGTCTGCGGGGAGAGTGAGGCCACTCATCTAGGTCGCGCGTGGCGGGATCGCAACCGTCTTCCTCGGCGCACCCAGGCCTGCCGCACGTGACGACGTCGTCTCCGCGTTTCACGTCCGCCGACGCGCTGACGCCGCTGCAGACGGCTGGCTGCTTTTGGGCTTGTCAGAAGGCGCCGACGTCGACGACCCTGCCGCCATGCGCTTCGTTCCCGCCTTGGTTTCTCTGGTCGTCGTGTGCGCTGCTTGCGATCCCCCGCCCACCGGCCGGGCACCCGATCCTGCACCCAGCCCAACGGCGACCAGCCCGACGACGAGCCCGGCCAGCGAGCCGACGGCCAGCCGCCGGGTGCGCTTTCAGGACTTCACCCCCGCTGAGCTCGATGAGCGCGCTCGCAAAGACGGCGAACGCTTTCAACGCCTGGTGGCCGCCACCAACCGACTGGAGAAGCAGCTCCGCGAGAGCAAGACCCTCTTCGACCGGCCCGGCGAAGTCGCCCTGAGCGCCGACGAGCGCGACCAGGCCCTCGATCTTTTCGCCGACGTCCTCGACCACACCGTGGCCCTCGATGCGCTGGCCCGCTTCCATCTCGAGTTCTGGCGCCTCAACTTGGTCACCAACCCCCAGCGCCACGCCCAACATTTCGATCTCGGGTTCGCAGCCTATCTCGAGAAACACGCGCTGGCCCTCGCCCTCGTCGACCTCACCATCAACAAGCCTCAATTCGAGAAGCTTTTCGACGAAGGATCCATCGAGCACGGCATCCCGCCCGCTGCCTACCTGCGCTTGAAGTGGGCCGTCGTCCACGTCGAAGACGTCGCCAAGACGCTGGCGGCGCATCAATATTTGAAGGTGCTTGCGCCGGCCAATGAGCTCTTGAAGAAGGACGACCGCGTCTACGCCTTCGTCATCGAGCGGCTCGAAGAGCGCTACGGCGTCGTCAAAAATGAGCTCACCCAGAAATCGGTGACCCTCTTTGGCGGCAACACCGTCGACATCGGCGCCGACTTCGCCCACGCCGCCTGGTTCCCGGTGCAGGCCGAGACCGCGGAGTGGCTCGGCGACACCAGGGTGCTCCGCAAAGACAGCATGTTGATCACCCTCGAGCAGGTGCGGGCCGCCGCCGCGAAGTCCGAGCCTGGCGACGTCATCGTCGAGCGCCGCAACTGGTACCTCAGCAACATCGGCCTGCCCGGCTTTTGGCCCCACGCCGCCTTGTGGATCGGCTCCCCCGACGAGCTGGCCGCCTGGTCCAAAGATCCTGATCTGGAGAAAACGTTTGGCAGCGATTTCCCAAAATATCTTCAGGAGCATCATCCAGAGGCCTGGAAAGCCTACATCATTCCCGATGCCGAGGGGAACCCGCGCCGCATCCTCGAGGCCATCAGCGAGGGCGTCAGCTTCAACGCCGCCGAGGAGAGCATTCGTGCCGATTATGTGGCCGCCATGCGACCCAAGCTGACCAAGCTCGAGAAAGCCAAAGCCATCGACCGCGCCTTCGCCTACGCCGGAAGACCTTATGACTTCGACTTCGATTTCTATACTGATTCGGCGTTGGTCTGCTCTGAGCTGGTGTTCAAGGCCTACGAGCCGCGCCAGGGCATGGCCGGCCTCAAGCTCGATCTGGAAAAGATGGTCGGCCGCATGACCATGGGACCCAACGCCATCGTGCGCACCTTCGACCAGCAGCTCGGCAGCAAAGACGAACAGCTCGGCTTCGCCTGGTTCCTCGACGGAACCGAGAAGGGCCGCGACGCCCGCTTCGCCGACGCCGACGCCTTTCGCGCCAGCTGGAAGCGCCCCAAGTGGGACATCGTTCAGCAGTAGCCGCTCATCGTTGACCGACGACGTCTGCGTACATGAAATGTTTGGTTCGCCGACGTCGTCGCAAACACAAGTGCATTGTTTCATGGCTTGATCGAGGGACATCATGACCGTCAAGGACAGCAACGGCACCGATCTCAGCGAAGGCGACTCCGTCACCGTCATCAAAGACCTCAAGGTCAAGGGCACTTCGGTCACGCTCAAGCGCGGGACCCTGATCAAGGGCATCCACCTCACCGGCGACGACGAAGAGATCGAATGTCGAGTCGAGAAAGTGAAGGGACTCGTGCTGAAGACCTGCTTTCTAAAGAAAGCCTAGCGCCGACACTACGTCATTGAACTCTCTCGATCTGGCTCAGGAGACTCCATGCACCCAGCCTTCATCGCCCGCCTTCTCGACCGCTTCCAATCCCAAGACGCTCGCCTCAAGAAGCTCGGCCACGACGAGAAGAGGTCCGTGCTGACGCTCCTGTACAGCATCGCCGTCGTCGACGGTGAGCTGGCGGCGGGCGAGGCCGAGGCCCTGAAAGACCTCGGTCTGAAGCTCGGCATCAAGCTCGGTGAGCGACTGGGGCTGCCCGAGGCCGTGGCCATCCTTGCTGCCCATCCCCCGGCGCTGAAGCTGGCCTGCATGGTGGTCGCCGACGCTGTCTTTGTCGATGGCGACTACGACGACGCCGAGCAGAAGTTCGTCGCCACCTTCGCCGAGCGCTTCAAGCTGCCCGAAAATCCCCTGCGCGACGCCGTCGAAGCCCTGCGCAAGCACAAGCTCGAGGCCGCCCTCAGTGAGTGGAACCACGAAATCAAGCGCGATCGCTGAGAGCAGGGAAGGAAGCGGCCTGCGACGAGGTTCACGACCCATGATCCCACGTCCCGTTGAAGTTCACTCATCCCAAGTCCAGTTGAAGTTCGCTCAAGCGCGGGGAGCGCGCGCGAAGCGGAGTTGGGTGGGGCCCCACCGTCCGGCTTCGCCGGCGTGGGGAGGGTCTGCATCAGACCCTCCAGGAAGAACATCTCCGACCTCGGTGAATGAAGTTCAGCGAGATCGGGGATCAGGCGCGAGCGCGCGCGAAGCGGAGTTGGGTGGGGGCCCCACCGTCCGGCTCCGCCGGCGTGGGGGAGCGTCTGCATCCGACCCTCCGGGAAGAACCTCGGGGAACGAAGTTCAGCGAGATCGGGGATGAGCGATGAGCGACCCATTGGCATCTTCGACTCCGGCGTCGGCGGCTTGACCGTGCTCCGCGCTCTGCGCAGCGCTTTGCCGGCGGAGCCCACCGTCTACCTGGGGGACACCGCCCGGGTCCCCTACGGCACGCGCTCGGCCCAGACCGTCGTCAAATACGCCCTCAACAACGCCCGCACCCTCGTTAAGCAGGCCGACATCAAGCTGTTGGTGGTGGCCTGCAACACCGTCTCCGCCGTCGCCCTCGATGCGCTGCGGGCCGACCTCCCCATTCCCGTCGTCGGCGTCATCGATCCCGGCGCGAGGGCAGCGCTGTCGTCGTCGTCGGCGTCGGCCACCATCGCCGTGCTCGGCACTGCGGGCACCACCCGGTCGGGAGCCTATCCGCGGGCGCTGCTGGCTCTGGGTCACCGGGGCGTCGTCGTCGTCGTCAAAGCGCCCCTGCTCGTGCCGCTGGCCGAAGAAGGCTGGACCAGCGGGGAGGTCCCCTTCTTGGTGGCCCAGCGCTATCTCGAGCAGCTCCCCGACGACGTCGAAGTGGTGGTCTTGGGCTGCACGCACTATCCCCTGCTGGCCCCGGTGATTCGCCGCGCGCTGCAATCCCTGCGACCCCAAGCTCGGGTCGTCGACGGCGCCGAAGCCACCGCCGCCGACGTCGCTGTGTTGCTCGATGTCCGGGGCTTGCGCGCACCGGCGTCGTCAGCGCTGCGCCACCGCTTGTTGGTGACTGACGCCCCCGAGCAGATGGTCAGCCTCGCGCCGGCCTTCTTGGGAGCCAGCATCGGCGTCGACGAAGTCGAGTTGGTCGACGTCGAAATGACCGCCTGATCCTCAGGGCACGAACACCAGATCATCGATGGCGTTGCCGTCGTCGTTGGCGACGTCTTCCCAGCTCACGCCATCAAAGCTGAGGCGCCGCCGATCCGCGAATTGAGCGCCCACATACACAGGAGCGCCGTCGACGACGCCAAAGACGATCCGACCCAGAGCCGGCTGGGGCTCCTGCAGCCAATCCACCCCATCGACGGAGGTCTGGCGAAAGCCCTCGCCAACGATCAGAAAACGTTCCTCGGCAAAGACGATGTCGTTGGTGCCCGCGGTCGCCTGTGCGTTGAACGCCTGAAAGTCCCTGGTGCTGGCCCGCACCGACAAGCCCATGACGACGACGACGCCGTTGCCCTGCGCCAAGCGAAAAAGGTTCTGCGGACCCGCGGGCACCGTCCAGGCCACCCCGTCGGGGCTGGTGGACACGCCGAGATCTCCGGCGGCGACGAAGCGATCGCCGACGAAGGCCACGTCTCTCATCTCCCAGCTGCCGCCTGCAAAGAACTGCAGCGCGCCATCGACCAGGCTCTGTCCGCCATCCAGCGAGCGCGCGCTGCGAAAACTGCCGACGAAGACGAACTGGGTGCCGTCGAAGGCGCAGGCCCCGATCCAGCCGTCATCGTCGACGATCTCAGACCAGGAGACGCCGCCGTCGACCGAGCGCATCACCCGGCCGTCCACCGATCCCCCCACCGCCAGCACGATGGTGACGCCGTCGAGCACCCCCGTGCAGGTCCCCCGCAGCAAGCGGTCGTCGTCGCCGCCGTTTGCCGTGTTCTCCACGTCGTTGGCCCAGGCCCGACCATCACTGCTGGTGAGACGGCGTCCCCCGTAACCAACCGCGATGAAGCGCGACCCAAATGCTTCGCCTTCGCCTTCGCCTTCGCCCTCGCCCTCGCCTTCGCCTTCGCCGCCGTCGCCTTCGCCTTCGCCTTCGCCGCCTTCGCCTTCGCCCTCGCCCTCGGCGCTGGGAGCCGGGCAGGCAGGAGACACGAGCAGGAGGACCGCGAGCCCGCAGCAGCTCATCCCACCGATGGGGCGATGACGGCTCAGGCGGAGCCCACCGATGACAGTGGGGTCCCGTCCCCGGCGGTGCCCTGGGCTTCGGCCCGGCGCAGCACCTCGGCCACGCCCAGGTTGCCGAGCTGCTTCACCAGATGGCCCGCCAGCTCGTTGCGCTTGACCTCGAGATCTTTCTTGGCCTTTTCGTCGAAGCCCGGCGTGCCCTCGCGCTTGTCGAAGCGCACGATCGACGCGACGACGCTGCCCAGCTCGCCAAAGACCGAGGCCAGCTGCAGCACGCCCTCTTTGCGGCTGCCGGTCTCGCCCTTGGCGAGCTCCTCGAGCTGGCCCTTGTTCACCTGCGAAAGCTCGACGACGGCCTGCTGCTCGTCTTTGCGCAGCATGGAGAGCCGGTCGCCGGGCTTGTTCAGATCGAGCTGTCCCATGGTCTTCGTGGTCGTCATGAGGTTGGCCAACTTGCCAGCGGCCTGGCCATGGCCCGCACCCGTCAGCACCGAGTGCAAGACCTCGGCGCTGTCGTGGAGCAGCGGCAAGGCATCGGCCACCTTGGCGTTTTCGGTGACGGGGATGCCCGCTGCCTGCTTCTTCGCATCACTGACGCCGAGCTTCGCGCTCCAGCCAGCGTCGAAGAGCGTTCCCCCGAGGGCGACCCAGGGAAAGGCGATGCCGATGCCCTGGAGGGCGGTGTTGATGCCCTCTTTCATCGTCTTTTCCCAGCTGTGGGGCTTCTTGAACATCTGGCCCACCAAGCTCGCCCCGGCCAGGCAAAAACTGCCCGCGGCGACGACGTTGCCGACGACGGGGAGCGCTTCGGCTCCCGCTTTGGCGGCGGTGAGAGCAGCTCCCTTGCTCACAGCGGCGGCTCCGGCCTGCGCCCCGCCGGCGACGGCGGCCTTGGCGGCAATCTCCACTCCTTCGCCGACCAAGCGGGGGCCGAGCTTCTGCGCCGCCGCAGCCAGCTTTGGACCCAGTTTCGTTCCCAGCAGGGGCGCCGCTTGCTCCATGCCCGACAGGGCCGCTTTGATGGCAGCCGGGTTCTTGGCCTGGATGCCAGCGCTCTTGAGGAAATGACCACTCACCTCTTTCGTCGACGACGCCAACGCCTCCTTGAAGCCTTCTTTGCCGACCTTGGCCAGCAGCTGCGCCATGTTGGCCATGGTGTTGGGGTCCTGCATCACGCTCAGGGCGGTCTGCTCCGCCAGCGACGAAACATGGGGGCCGACGGCGTCGACGACGGCCTTCATCTCCGGCGGTGCTTTGTTGGCGTAGACGCGCCCGACGTATTCGCCGGCCAGCTCCTTGGCGAGCTTGTATTCGGGTCGGAGCTCGTTTTTGGCGACGGCGGTGCCGGCATGGCTGGCGATCACGGCCTTCTGCGCGCCGATGGCGTTGTGCGACGCGGCTTCGCCCACGACTTTGGCTTCGACGTGCTTCTCTGTGGTCTGGCCGAGCTGGGCCGTCGTTTTGAGGTCGGTGTTCTTCTTGAGGTTCTCGGTGGCCCGGGTGACGTCGAGGCCGAGTCCCTTGAGCTTCTCCAGAGTTTGGGGCGTGAGCCTGAGGTTCGGATCGGCGAGCCGGGTCTCGATGTTCTTCAGCAGCTCGGGCTTGAGGTCACCGGCGCGCTTCAGCGCGTTGGCGAGGGCGGGGATTTCGTTGCCGTGCACCTGCAAGTCGGCAAAGACCTTCACCAAGATCTGGCTGAGCTCCGGCGCCGACAAGGGCTCGGGCCCCTCGGCCTTGGTCTCCGCCGGCTGGACGTTGTTGCGGCCTTCTACTTTGCGGATGCCAACCATGGTCGTACCTCAATCGGGGTTCGCTCAGACTCAGACGATGGCGAAATGCAGGCGTTCGCCGTCGTGGTGGGTGGCCTGCACTTTGATTTCCTGGCCAACCAGCAAACGGGCGACGGCGCCGCCCTGATCGCCCACGAGCGTGCAGCCCTCATTTTCAAGGTGGAAGTTCGCTGTCGGACAGTGGCGGCGGAGGTCGTCGATCGAAAGCCGCAATTCGACGTCGGGGTCGTCGAGTTGCACGTAGACCTTGCCGGGTGTCACCGCCGTGACGATGGCGTTGCGCTTGGGAGCGTTGGGATCGCCCAAGGGATTGCCGCCCAAATCGTGGGTGAAGAGGTCGTCGAACAAGAGCCGCAGGGCAGCGCCTTCGACCTGGCCCTGCTTCATCTTGCTGCTGTTGCCAGCCTGGCTGGCCCGGCGGGTGACGTCGTCGACGATCTGTTGTTCGGCGGCGCTCAGCGCGGGTCCTTGCTGCACCGCCTGCGCGGCCAAGGTGCGCGCCAGAGCGATCAAATCCGATCCCGTCGACGTCAACAGGGCCTGGGCCTGCGCCGCCAATCCGCGTCGCGCCGGCGGAATGTGGTCGGGATTGACGACGGCACCCAGCAGCAAAGGCGCCCACAGCGCGCTGGCTTCGGCGGGGCTGAGCTGGGCGGCGTCGAAGGCCTTCTCCAGCGCCACCTTGGCAAAGAGGATGGCGTGGCTGACGACGCCGACCTGCTCTCGCATGGGTGCGGAGAAGCGCCCGTAGGCATCGAGCTTCAAGCCCGAGTGCCGCCCGGGAGCGTCGGCGAATTCCGAAGCCACGTTGATGTGCACTGCCGTCAGCTGCAGCACCTGCGAGAGGGATTGTTCCCGCGGGGTCTTGGGCAGGAGCTTGATGCGATCCACCCACGCCGACAAGGACTCCTGCGCCGCGTCCCACTTGAAGGCCGGGCCCAGACCGTTCTTGTCGACGATGACGCTGATCTGCCGGGACAGGGCCGCCAGCGTCGGCGCCGCGGGCTCGGCGTGCACCTTGTACAGACCGGGCACCTGCACCCCAGGGATCTTCGAGCCCCTGAGCTGCTGGGCGCCGGCGACGTTGGCGAGGATCGAAAGCTCGGCGTTCAGCTTGCTGGCGAGGTCGCTCTTTTCGGGCTTCAAGAAGAACTTGTTGCCGTCGAAGCCGATCTCCATCTCTCGCCGGTCGGGTTCGACGACGCCGCGCTCCTTGGCTTTGAGGATGCGCAGCTCACCGATGGCTTGGAAGATCTGCAGCTGCGCGCTCACCTCTTTGGGCACCGGCTGCCCGTGGATGTCGCTGGTGATGGCACCCTTGCCCTCGAGCTCGGCGCTGACGCCGTTGTAGGTGATCTGCGCCTGCGAATGGATGCGCGCACGCAGCACGGTGGTGTCGCCGTCGACGTTGCCGTCTTTGTCGAGCCGGATCTGCAACACCAGCGCCCGGTGGTCCTCGTGCGCGTTCAACGACACGACGCCCGACGACAGGTTGTCGGGCAGCATCGGAATCGACAGACCCGGTAGATAATAAGACGTGCCCCGCTGCATGGCTTCGTCGTAGAGCGCCGTTCCCGGTTTGATATAATGAGCGGCGTCGGCCAGCGCGTACGAAAGGACATACCCGCCGTCGGCGCGGCGCTCGAGGTGCATGGCCTGATCGATGTCTTTGCTTGCGTCGTTATCGATGGCGAAGAAGGGCAGGTGGCGCAGATCGACCAGGCTCTTGTCGGCCAAAGAGAGCGCCGCGGCCTGCGCGATGACGGCGGCTTCGGCGACGACGGCCTTGGGAAACACCGCGTCGAGGCGCTGGGCCGACGCGATCATCCAGGTGCGCGCGAGCGGTGAGCCGGCGGGGGCCAGCTGCTGGCTCGACACCGACGTCCGACCGTTGGCATCCAAGCCCAGGGCGACGTCGACGACGGCCCCTTCTTGCCACTGCTTGCCGTCGGGTTGGGTGACGGGCAGTGCCAGCATGCGCGGCGGCGGCACCAGATCGCGCACGAAGGGCTCACCGCCGACGAAGTCGACGACGGCGATGAAGTGGGCGCGCGGTGCAGCGAGGCCCTCGCCCAGGCGATAGACGGCGGCTTTTTCGACCGAGCCATCGGCCAGCTTGAGATCGAGGGTCTTTTTTTGGACCCGCGCGATCAGCATCGTGTTTCTGGGCAGCTGAGCCGCCAGCGCGTTGTCGACGTCGAAGGGTCGAAAGATTTCGTCGGCTGGATAGAAGGTGACGACGCCCGCGCGCTCTCGGAGCAGGCCCGGCACCTCTGCAGGCAAGCGGCCGACGTTGCCGCCGTGGCCGGTCACCACCGCGAGGCGCAGCGGAATCTCGATGGAGGTAGCCCGCTGCAAACGCACCGCCGCGCCACCAGCAGCGGCAAAGACCGCAGCGACAGCGGCATTCGACGACGTCGACAACACCTTGCTGGTGTCGATCGCGGTCTTGAGCTCGGCACCGGTCGCCAGCGCGGCAGGCAGATGCACCCCGACCGGCGCCGCCGGGTTCAGCACCGTCGCGGAGTGGGGGACGACGGCTGGTCCCTTGTCGAAGGTCGACGACGCCGACGCCACTGCCGTCATCGCAGGCACCGTGGTGGGCGTCACGGTCGTCATCGTCGCCGCGCTCGTCGTCGGCGGAACGAGAATCACCAGGGGTTTGTTGACGATCAGGGTCATGGCAGTGCGTCCAGCAGCTCTGCGGCCAACTGGGTGAGCTCGTCGGA
This sequence comes from Myxococcales bacterium, assembly GCA_023248635.1. GTDB lineage: Bacteria > Myxococcota > UBA727 > UBA727 > VGSZ01 > VGSZ01. Next base: position 50,639 of record JAHFED010000005.1, read on the forward strand.
GTGGCTCTTGAGGAGGACGAAGCTCAACAACGCGCGGGCCGCGGGCGCATCCCCGTCGGCGAGTTGGGCTCGGGCACAAGAAAGGGCCGTGGCAAGGTCTTTGTCGTCGAAGTTGAGGGCGGTCTGGTAGGCGGCGCGGGCCTCGTGCACCTGCCCCTGTGCCCAAAGGGCGTCGCCGACGACGGACCAGGCTCGGGCGTTGCCGGGCTCGAGCGTCAGCGCGGCGCGGCCCAAGGCGACGGCGTCGTCAGCTCGTCCCAACTGCAAAGAGCTGCGGGCGGCGGCGGCGAAGGCGCGGGCGCTGCCGGTGTCGATGGACGCCGCCTCGGGCAGGTTCTCGAGCAGGGCGCGTAGCCGCGCCATTTCTGCAAGCTCCGGGGCGGGTTCCATGGCCGCAGCGTGGCACGGAGTGAGGCGACACGCGAGCCGGCGACGTCGTCAGCACCGTGATCTGCGCGCCTTCGACCGCGCGCCAAAACGAAGGAGAAGCGGCTACGCGAAGGTTGCGCGAAAGCCGCGCGGGTCGTTGTCGGGGTCTGCTCCGCCACGTCAACCACAGCGGTCATCCTCCCAAACCTTGTGTGTGCGGAAACGCGAGGACGAAGCATGCAGAGGCTCCGTTGCCGACGAGCTTTCACCAGACCCTTGAGCCCGGGGGGCTGGGGGAGTAGCGCACGGCATGAGTCACGATGCCCCCCGCGGAGTGCCCGCCCTGACGCAGCGCAGCGTCGAAAGAGGCGGGCCGGCGAAGCCGCCGTTGACGCAGGAGACTGACCCCCACGGGCACCACCAGGAGCTGTTCGGCAAACGCTTGTGGGGCATGGCCTTGTTGGCCCTCGGCATCGTCTACGGCGACATCGGCACCAGCCCCCTCTACACGATGAAAGAGTGCATGCACCTGGTGCTGCAAGAGGGCGGCGGGCACATCTTGCGTTCGGATGTGCTCGAGGTGTCGAGCCTGATCTTCTGGTCCCTCACCATCGTCGTCTCCCTCAAATATGTGGTTTTTGTGCTGCGGGCCGACAACAAGGGCCAAGGCGGCATCTTCGCGATGCTCGCGCTGCTGCCAGAGAAGCTGCGGGGCAGCGCGGTGTCTTCGCTGACCGTCACCGGTTTGATCACGGTGATCGGCGCGGCCCTGCTTTACGGCGACGGTGCCTTGACCCCAGCCATCTCCGTGCTCGGCGCCATTGAAGGATTGATGGTGGTGCGGCCGGATCTCGAGACCGCCATCGTGCCCATCTCCGTTGTCGTGCTCATCGCCATCTTTGCCATTCAGAGCCAGGGAACCAGGCTCATCGGCCAGCTCTTTGGCCCCGTGATGATCGTGTGGTTTGCGGTCCTGACGGGGCTCGGGCTCTGGCACATCGGCATGGATCCCTCGATCTTGGAGGCGTTGTCTCCGCACCACGCCATCGGCTACTTCGTCGAGCACGGCTTTGGTGGTGTGCACATCCTCGGCTCGGTGGTCTTGTGCATCACCGGCGGTGAAGCGCTTTACGCCGACATGGGCCATTTCGGTCGCAAGCCGGTGCGTCGCGCCTGGGTCTTCTTCGTCATGCCGGCCCTGGTGATCAACTACCTGGGCCAGGGGGCGTTGTTGCTGCGGGATCCGGCGTCGGCGGCGAACCCCATGTTCCAGATGGTGCCTGCGGGCACAGCGACCTACCTCCTCGTGGGGGTGGCCACTTTCGCCGCCATCATCGCCAGCCAGGCCATGATCTCCGGCGGCTTCTCTCTCACCAAACAAGCAATGCAGCTCGGGTTCTTTCCCCGCGTCACGATAAAACACACAGATAAAGAGCAGGAAGGACAGATCTACATTCCAGAAATCGCCGCCTTTCTGGCGGTGACGAGCATTGCGCTCGTGGTGGCCTTCAAGGGCTCGACGGGCTTGGCCTCGGCCTACGGCATCGCCGTCACCGGCACCATGACCATCACCTCGATCTTGTTTTTCATGATCCTGATCTACACCAATAAATGGCCGCTATGGAAGGCGCTTCTTCTGCTGCTATTGTTTCTGTCCGTCGACATCCCATTTCTGATCGCAAATGTGGCCAAATTCTGGGACGGCGGCTACGTCCCCATCGTCATCGGCGTCGTCTTCGTCGTCAGCATGCTGGTGTGGCAGCGGGGGCGCCGGCTCATTGCCGAGCTGTACCAGTCACGCTTCGCCTCCTTCGACGAGACCTGGCCCGAGCTCGAGCATGAGATTGCCCAGCGCACCCCGGGCACCGGCGTGTTCATGGCGTCGAGCGACAAGGGGCTGCCGCCCATCCTGCCCCACCACGTCAAGCGCACCCGCGCGCTGCACAAGCAGATCCTGCTGCTCACCGTCGTCACCGCCGAAGTCCCCGAAGTCCAAAAGATGGATCGCATCACCATCGAGCCCATGGGTCACGGCTTCTACCGGGTGCACGTCTACTTCGGCTTCATGGAGCAGCCCGATGTTCCGCGCGCCCTCAAGCTGGCCCTGGTGCGCGAAGACCTCGACTTCGAGCTCGAAGACATCACCTACTACCTGGCCCGCGAGCAGCTGATGGGCGGCCGCGGCGGCAAGATGGGCGTGGTCAGCGAAAAATACTTCGGCTTCCTGCAGAGAAACGCCGTCAACGTCGACCGCTACTTCCGCATCCCGCCGGAACAGGTCATCGAAGTCGGCACCCAGATCGATCTCTGAGAAGGCTGCACCATGACGAGCACTTCGCCTGCGCCAACGACGACGAAAGCGCAGGCACGCCACCCGATGATGGCCTTTGCGGCGGGCATGGTCGCCCCGGGCCTGGGCCTGATGATGACCGGACGGCTGGCGGTAGCCCTCTTGACCGCCCTGGTGGCGGCTGCGGTGGGCCTGGTGGTGCCTCTGGTCGTCGTCGACGCCTTGCCCGATCGACTCGCCAAGCTGCCGGCGTTGGTCTTTGCCAGCATGGCGGCGGTGCGCTTTGGCACCTCGGTGGTCGCGGCTTGGCTGGCCCACCACGATGGTCCCCGCGAGCGCAAGGGCTTCGAGCATCCCTGGTGGCTCCTGGGCTTCTTCGTCGTCGTGCTCTTCGGCACCGCGCAGGTGCGCGACCAGGTCGGGGGCAAAGTGGTGGCCTTCGACAGGCTCGCCGACAGCGCCCTGCGGCCGATGGTGAGCGAGAACGCGCTGCTCGTGATCCGCAAGCGCGGTTTCGTTGCCGAGCAGCTGGCCATCAACGACGTCGTCGCTGTCCCCGGTCGCGGGCCCGTGCTGGACGAGGGTGACGAGGCACGGCGCGGCTATGCCCGGGTGATCGCCTTGGCCGGCAGCACCGTCGAAGTGCACGAAGACGGCGGCGTCGTCGTCGACGGCTTTGCGGTGGTGAGCACGCCTTGTCCTTCGACCGTGCCCCACGCCGGCCACTCCTGCGTGCAAGAGAAGCAAGCGACGATCACCGGTGCGGTCGAACGCTTCACGACAACGACCTCTTTTGCCCGGGCTTTCCCTCTCACCAGCGTTGGACCAGGGCAGGTGTTCGTGCTCCCCGACGACCGGGGCCACCAACTGCGGGCCGCGGCGGGGTTGGTGGCGCTGAGCGAAATCGAAGGCGTCGTCGTCGTCGCTCGCTGAGGCTTGTCAGGGGAGGCCCGGGCCGATAGCCCGATCTGTGCGTTCCCTTGTCGGGAGGATCCCGTGACCGAGCCCGTGACCGTTGCCAAGAAGCCCCGTCCCTTGCGCAAGCTGGAATCCCGCTGCGTCGACGTCGTCCGCAACACGCACGACACGGTCACCCTCCATTTCGACACGGGGGCCCAGCCCGAGTACGACGCTGGCCAATTCATCTCCATCGATCCCCGTCAGTTCCCCGAGCTCTCGCGCCAGATCGCCTTCCTCGAGCACCTCAAGGGCAAGCGCGAACAGCACCGGGCCTATTCGATGTCGTCGGCGCCGGCGGAGCGTTACGTGGCCATCACGGTCAAGGCCGAGACCTTCGACCCCAAGCACGACAAATACCCGCCGCTCCTCTCTCCCTTTCTGGCCTCCGATGCGATGAAGGGCCGGAAGGTCGCCTTCGTCGGCTACACGGGCGCCTACACCCTCGACGACGACCACGGGGAGCAGACCTCGCAAGTGCTGCACCTGTGCGCCGGCTCGGGCATCGTGCCCAACTACGCCCTGCTCAAAGACGAGCTGCTCAACCGCAAGAATCCCAGCGTCAAGCACACCATGGTCTACGTGAACAAGACCGTCGGCGACGTCATCTTTGAGGCCGAGCTGCAGCAGATGGCCCACGATTTTCCCGAGCGCTTCGACCTCGTGCACTGCCTGACCCGCGACGAGCCCGGTGAACGCGGTGCCTGGTGGCGCAAGGGGCGTCCGACGGCGGAGTGGGTGCGCTCGCTGGTGAAAGATCCGACGACGGTGCAGGTCTTTGCCTGCGGCGCGGCCATCACCAAACACCAACGCCATGCCGCCGAAGAAACCGGCATCGCCCCCACACCGCGCTTCATGGAAGGGGTCGAAGAAATCGTCCACGCCCTGGGCGTCGACAAGGCCCGCTTCAAGAGCGAAGAATTCGGCTGATCCGTCGCGCAGGCTCGAGGGCGAGCCCACGGCCTGCCCCGCGAGGCGCGTTCTTGGTGGCGCGGGGCTTCGCCGATCAGAGCAAGAACACCGTGATGACGTGAATGATCAGCCAAGGGAAACACAGCGTCGTCAACGCAACGTGGATGGGCACCCAGGCGCGCAGGAGCCAGTGGTAGCCCTGCATCTGCTCGAAGAAGCGCTCCTCGACCAAGCAGGTGACGATGCGCTTGCCGGTCTCGTGCTTGTCCGCCGGCAACGCCGCCGCACCGCCGGTTTCCGTCCAGATTTCCTCGACGACCTGGCCGCGGCGCATGCGCCTTTTGCCGTAGCTCTGGGGATTCTTGATCGCCTTGGGCACCGTGGTGTTGGCGTAGGCGGCGAACTTCTCGTCGGGGTTGGCCTGCAGAAGATCTTCGATCTCTTTGCGCATCGCGATCTGCTTGTCCGTGACGTCTTCGGCCAACAGGGCTTCGTCTTCGATGGCCGTGAGGCGCCGCGGAACGACGACGCTGACAATCTTTCCGAAGATGCCGCTGGCGATGAGCAAGAGCCAGGCGATGAGGAAGGCCCCGTGCAGTGGGGCGGCCGACAGGAGGCGGGGCCCAGAGTGCAACACGGCGGCAAGACCAGCGACGAGGCCGAAGGCAAGGTGGGCCTCCATCCAGGTGCGGGTCATGAAGCGTTTCTGGATGCGTTTGCGGTGGCGCATCGAATAGGCAGCGACGCCGGCGTAGAGAACCAGCGTGAGAATGCCGAGGGTGTAGCCGACGTAGGTGTCGCCCTGCGGACCGCGGCCCTTGGGGGCGACGTCGATGTAGAACGCCGACAACGCCCACAGGCCGACGACGATGAACGCAGTGATGAAGGCGAGGAACCAGGCACCACGCTTGTCCCAGCGGGTCTCTCGCGCCTTCAAGGTCTTTTGCGACAGCTTCTTCGCTGTCGGCGATGGCGTCGGGCCCGGAGGCGCCTTGACGACGGGTGGTTTGGCGGCGGGAGCGGGGGCGGTCGTCGCTGTCATATCGGAGGCGGTTATCCCGCAAGACCCGGGGGATGTCCAACTGGGTTGGTCGTGCTTTTTGACGACGTCGTCCGAGCACCCGCTTGGGGCGGAGGGCGCGCGTCGCCAAAACCAGGAGCCCGGACCGCGCCGACAGGACAATTGCCCGCCCGGCCTGAGCGCCGAGAACATCGATGCGCGGCCGATCTGGTGACGTGGACGCCTCGGGCGCTCGCTTCTGGGTGACGCGGAAGCGGGCGGGCACAAGCAGCCGGTGCGACGGATCAGCCTTCGGTGCCCGATCGCTTGGCTTCGCGCTCGAGCTCTTCTTTGTAGGTGACGCTGTGCCGGGTCCACGGGCGCAGCTTGAGGCGGGCATAGCCAATGGGCTCGTCGGTGCCTTCGCAGAGGCCGTAGGTGCCGTTTTTCACCTTGTCGAGGGCGCGCTCGACCTCGCGCAGCAGCTTGGCATCGCGGTCCATCAGGCGGGTCTCGAGGGCGACTTCGGCGTCTTCGGAGGCCTGGTCTGCTTCGTCGCCTTGGCGGGTCTCTGACTGGGCCGAGCCGGCCCGCCGCGCCTTGAGGGCCTCCATGAGCTCGCCGCGCTTTTCCTCGAGCATCGAGGTGAGCTCTTTCACCTGTGCGGGGGTCAGGTCTTTTTCGCGAGCACGGGCAGCCATGGCTTCCTCCAACTTCGACGGGCGCGGGAACATACGCGCAAAGGGGTTCACGCGCAACGTTGGAAGCGTGCCCCACGACGTCGTCAAGCACGGGCAGGTCGCCGCCTCGCTCGCTCGCGCTCTGTTAGTTTTTCCGGGTGGCGTCGGGCGCTGGTCCCCCAGGGTCGACCCCGGCGCCCCAACGGACCGGCCCGGGCTTGATGTCGGGCTTCTTTGGATCCGAGATGATCACCTCGCGCCGCACCTCCCGGCGCCCGCTTGGGTCCTGTACCTCGATCTCAAGGTCGTTTCTGCCGTAGGCCAAGGACACCTGCATCGCGAACTGTCCCCGCTCGTTCGCCGTCGTCGTCTTGTCGCCGACGCGCGCGACCGCACCCGGGGTCGTCGTGCCCCTCAAGGTCGCCGACGTTTGGTTGGTCTGGTTCGTCGCCAGCGGCACCATCTTGAGAAACAGACTCGTGGCGACCTCCACAGGCACGGTGGGAGGGGCTCCAGCGGCGACCCTCGACTCCTGGCCCGCGGTGACGTCGACGCTTTCATGGGTGGTGGTCGTCGTCAGCTTCACTGTTCCTGTCGTCGTCGCCACTCCCAGGCCGCCGTCGCCGTCGGTGACCACGCCGAAGGTGCCGCCGTGGGACTCGGCTTGGGCGTCACCGGTCCGGCTCTGCACCATCAGCACTTTGCCGTCGACGACCTTGCCGCTGGCTTGTCCTCGATCGAGCCGCACGCGAGCGCCGGTGGGCGTCAGCTCGCGGACGTTCAACTCCGAGCGCGACGACAAGCGCATCTCGACACCATCGCCGATGCTCAGGGTGGCCTCGGCACCGCGCTTGGTCTGGAGGCTGTCTTCGACCGCAAGCACCGAGCCGATGGCGGCGTCGACCCATCCCTTTTCGTCGTTGCCGCGGCGCACCTGCACCGTGCCGTGCACCGCCTTGAGGACGGCGTTTGGAATCGCGGGCGGGAGGGGGACCTCGAAGTCATGCGGCGGCGGCGGCGGTGGCGGCGGTTTCGGTCGTGGTGGATCGACGTCAGGGGTCGACGCCACGCGCTCGTCGAACACCCGCTGGTAGGCGATGCCGGCGCCGAGCACGACCAGCACCGTCAAGAGCAGGACGACGACGACGGATCGGGTCAACGCGGGGGCCCGATCAGGCCCCGATCGACGATCGCTGCTCCGCCGGCATCGATTAGTCGCAAGACGTCCTGGAAGGAGGCTCCAGCGTCGACGAGCACCAACCCCGTGCGAGGTGCGCGCGGGACCGCCAGGAGTGCTGCGACGTCGGTGCCGATCAGCACCTGCGCCTGACGGGCATCGTCGACGATGCGAGCTCCTGCTGCGCTCAAGGTGCCCACCAGGTCGGGGTCGGCGGCACCGTCGACGACGGCGACGTCGATGCCGGCGAGGGGCTCGGGCAAGCCACTCAGCGCGCGGGCGACTTTGCGCGCCATCGGTGGACCCTGTCGGCGATCGGCGAGATTGGCGTCGAGGACGCGCTGGATGAGCTCGACGGCGTGGCTCAGCGATCGGAAGGGTTTCACCAGGTAGCCATCGGCGCCGTCGGCGAGGGCCTGCAGCGCGCTGTCGCGGCTCGGGTAGCCGGTCACCATCATGACGCCCATAAGCCTCTTGCCGCGACGCTCGTTGGCCCGAACCTGCGCGAGCAGATCGAGCCCACTTTGGCGTGGGAGGTTCTTGTCGGTCAGCACCAGGTCGAAGTCGCCGCCGTCGTCGAGCCGCTCCAGGGCCTGCTCGGCGCTGCCGACGGCCGTGACCAGGTGCCCGGCGTCGCCGAGCACCGAGCCCAGGATCCGCTGCAGCGTCGGCTCATCTTCAACCAGGAGAATGTTCTTCGGTGAGGTCATCCAGACTGCCCGCTCCTTCGAGACGCCTTGGCGTCTTGAAGCTCTGATGGTCCAAAGGCCGCCGCGCTTGCAGCGCCAGTGGAAACCGCGACGCCTGTCGAAGTGTCGCTGCTGCCAGCGCTCGACCGACGCCGTGAGACGCCGCCTCAGCCTTCTGCTGTGGAACCTAGCAGCGCGTCTCGGCCGGCGCGCGTTTGGGCGGAGCACAGAACGTCTCGGCGTTTTTCGGGTCGAGATCGTCGCGTTACCATTGCGGACCGGCGAGACTTCAAGACGCGCCAGCGCCTTGAACATCCAAACTTCAACCCCCCGAGCCAAGGTGGCTGCTTGTCGCAGCCACGCGGGACCGGCGAGCGTTGCGCCGGAATCCGGCCAGGCAACGACGGCGTCTGGCCCCACCTGTCGAGGAACCCGTGGCAAACCGCCTCTACGTCGGCAACCTTCCTTACTCGTCCACCGACCAATCCCTGCGCGAGCTCTTCTTGCCCCACGGCGAAGTGGTCTCCGCCAGCGTCGTCGTCGATCGGGGCACCGGCCGCTCCCGAGGTTTTGGGTTCGTTGAAATGGCGTCGGCGGCAGCGGCGGCGAAGGCCACCGAAGCGATGAACGGCTTCCTGCTCGATGGCCGCCCCCTGACGGTGAACGAAGCCCAGCAACGCACCGCTGGAGGCAGCCGGGGCGGACCGCGGCGAACCTTCGACGGCGCCGGCACCTTTGGAGCCGGAGCTGCAGGCGGACGCGGCTTCAACGGGGACACTGGCGGTGGGGGCAAGCGCGGCCGCAACGGTGGGGGCCGTGGCGACTGGTGACAGCAGCGAAGGACCATGCGCTCAGGTGACGACGTCAAGACCGCGCGCGAGCCCAGTTTGGATGTTCGAGACGCTGGCCCGTCTTGAAGTCTTGATGTTCAAGGCGCCGGCGCGTCTTGAAGTTTGGCTGTTCAAGACGCTGGCGCGTCTTGAAGCGTGAACGTTCGAGACGCAGGCGCGTCTTGAAGTTCTGCTGGTTCAAGACGCTGGCGCCTCGTGAAGTTTCCTGGTTCAAGACGCTGGTCGCGTGAGCTCCACACTGAAACTCGTCAACAGGTCTCAGCGCTCCCAGGCAGGCCCGAGGGACGTCGCCTTCGACGTCGACGGTGCGCTTCCCCAAGGCCCGCCATTGTCTGGCAGCCCCCGCCTTGGCAGACCTCGGCCATGCCCACCGAAGCCTCGCTGACCGCCCTGCTTCATGGTCCCGACCAGCGCGGGTTGGTCGCTCGCGTGGCGGGTTGGATCTTCGAGCGCGGCGGCAACATCCTCCATGCCGATCAGCACCGGGACCCGAGTGCGGGCGTCTTCTTCCAGCGCGTCGAGTGGTTGCCCGCCAACGCCGCAGCCGACGCCGACGCTTTCTTCGCCTTCGCAAACCAGCTCGGCATGAGCGCACGGGTGGGGTCGTCGTCGAAAAGATCGCGCCTCGCGCTCTTCGTCTCCAAGGCCGACCACTGCTTCCACGATCTGGTGCTGCGTTGGAAAGCCGGCGAATTTGCCTGCGACATCGTGGCGGTGATCTCGAACCACCCAGACCTGGCCGCCGCCGCCGCCGCCTACGGACTCCCTTTCCACCTGACGCCGATCGCCGCCGCAACCAAGGCCGCCGACGAAGGACGACAGCTCGCTCTGCTCCAATCCCTCGACATCGAGCTGGTCGTGCTCGCCCGCTACATGCAGATCCTCTCGACGGAGTTCCTGCAGGCCTTTGGGCGCCCCGTGATCAATATCCACCACTCCTTCTTGCCGGCCTTTGCGGGAGGCAAGCCCTACCACCAGGCCGCAGCCCGCGGCGTCAAGCTCATCGGCGCCACCGCGCACTACGCCACCGCAGTCCTCGACGACGGGCCCATCATCCAACAGGATGTGGCGCGGGTGACGCACCGGCACGACGTCGACGACCTCATTCGCAAAGGTCGCGACCTGGAAAAGACCGTGCTCGCCCAGGCCGTGCGCTGGCACCTCGAGCACCGCGTGCTCGTCTACGGCAACAAGACCGTGGTCTTTGACTGAGACAGCTCTGTCTCAAAGCGCCAGCGTCTTGAACCGGCGAACCGTCAAGACGCGGCGCAAAGCAGAAAGCACTCCAAGACGCGACAGCGTCTTGAACCAACTTCAAGACGCGCCAGCGTCTTGAACAGCCAACTTCAAGACGCGCCAGCGTCTTGAACAGCCAAACTTCAAGACGCGCCAGCGTCTTGAACAGCCAAACTTCAAGACGCGCCAGCGCCTTGAACATCCAAACTTCAAGACGCGCCAGCGCCTTGAACATCCAAACTTCAAGACGCGCCAGCGCCTTGAACATCCAAACTTCAAGACGCCTGCGTCTTGAACATCCAAACTTCAAGACGCGCCAGCGTTTTGAACATCAAACCTCAAGACGCAGGCGTCTTGAAGATCAGACGGTCAGCGACGGGCAACCCGCGGTTCGACGAGGACGAGCTCCCGAGCAAGCTCGAGCCGCTCAGCGGCGTGGGGTCCCGTCGCGGCCTCTCGCAAGAGGCTGGCCGCTTCGCCCAAGGTTCGACCTTCGGCGTAGGGAGAGCCCCGCAGGATTTCCGCGGCCAACGCCACCGCCAACGCCGCCTGGGCATCGCTGTCAAGGTCGTTGGGGCGCTCGCGCAGGGAGCCGCCGGTGATGGCCACCGCGATCTCTTCGGCCTTGCTGCCCCGCGGTTTCTGGGCGCGCACGCGAACGGTGCCGAGGTTCGCCGACGGCGACGACGACGACAAGTGCAACTCATAGAGGGCGGTGACCGCGTGGCCGGCGCCAATCTCGCCCGCATCTTTCTTGTCGTTGCGGAAGTCGACGTCGGCGACGTCGCGGTTCTCGTAGCCCACGAGGCGGTAGCTGGTGACGATGTCCTTGTTCCATTCGACTTGGATCTTCACATTCTGGGCGATGGTCTCGAGGGTGCCATTGAGCTCCTGCACGAAGACTCGTTCGGCGGTCTTTTTCGAATCGATGTAGCTGTAGTTGCCGTTGCCAGCGTCGGCGAGCTGCTCCATCAAATTGTCGTTGTAGTTGCCAGTGCCGAAGCCCACCGTCGACATCATCACGCCCTCGCTGACGTAGCCGCGGATGGCCTTGAGAATGTCCTGATGGGACAAGCGGCCAATGTTGACGTCGCCGTCGGAGAGCACCACGACGCGCGCGCTGCGGCCGCCGCCGAGGTTCTTGCCCGCTTCACGGTAGGCCAGCTCCATGCCGCTGCCCATGTTGGTGCCGCCGCCGGAGTGCAGGCTCTCGATGGCGGCGTGGATGCGGGCTTTGTTCCCCTTGATCATCGTCGACGCCAGCGCGAGGCGGGTCTCGCCGGCGTAGGTGGTGATGGCCACGCTGTCGTCGTCGCGGAGCTCGTCCACCAACAGGTGCAGGGCATCGCGCGCCAGCGGGAGCTTGTCGGCGGCGTCCATGGAGCCAGAGACGTCGGCGAGGAACACCAGGCTCGTCGGACCGCGCTCCGCTTTGGACACGCGCTTGCCCTGCAAGGCGATGCGCACGAGGTGGGTGTTCTTGGCGATGGGCGAGGGCGCCCCCTGCACCAGCACCGAGAAGGGCACCGACGACGTCTTGGCTGGTCCTTCATAGGAGTAGTGCATGGCGTTGACCCACTCCTCGACGCGGACGGCGCCTTCGGGAGGCACCTGCCCCTGGCGCAAGAAGCGGCGCGCAAAGGTGAAGGAGCCCGTGTCGACGTCGATGGCGAAGGTGGACCGGGCGTCTGTCACCGTGTCGATGAAGGGATTGGTGCCAGCGTGCACGAAGGTCCCGCCCGTCGCAGCGGGGTCGGGCCTCAGGTCGGGGGAAGAGTCCGATGTCGTCGTGGGAGCCTTGGTGGCCGATGTGCTCGCCGTTGCCTTGCGCTTTTCGCTGAGCTCCTCCTTCGCTTGGGCACGCGCGCTTTCGATCGCGAATTCTCTGCCCTCTGTTTTTGACCCGACTTTCCCTGCGCCCAGCGAGCCCAGACCGACGCCGCTGCCGACGCCGGCGCTGCCGCCCACGCTCAGGAGGCCGCTGTCCCCCAGACCCAGCGGGCCCTCGGCGCCATGGACGCGTTTGGCCGCGTCCTGTCGGAGCTCCACGGGCGGCGCTGCGGGGACTGGGACCTCAGCGGCGACGGCGGGTGCGGACTCGCCCGCCGCGGGCGAAGGCTTGCTGGCCTCAGGGGCCACCCGGGGCGCAGCGTCGTTGCCGCCGTCATCGCGGGGCGCGGCTGGGGCACTTTCGATGTTGGCGCCGGCGCAGGAAACGAGGCCGGCGGCGCAGATCAGGGCGACGGCAGTCAGGATGTGGAGACCAGGGCGGCGGAGCATCGGTTCACCTCGGAGGGCTCGACAGCGCAGCGGCGGCACAAGTTCTGGGACGCAGCCACACCAACTGCAGCAGGAACGAATGACCCAGGGCCCCGGTCTGTTGCTTGTGCTCCAGATCTGCGCCGCGCAGGCTCCGCCCGATGATCCCCCTGCTCTTTTCCTTGCTGGCGAGCGCGGTGGTGCCCTTGACTCCCGAACACGCCGATGTGCGCAACGCCCTGGCCCAGGGCGACGTCGACGGCGCCGCCGCCTTGCTGGCCGCCGATCCGGCCGGAGCCACGGCACCGGGGCTGCTCTTTCGGGTGCGGAACCCCAAGGATCCAGCAGCCGCCTGCGACGTCGTCAAAGGGCTGCTCGGCTCTGGCCTCGCCGAGGTTGCACGCGTGCATGTGGCGGCCTGCGCTCCCAGCCTCGCCGTCCTGCGGGCCCTGGCTGCCGGACCCTTTCGCCACGATCCCCGGGCCCTGAGCAGCGCCAACGACTTCGTGCGGCAGAACCTCCTGCTGCCCAGCATCGACGTCGACGCCGTCCTGGCGGCCGCCCTGGATGCGCCTCTGTCTCTCTCGTTGGCCCCACAACGGCGAGCGGCAGCGGGCGCGCTCCTGACGCTGACGACGCGCGGAAGCCCCGCCACCCAGGGACCAGCCCGGCTGCGTCTGATCGACGAGCTGCCAGAGCAACCCGAGGCCAAGAGCCTCACCCCGGTCGACGACGACGACCGCCCCGCGCGCCGGCTGCAGCGGGCTGCCGTGCTCGAGAAGCTGCACAACAACGACGACGTCGTTGCGGCCCTCGCGGATCGTGTGCCCCCGCCAACGCGACCCAAGGCCGTCGGCGCCGCTTTGGCAGGCATGCCCTTGTACACAGGATTCAGCGTCGAGCAGGACTGCCAGGCGGCGCTGTTGGTGGGCAAGGCCGAACGCAGCTTGCGCCACTACGCCAAAGCCCGCGCCGCCCTGGCCAACGCCACCAAACCCGGGTGCGGCGAGGCGCGCAAGAAGGCCCAATACCTTGAAGCCCGCGTGGCCAAGGTGCAGGGGGGCGGCGGTGCCGAGAAGCTGTTGGCGAACTTCGTGACGACGTGGGGCACAGATCCCCTCGTCGACGACGTCTTGCTGTGGCTCTCGGAAGTGCGGCAAGCCAAAGGCGACGGCGACGGCGCCGACAAAGCCCTGCGTGCGATCGTGACCGAGCATCCGGGCGGCGACATGGCCGACGAAGCCCGCTTCCGCTTGGGCTTGAGGGCCGCGAAGGCGAACAAGACCGCCGAGGCTGTGAAGCTCCTCGACGACGCCGTGCTCGCGCTGCGCGCCGCCGAGCGTCCCCGCATCGACCTGCTCGATCGCGCTCGCTATTGGAGGGCGCGACTGGGCGTGTTTCCCCAGGTCGAATCCCTTACCCCCCGGCCGTCGTCGAAGGCAGACAAGGTGTCCTTCGACGCCGACGTCGCTGCCCTGCAGGCCTTCGCTGTGGAGCGGGGGGCCTCGTTCTACGGCTTCGTCGCCCACCAATTGCTGCGCTCGGTCGACGAGGCGGCCCTATCGTCGACAGCGGCAGGTGAGCCCCGCAGTGCGGCTGCGCTGTCGATGGCGCTGCCGCTGGCCTGGGAAAAAGATCCCCGCGCGATCTTGGCGCGAGCAGCATTGCAGCAGGGCTTCGACGACGACGCCGCGGTGTTGATCGCTGCCCTCACCGCCGACAGCAGCGACCCAAGCGTCGTCTTTGCCGGTGCTGCGCTCTTGGTGCAGGCCGGACGCCCCGAGCTTGCCCACCAAAGCGCCCGCAACGCTGGCTTTTCCCAGCTCGATGGACGCCCTGCCGGCGACGAGCTCGTGCGCTGGAGCCTTGCCTGGCCGCGCGCCCACGCCGCGGCCCTCGACGCGGCCGCCCGCGCCCAGGAGGTGCCGCCGCCCTTGTTGATGGGGCTCGCCCGCGAAGAGAGCGCGTTTGCCGCCGACGTCGTCTCCTGGGCCGGTGCGGTGGGCTTGTGCCAGCTGATGGTGCCCACGGCGAAAGACGAAGCCCTCGCGCTCAAACGGCCGTCGCCCTCGACCAGCGACCTCGTCGACCCCACGCTCAACGCGCTGTTGGGAGCGGCCCACCTGGGACGACGACTGCGGGGCCTGAGCCATCCCTTGTTGGCCATTGGCGCCTACAACGCCGGCCCCGGCATGGTGGCGACGTGGATGCCACCCAAGGGCCGCAAGCGCCCGCTCGACGCCTTCGTCGAAGACATCCCCGTCGACGAGACCCGCGGCTACATCAAGAGGGTCACCGGCAGCTGGATCACCTACGCCGTCCTCGACGGCGGCTACGACGACATCGCCTTCGACCTTTGGATCAAGGGCTGAACACTCAGGCCGTCGGCTCGTCGTCGATGACCCATTTGTCCTGGGCGCGCAAAATGCGCTCCACCAGCTCGCGCAACACGCCCTCGCCCCCGCGCCGCGCGGTGATCCAATGGGCACAGGCCTCGGCATCGGGCACAGCGTCGGCGGGCACCACGGCAAGCCCAGCCCGGCGCAAACAGGAGACATCGTTGACGTCGTCGCCGACGTAGCAGCACTGGCTCCACTCACACCCAACCAAGGTGAGGATCGATTGCAGCTCCGCGGCCTTGTGCACCACGCCCTGGCGAAGGTGGGCGACCTTGAGCTCCGACAGTCGGGACTCGACGTTTTTCGAACGACGTCCGCTGATGGCCACGAGCACCAATCCGGCGAGGCGCGCGCGCACGATGCCCAGCCCGTCGCGGGCGTGGAAGGCGTGCAGCGCGCAGCCATCGGGCCCATAGAATAAGCGCCCGTCGGTGCAGACGCCGTCGACGTCGAAGGCCAACACCTTGATCTGGGCGGCGCGAGCGTCGACGTCGGCCACCCTTTCCCTGGCACCGATCATGGCTTCTTCATTACCGCGAAGATCGTCGACGATCCCCGACGCAACGAGAGCTTCAAGAGCTCGCCCGCCGGAGTGGCTTTGACGATGGCGGCGAACTCCTCGCCGGTGTTCACGCGCTTGCCATTGGCCACGATGACGATGTCGTCGGGGGCGATGCCGGCGAAGAAGGAGACGCTGCCCGGTCGCACTTTGGTGACGCGGGCCCCCTTGAGATCCTTGGGGAGCTCGAGGCGCACGCGATCGTCGCCGTCGAGGGTGAGGACCGAGACGCCAATGCTCGGATCGGGTGCGCCCTTGGCTTTCTTCAGCTCCAACAACGGCGCCGCCAGCTTCTGGGCGCTGTTGTCGGGATGACTGCCCAGGATGAGCGGCAGGCTCAGGGGTTTCTTGTCGCGCACCAAGGCCAGGGTGACGGCGGTGTCGACGCCGGCGTCGCCTGCGAGCAGGGGCAGCTCGTTGGCCTCGCGCACGGGGTGACCATCGAAGGAAACAATGACGTCGCCGGGGAGCACGCCAGCCTTCTCCGCCGGACCCCCGCTGACCACCTCGCGCACCAGAGCACCTCGCGTCGATGTGAGGCCCAGCCCGGGAGCGACATCTTGATCGACGGGTTGGATGGAGACCCCGATCCACGAGCGCTCGTAGCGACCGTTCTTCTGCAGCGAGGGCAGCATCCTTTTGACCATGTTGATGGGGATCGCGAACCCGATGCCCGATCCGGCGGCATTCACTGCACTGTTGATTCCGACGACGGATCCATAGATGTCGAGGAGGGGACCGCCGGAATTGCCTGGATTGATCGACGCATCCGTCTGCAAAAAATCATACAGCCCCTGGCGACCCGAGGGAGCGATGTCCCGGCGCCCCCGCGCGGACACGATGCCGAGGCTCACCGACTGCTCGAGGCCAAAGGGCGATCCAATGGCGACGACGTAATCGCCGACCCTCACGTTGTCGGAATCGGCCAGGGGGATCACCGGCCAATCCGTGCGCTCGGACGTGATCTTGATGAGGGCGACGTCGGTCTTTTCGTCGGAGCCGACCAGGCTCGCATCGAGCTCGGAGCGGTCGTCGCCGACGAAGACGCTGATGTGGGTGGCGCCTTCGACGACGTGGTGGTTGGTGAGGGCGTAGCCGTCGCGGGTGATCAAGAACCCCGCCCCCTGCCCGCGCATCAGGTCGTCATCGTCGTCGGGTCCGAGCGGACCCGGCAGCGCCGGATGATCGGGCGGCAGGCCTTCGGGCAGATCGCGGCCGGCGAGCTCGGCTGGGCCTTGTCCTTCGGTGAAGACCACCAGCACGGCGGGCTCCATCTTTTCCACCAGGGGGGCCACGCTCGGCGCGCTCAGGAGCGGTTTCAGCTTCGGATCGGCCTCCGTCCACAACACAGGAGCAGTCGCGACCACGAGAGCAAGGTGCAGCATGAGGTCGTCATAGCAGCCCTGCCGAAAGGCGTCCGGATGCGCCGACGTCGACGAGCCCACGCCGCGTACGAGAATTTGATCCGACTTCGGACCCCCGCTACGGTGCGGAAGCAGTGACGACGTACTTCAGGCGGGCAGCGCCTGGAGCGTGGGTCCAGCAGGCGCGCCAGCGCCTGAAGCATGAGTACACATCGCCGGTGGCGGCGGTGCAGTGGAGACGGCATGGCCCGCAAGACGGCGACGACGACGACGACCACCAAGACGACGGCCACCGAGGCCCGCCGCATCCAGAGCCTCGAGCCCCGGGTCGGACGCCAATTGTCTTCCCTCGAAGAAGCGGTGGTCCGCATGCACCATGGCGTCAGCGTGCGGGCCGAGGGCACCCTGCAGAGCAACGCCGTCACCGACGAGCTGGCCACGGAGCTGCTCGATCGTGAAGTCGACGCCCACATCGCCACCGGCCGCGCCGACGAGCTGCCCGACGTGCCCCAAGAGAGCACCAACGGCAACAAGCCCAAGGGCAACGCCAAGTCACAGAAGCTGGTGGCCGCGCTCAAGAAGTGACGCCGCTGCTGGCCTACGACCTGAACGTCGGATCCGGAGCTCAATCCCGATCCGACGTCGTCGTTTTCGCCCACGGCATCCTCGGCTCTCGTTCCAACTGGAAGAGCTTCGCGCGCAAGTTCTGCGAGAGCAGCGGCTGCAGCACCCTCGCCGTCGACCTGCGCAACCACGGCCAATCCCACGGGCTCCCGCCGCCCCACAGCGTGCAGGCCGCCGCCGACGATGTCAGCGCGCTGTGTGCTTCGCTCGGCCTGCGCCCCGTGGTCGTCGTCGGCCATTCCTGGGGAGGCAAAGCGATGCTGCAGATGGCCCTGGACAACGCAGCCGTCGCCGTCGCCGTCGTCGTCGACGCGCCCTTCGGCCTGCGTCGCTTTGGTCAAGGGGAGGAGATCGATCGGGTGCTCGACGCCGTCGCTGCCGTCTCCCTGCCGGTCCCGTCGCGCAAGGCGCTGGTCGACATCTTGGTCGCGCGCGGGCTCTCCCTGCCGCTGGCCCAATGGATGACCACCAACCTGAACGAGCAGCTCCGGTGGAAATTCGATCTGGCGGCGATCCCGCCGATGTTGGCCTCCTTCGGATCTCTCGATCTCTGGCCGGCTGTGCTCCGCCACCGGCCATCCCTAGCGGTGCATGTGGTGCGCGGGGGACGCAGCGATCGCTGGTCCGACGGCGAATTGTCTACCGGTTCATCGCCTGGCGGCGCGGAATTCACCGGCAGCGCTTCGCGTGCCGGTGAATTGTCTACCGGTTCATCGCCTGGCGGCGAGGAATTCACCGGCAGCGCTTCGCGTGCCGGTGAATTGTCTACCGGTTCATCGCCTGGCGGCGAGGAATTCACCGGCAGCGCTTCGCGTGCCGGTGAATTGTCCACAGGTTCATCGCCTGGCGGCGATGAATTGCGGCGGCTGCACGAAGCGGTGGGCGCTGGCGTCGTCGTCGAGCACGTGCTGAAAAAGGCTGCTCACTGGGTGCACACCGACGATCCCGAGGGCCTGCTGGCTGTGCTTCTGGCATCGTTGCCGCCGTGAGCTCGCCCGATTGGCCCTTGGCCCTGCGCCACTACGGCAGCTGCGACGAGCGCGAAGCTCGCCTCGAGCGCGCCGCGGCCACGGCCGGTGCCAACGTCGTCGAATTCGGGCGCTCAGTGGAAGATCGCCCGCTGCGAGCCGCGGTGGTGCCGTCGTCGTCGTCGTCGTCGGTTCCGAGCGTGTTGGTCGATGCCAACCTGCACGGCATCGAATGGATCGGGGCCCAGTGCGCCCTCGGCATCCTCGATGCCCTCGCCGGCCCCCAAGGACGAGCGCTGAGAGAACGAGCCGTCGTCGTCGTCGCCCCCTGCCTGAACCCCGATGGAGCCGCCCGCACCGAGCGCCAACGCGGCCACGGCACCCTGAAGGAGCTACGCACCAACGCCCACGGCGTCGACCTCAACCGCAATTTTCCCCTCCCCCACGGCGCTCAGCCCTTCTTCTTGACGGCGACGGGATCTGCCGATCCTGCAGCGGCCACCTACCGCGGCACCGCAGCCTTCTCCGAGCCCGAGACGCGCGCCGTCGAAGCCCTGGCCGAGCAACACCACTTTCACGCCGTCTTGTCCTTCCATTCCTTCATGGGAACCCTGATCCCCCCCAAAGTGACGTCGTCGTCGGAGGCTGCGGTCTATCGCTCGCTCTGCCGCACTTTTCGCAAGGGGCAGACCCATTGGTTTGCGCCCACCTTCATGTGCGCGCCCCTGGATGTCTTCACCGGCGAGCTCGAGGATCATCTGCACCACGTGCACCACGCCTGGTCGTTGACCGTCGAAGTCTTTCCCTTCTGGCGCTCCCTGGCCCAGCACCTGTGGGCGCCGTCGATCTTCCAGCGCTTCAACCCCCAAGATCCCGGCGTCGCCGTCGACGACGCTGTTGCTGGCGGCCTGGCCTGCTTGCTGGCCGCTCTCGATCGCCCGCGGCCCGCGGCCCTGATAGGTTCGACGTCGTGAGGGGCCGCAGCCAAGCGTTCTGGGGGGGCCACGCGGAGGGGCAACGCTGGGCGGGGACGAGATCATGAGCGACAAACCAGAGAGCACGGGATCGTCGGCGACACCGATGGCGACCACGCCCGGGGAAGAGGCGGCGCCGGCGCCGGCGGAAGAAAAGACCCAGCCCTTTCGACTGCGGGAGCTGGCGGCCAAGATGGCCCAACGTCGACGGCGCAGCACCGCTGCTGAGCTGACCTTCAAGCGGGGCAAGGGTGCCGAGGTGCGGGTCCCGCTGGAGCGCAGCGAGACCGTCATCGGCCGCGATCCTATGTGCGACATCGTGCTCGCAGAGAGGGCGGCGTCGGCGCGGCATGCGCGCATTCGTCGGGGACCGGGGGGCTTCTTCGAGCTGGAAGATCTGGGCAGCACCAACGGCGTCCTCGTTGAAGGCGAGCGCGTCGAGAAGATCACCCTGCTCGACGGCGACACCTTTCAGATCGGCGACACCCGCTTTGCCATCCTGGTGGCCCCCGTCGTCGGCGAAGAGGGGGGCGCGTGAAGCCGGTTCCTCCCAGCGCCTCCGTCGACGTCTTTGCGGTACCTGCGGCCCGCGAGAGTGCAGGCTGGCAGACCCTCTCGCTGCTGCCGCTGGCGGCTTTTGTCTTTGCCCTGGTCGCCTGGGGTGTCACGGGTTTCTTGGCCTACGGCAGCGAGAGCCAAGGCATCGCCGGCGCCACGGTCGCCATGTTCCCCACCGGTTTTGGCACGGCCGGCGTCATCGCCCGCCGGCTGGAATTGTCGATGGGTTCATCGCCTGGCGGCGATGAATTGGCATCCAAGCGTCCTCCCAGCGCGCTGCGGCTGCTGTTGATCTCGGGCGCGGGCGGCGTCTTGTCGATGATCCTCTTTGGCGGCTTCATGAGCGCCGTCTGGCCCTCGCTCTGACGACGGCGCTCCCTTGCGCCCAGCCCAAGGCGACGCCATTGCGCTGAGATGACCTACCAGGTGCTCGCCCGGAAATACCGGCCGCAGACGTTTCAAGACGTCGTCGGCCAAGACAGCGTCGTGCAGACCCTGGTGCGCGCGTTGTCGACGGGGCGCATCGCCCACGCCTTTTTGTTCACCGGGAGCCGCGGGGTCGGCAAGACGACCTTGGCCCGCATCCTTGCGCGCTGCCTGACCTGCGAGCAGGGACCCACCGGCACGCCCTGCGGCACCTGTCGCATGTGCACCAGCATCCAGCAGGGCCAGGCCGTCGACGTCGTCGAAATCGATGGGGCCTCCAACAACGGTGTGGAGCAGGTGCGCGATCTCCAAGAGATGGCCCGCTACCTGCCGCAGATGGCGCGCAGCAAAATCTTCATCATCGACGAGGTGCACATGCTTTCGTCGGGGGCCTTCAACGCCCTGCTGAAGACCCTCGAAGAACCGCCGCCCCACCTGAAGTTCATCTTTGCGACGACGGAGCCCCACAAGATCCCGGTGACGATCTTGTCGCGCTGTCAGCGCTATGACTTTCGACGCATCCCCTCCGTGACCATGGTGCAGCGGCTCAAGGCCGTGCTCACCACCGAATTCCCCGGCCGGGCCCAGGTCATCGACGACGACGGCCTGCAGATCATCGCCAGGGCCGCCGAGGGAGGCATGCGCGATGCCCTCTCGCTCGCCGACCAAGTGCTCTCCTTCGCGGGTGCTGTCGACGACGCCGTCATCAACTCGGTGCAGGTGACCGAGGCCCTGGGCCTCATCGATCGGCGCACCATCGCCGCCGCCGTCGACGCCGTCCTCGTTGGCGATGCCCGGGCCGCGCTCACCATCATCGAGGGCGCGTTCTTGCGTGGCTTCGACCTGAAGCAGCTCTTGAGCCTCGTCGCCGAAGAGCTGCGGCACATCTCGGTCTCTCAATCCTGCGGGACCATCGCGGGCTTCGCGGATCTCGCCGACGACGACGTCTCGCGCATCGATGCCCGCGCCAAAGGCAGCGATCCCCGCGATGCCCTGCGCCTGCTCGGCATGGCCCTCGACGGCATCGACGTCGTCGCCCGCGCCGAAGACGCCCGCCTCGCGCTCGAGCTGGTGTTCCTGAAGATGTGCCGTCGGGCTCCCATCGGCGACGCCCTGTTGATCAGCGAAGCCCTGGTGCGCCTCGAACGCCTGAGCAAAGGACAACCCGTGCCGCCCCTCATCCAGCGCACGCCGACGTCGACGACGGCGCTGGGCATTGCTGTCCAGGCCTTCGCCCGCATCGAGCCGCCGATGGTGGTGCCGTCGCCGACGATCCGCTCCGCCGACTCCGCCGCAGCCCCGGCGATCGGCGTTTCGCCAGCACCGGCGACGACGACGACGACCTTGCCGATCGCCCCGCCTTTGGCCGTCAACGCCGACGGCGAAGACGAACCGCTCATCGCTCACCCGAGCCTGCCGCCAAGCCCGAGCCCCGATGCCGACGACGACGAGCGCAGCGCCAGCTTCGAGGTCCCGGTCGCGCCAGCTCCGATCGAGCCGGTCGCCGCGGTGCCCGACGACGAAGACGACGACGTCGACCCCCTGGCTGGCTTCGAGCTGCCCGGAGTCGATCCCCGCTGGCGCGCCTTCGTGCAGGCCCTGCAGAAAGCGCGCGCAGGTACCTTCAGACTCGGACGCCTGAAAAGCGTGGCCAACGACGTCGTCGAGGTCTGCTTCGCCACGGGTCATGCCGTGGACGAAGCCACCCGCATGGCCGTGGAACCCGAGGTGCTCGCGCGCCTCGAGAAGTCCTTTGGCAAGAGGCTCAAGCTGAGCGTGCTGCGCGAAGACGCCGGCGCTGTCTCCGTCCACGATGCTGAAGAGGCGTTGAGGCGCGAGCTCCAAGCGCAGCTCGAGACCCACGCCAAGGCCCATCCCGTCGTGCAGAAGGCGTTGTCCCTGTTCGGCGGCGAAGTGCGGGCCGTGCGCCGGGTCTGACCCGCCCGAACTCAAGCGGACCGCTCAGGGGCTCTGTTGGGCGTGCTTGGCGCTCGGCCGGACGCTCTCCTTCTCGGCGAGGCGCACGTAGGACGCCAGATCGCGGCTGATGAAGTCGACGCCGTCCTCGGAGGTGGCGACCATGAGATCGCTCACCACCAAGAGGCCGTCGTTGAGCACCGTGAGCGTGTGGGCCCGCAGCGAGGGACGCAGCGCGCGCAGACCGTGTTCGTCGACGACGGACAGGCCGCTGATGTTGCTGCTCACGAAGCAGTCGCCGAAGGCGAAGCACAAGGCATGAGCGGGCTGGCGCAAAACGAAGGGGCGACCGTCGACGACGAGGTTGCGGCCTTTGGCCCAGGCCAGGCGATGGCCCGAGCTGGCAGCGACGTCGACGGGGCCGTTGTGGGCCTTGACGCCATCAAGGGTGTACAGCGCGTCGGAGGTGACGACGGCGCCGCCGCGGATCGAGCGCGCCCCCCGCACCCGCAACACCGCAGCCCCCGTAACGACGTCGACGACCTCCCCGCTTCCTTGCAGGGCCAAGAGCCGGCTCTCTGGCGGACTGCCCGACAACGAGGCCCCCTCGCCGTCTTCGAAGAGATCGATCACATCCTCGAGCACGCGGCCGCCCTCGAGGGTGCGCAAATCGCCGCGCGCATCGATGAAGACGACGTCGTCGCCGCAGCAGGCGATGGCCCGGGCTGGTCCTGCGAGCGCAGCCACAGCATCGAGGCGTCCGGGACGCAGGCGGAGCGCGAGGGTGTCGCCAATGCTGGGGTCTTCGTCGTCGAAGCGCACCCCCAGGACCATGACGTCGGCGACGCTTCGTCCACAGGCACCAGCGAAGCGGTGGGCAGCGGAGCGCAGGACGCTCGCCGGCCGGGGAAAACGACCGCTCGGGGTGGGGTTGGGGCCCATCGCGAGGGAGCGTAGCCCCGCCCGCAACCGCACCGCAGCTGAGACTGCGGTCACGTCCGAATCCGAGGCCCACGACGGCGGTGACGAGGCTTCTTCGGCTCCTGCGTCCCCTGCCGGGGCGGGTCTGTTACTGTTCTTCCGTGGTCGCCGACGCGCTGCCGGGCTTTTTCGATTTGTACGGCTGGCGCTACGAGCGTCGCGAGCCGACGGTCTTTCGGACCGGTTTCGCCGGCGACATCGGATCCTGGGATATCTGGGTCAAGGTCAGCGACGCCTTCATCGTCTTTCTCATCAGCCCCTATGCGGCCCGAGACACCGACACCCACGCTGGCCCGGTGCTGCTGCGGGCCTTGCTGCAGGCCAACCACGAGCTGAACCTGGCCAAGCTCGGCATCGACGACGACCTCGACATCTGCCTTTCGGTCGAGATGCCGGCCGACGGCTTCACGTACGTGCACTTCTCCGACGCCCTGACCGCGCTCGCCCACTACGCCGACGACTTCAAGATCCGCATCGACGATGCGGTCGCTGCCGACGTCCGCGATCTCAAAGATCGATTGGGGGTCGCTTGACCTCGGAGGAGCCGACCCACACCTCCGCCGCCGAGGTCGCGCGCTTTTTCCGCCGTTACGGCTGGACCTTCGATCACCTCGACGACGACACCTTTCGCACCAGCTTTCGCGGCAAGAACGCTGCCTTCGTGGCCTTGGTCCGGGTCACGGAGCACTGGGTGGTCTTCACCATCAACCCTTTCATCAAGGCTCCCGACTCTGGCTTTGGGCCCGTCGCGTTGAAGCTGCTCGCCTGCGCCAACCAACAAGCCAATCTGGTGAAGCTGGGCCTCGACGACGACGATGACGCCTTCATCAATGTGGAGCTCCCGGCGGAGGGCTTTGCCTATCCCCAGTTCGCTGCTGCCCTCACCGCTCTCACCCACTCCGCCGACACCCTGCTCTTGCCCATCCTGCAGGCGGCTGTCGTCGACGAACGGAATGTCGCTTGAGATCTGCGTTTCCATTTGTGGTGGGCGCGCTGCTGGCCGCGTGCGGAGCGCCGTCAGAGCGGCAGAGCTGGGAGAACTCCTTCCAAGGCGAGGGCGAAGACGCCTTCCTCCTCGACGACGACTTCGTCTGCCTCGGCGATGAGCGCTTTGAGAACGTCGAAGGCCGCCGCATGTGGAATGCCCTGGGACACCAACTCGAGGCGGTCGAGCATGGACGTCTTCGCTCGCTGGGCGAATACCCGGTCGGAACCGTGATCCAATTGTTCCCCGACGAAGCCAGCGTGAAACGGGGCCGCGGCTTTTCTCCGGCGACTGGCGACTGGGAGTTCCTGGCCCTGTCGTTCGACGACGATGGCCGCAGCATCATCCACAACCGGGGCACCACGGAGATCGCCAACGCCGCGGGCTCGTGCATCAGCTGCCATGCGCGCGCCAACGCCTTCGACTACGTCTGTTTCACCAACGACGGCTGCGGCTCCTTTCCCTTCTTTGTCGACGCCACCGTGGATCCCGACGCCGACGATCCCCGCTGTCGCTGACCCGCTGTGGGGTTGAGTCCCCAGATCGCGGATTGCGCACCCCAACACCTGCCGACCGCAGACCCCAGCCGTCGGCGTTCCGTCGCATCCCAACGTGCTGACATGGCTGGCTCGCTTCTTTCGTACGCACAGGCCGAGACACCGTGAGCGTCGGCGCCGAAGAACGAGAAGTGAGCGGCGGAACAGGAGCGCGGAGAAGCCTGTGGACGAAAAACGAACGTGCGCTGAGGCCTCGACAGCCTGGCGTCACCAACACAGCCCAGTGCTCGCCCTGGGCGTCTGGATCGCCCTGTGCCTGGGCTGCCCCCAAGAAGGCGCGGCAGGCGAAGGCGACGTCGACGAACCCGATGCGCCCCTGTTGCCGGATTCACCGCGCGGCCCCGGCGATCCCCTCGCTTGTGACCCCGGCGCAAAGACCCTGCACCGCCTCAACCGCAGCGAATACGCCCGCACCGTCGCCGACCTGCTGGGACCAGCAGCCGGCGCCGCCGCCGCCGTGCACGCCGCCGCCTTTCCCGCCGACGACGTCGCTGGCGGCTTCGACAACAACGCCGACGTGCTCTCCACCTCTCCCCTTTTGGTCGAGAAGCTCGATGCCGCGGCCTTGGCGATCGCGGCGGCGGTCTTTCCCGACGGCGCGGCGGCGACCATCGACCGTCAGGAGGCCGAAGCCGTCGGCTCCGACGTCGGCACAGCCGCAGGCTCGGTCTGGAACCTCTTCAGCAACGGCGACCTCACCGCCTCTTTCACCATCGCCACCACCGGCCGCTACGCGGTGCGGGTGCGCGCGGACCAAGAAGCCGCCGGCGACGACGACGCCCACCTCGGCATTGTGGTCGATGGCCGCTCGGTGCTCGACGTCGACGTCACGGGCCTCGCCACCTACGAGGTCGAGACCGAGCTCACCGCCGGCGCCCATAGCATCGGCGCGCGCTTCGACAACGACTTCTTCGATGCCGGCACCGACGCCGACCGCAACCTGTTGGTGGATTTTCTCGAGGTCGAAGGTCCCCTCGACGTCGCGAGCACCAGTCCCGGGCGCGCGCGCTTTGTCTCCTGCAATCCCAGCAGCGAGGTCGAGGGCTGCGCGCGCGCGTCGCTCACGCCCTTGCTGCGACGGGCCTTTCGCCGACCGGTTCTCGACGAAGAAGTGACCCCCTACGTCGCCCTGGTCGTGCTCGCGACGGGCGCAGGCGACTCCTTCGATGCCGGTTTGCGCCTGGCCACCCAAGCGATGTTGCTCTCGCCGAACTTCCTCTACCGCGCCGAATTTGACGACGACGGCGACCAAACCCACCGCATCTCCACCCACGAGTTGGCCGCGCGCCTCAGCTATTTCTTGTGGGCCTCGATGCCGGACGAGACCTTGACGCTGAAGGCCGACGACGGCGTGCTCGACCGGCCGGCGGTGCTCGAGGCCGAAGTCACGCGCATGCTGGCCGATCCCAAAGCCCGCGGCGGCGTCGCCGAAGCTCTGGCTGCTCAATGGCTCAACACCCGCGGTCTCGACGTCGTCGCACCCGACGCCGATCTCTATCCCCTCTCCGACGACGTGCGCGCCGCACTCAAGCAAGAGACCAAGCTCGTGGTGCAGGCCCTGCTCGACAGCGACCGACCAGCCCCCGATCTCCTCGACGTCGACTTCACCTTCGTCAACGCTCCCCTGGCCGCCTTCTACGGCCTGCCCTTCGATGCCGGCGACGACGACGACGGCGACGGCTTTGTGCGCGTCTCCTTGGCTGGCACCAACCGCGCCGGCGTCTTGACCCACGGGGCCTTCCTCACCGCCAACAGCTATCCCTTCCGCACCAGCCCGGTGAAGCGTGGCCGTTGGGTCGTCGATCAGCTGCTGTGCCTCGATCCCGGCGACGTTCCCCCCGACGTCCCGCCGCTGAACGAAGACCCCGCGTCGGGCTCGGTGCGCGAACGCATGGAAGCCCACCGCAGCGAGCCCCGCTGTGCCGCGTGCCATGTGTTGATGGATCCCATCGGCTTCGGCCTCGAGAGCTTCGATCCCATCGGCCGCTCCCGCACGCAAGACGCCGACGGCTACGACATCGACGACGACGACGTCTTCTTCGACACCCCCTTCACCAACCCCGCCGGCCTCGCGGCGGCGCTCAAAGCGCAAGAGACCTTGCCTTCGTGCATGGCCGAGAAGCTGGGCAGCTACACCCTCGGACGCGGCCTCGATGTCGCCGTGGCCGGCGACGCCTGCACCATCGACGACGTCACCGCTCGGGCTGCGGCTGCCGGCTTCTCCTTGCGCGCCATCCTCGGCGCGATCGTCGAGAGCGACGCCTTCCAGATGCGCACCCCGACGAGGAGCCTTGAATGATCTTCCGCAGCCGGGTGTTCTGGGGGGTCCACGCAGAGCAGGGGCAACACCCGGCGAGGACGAAATCATGACGTTGATCCGCACCGATCGCCCCCGTTGGGGTTTGTCGCGCCGCACCTTGTTGCGCAGTGGTTTGTCGACGTTGATCGGGCTGCCGGTGCTCGAAGCCATGGCCCCCGCCATCGCCCGCGCCCAGGCCAACGGCGACGATCCCCCGCGCCGCTTCTTCGCCTTCTATTTGCCCAACGGCATGCACATGCCCAGCTTCACGCCGACGACGGTGGGTGCTTTGGGCACCTTGCCGCTGATCCTCGAGCCCCTCGAACCGGTGAAGCAGCACGTCACCGTCGTCAGCGGACTCGAAAACCGCGCGGCCTTTCCCGGCGACGACGGCCCCGGCGACCACGCCCGCGGCACCGGGACCTTCTTGAGCGTCGCGCGTTTGCTGAAGTCCGACGTCGACATCCAAAACGGCATCTCGGTGGATCAGGCCATCGCCGGCCACCTGCGCTCCCGCGGCTACTCGGGCTTGTCATCGTTGGAGCTGGGCTGCGAAAGCGGCGGCTCCACCGGCAATTGCGACTCCGGCTACTCCTGCGCCTACGTCGTCAACGTCGCCTGGGCCGGCGCCCAATCGCCCCTGCCCAAAGAGACCAACCCCCGTGCCGTCTTCGACCGCCTCTTTGCAGGCCTTGATCCCCTCGCGTCGGCGGTGGAGCGTGAGAAGCAGCGGCGCTACCGACAGAGCATTCTCGACGTCGTCAAAGGCGACAGCGCGCGCTTGAACGCCCGCCTCGGCGCCAAGGATCGACTCAAGCTCGACGAGCACCTGACCGGCATTCGCGAGCTCGAGCGACAGATCGAAGGCGAGCCCCTGACCAGCTGCAGTCCCGGCGAAAGGCCCGTCGGCGTCGACGTCGACGTCACCGCTTATGTGCGCTCCATGCTCGATCTCGTGGTCGCGAGCTTCACCTGCGACCGCACCCGGGTCGCGAGCTTCATGCTCGGCAACGGCGGCTCGAACCGGAACTTCTCCTTCATCGGCGTCAACGGCGCCCACCACGAGATCTCCCACCACCAGGGCGATCCCGCGAAGTTTGCCCAGCTCGAGCAGATCGATCGCTGGGAGATGGAGCAGCTCGCCTACGTCGTCGAACGCCTCTCCCACGTCGACGACGGCAACGGCCAAACCGCCCTCGATACCTCGATGGTCTTTTGCGCCGCCGAGATCGAAGACGGCAACACGCACAACCACCGCAACCTCCCGGTTGTCGTCGCCGGACGCGCGGGGGGATGCATCACCAGCGGTCGCCATGTGCGGGCCGACGGTCGCTCCATCGCCGATCTCTTCCTGACGGGCATGCAGAGCTGCGGGATGACGTCGACGTCCTTTGCGGATTCCAGCGGCGTCTTGGTGCTGTAGATCGGGGGTCAGAATTCATCGACAGCGCTTCGCGTGTCGGTGACTTGTCTACGGGTTCATCGCCTGGCGGCGATGAATTCCGCCCCGCGGTGGCGCGGCTCCCGATCAATCCCTAGGTCTTGTTTGCGTGGGCGGTTCCTCCCTTCGGCCCACGCAGAGGCGTCGGTGCTGCCTTTCCCCTCTCGGTGGCACCGGCGCTTCTTTCTTTTTCCGCTCCTCGGAAACCGTTGACGGCGCGCCGACGCGCTAACCTGCAGCCATGCCCGATCTCCAGCTGCACGAGACGCTGACCCAGCGCTTGGAAGTGTTCGCCCGCGATCAGGTGCTGGAGCGGGCAGAACGCACCTGCGACCTGCTCTTGGCCCTGCTGCGACGCGAAGGCGGGCTGGCTGTGCAAGACGGGCTCGCGCGCATCGGCGGCAAGTCCGTGGGAACCATCGCGGGTCTGCTCAACGACGTCGCCCAATCTGCGGGCTTGTCGGTGAGCATCTTTGCCAACGAGCGCTTGTTGGTGTCGTCGACGCCAGGGCTCGCCCGCGACGGTGCGGCGTCGTTGCCACGCGAGCTCGTCACCGTGTGTCAGGTGCGAGGCGAGACCTTCTCTGGCGGGGCCGACATCGGCGAACAGGGCGTGCTCGTCGTCGCCAAACCCATCCTTCAGCATGGTGAAGCCGTCGCCATCGTCGCCTGCGGCCTGGCGGCGGCGGAGGGCAACACCGCGTTCATGGGGCTCTCGTCCATCGAGCAGGACATCATCGAGCTTGCCGACCAGGTGCAAGCAGAGAGGCAGCGCGCCGTCGCCGACTTCTTGAAGATCATTCGCAGCATCGCCAAGCGCATCCACTTGCTGGCCCTCAATGCCTCGATCCTCTCGGCTCAGGCTGGGGAGCAGGGGCGGGGCTTCGCCGTCGTCGCCCGTGAGATCGGCGATCTGGCCGAGCGCACCCGCTTGTCGACGCAGGAGCTCGAAGAGGAGTTCCTCGGCCGCAGCAACGCCGAGGTCGAGAGGCGCACCGGCGGACGCAGCGGTCGAGCTGCCTGACCGCTTGGGAGGTGACCAGCGGATCGGGCGCAGACGCTCAGTGGCAGTGGGCAGAAGGGCTCTCGGCGCCCAAGGCCGCGGCGACAGTGTCGACGAGGGGCCGGCGGCGGCGCAGCCAGGATCCGCAGAAGGAAAAGAGCCCCACGTCTCCCTCGGCGTTGGCGACCGCGCACAGCTCTTCGACGACGACCAGACCCTCGCGCAGCAGCTTGAGCGTGTTGCCTGCCGGCTCTCGCAGGGCTCGCTCGATGTTGGGCACCCCCCGAACGGCCGCGACGTCGCGCCAGCAGGGCCCCACGGCCCGCGCGTGCTCGGCGACGGCGCTCAAGGCCTTGGCGGCGTGGGGAAAACGCCGGGCGTCGTCGGCACAGACGGCGTCGACGATGCGTTCTGCCCGCACCATCTCCTGCAATGAGGGTCCCAAGCGCGGTCGGCTGGGCTGGGGCTCGAGGGGAAAGAGCAGGCAAGCGGAGTTGGACGGCGGGCAGGACATGGGCCGTCGCCGTGCAGCAGCCATGCCCCCGTCGACATCCTTGGCCCGCGATCGCGGCGACCGGCGATGGGGCGCTTTTGTCGCTGTGGGGCAGTTCTGCGTGCGCTGGGCAAAGGCCGACGTCGACGCCGCTGCTTGCGCGTGAAACGGTGCGTCGCTCTCTCTCCCTGAGGACACCATGCGCGAAACACTCCAAGACGCCGCCAAGAAGCTGCTGGCCGAACCCATCGGTACCGAGCGCAAGATCGTGATCAACGTCAGCGACGGTCTGACCGGCCTGCCACCGGGTGTGCCGGCGCGGGGAAGTCGCCAGAAGACCATGGCGGTGCGGGTCGAGGAGCAGACCCGCGAGGGCAAGAGGCGCGTCGTCGTAAAAGAGCTCGGCAAAGACGTCGTCGTCGCCACCGGCACCTGGACTGCGTCTGCCTGATCAGGGGCGCCAGCCTTGGTCGCTGAAGGTCACACACAGGGGAGGACCTCCTTCGATGCGCAGCGTCCACGACGACGACGGCGTCTTGTGGCTGATCCGCTTGTCACCTTTGCCTTTGAGGCTGCGGCTGCTGAAGGGGCCGTCGTCGACGGCGACGCCGATGGTGCTTTCTCCCGTGCCTCCGGCAGAGAGATCGGCGCCCGGCTCGTCGAGAGCGGTGACGCGCACCCGCGCGAGCAAGGGCAACACCGCGGCCTCGCGCAGGCTCATCTCGATCACGGCCCCCGGTGGCGGGGCAAAGGCGGCGCAATAACGCCGCGATTGGGCTTGACGCTTGGCGGGAGGGGCGACGACGAGCCTCGGGCCGGCTGCCGCGTCGCTGCCGCAGGTCCATCCTTGGGGACCTCGCTGGCAGGCTGTGAGCTGGTCGCCGCGCCGCAGTTGCACGCTCGCCTGGTCGTAGACGCTGCGCTCGACGTCGAGGGTCGGCAGCGATGGAGCCTTGCGCAGGTGGCGTTCCTGACCCTCGGCCAAAGCAGAGAGCTCCGCGAGCAACTTGTCGAGCTCGGCGGGGTCGAGGGCCGCATGGACGTCGTCGAGCTCTTCAGGATCTTTGGCGAGGTCGTAGAATTCCACCTGTCCGGCGGTGCGGTTGAGGATCAGCTTCTGGTCGCCGTCGACGAAGCCGATGAACTTCTCGCCGTTGGCTCCGCCCAAGAGCACCCGGCGCGGTGGCGCGTCGACAAAGACCGAACGACCGCGGTGTCGGGCATCGGCGGGCAGTCCCATCAAATCGAGGATGGTGGGCAAGAGGTCGACGTGGGCGCTGTTGCGATCGGAGTGCTGCGGGGTGGGAAAGAGCTTGGGTGCCAGCATCAGCAGGGGCACCCGCACGCTCGGCTCATAGACCAGCCGACGCCCGGGACTCTTGCGCGGATGTTCGCCGATGGTCTCGCCGTGGTCGCCGGTGAAGATCACCAGGGTGTCGTCGGCGAGGCCGCGTTGCTCGAGGCCCGTCATCAGGCGCTCGAAGGCTTCGTCGACGAAGTGAACGGCGGAGAGATAGCGGCTGCGTCCGGCGAAGCCCGGGAAGGCCCGCTCGTGATCGGGTGGAAAACCATAGGGATAATGCGCGGTGATGGGGATGATCCAAGCCGCGAAGCGTTCGTCCTTGGGCAGACTGTCGATCCACGAGAGGGTGGCGTCGACGACGACGCGATCGTCGATGCCCCATTTGTTCTGCCAGTCGCCGGGTTTGAGCAGGGCCTGTCGATCGCGCTGCACCTCGTAGCCGCGCAGCCCAAGCAGGGCCAGCTTGTCGTAGAAGCCGAAGTCACCGCCGTGAAAGAGCCCGGTGTGCACGTCGTTTTGGGCCATCACCTCGGAGAATTCTCCGCAGTCGATGCGCGGTCGGATCTCAGTGATGGACTTCGACGACGGCGGCGGCCAGTCCGAGCAGGCCATGGAGAAGATGGCCGCGATGCTCTTGTGAAAGGGCGAGTAGTGGTGGGTGAGCTCGAGTCCCCCTTGCTGGGCGCG
Source organism: Myxococcales bacterium (assembly GCA_023248635.1). Taxonomy (GTDB): domain Bacteria; phylum Myxococcota; class UBA727; order UBA727; family VGSZ01; genus VGSZ01. Next base: position 82,597 of record JAHFED010000005.1, read on the forward strand.
TCGGGCGAGATGGGGCGTGGCCGCGCTGCCGCCGAGAGAGGTGTGCTCGCGCGCGATACCTTCGGCGAAGAACACGATCACGTTGCGCGCGTGCTCCGGCGGACGCGGGGGCACTGCCGGCTGCGGCCGTCGACCCAAGAGCAGACGATCCAGCGCTGCCGTCGTCGTCGGCACCGGAATCTTGGTCTGCAGCACCAGGGGCGTCGGCGGGGAGAGGGACTGCAACCAAGTCTCGCCCAAGTAGACCAGCGGTTGAGCGCCGACGCCGTGGTTGAAGGGCCGCAACACCGCCCCATCCAAGCAGGTGGCCCCCAGCGCCACGGCGGCAACGACCAGCCACCCTCGGGTCAGCGGTGCTGGCAGCCGATGGGCAAGCGCGCGGGCAACCAGAGCGCCGACGACGAGGGCGATGACGGCGTAGGCATAGCCTGGGTAGCGATCGATGTTGTCCACCAGGTGGGCGTCGGCGAAGGTCACGCCTTCGTCTCCCCGCATGCGCTCCCAGCGAATGCCGGTGCGCGACACCAACCAGCTCACCAGCGACACGCTCTGCCAGGCGACGTCGATGACGACGACGACGAGGGACAAGAGCGCCGCCACCACCCCGCGCCAGCCGCGCGATCCAACGACCGCCGAAACCGCGACCGGGAGCAGTCCCAAGAGCAGCTCGGAGAGGATCCCAAGCGGAGCCCAGAAAAAGCCGGTGGCGCTGTCGTCGTCGACCAAGAGTGAGAGCGCCAGGCCCAGCTTGGCCAGGGCTCCGGCAGTCACGATCCAAAGGCAGAAAAACCAGGGCGAGGGCAGCACGAAGGCCGCACTCGCTGCTGACGCCGGCGCCGCGATGGTGGCCTGGGGAGCGGTCGGCGTTTTCGTCATCGCTTCGGGTCAGCGATCGAGGGGCGCGCCATCGGGTCGATCCCGCGCGTGCGGCTCCGACGACGACGACGGCTCGGTCAGCGGCATCCCTTCTGGGGAGGACAGCTCGGTGTCTGGCGGCGGTGGCGGCGGCAGGGACTGCGGAGGCTGGGTTCTGGGCAGACGCGCGCCCAACTGGTTCACCAAGGAGCTGCAGAGCTTGCCGAACTGCTTGTGCTTCAGGCGCGTCTGCAATCGCGCGAGCACCGCACGCGCCGACGAGGGCAGCGCGCCCATGTCGGGCAGCTCGATGGCGCCCTTGCCCTCGGCCCCCAGGGTCAACGTCGCCGCCACCAACGACCAATAGGCCCGGGCGGCGTCGTTTAGGGCCGCAGGATCGCCGTCGACGAAGGCCACCAGGGGTTTGGCCTCCGGAGCACCCGGTGCTTCTCCTTCGATGATGCAGGCCATCAAGGCCAGGTGCGTGCACAGCTCGGCCGTGCGCCGGAGCAGCAGCGGGCTCGGCCCTCCTTCGCGCAGCGAGGTGAGCAGGGCCAGCGCCAGCACCGCGCCGCCGACGTCGAGGCCATCGTTCAGGAGTGAATCGGTGACGATACGGGCGATTTTCTTGTCCTCGAGCACATCGAGCGGGGAAGCGCGTCGGCCATTTATTTTGTACGGTAGTATCAGCGAGAACCCGAGATTTCTCTGCACCGGATCGCCGGCCATCATCAGCCGTGTCAGCGGGCTCGCATCGAGCAGGGCGACCATGAGCGCCAGGCGGGCGACCCGCAGCTCTTCGTCGCCGCCTTGCAGGGCCAGCCGCCACATTGGTTGGGTCAGGCGGTTTTGTTGCACTCGCCGCATCGAGGGCCATTGGGTCAAACGCCACGGTGGCTCTTCGCCGTAGAAGGAGGCGTTTCCGGTCCACCACTTCACGTGCACGTCGGTGCGCGTGGTCTTGAAGGCCCGGCGCACGATCAGGTGGCGCGTGATCAGCAGCGCGGGATCGAGGGTGCGCGGCAGCAGGTTGACCTCATTGGCGGCGGCGCGCGCGAAGAGGTGGGTGCGCGCATAAAACGACGTCGCCTGCGGGTGCGTGGTCGCGAAGAGCTCGTGGGCTGCATAGAGCAGGGTGGCAGCGTCGTGGTCGAAGGGAGCGGGGGTGATGTCGCCCAAGAGCGCGGCCTGGATGAACTGAGCATCGCAGGCATCTTTGAGATCGGCGTCGATGCCGAGGCCGTGGCGGATGGCGTTGAAGCCCGGCTTGCCGAGGGGATCGGCGATCAGGCACTTCTGGCCCATCAAGAAAGGCACGCCGAAGTCGGCGCTGAACCGGTGCAAGACCACTCCAGCGTTGGCGGGGGGTGAGGGCGGCTTCATGGGCCCTCGCCCTCGCCGTCGGGCTTCGTCTCTTCTGCAGAGGGAGGGGCGCCCACCGGCGTTGGAACAGCCCGGGGCCGCGGGGGGGGCAACTCTCGGGGCGTGTTGCGGGGCTGCAAGACAGCAGCCGGTGGCGACGACGACGACGGCGGCAGCGCCTTCGGGTCGGGCACCGAGGGGGGATCGAGCTTGGTGCCGCGCCAGAGGGAGAACGCTCCTTGGCGTTTGTGGGTGACCGTGGGCAGCGCCAGCTCCTCGGCGATGGTGCGCGACGCGATCTCGATGATCGAGGCCTTGGCCCTCTCGGGAGCGACGACGGCGCGGCTCAGCGGCTTGAGGTCGGCGACGGGGATGGCGAAAGGGGGAGCGTCTTCGGGAAAGAAGGTGAGGTTCTGGTCGGGTCGGATCTGCAGGTGCTCGCGCAACAGGTCGTAGTCGACGCGGGGCAAGAGGCTCATGCCGACGGGGCAGAAGATCTGCGGATAGATCTCGGTCATGGGGGCGCCGAAGGGGATGCCGTGCACGCCGCGGCGGTTGATGACGATGATGTGCTGCTCGGTGAGCACCGCCTCGTAGGTACGCAGGATCGCCGCCGGCAGCAGATAGACGAGCTTTTGAAACCAGCGCAGTCGGTCGAGATCGATGAGCAGCGCCGTCGTCGATGACTGCGCGCGCGGCAGCCGGGCCAGCTTGAGCTCGACGTCGAGGGACTCGATGCCAATGGCCTTCACGTCGACGGGTGGGGGGATGATGCCGTCTTTGCCTCGCACGGTGACGTCGACCAGATCGCGGATGTCGACGGCGTCTTCTTCGACGACCAGCCTTTCGGTGCGACTGGTGGCCCGCGGATCGTTGGCATCGGTGGACCCGTAAAAGAGCACGGTCTCGCCGTCGGCGAAGGCGGCGCCACAGCTCTCCAGCGCGATGGGATGGCGAAAGCCCCACTCGACCAGCAGGTGCTTCTGCGTCGGCACAAAGACCTTCATGCCCGGCGTGACGGCGAGGAGCTGGGCCACGTGCCGCGGCAGTCCTTCGCAGCTCACGAGCTGGATCTCGCGCGGCTTGCCCGAGAACATCGATTTGCGAGCGCTCATCGCCGACGTCACCCGGGCCTGCACCTGTCGCGACCACAGATAGCGGCACAGCATCTTGCTGAGCCCTTGTTCACAACGGATCACGAGGGCGTCATGGGTCTCGGACGTTTTTTCCACCTCGCTGAGGGGCCGCGGCGACAAACCAAGGATGAAGTCCCGCAGCTGGATCTTGCGCCCGAGCTTGCGGCGATCGGGACCGGCTTCGCCGTACAAGACCAAGTCGACGACGGCGTCTTGCACCACGTCTTCGGGCCCGGACAGATCGGAGCCCAGTGGACTCTTGCGATCGCGAAAGGGCACGAAGTGCTGCTCGCTGCCCGTGAAGGCACGGCCTCGGTGCAGACGACCGGCCTGGGCAGCGCGGTCGGCGGCGAAGGAACCCTGCACCTCGAAGCGCACCATCATCTCGCGGCCACCGCGCTCCGACACCGTCTCTTGGATCTCGAGGCTGCGCAGGATCTCGTCGAGGGAGACCTCGCGCGAATAGGCCCGAAAGAAGCCAACCGCCCGGGCGACGTCGGGGAAAAACAGCGCCAGCCGGCGCCCCATCACCACGCCGCGTTCGTCGGCGCTGAGGCCGGGGCAGTGCGTGCGTCCTTGTCCCAGGGAAACCGGCTCGAGCGACATCGTCGAGCACCTTACAGCGGCGATCTCCTGGGTAGAACCGGCATCGGTCGACGTCGACGGCGAACCCCAAGCCTTCGTTCACCGCTCGCTGGTCAAGGGCAAGCCGTGCTGGCGGCGCGCGCGCAGGCACTCCTCGTCGCCGGCCTCGACCTTGCGGCACCCCGCGGGACGCCACCCATAGATCTCGCAGCCCACGCCGTGGCCGACGTCTCCGTCGAGGGCCACACAGCGCTGCTCCTCGCCCACCAGCTTCAAGTGGAAAACGCCGTCTTCGTTGCGCACTGCCAATTGCTTCAGCAGCTCCTTGCGCTGCTTGAAGAGCTCATCGGTCTTTGCCACCTCGACGTAGTCCCGGCTGCCGCTGGCGAGGTTGCGCACGGTGTTGCAGCAACAAGCCCCGCAGCCCTGGCAGTCGAAGCGCTGCCGCGGACCCGCGGGGTTGACGTCGTCAAGCCCTGCGCTCCAGGGCTCGCCCAGGGCCTTGAACCTCATCAGGCGTGCAAGATGGAGACGGTGGGCTCGACGCGGTTGCCGGCGCCGGTGGAGGCGTCCCAGACCAACAACACGGGCTGCCCGGGTTCGGCGAGAGCGAAGCGGCGCACGGCCTCGAGAGCGGCGTGCTGGGGGCGCGTGAGCTCAGCCTCGGACTTGACCTCGGCGATCACACCCCAACACAGAGACAAGCGCCGGGCGAGGGCTGCTTCGTGGGTGAGGCCGACGATGGGAGCGGCGGGTCTCTCCGCTGATACCAGGCGCGCAGTGCGACCAGAGCGGGTGGGGACGACGATGGCCTGCACCTGCAAGTCACGGCTCAACGTCGACGTCGCCCGTGACAAGGCTTCGCTGGGATCGTTGGCGTGGGCGCCCAGGCCTTCGCGGCCCAAGATGTCGTCGACGACGCGGCCGTGCTGACCGTGCTTCCACTGGTAGCCCTCCACCAAGCGCAGCACCCTGTCCATGGTGGCGACGGCTTCGATGGGGAACTTTCCCGCGGCAGTCTCCGCCGAGAGCATGACGGCATCAGCGCGAGACAGGGCGGCAGCGGCGACGTCGGTGACCTCGGCGCGGGTGGGACGGCTCGACTCGATCATGCTCTCGAGCATCTGGGTAGCGACGATGACGGGCTTGTTCTTCTTGATGGCCAGGCGCACGAGCTCGTTTTGAATGAGCGGAACCTCCTCGGGGAGCATCTCGACGCCGAGGTCACCGCGGGCCACCATGATGCCGTCGCAGGCCTCGAAGATGCCTTCGATGTTGTCGATGGCCTGGGGCATCTCGATCTTGGCGATGATCGGCAAGGTGCCGTGTCCCTGGCCCTGCAAGAGCTCGCGCAAAATGCCGACGTCTTTGGCGTCGCGCACGAAGGACAAGGCCAAGAAATCGACCCCGCGGGAGGCGGCGAAGATGGCGTCGGCCTTGTCTTTGTCGGTCACCGCCGGCGTCGACACCGCGACCCCGGGCAGGTTCATGCCCTTTTTGTCTTTGAGCTTGCCGCCCTGCACGACGACGACCTGGACCTCGGTCTTTTTGTCCGTCGACAACACCTTCATCTCGAGCTTGCCGTCGTCGAGGAGGATGCGGTCGCCGACGCTGATGTCTTCGGCGAGCTCGACATACTGCGACGGCACTAAAGTGGCGTTGCCGACGACGTTGCGCGTGGTGACCGTGATGGTGCTGCCGGTCTTCAGATCGATGGCGCCGCCCTCGAAGGTGCCGACGCGAATCTTGGGACCGCAGAGGTCGCCGAGGATGGCGGTGTGACGACCGAGGGCGCCAGCGATGCGGCGCACGCGTTCGATGTTCTCGCCGTGCACCTCGTGGGTGCCATGGGAGAAATTCAGCCGAAAGACGTCGACGCCGGCGGTGATCAGGCGCTCGATCACGTCGTCTGACGACGACGCTGGTCCGAGGGTGGCCACGATGCGGGTGCGGCGACGCTTGAGAGCAGCGCGGGCGAGGTCGAGGCGAAGTTCTTTCATGGGGCGCAGCATGGGTCGGTCAAGCAGGCGCTAGCAAGCAAGCCGTTGCGCCTTCCTTTCGACAGGGTGAAAGAACGCCCATGCGTCTGCCGCTCTCTGTCGTGGTCGTCGTGCTTTTGGTGCTCGCCAACGGTTGCGACAGCTGCACCGATCGCGTGGGCCGCGGCGAAGGAGAAGGAGAAGGAGAAGGAGAAGGAGAAGGAGAGATTCCCGCGGGCGAAGGCGAAGGCGAAGGCGACGTCGCCGAAGGCGAGGGCGAAGGCGAAGGCGAAGGCGAAGGCGAGGTCGTCGACGGCGGCAACGGCTTCGACCTCGGTGACCTGCTCGACGGCGGACTCCCTGAAGAGCTCGATTGCCTGCCCGACGCGCTGCCCGAGCTCTCGATCAGCGGCGCGCTCGACGCGCTCGGTTTCAGCCCCTACGGCGGCGGACGCGAAGACGGCGTGCGTTGCGGCGACGTCACTTGCGACGACGACGTTCCCTGTTGCGCCTTGTGCGGCTTTGGTGCTTGTGCCGTCGACATCGGCGACGCTGGTGCACCCGACTGCCCCGCCTTCACCACGGTCTACAATTGCGACGGCGACGAGGAGTGTCCCGGCAGCGAGATCTGCTGCTTCACCTTGCAGGGCACCGAGTGCCGTGCCGCGGGCGATTGTGATTTCAGCGCCACCGACACTCTGGGCACCTTCTTCAGCGACGGCGGCTTCGCTTTCCCCGACGGCGGCCCCCCTGTCGACGGCGGCTTCCTCGACGGTGGCTTCGCTCCGGCCACCGCCCTCGATGGCGGCTTCGCCGACGGCGGCTTCGTCGTCGATGGCGGCTTCGCCGATGGCGGCTTCGTCGATGGCGGCGACGTCGACGGCGGCCCGGTCTTGGGCGTCCCCCTGCCGGGCGACCCGATCTCCGGATCCCCTGTCGACGGCGGCTTCAGCGGTGGCGGACCTCTCGACGGCGGACCGGGGCCCCAGCTCGACGGCGGCAGCCTGCTCGATTCTCTGCAGCAGACTCTCGATCAGGGGGTGCCGGTGTGCCGCTCGCTTTTTGACTGCGACATCTTCGCCGCCGAGATCTGCTGCACTTCTGATCGCCTGACATCCGTCGACGTCGGCTTCTGCTTGCCGGCCTTGCTGTGCGCTGGCGATTTTCTGCCCTGACGGTCGGTGGAACGTGCTCCGCGCGGAAGAGCGCTCCGCGCGGAGAACGCCTCCGGCGGGGCCAAAGGGGCTCCAGGGCAAGCCCCTCTGGCCCCTCTTCCAGAGATACGGCTGCCCTTTGGGCTCGCGCCGCCCTCGAGCAGTTGCCCCTGAAGAATTCCTTGGTGCGAGCAGCCTCGTGGCAAGTGCTCGCGGGAGCGGGCTTCGATGATCCGACGCTTGCGTTCGGGGGATGAAGGCGCTCACACGCCTTGATCAGATCTATCGTGAAAGCTCGTAGAGCTCTTCGTAAATCTTGGTGCCGCTCTTGGCCAGGCACAGGTGCTCGACGGCGATGGCGCGGGCGCGATCCCTGTCTGCCGCCTTGGCACCGCGGGCTTTGCCCAGTCCCTGCTCGGCGCGGCTGGCGAGCTTTTGCAGCTCTGCTTGCACCCGGCTGTCGTCGGGCACTACGCGACCGGCGCGGAACAACTCGCGGGCCGCGCCGCACAGATCGCCGGATTCCAGCTTTTCAGTGCCTGATAAATAGAGCGCATCTGCGTAGGGTTTCTGCACCGTCGCAAAAATGGGCGACGACGCCCGCGCTCCCAGCGATCCCAGCAAGCGGAAAGCTTCGTCGAGGGGAGCCCGGGCGCGGCTGCCGTCGAAGCGCACCAGCAAAGCCTTGCCTTCGTCGAAGGAGCGCTGGAAGCGATCGAGCTCGGCGGTGTAGCCCGGGTAGCCAGCAGCGGCGGCGATGCTGCGGGCGTCGTCGATGCGACCGTCGGCGAAGGCGGCGCGGGCCGGGCCCAAAGCAGGATCCCGGGGCTGCGTCTTCAGCGTCTGCTGCACGCGCACCAACAAAGCCTGGCCGCCGGCGTCGGCGGGGAAGAGCTTCACGTGGGCTTCGGCGCGGGCCAGGGCTTCGGCGAAGCGTCCCTGATCGAGCAGGCTCTCGACGGCGCGCAGGGAGTGCACCAGGGCGCGCTCGGCCAGCGAGGTGCGCAGGCGATCCCTGTCCCGCATGAACACGCTGCTGTTGGCGATGCGCGACAGGGCAGCGAGGGCTTCGTCGTCGCGGTCTTCGTCGCCCAGGCGCAGGGCCAACTGCAGGGCGTCGCGCGAACCAAGCTCTGTGGACACCGTGCGATCCAGGCTGCGCGCCTCGTCGTTGTTGGGATCGAGCACCAACACGGTGGCCACGCGGGCGGCGGCCTCGTCGACGTCGCCTTGCAGGAGCTTTTCTTTGGCCTCGGCCAGCAAGACCGAGACCTGCAAGCGAATCTGGGCCGGCGCCTTGTCCGAAAGTGCGGTCTGCCACACGAAGCGGACGACGACGACCGCGAGGAACACACCCAAACACAGGGCAATGACCCACAGGGCTTGGCGCCGCACCTTCTGTCGTCGTCGCGCGGCCTCGATGGCGGCCAGCTCGCGCACAGCGCGCACGTGGGTCGACGTGCGCTCGCGGGGCGCGGGAGCGCGTTCGGGAAGGCGCTCGGTGCCCTCGAGGGGTGCGAGCTTGGGCTCGGGCTCGGGCTCGGGCTCGGGGCGGGGCTGGGGGGCTTTGTCGGCGGTGAGAAAGCGCAGCTCAGTCTTGCCGAATTGCACGACGTCGCCGAAGACCAAGGACACGCGGCCGTCGACGACGACGCCGTTCTTCAGCGTTCCCGAGCTCGATCCCAGATCGGCCAGGCTGAAGGCGCCGTCGTCGAAGCCGATCTCGGCGTGGCGCAGCGACACCGTCGGATCGGCGAGCACCAGGTCAGCGCCGGCCGTGCGCCCCACCAAGCAGGGGTACACCGCGATGGCCAGCTCCGCTGGCGTCGGCGGCGCGCTGCCGTCTTGAAGAGTGGCGATGACGATGAAGCGGCCGCCGGGCTTGGGCTTGCGCTGGCGGGTCTCTTTGACCTCGGTGACCTCCACGCCGGCGCGGGCCCGCGTGTTCTCTTGGGGGCGACGCTTGAGCTCGCGCACCAAGCTCTTTTCGGCGTCACTGGTGCTCGGCACCTCTTCGTCGATCACCATCGAAGCGCGCGGAGGCCCCTCGGCGACCGCCGGTGGCCGCCCTGCCTTCGACGACGAGGCGACCTCGAGCTCCTGCTCGCGCGAGGACACGGCGTTTTTGGCGGCGATGGAGGCCTCGACCTCCTCGTAGTCGTCGTGGGGAACAGCGTCGGGCGACGCGCCATTGGTGTCGTCGCCGTCGCCGGCGTCGTCGTCCCCCTTGCGCTCGCGGCGTCGGTCGGCTGCCCGCCGTCCTTTGACCATGGAGGCGACCCTAGCAGCACCGGCCCTTTGACCGGGATCACGGCTGCGCCGACGAACACCTGCGAAATCAGTCCGCCTTCGGCGTGCGCCGACACAGATCTCGCCCGACCCCGCCAATCCCTGGGTGGAGGACCCCATGCATTTGACCCGTTTTCTTCCGGCCCTGGTCTCGCTCGCGCTGCCAGCGTTGAGCGGCGGCTGTCTCATCATCGGCACCGGCGGTTGGCGCGATGGGCCCTTTGGAGAAGGCGACCAGTGTCTGGAGGACTGCGACGTCGAGGACCGCGACAACGACGGTCTCCCCGACGAAAGCGAAGCCAGCTGCAACACCGATCCCGACGACGCCGACTCCGACGGCGACGGCACTCTCGACGGCGCCGAAGACAGCGACCGCGACGGCTACACCAACGAAGACGAAATCGATTTGGACTCCGATCCCAGCGACGCCGACAGCGTGCCCCAAGACGACGACCAGGTGCCCGTTGAGGAAACGCCTCCGCCTCCGCCTCCTCCGCCTCCGCCGCCGCCGGACGCCGACGAGGATGGGCTCAGCGACGACGAAGAAGCGGCCCGCGGCACCGATGCCAACAACCCCGACACCGATGGCGACGGCCAGTGCGACGCCGCCGAAGTCGAGTGCAATTCGTCGCCCCTGGATCCCTTCTTCACCTGCACCTGATCGCTCGCGCAGGCCGCGAGCAGCCACCCGAAGCGAACCTCAAGGTCGTCGGGGGCGATCGACGACGACGCCGTGGGTGTGGTAGCGAGGCGCACATGCGCCTCGCTCTCTTTCTGCTGCTGCTCTCTGTCACGGGTTGTCGCTTTGGCGAGGCCCAGTTCACCACCGACCTCGAGACCGTCTTCGATCCGGGGGGCACGGTGTTTTCCTATCTCGACGAACGCGACGCGAACCTCGCCGAAGACAGCGACCCCCGCGTCGTCGTCGCCATGACCTGGATCGTCTTTGATCCCCAGAGCGACCTCAACGACCTCGACGGCGCGGCACTGTCGGCCATGTCCCACGAGATGGGGCTGCGCGACACGCTGGTGCTCGTCTTCGACGGCCGCGGCGCCGTCGACGCCGGCGAAGAATTCTCTTGCACCAAAGATGGCGACGTCATCGTCGAGAGCTCGGGCCTCGATGCCCGTGTACATCTCGCGCCCGAGCGGCTGACGGCGACGTCGACCTTCGCCAACCTCGAGCCCATCGCCAGCCGCAGCGTGAGCGTGGTCAGCATCGACGTCGCGGCCTTCGACGACGCCGACGCGGTGGTGGCCGGCCGCTTGGCCCTCGACTTCGTCGCCATCGAAGGGCGCGATGGTGCGTCGGCGCGCGAGGGAAAGATCGAAGGCACCTTCCGTGCCCCCGTGGTCGATGAGCGCATCGCCGAGAGCAACCTCGCCCTCCTCGACAGCGACGACCTGCTGGGCTTGCCCTTGAGCCCCCGGCCGCAGCCATGAGGTGGCCAGCGCTCGCCGTCGTCGTTGTCGCGCTCTGGGCGATCATGGGTTGCGCGGTGTTGACCGAAGGCAGCTTCGACGACGTCGAACTGCAGGTGGCTGCCACCGCCGTGGCCGTGCTCGACCAACACGATGTGTTGCAACGCGACGGCGCCCTCATCCCTGTGCAACGCGCGCCCCGCGATCGGCGCCTGCACCTGTGGCTCTCGGGAGCCGACCTCCCAGAGACCGAAGACTGGCAACACCTCGACGACGAGCGGCTCCTCGACGTCAAACACCAACTGGCCAGCAACGATCTGCTGGTGCTGCGCGACCTCTCCTTCGACGATCTCAACGATGGTGACGACGTCGCCGCCGCCTCCGACGACGACGGCTCGGACTTCTCTTTTGCTCTGTCCCACCGCCGGCTCGAAAACGGCGTCGTCGGCGCCGGGCTCGGCGCGCGCATCTCCGTCGAAGTCGAGCCCATCTCGGTCGATGAAGAGGTATTTCAAGCCAAGCTCTTCGTGCGGCGGGCGCGCGCCGTCGATCAACCCCCCGCTGACGTCGTCACCGGCGAAGTCATCCTCTCTTTGGCTTTGGCCTTGGCCCCCGAGCGACTGGGGGAGGCCAACCTCGCGTTCGTCGCTCCCATCGCTGCTTGCGGACAGGCGCGAGGGCCAGGAGCGGCCCAGGCCTGCAAAGACGCGCCGCGGGAGCCGATCATCGATGAGAGCGGCGTTCACTAGTCCCTGGGTTCAGTTGAGTTTGCACTCAACTGAACCCAGGGATCGTGTTTCAAGGGGGCTGCGCCCCCTCCCGTCGTCGAGCAAGTCGCCGACGGGGCCCTCCCCATCCGTGGTCGCTCCGCTCCCGAAGATGCAGATTCAACTGGTCTCTGGGATGAGTTTGCTTCTCTTCGCTGCGGCCTGCGGCCCCTCTCCGGAGTGCCGCAGCTACGTGCAGTGCCAGCAGGCCGTCGACGAAAACGCTGCTGGCATCGACGTCGACGTCTCGGCCTTCGACGACGGCGGCTCCTGCTGGGCGCTGCCTGAAAGCGCGCGCGCCTGCACCGCCATCTGCGTACAGGCCCTGGCCGCGCTGCGCGAGCTCCCCGATCCACCGGCGGCTTGCGTCGACGACAACTGAACCCGCTACTTCTTGCCTTGCCAGGGGATGTCGCCGTGGCCGTTTGCGTGGGCGGCGAAGCGGGCCCAGGCAAAGAGCAGGTCGCTGAGGCGGTTCAGGTAGACGACGACGACGGCGCGCAGCTCGACGTCTTCGGCCAAGGCGACCACCTCGCGTTCGGCGCGGCGAACCACCGTGCGGGCCAGGTGCAAGCGGGCGGCGGCCTCCCCTCCCGTCGGCAACACAAAGGTCGACAGCGGAGGACAGCGAGCCACAGCATCGTCGATGGCGTCTTCGAGCTCCTTCACGCGCGCGTCGTCAACCCGAGACTGCAGGCGCGCCTCGAGCTTCTTGCCAGCGGTCGCGGGGGTGGCCAGCTCGGCGCCAACGTCGAAGAGATCGCTCATGACCCCCAGCAGCGCGCTTTTCAAAAGAGCGGGCAGATCGGGGGACACATGGGCCAAGCCCACGGCGGCGTTGGCTTCGTCGACGGCGCCATAGCTGCGCACCCGGGCGTGGTGCTTCTTCACGCGTTCGCCCCCAAACAGAGCGGTGCCGCCGTCGTCGCCGGTGCGCGTGTAGATCTTCATGGCGTTCTCTCGGTGAGCAAGGTGAGCAGCAGCGCCGTCGTCGACGCCGCGGCGGTGGTGGCCGCGGCGATGCCCAGCGGCAGGTGCAGATCAGGATCGGACGCCGGTGCCGTCAGCGCGTTTGCCAGCACCCCCAGCAGCAAACTCGCCGACACCGCCGCCGTCGCGCCGTGCACCCACACGGGCAGCAGCGGCGAGATCACCGCGCTGGGCTCGGAGGTCGCGACGTCGACGACGACAAGCCCTTCGAAAGGGACGACAAAGGCGACCTTGATCTCGGGTCTCGGGCCTGGGCTCCGCACCCGAGCCTCATGCAATCCAGGGCGCAGGGCGGTCTCGTTGCGCTCGTCCAGACGCAGACCATCGATCAGCACCTCGTCGCCGGCACCGACGCCGCGCAGTTGCAGACGACCGCTGTAGGCGACTGGTGCGAGAGCGCGCACGACCAGGGCGCGCAGATCGATGACCCCGGTGCTGTTGGTGATCGTCTGCTCGAAGCGCAGCAGCGGCACCCCCTGGCTGTCGAAGAGCAGCAGCCTGAGGTTGGCGTAGACGTCGGCGTCTTGCTCCGGCGTGGGTCGGGTGGCCTTGACCCAGACCAGCTCATCGGCCCCGACGGCGGCAGCCGCCTCTTGCAGACAGCCCGGCGACTCCGTGCAGCGGGCAACACCACCCACGACGTCGACGTCGGGCACCGCGCGGTAGCGATCCTTCAGCACATCCTGGAGCACCATCGGCACCTCGCGCTTCAGCTTGGCCTCGGCCGATCCCATGTCGGTGGCATCGATGGGCAACACGCCGCTGGCCTCAGCGAGGGCGATGTCGGCGGCCAACGCGGAGCAGAGGACGAGAAAAGCTGCTGCGCGCACCGCGCACCTACTCGGAGCGCACCGTCGGAACACCCTCCTGAAAGAGGCTCCGAAAGAAGTCCGTGAAGATCTGTTGCGCCACCGGGTTGCGGAACACGGCGAAGTGTCCGTCGTTGGGGAACTGGACCATGGCGGCAGTCAAAGGCGCGCCGTCGTCGGTGAGCAAGTTGGCCGTGACGACGTCGCCGGTGGTGCCGATGCCGAGGATCTCGGTCACCGCCAAGGGCTCAGACACCGGCTCGGCCACGGGCAGGCCGAAGGCGCCGGCAAGTCCGGCGTGGTTGCGTTTGGGCGTGAAGGTGTCGGCGAGGCCCGAGGTGGCAATGAGGTGCGGCGTCGTGCGACCGCTGCGGTGTCGCCACAGCTGCCCATAGTTGAGGGGGTCGGCGGCGTCGACGAAGGTCTGCAACACGGCTGGGACTGGATGAAAGACATCGATCTCCTCATCGTCGGGCATGGAGAGCACCAAGCGAAGGAGATCGGCGATGGCCGGCGGCGGATCGACCTTCTCCACCATGCTGGTCGCGAAGCCCGCACCCGCACCCGAGAGCAGCGCGCCCTGGATGCGATCTTCGACGGGCACGAACAAGGCGCCGGCGATGCCGCCCTGCGAATGGCCGAAGTAGGCGATCTTGGCGGGGTCGAAGTGATGGGTGACGTCGCCGTCGACGAATTGCAGCTCGGTGATGGCGCCGACCTGCTGCACTTTTTCGAGCGCGCTCTGCCGCCAGTTGTCGCGCCCCGCCAGAGGATTGAAGAAGTTGAAGGTCAGCACGTTCTCCTGCCCTTCGCGAAAACCTTCCCGGGTGCGGTGCAGGGGCTCAGACATCGCAAACATCACCGCGTGGGCCTGGGTGATGTGGAAGGCCTCGTTGCCCGCCGTGCGCCCGAGCCCGCTCTCGAGGTCGCCGCCGGTGCCATGGGACTGGATGACGACGGGCCACCCTGCGACCGGCATGGTTTCCTTCGGGATGGTGAGCACGAAGGGCACCACCTCTTCCTTTTGGATGATGGGCGCGCCGTCGTCGCCAAAGACGAAGCCGCCCGATGATCCGTCGTAGGTGTCGTAGGGCGCACGCCCCTTTTGGAACTTCGCCACCGTGAGGGTGCCGTCGTAGATCGTGTAGGGATCGCGCTCGTCGACGGCGCGGGGAAGCACTGGTCCAAAGGTGGGCACGTAGTCGCGAGCGACGGCGACGGCATCCAGCAGGCCCCGGGTCGCATCCTGGGGCGTGATTTTGACGACGACGGCGATGTCGATGACCTCGCGTCTCAGATCGGTGCGCAGCTGCTGGTAGGGCACGCAGTCGGCATCTTTGACGTCGACAGCGCCTTCGAGGGCCTCGCAGGAGAGCAGGGCGCGCAGGTCGGCGTCGGGTCCCAGAGCGATGCCCTTGGCGTTTTTGGCGTCGGAGGTGACCACCAACGCGTAGGGCCCCTGGGGCACAGCACCGAGCAGCAGGTTCACAGCGACGGTGCCAGCAGGGTAAAATGAGGTGCCATCGGCATAGTGCTTCCACTCGATGGGCAGCCGCCGAAGTGTGGCGAGCTCGACGACGAACATGGCCGATCCCTCAGCGACCGAAGCCGCCGCATCAACCGGCAGGGTGCTTTCGTCGACGCCGCCGTCGATGCGAAAGGCCATGGTCGTGTTGCGCGAATAGGCGGGCGCCGTGGCGAAGATGCCGAGGAACTCCTCGAGGGTCGCGGAGTCGTAGGGGTTCGGGAAGGCGCGCAGGTTGAGCAGCCCGTCCTCGTGAATCATGAGATCCGAGGGCCACGGTTCGTCGAGAAAGGCTTGGCGTTCGCCGCGGTAGACCCCAAAGGAGATCGCAGCCCGCTCGGGCTCCGGCGTCTGTACGCAGGAACCCAGAAAAACAGCGACGACGACGCAAGCGGTGAAGCGCATGCCGCAGCATGGCAGACAAGTCTGGACAACGCTCGCGGGTCCAGTTAGGGAATGACGCCTGACGACGTGGGCGCATAACTCAGCGGTAGAGTATTACCTTCACACGGTAGGAGTCGCAGGTTCGAATCCTGCTGTGCCCACCACCAACCCCGCTCCAGAGCGGGGTTTTTTCTTGCCTGCGCCGCGCGACGACTGGAGCAGAAGGACGACGACGTCAGACCGAACGCGGCCCGAAGGTGATCTGCCCGCCGGGGAGGAAATAAAGGATGTCCATGGTGCCCCCGCTCACCGTCGGCACATGCCAAGTGCCGGGCGCGTAGACGGTCCAGCCCTCGACGTTGCCATCGAAGCGGGGCGCTCCATCGACGGCGAAGCAGAGATCGAATTCGCCGCCGGGGTGGGTGTGGCCGGCGCCCGCACCGTTCATGTGGACGGCGTCGACGGAGAAGGCTGGTCCGGCTGCTTTGAGCACCCGCGAGAAACGCACGCCCTCGTGCTCACGATCGCACAGCCAACGCTGGTCGACGCCGCTGCGCACCAGGGCCCGCACCGCCGCCAACGACGACAAGGGAAAGAGGCGGTCGAGCTCGGCCTTGGCCTGCGCCGGATCTTGGTCAACCAGCGCGGGCAGAGCCTGCAACAGGGGCGCGAGCGCAGAAAGCAGGGCATCTTTGGACATGGCCTGCGCATAGCAGGCCATGCCGCAGAATCTCAGGGCGATCAGGCGACGTCGACGACGCTGCGGCAGGCTCTTTCGATGCGCGCCAATTTGTCGACGAGGGGTACATCGCGCTCGGGTTGGCCCGCCGGCAGCAGGTGGCCGTCGACGAAGTCCGCGGCGTGCAGCTCGAGAGAGACGTCGTCGGCGGCGCGGGCCGCGGTGCTCAACCAGTGGGCGCAGCCATCGGGCAGGAGGGCCAACATGGTTCCGGTGAAGGGGATCCCCCAGGGCGCGCTGAGGGGAAACTCGAGCAGTCCATTGGGATGTCGTCGTCGAGGTCGTCGGCCGGGCCAAAACGCGCGGGGATCGCCCAGCAGCGAAGCCGAACGTCGACCCGCCAGCGCGGTGCGGGCGATGACCAGAGCGCGGGCGCCAAAGTAGGCCGGCGCCGGCAGCAGGCTTGAAGACCAGTGCACTCCAGCATCTTTGACGGCGTCGAGGAGGGGGGGCGAGAGGTTGTAGCCGGGTGCACGAAAGCCCCGAGGGGCACAGCCGGTGACAGCAGCGATGGCGTCGACGGAGGCCCGGATGTCGTCGTCGATGCGCGAGCGGGGCCAGCGCGAAAGATCGTAGGCGTGGCTGTGGCTGTGGCTCATGACCTCGTGACCGGCGCGGGCGGCCTCTTCGATCAGGCGCGCATAAGGCTCAGAGCGCAGATCGGCGCCGACGACAAACAGCGTCGCGGTGGCCGAGAGCCGCGCACACAGCTCGAGGAAACGGGGCAGGCCCAGCAGCAGCACGTCGTCGTCGTCGTCGCTGGCGCCGGGCGCGTTGACGCCGTGGATCTGGCGGTAACACCAGGCGCCGTCGAGGTCGATGGTCAGCCGCCGCGGTCCCTTCGCGGGCGCTCTGGGCTCAGGCTCAGCCTGGGGCATGGGCGCAGCGTCCTTCGTCGTCGTTGGCAGATCCTCCCTCAGGCCGGCGGGCAATTCTTCGCCGTCAGGCGATGAACCTGTAGATAATTCCATCGGCGCTCCCGCCTTCGGCCTCAAAGCCGCATTCTCCGGTGTTTGGGTGGCGACGACGCTCGCCCCTGCGCGCCAGAGTACTACCTGCTTTGCGCCGCTGGCACGGCGCAAAGTGCTTCCTGCTTTGCGCCGCTGGCACGGCGCAAGTGCTTCCTGCTTTGCGCCGCTGGCACGGCGCAAAGTGCTTCCTGCTTTGCGCCGTTGGCACGGCGCAAAGTGCTTCCTGCTTTGCGCCGTTGGCACTGCGCAAGTGCTTCCTGCTTTGCGCCGTTGGCACGGCGCAAAGTGCTTCCTGCTTTGCGCCGTTGGCACTGCGCAAGTGCTTCCTGCTTTGCGCCGTTGGCACGGCTCAAATGTCGCTGAATTGTCACACAGCTTCAGGACCCGACGCCGACCGACTCTGCTAAGGCACGGCGGCATGTGGGTTGATCGCTTCGTAAAATTGTTGCTGCCGCGCGAAGACCATTTCTTCGAGCTGCTCGAAAAAGGCGCCGCCGTCACCGTCAACGCGGGCAAATTGCTCGCCCAGCTCTGCACCACCGGCGACGCTGCCGGCCGCGATGTCATCGTCAAGTCGCTCAACGACGTCGAGCACGAGTCCGATGCCATCATCCACGAGGTGTATGACGCGCTCAACCGCACCTTCGTGACGCCCCTCGACCGCAGCGACATCTACAGCCTGGCCACCCACCTCGAAGACGTCGTCGACCTCAGCCATGCCACGGCCATGCAGCTGCGGGTGCACGCCATGGACGACCTGCCCGAGGGCGCGCGGGAGCTGGGCGAGCTCATCTCGGCGGCCACCCTCGAGGCCCAAGCCGCCGTCGCCTTGTTGCGGGATTTGAAAAAGCTCTCCGACATTCGCCGGCACTGCACCCAGCTCTCGAAGCTCGAGCACGACGGCGACGAGATCTACCGCGCCCGCGTGGGCGCCCTCTTTCGCAGCGAGAAGAACGCGGTGCGCCTGATCCAGCACAAGGAATTCCTCGAGGGGCTCGAGCGCACGCTCGACGCCTGCGACCACGCCGGGCACGCCCTCTCGGGCATCGTCATCAAGAACGCTTGAGCATGGACCTCGTCCTCTTCACCCTGGTCGCTGTCGTCGTCGCCGCCTTGGTCTTTGACTACATCAACGGCTTTCATGACACCGCCAACGCCATCGCCACCGTCGTCTCCACCGGGGTGTTGCCGCTGCGCACCGCGATCATCCTGGCGGCGAGCATGAACCTCTTGGGTGCATTTTGGGGCACCGAGGTCGCCAACACCATTGCCAAGATGGTCCACGAGGAATCGGTTTCTCAAGTGATGGTTGCCGCCGGCCTGCTCGGGGCCATCACCTGGAACCTCGTGACCTGGTGGTTCGGCATTCCCTCGTCGTCGTCTCATGCTTTGTTGGGTGGTATCCTCGGCGCTGCGGTCACCAAGGCCGGCTTCGACGCGGTGCAGGTGTCGAACCTCGAGAAAACCCTGCTCGGGTTGTTCGTGTCTCCGCTGGTCGGTTTCGTGCTCGGATTTTTCATCATGGTTTTGGTCACCTGGATCGTGCGCAAAAGCCGTCCTAGACAGGTCAACCGCACGTTTCGGGTGCTGCAGATGATTTCGGCGGCCGGCATGGCCCTGGCCCACGGCAAGGCCGACGCGCAAAAGACCATGGGCATCATCGTGATGGCGCTGGTGAGCTACGGGGCGATGAAGAGTGGCGCCCATCCACCGACGTGGGTGGTGTTGGGGTGTGCGACGGCGATGGCGCTGGGCACGGCGGCGGGCGGCGTGCGCATCATCAAGACCATGGGCAGCAAGATCATCGATCTCAAGCCCATCCACGGCTTCGCCGCCGAGCTGTCGGCGGCCACCACCATCATCGTCGCCGCCAACTTCGGCGCGCCTTTGTCGACGACGCACGTGATTTCGTCGGCGATCATGGGCGTGGGCTCATCACAGCGGGTCAGCGCGGTGCGCTGGGGCGTCAGCTCGAAGATTCTCTGGGCCTGGGTGCTCACCATTCCGATCAGCGGTGTCGTCGGCAGCGGCTGCTACCTGCTGCTCAGCGCGTTGCTGGGGGCCTGACGCACTCTGGCCTAGGGCAGTGGGCCGCTCGACGGCGTCGCCGGCCAGGTTCTAGAATTTGGCATGGGCCCACAGACCCTCTGCGGATCGGCGCTGATCGTGCTGGCTGTTGCTGGCGGCTGCGGCTCGCCGCCGCCTCTTGCAGGCGCGCCGCCGACGACGACGACGACGGCCCCGGTTACCGTGGCCCGGCTGACGCCGGAGCAAATGAGCAAGTCCTTCGTCGCGGCCTTGGGCACCGACTACGGCATCGTCCTCAGCCAGGTGAACCCGGTCGATCAGGTGGAGTTCTACAGCTACGTCGCGCGCGACTTCGCTGTGCCGCTGGGCGGCGTCGATTTTCTGGCCCACGTGCGCGACCGGGACCCTCTGACCAAAGTGCAAACGCTGCTGGTCTCGCGCGCCGTCGCCTGGCCCCTCGCGCTGCAAATCGTGCAAAAGGGCCTCGAGCTGCCGACGCCGCCCGACACCCTGTTTGTGCTCTGTGACATCGCCGTCGATCGGCCCAGCGGCGACGCGGCCTCCGCTGCCCGTTGGGAGGCCCAGCTGCAGGACTTCTACCTGCGCCTCTTTGCCCGACAGGCCACACCAGAAGAGCTGGCGCGCATCGCCCAGACCTTCGAGCGGGTGGCGGCGGCCGAGGACGACACAGGCGCGGCCTGGCTGGTGACGGTCTATGCGCTCTTGGCGAGCCTGGAGACCTGGCACTCATGGCGCTGAACCACCCCAAACCCGCTCGGCCATCGCTCACCCGACGCGAGCTCTTGAGGGCCGGCGTCGTCGGCGTCGGCGGCGCCTTGCTTCCCGGAGCCCGCGCGCGGGCCGGCAGCGGCGTGGCACCTCGACGCTTCTTGCAAATCAACCTCGAGGGCGGCTGGGACAGTGCCTTTGCCACCGACCCCGTCGTCGGCACCAAGATGGGCTCCGGCAACTACGAGGCGGTCTACCTGTCCTCGGAGCTCGCGCCCCAAGCCGTCTTCGGCAAGCCGAGCCTGATGCTCGGTCCTGGCCTCGCTCCAGCAGCCAACGCCTTCGCGCGCATTCCGACGGCCTTCGTGAACGGCATGTTCATGGAGGTCTCGGGCCACGACTTCGCGCAGCAGTACATGAGCTCCGGCATTCTCAGCCTGTCGAACTCGCGCAACTACCCCGCCATCCCGGCGATCCTGGGGGCAGCGTCTGAGACCTTCCCGCCTCACGTCGTCATCGGCACCGCAGCTCCGTTGGGGGACACCCGCTTCACGTCGCCGCCGCTGCAGGCCTATTCCATCGACGCCCTCAACTCGATGATCACCGGACCTTCAGAGGCGCTGGTCGCCAGCCCCTTGCGCGAGCACTACAACGATGGGCTCGTCGCCGAAGCCCATGCCTTGATCGAAGATCTCGACGCCCTGGTCGCGGATCGCGCCCCTCCCAGCGTGCAGCAAGACCTCGCTGCCTGGCGGACGTCGTCGTCGAAGATCGAGCAGATCTATGCCAAGCGCCTCGCCGGTGTGCTGACGGCGACACCCGAGATGGCCCTGCGCTATGGCTTTGAACCCGGCGCCGTCGACGTGTCGCCCGAGACCCAACTCGCCGCCGCCTTGTTGTTGCTGCAAAGCAATCTCAGCCCCTACATCACGGTGACCTTCGCCTCCTTCGACACCCACACCCAGCAAATGGAAGTGCAGCTCCCGCTGCAGCAGCGCTTCGCCCGCGCCCTCGACGTCTTCATCAGCGATCTGCTGGCCACCGGCGACCCCACCGACGAGAGCCTCACGCTGGCCGACACAACGACGGTCTACATCACCTCCGAATTCGTACGCACGCCCACGTTCAGCACGCTGGGCGGCACCGAACACTGGCCCAGCGCCTCGGCCATCGTGCTCGGCCGCGGCGTCAACGACGGCGTCGTCATCGGGGCCACCGACGACGGCGCCGAAGCCCTGGGTTGGGATGGCTTCGAGCCCGTGCCGACCACGGAGACCACCCAACTCCTGCCCGACCATCTCGTCGCCACCCTGCTCTCCCACGTCGGCACCCAAGAGCAAGCCGACAGCGTCAGTCCCGTCCGTCTCGATGGACTCTTCGTGAGCAAGGGCTGAGGTGTCCATGCGCGCGCTCCTGCTGACTGTCTTTCTCGGCGCGACGATGGGGGCGTCGTGCACGAGACCCAGCGCTGCCACCCCGGAGCCCACCACGAGCGACGTCGTCACAGCGCCTGCGACGGGACGAACGCTGCGCTTCTTGTCGCTGGCCGTGCGCGACCAGCCGCCCTCCCTCGAAGAAACGCGGGCCTTCGCCGCCGGTGAACGCCCGCTGGACTCCTTCACCAACGAGTGGCTCGCCTCGCCGCAGCACCTGGCCCACGTGCGCCGCTACTTCGCCGACTTCTTCGGCATCTCAGCGGGGTTCACCCCCTTCGATCAGTTTCTCCTCGAGAAAAACGCCGACGGCGTCTACCGACTCCCGAAAAAACCCGACTGCACCCTCGACGAAGCCGTCTTGGTGCCCGCGTGGTGGCTGGAGGAGGGCGAGACCATCCTCATCTGTCCGACGTCGACCTCCGACGCCTTCGTGTTCCCCTCGGAAGACCCCGAGGTCGTGGCCGTCTGCGGCGATCACGATCCCAAGAACACCAGCGATGGCTGCAGCGTGCTGTGCAACAGCGTCTTCAACCTCGAGCTCGACCCACGCTGCGGCTGCGGGCCTGGACAGCTGATGTGCATGCCCTGCGAGCTGCCCGGCACCGACTTTTGCGACGCCGAGCAGGGCCGAGCACGCAGCCGCGACGTCGAGCGTGAGTTCAACATCGAGACCATCGAGCGTGGCGTCTTCGCTTATGAAAACGGACTCTCGTGGTTCGACTATCTCGGCGGCGACTTCTTCTACGGCAACCGCTCGCTCTATCTCTATTACGTGCTGGCCCAGGGCCATCACCTGACGGGAGAGCTCAGCGGCGACGACGCCCTGGCTCAAGTCTGGGCGATCCCCATGCACGAGCGCGTGCGAGCCCCGTGGCCAGCAGGCTTTGCGCGCGCCGGCGTCGTCACCTCGCCAGGCTTTCTCAGCACCTACAACACCTTTCGGGGACGGGCCCGGGTCTTGAGCCAGCGCTTGCTCTGCCACGACGTCGACGAAACCTTGAACGTCGACGGCTACCAGACCTTTCGCAACCCAAGCCTGAGCGACGCCGACCGCGCCCACGGCGAAAATCCCTCGTGCAACTTCTGCCACTACGGCCTCGACAACCAGGCCTCGATGCTCTTCGGCTACGACCTCACCGCCACCGCCGCTTACGACCACACGCCCATTCCCTCGCAGCTGGGACACGTGTTCGGCGTCGACGACGAAGGACCAGCGGCCCTGGTGCGCGGCTACGTCGAAGGCGCCGACGGCTTCGATGCTTGCATGGCGCAGCGCGCGTTCGCGTCCTTCACCGGCCTCGATTGGCAGCAAGCCCTCACCGACGCCGACCGGGCCGAGCTCACGCGCGTGGCCCACGACGGACCGCGCGGCCTCATCCAGACAATTTTGACGTCGCCGGTGTTGCGCACGGCCTCAGCTGAGTAATCTCGCATCCCCTTGATGTTCGACCGCGTTCCGAGCTGGGAAAGACGCGGGATGATGCGCGTGAAGCACGCCCGCGAAACGCGGAGTTGGTGGGGGGCCCCGCGTCCGGCTCTGCTGGCGCGGGGGAGGTCTGCATCAGACCTCCCAGAAGAGCATCCCCGACGGAGCTGAACGAGACCGCTCAGCGAGATCGGGGATAAGGCCCGAGCTCAGCCCCGCGAGGCTTTGATCGCTGCTGTGAGCTCAGGAACCACCTTGAACAAGTCGGCCACCAAGCCGTAGTCGGCGATCTGAAAGATCGGCGCTTCGGGCTCTTTGTTGATGGCCACGATGCACTTGCTGCCCTTCATGCCGGCGACGTGCTGGATGGCGCCGGAGATGCCGACGGCGATGTAGAGCTCGGGGGCCACCACTTTGCCGGTCTGGCCCACTTGCCAATCGTTGGGCACCCAGCCGGCGTCGCACACCGCGCGCGAAGCACCGATGGCCGCACCCAGGGCGTCAGCGAGGGGCTCGATGATGGTCTTGAAGCCCTCGGGACCCTTGAGGCCGCGGCCGCCGCTGACGACGACGCGGGCGTCGGACAAGGCCGGGCGATCGCTGACGACGGCGTCGAACTTCACCCAGCTCATCTTGGACACACCGGGATCGACGTCGATGCTGCCGATCTCTCCCGCGGCTCCCGGCGCCGGCGGCGTGAACTCGGTGGGCCGCACACTGACGACCTTCTTCGCCGTGGTGATCTCGACGGTGCCGGTGATGTTGCCGGCCCACATGGGGCGCTTGAAGGTCCTGTCGTCGACGACAGCGCTGATGTCCGAGGCCATGCCGGCGTTCAAGCGCGCGGCCACACGGGGCAGCAGATCTTTGCCCGCCCCCGTGGCTGCACCCCACACGTGGGTGATGCCCGCGCCAGTGGCGGCGTCGGCGATGACCTTGGCCCAAGGCTGAGCCAAACGATCTTTCAAACCCTCGTGCTCACCGACCTGCACCTTCTTCACATAAGGAGCGATCTCGGCAGCGACGCCGGCGACGCCCTGACCCAAGACCACGGCGTAGATGTCTCCGCCGACTTTCTGGGCTGCAGCGACGGCGGCGAGGGTGGCTTTCACGAGCTTGCCAGCGCTGTGTTCGACGACGATGAGATGGGTGGCCATGTTCGCTCCGGGTGTCAAAGTGCCGATGCTTTGAGCCCTTGGGACGGCTCGACATCAAGAAGAAGAGAAGACGCTTCGCTGCGCGCGAGCTAGAGGACCTTGGCTTCGGTCTTGAGCTTTTCCAGGAGGGTGGCGACGTCGGCGACCTTCTGGCCGGCCTTCTTCGCCGCGGGCTCTTCGAAGCCGATCAGTTTCACCTTGGGCGCCAGATCGACCCCGAGGGTGGCGATGTCTACCTCCTCGAGGGGCTTCTTCTTGGCCTTCATGATGCCGGGCAACGATGCATAGCGCGGCTCGTTCAAGCGCAAGTCGGTGCTGATCACCGCCGGCAACGTCGTCGACACCGTCTCGAGGCCGCCGTCGGCTTCGCGCACCACGGTGGCCGTGCGTCCGTCGATGTTGATGGTGTTGGCAAAGGTGGCCTGTCCCCAGCCCAGGAGCTCGGCGAGGATCTGCGAAGCCTGGTTGCTGTCGTCGTCGATGGCCTGCTTGCCCATCAACACCACATCGGGCTTTTCTTTTTCGACGACCTTGGCCAGCACCTGGGCGACGGCGAAGGAATCGAGGGCGGCGTCGCTGCGCACCAAGATGGCGCGGTCGGCACCCATGGCCAGGGCCGAGCGCAGCTGAGCGACGGCGTCGGTGGTGCCGAGGGTGACGACGACGACTTCGCCGCCGTGCTTTTCTTTTTGGCGCAGGGCCTCCTCGACGCCGATCTCGTCGAAGGGGTTCATGATCATGTTGACGCCGTCGGTGACGATCCCCGATTTGTCGGCCTTGAGCTTGATCTTGGCCTCGTAATCGGTCACGCGCTTCACGGTCACCAGGAACTTCATCGGCACTCCTCAAACGTCGTCGTCAACGACGGATTGACATTCTTGTCAACAGGCACGCTTGGTGGCGCTCTAGCGGCTCTGCATCAAGGCTGCAATCTCGACGATGCCTCGCGCCCCATCGCCGTCGCGGAGTCCCAGCTCGTCAGTCGTCGTCGCCGTCGACGTAGACGGGCAGATCGAGGGTTGGTCTGGGCGTCATCGCGATCGGGGGCTTGGGCTTTGGCGCCGTCGGCATCGCCGACAGGAGCATCGTGGGCGCGGCGTCTGCAGACCCGGGCTTCGCCGTCGCGGCGCGCAGCAGAACCGTGGCCGCGGCGTCGACCGAGGCTGGTTTGGCCGTCGCCGCGTGCAGCAGGACCGTAGGAGCCTCGCCTGAGCCCGGACCGACGGAGGACGCGCGCAACACCACGGTGGGGGCGGCGTCGCTCGATCCTGGAGCGGTGTGAGCGGCGCTGAGCATCACCGTCGGCGGCGCCATCGACGACGGCGTCGCCATGGCCGGCATGGCGATGGTGCGGGCAGCATCGATGGGGGGTGACTCGGCCGTCCGGCCTGAAGTTTGGATGTTCAAGACGCTGGCGTGTCCTGAAAGCTGAGCACTGGCAGCCCGAACGGAGGGCGGTGCACGGGCGGCCGCGACGGGGGGCGCGGGACCATCGAGCTCCGAGAGGTCGACGTCTTCTTCGAACACGATGATGGGAATCGACAGCGTCGAAACGGGATCGACCTTGGTGCGGGGGGACCGCAGGGCTTGGGTCGGCGACGACACCTCCAGGGCCGATTCGTCGTCGAGGGACCGGGGATCCGGCGGCGGCGGAAGAGGAAAGGGATGTTGACCCAGCGCCGACGACGCCTGTGCGCCGGCATCGGGGATGGTGGGCACCACGTCGTCGGCGCCGAATTCGCCGGAGACGTCGCCTTGGGGTTGGGTGGCCATGATCCGCCGGGCCACCTCGGCGCCATCGCCGAGCTTGCTCTCGATCTGAGCAAAGACCTGCGCGAGCTGAGCGGCGTCGCACATCCGGCGGCTGCGATCGTCCATGCGGAGCATGCTGAAAAAAGTGCGCTCCAAGAGGTGGTGCAGCTGCTCGTCGACGCCCTTGTTCATGATGCGGCCGTCGAGGATGGCGGCCAGCACGGCTTGTTGATGCCCCCGTGCCGCCTTGCGCCCTACGGCCGCTTCGAAGAGGGAGACGCCCAGGGCCCAGATGTCGGTGCCAGGCGAATAGGACATGCCGGCGAAGAGATCGGGGCTGAGATAGCGAAAGGTGCCCTTCAACATGCCCGTCATCGTCTTGCCGGCAGTGTTCTCGTCGGAGCGCGCGATGCCGAGGTCGATGAGCAACACGTGGCCGCGACGGTCCACCAGGATGTTTCCCGGCGTGACATCGCGGTGCAGCATGTGCAGCGGTCGGCCTTCTTCGTCTTTGGCCTGGTGAATCCAAGCCAGCGCGCTGCAGATCTGTTTGCCGATGTGGGCCACCATCACCGCCGGCAGCGGTCCCACCTGCTCGCGCAGATCTTTGAGCGAAGCGCCGTCGACGAAGTCGATGACCAGCACCGGTTTTTTGCCGGCGAAGAAAAAATCCCGCGTCTTGACGATGTGGTCGTGGCGCAGCCGAAACCCGACGCGAGCTTCGTCTTTGAGGCGGGCGGCGGTCTCTGCTGAAGGGTGCAGCGGAACCTTCAACACCACGAGTTGGTCGTCGGGAGCGCGGCCCAGGAGCACCTCGCCCATGCCGCCTTCGCCGAGCTTCCGAATCACGCGGTAGGCGCCGAGCATCTCCA
Source organism: Myxococcales bacterium (assembly GCA_023248635.1). Classification (GTDB taxonomy): domain Bacteria; phylum Myxococcota; class UBA727; order UBA727; family VGSZ01; genus VGSZ01. The sequence continues at coordinate 108,964 of JAHFED010000005.1, forward strand.
TCTCGGCGGAGCGTACAGTGCAGCGGATGTCGAGAGCACATCAGCAGCGGGACAGTCCGTCTTGGCGCCCACCCCAGCGCACATGCCCGGCTAGACTCGACCAGAACCAGACCACGACGACACCTCTGACCAGACCGCAGCGCAAGCAGGTGCCTTCTTGACAGCTCCCCACCGACCCCTCGGCGCCGCCGCCGTCCTTGTCCTTGTCGTTGCCCTGGGAGCAGCGCCAGAAGCCCGCGCCGTTCGCACCATCTGCACCACCAACAAGGCGCTCAAGGTCAGCCTGAAAAAGCCCGACAAGTCGACGTCGTGGGTGGTGCTGCCGACGGGGACACTCGTCGAGATCCGCGCCCGCGCCAAAGACTGGAGCGAGGTCGGCACCGTCGACGGCTTCGCCCGCGCCGCCTCCATCTACCTCGACCAGGCTTGTGCCCTGCCTGCGCTGCGGGCCGCGGGGGCACGCATCGCGAAGAAGCCCGAGGCCACGACCGAGCCCAAGACCCCGCCAAAGACCGAGGCCGAGACCGAGCCGACGACGACGACGCCGACGCCGCCGACGGTTGCGCTTGCCACGCCGACGCCAACGACGCCCGAGCCCACGCCCGAGCCGACGCCACCTGAAGCACCGCGCTGGGTGATTCCAGAAGGGGTCACGGCGCCCGATTCGACGCAGCCCGAGCTTCCGGCCGAACAGACCGTGAGCGCGCAGCCACAGCGACCCTGGGAAGCCGAGGGCAGCGTCTACGAAGAGCTCGACCTCAAGGACATCGGCACCGGCGTGGGTCGACGGTTGGTGGCGGTGCTCGATCTTAAGGCCAACGCTGGGGCCGAGAAGCTCTCTGAAGCCTTGACGACGGTGTTGAACGCCGACCTCGGCGGCCGCGACGGGCTGCGGGCCATCTCGCGCAACGAAGTGAAGTCGGTGATCGAGCACCAGGCCGAGGCCCAGCTCACCGGCTGCGCATCGGTGAATTGCGCCGCCGATCTCGCCAAGCTGCTCGACGCCGAGCTGGTGGTGGCGGGCAGCGTCGACGTCATCGAAGACGCTCACGTGCTCTCGGTCTCGTTGATCGATCCCGCGGTACCGATGGTGCTGACCCGCGAGCAGATCGCTTGGCGCGACGACCCCGACGAAATGATCGCTGCCATTCGTCCCGTGGTCGATCGCCTCTTGGCAGGCTCTGGGGCTTCCGCGCTGTCGGGAACGTTGGAGGTCTTTGCCCAAGGAGGCACCACCATCGTCGTCGACGGCAAAGAAGTCGGCCGCACGCCCCTCGACCTGCCGTTGACCCTCGGCGTCGGCATCCACCGCCTGCTGCTCACCCAGGGCGGCTTCGAAAGCCAGACCCACGACGCCGCCGTCGCCAACGGCGAAAACACCATCTTGCGCGCCGAGCTCGTCGAAGAGCCCTACTACACGCAGTGGTGGTTCTGGACGGCCACCGGTGGAGGGCTCTTGGCCGCCGCCGGCGTCGCTGTCGGCGTCACCGCCTACGGGGTGCTCGAAAACGCCAAGAGCCAGCCGCCCCGCCTCGTCGTGGGCGCCAAGGAATAGTCAGCGCAGCAGGCGCAGGGTCGCGTTTTTGCGGGAGACGAAGCCGAGGCGTTCATAGAGAGCACGAGCGCGGAGGTTGCGCGGCGAGACCTCGAGCTCGAAGGCCACCGCCCGTCGACAAAAGGGCAAGGTGCCGCGGGCGAGTCCCTGCACCAACATGGAGCCCAGGCCCCGATTCCGCTGCGCGGCGACGACATAGAGCTCGTCGATGGTGCACACCTCCCCGTGCAGCTCGTTGCTCCAAAAGGAGCAGAGCAGCGCGTAGCCGACGAGCGCCTCGCCAGCGCCCGCCGCGACGACCTCACGCCCCATCTTGGCGGCGCAGACGACGGCGAGGCCTCGCACCGGCTCCCGCGCGAAGGTGCGCAAGGTGCGCGCGATGACCCGCGCGCTCATGGGCTTTTGGCCCGGGTCTTCTTGGTAGAGAGCCTGGCTCATGGCGATGATGACGCTGTGATCCCTCAGGCGCGCGCGACGCCAGCGGGGCCCAGTCGAAGCCGACGTCGTCGCCCTCACTCGCTGATCTTGAGTGTGATCTCTTGGGTGCTTGAGCTGTGCTGCAAACCATCGGTGGCCCGCGCGCCGATGCGAAAGGTGCCTCCTGGCACAGCAGAGCTGTCGAGCGCGAGCTCCAGCACGAATTCAAGCGTGCCGTCGGTGACGCCGAGAGCGAGGCCACTCTCGAGAAAAAGCGCGGTCAAGCCGAGAGCACCAGCTGTGGTGGGCCGATCATCGATGAAGGTCTCCAACACCCCGTCCGAGAGGTCTCCGTCGCCGTCGTGGAAGTCCACGGACAGGAGCAGCACCAGGGCCGAGTCCTCGGCCGATCCATCGAAGCGGAAGTCCGAGAGAGCAGGCGTGACGCCGTCGTCGCAGCCGATGGTCCCGATCAGCCCAAGCGAGAGCACCCACGCCCACCGAGGGGCCCGACGCGCCATGATCAATCCTCGTCGTCGTCGATGTCGTCGTCGTCGATGTCCTCATCATCGCCGATGATGCTGCGCACCTTGGAGCGGCCGTAGGTGTCGCCGCCGATGCCGCCGATGACGCCGCCGATCACGGAGCCCACCATGGTACCAACGATGGGCATCGCGAGCGTACCGACCATCGAGCCCACCCAAGCGCCGCCGGCCGCGCCGACGAGGCCGACGCCGTTGCCGCCCATCCGCTCCGCGAATTCGCGGCCGTCGATGTCGCCCTTGGCCAGGCGCAGGCCATCGCGCGCGGTGTCGAATGCAAACAGGGCCGCCGACGCCGCCGCGATGGGGCGCTTGCCGATCTCCTTGAACACCCGCTTGGCGGTCTCGTTGGTCAGGCGCTTGGCGAGCTCCTTGGCACCGAGGTGCGCGGTCTGGCTGACGACGACCTTGCCGAAGCCTTCCTTGGCGATCGCGTTCCAGCGTTGCCGGGCCCGCTCGCCGAGTGCCTTGGGGCGCCCGTCTTCGTGCACGGTCTCCATGTCACGGTCGCGCTCGCGGCTGGCCGCGTTGCCGACCGCCACACTCGCGGACATCACCACATCGCTGATGATCGACATCGTTCGCCTTCGCCTTCCAGAGCAGCCCGTGTCCTTCGACCTGGGAACGATGCGCACGCTCGCTCCAGCGGACAAGCTACTCCAGAGCCGGCCGTCGATCCCGCTTCTGACCGGTTAGTTCGACATCACGATCACCCCAGCGCACTCGTTGAAGCAGGTGATGAAGTCGCCCGGACAGGTGTCGGCGTTGGTGAGGCAGTCCCGGCACTCCTCGACGTCGGCTTCAAAGTTGTCGCTGGTGCGGGCTTCGGACATGCAGTCGTCGGTGCAGCTCACCGGATCGAATCCGTCGCGGGGGTTGCACTCGTCCCAACGGTCGCAGACGTCGGTGCACTCCGGACTGGAGTTGCCGTCGGCGCGGGCGTCGTTGTTGTCGAAGTCCAGGTCGCAGGCGACCATGAGAGCAGCGACGGGAACCACACCAAAAGCAAGGATGCGAAGGGCGTTGAACATGATCGACTCCTGGCAGCGACCCAACAGCGGGTCAGCAGACGTCGTCGCAGGCCTCATGCCACGACGAGGGCTCGCAGCAGCGCGGGCGAGGGCGCATTGCCTGGGGATTTTTCCGCCCCTGCGCGGGGGGTGGGGCGCAACGTCCCACCAGCCCGAGGCACTCCGCCGACGGAGATCGGCCCGATGACGACGACGATGCGAGGGAGCACCACGTCGTCAGCGGCGGGATCGGCCGCTTTCAGGACAGCTGCGAGTGCGGGCGCTAAGGTGGAGTCCTGATCGTCAAGGAGGGCAATTCGCCGATGCTTGTCGCCAACATGCGGGAGTACTTCCGAGAGAGCTTGCAGCAGTCGTTGAAGGAGTCGGGCACAAAGCTCTCCGAAACTGCGCAGGTCTACATCGTCAACTTGCTGGCCGAGTTCGCTCGCAGTGAGAACGTCTTCGCTGGCACCGATCGCGGTGAACGTCCGGTGCTCGTCGAGCTCTTGGCGCGCGCTCAGGAGAGTGACCCAGTCGAGGCCCTGCGCATCTACAAACACATGGGCGACAGCTCGCTCTATCTCACGGGCTTTTTCAAGGACTCGATGGCCGATCAAGCGGTCTCGGTCGACTACTACGTGTCGATGGGCGGCACCGCTTACGACGCCGTCGCCCGCTTGATGCGCCCCACCGCCGCGACGTCGTCGGCGTTGTTTGCCGAGCTCGCCTGCCGCTTTCCCGATCTCGTCGAGCTCTTGTGCGCGATGAGTCTGCACGGCGAACGCAGCCGCAAGCTCAACGACGGCGCCGTACTCGGGCTGGTCGATCGCTATCGTCGCACCGGCAGCCGCGAAGTGCTGAGCGCGTTGAAGTCACAAGGAGTCGTGCTGCGCCCCGGCCTCGATGACGACGACGACCTCATCCACTGACCCTCATCCGCTGAGACTGGGCTGCTCATTCAGAGCCGCCTGTTGGGCGCGCAGCTCGGTGACGAAGGCCATCAAATCGCGCCGATGGGCGGTGGCGTCGCCGGCGACAACGCCCGGTTGCACGACGACCCAGCGCACGGCCTCTTCGGCAGTGGGAAAAAACACGAAGGGGAACTTCACGCGCGCGATCAAAGCCACGCCGCGCAGCAATGCCCGCACCGCAACCCCTCGCACGCCGCTGCCCTCCACTGCGTGACAGACGAAGCGGATTTTCTTTCCCATGCGGCTGAGCTGTTCGGTGGTGACCTCACGGCTGGCTACGTCGGGCAGCAGCCCGCTCATGGTGTCGATGATCGACAAGATGCCCAAGCTGGCGTCTGGCGCATCGAGGCATTCCTGAAACCAGGGCTCTCGACGGCGCAAGAGCTCGGCGGCGGGTCGCGCTCGATAGACCATGACGAAGACGCTGCCGTGGCGCGCAAAAGACTGCCCCGCGCCGGCGTAGAAGATCTTCCTGAAGGGCGGGCGGGTCGAGGCCACAGGCTTTCTGACTAGCAGAAACAACGGGGCCCCGTGCGCCGTTCCCCATGGTGCTTCACGCCGTCGTCGTCGGATCAGAGCTTCACGTAGTCGTAGGCGACGGGCTGATCGTTGATGCCCTTCAGCGGCGGGGCGATCCAGTTCGCCATCTTGCCGGGCTCGGTCACCTGCACCATCAGGGACCGCACCCATGCGCGCTCGGCTTCGGTCGGCAGCCACTGATCTTTCTTGAGATCATATTCAGCCTGCGAAATCTGGTTTCCCTGTGGATCGAATGTCGACTCACTCCACTGACCTACCTTGCGATGAAATCGACGAGAAGGTAATGTGAATTGGAAGTCGACGCCGGCATCCTTGGTCTCCAGATTCCATTTGCTGAGCACGTTGACGCAGTCCTTCACATAGTCATCGCGCAGGATCTCGTTCATGGCGTTACGCAGCGGCACCGCACTTTGGCTGATGGCGTCGCCGGCGAGCACGTCCATGAGGTAGCTGCCCTCTTTGGCGACGTGATCGGCATACTTGCTCTCGTCGGCGCGACCCTTGAGACCCGAGGCGAAGTAGGCGGCGGCGTTGGTCGAGACCTCGCTGCCAAAGAGATCGACTGAGCTCGAATACCAAAAGTTTACATACTTTTGAATCAGGCTCAGTGGGATACCACCCTGGGACTTGATGTCGTCGGTATTGTGCTCTTTCATCATTTCGCAAGCCCGCTTGATCACTCGACGAACGCTGGTCTGTCCAACGAACATGTGATGGGCTTCTTCAGTGAGCATGAAACGACACGTGCGCGACAAGGGATCGAAGCCGGACTCCGCCAGGCTCTTGAGTTGGTACTTGCCGTCGCGGTCCGTGAAGGTCGTGAACATGAAAAACGAGAGCCAATCAGAGATGGGCTCGTTGAAGGTCGTGAGGATGCGGGGTTTGTCGACGTTGCCGGAGCGGCGCTGCAGCAGCTCTTCGGCTTCCTCCCGGCCGTCGGAGCCGAAGTAGGAGTGAAGCAGATACACCATGGCCCAGAGGTGGCGGCCTTCTTCGACGTTAACCTGAAAGAGGTTGCGCATGTCGTACAGCGAGGGCGCGGTCTGGGCCAGCAAGCGCTGCTGCTCGACGGAAGCCGGCTCGGTGTCGCCCTGGGTCACGATCAAGCGGCGCAGCGAATTGCGGTGCTCGCCGGGGATCTCTTGCCAGGCAGGTTGGCCGACGTTGTCGCCGAAGGGGATGGTGCGCTTGGGATCGGGCTCCGCCAAAAAGATGCCCCAGCGGTAGTCCGGCATCTTGACGTGATCGAAGATGGCCCAGCCGTCGACGTCGACGCTGATGGCGGTGCGCAGGTAGGTCTGCTTCTCCTGGAAACCCTCGGGCCCCATCTCTTTCCACCAGGAGATGAAGTTGGGCTGCCACTGCTCGAGCGCGCGCTGCAGACGCTTGTCCGACGAAAGGTTGACGTTGTTGGGGATCTTGTCGTTGCTGATGGTCGCGGCCACTGGCTGCTCCGTCTGAATGATTTTATAGAGTGTGAATCACGGCTTCGAGGTTGTGTCCCTCGGGATCGACGACGAAGGCGCCGTAGTAGTTGGGGTGGTAAATCTCGCGCACACCCGGCTTTCCATTGTCCTTACCGCCGGCAGCGATGGCGGCGGCGTAGAAGGCGTCGACTGCGGCCCGGGATTGGGCCAGCAGCGCGATGTGCAGGTGCGGACGGGTGGCCGTGGTGCCGGTGCTCATCCACAGCTCGGGCTTGACACGCCCAAAGCCGATGGCCCGCTGCGGAGGTCCGTGGCCCCCGTCGCCATCACTGTGTTGATGTTCAAGACGCTGGCGCGTCTCGAAGTCCATCAGCGGGGTGATGCCCAAGGGCGCGAGGGCGGCGGTGTAGAAGGCCTTCATCTTGTCGATGTCGACGACGTTGAAGCCGAGGTGGTCGATGATCAAGGTACTTCTCCCACGGACGAGCCGGGGCTCGTCATCACTGAGCTCACGGTGCGGCCTGCTGTTCGTGGCTGGTGGTGCGCGCAGCGCTCCAACTCATGACGGCGACGGCAACACCGCCGACGAGGAGGGCGAAGAGGTAGGCAAAGAGCTTGCGCATCATGGAGCGATCGGGTGGCTCGATCATGGGCGTCCTGCTTCCGTCTGCCGTTGAGGGCATGGGGCCTCCGCTGCTCACGCGTTGGTCGCGTCGTCGACGATGAAACCGTCCATCAGGTGCGACGCATGTCGAAGCTCGGTCGATCCGGCTTGCCGTAGAGACTGAGCGCGCCCTTTTCGCCGGTGGAATTGGGACGCGTAAAAATCCAATTTTGCCAGGCACTGAGACGACCAAAGATGCGCGTCTCCATTGTCTCGGGACCGGGCCAGCGTAGGTTCTGCTCCATGCCCGTGAGCGCGTCCGGGCTCAAGCTGGTGCGCTCCTCGACAAACAAGCGGACTTCGTCGGGGTAGTCGATGTCGTCACGGGCGAAGGTGACCAGGCCGGCTTTGTCAGCGGCGAGGCCTTCAAAAGTCTTTTGTTCCTTCATCGCCGATCGCAATCGTTCTACAGCAGCGGCGTCGCCGTAGAAGCGGGTCTGGGTGCGCGTCAGCCCATTGCCCATGGGCAAGGGGCCGTCGGACAGGGGTGACAGGGTGATCACCGCCGGTCGGTCGCCGTCGTCGAGCAGGTAGCTGCGATCGGCGGTGAGCAAGAGCTCGACAAAGGAACCAGCCCAGCACGATCCCGGTTCGACGAGGGCGAGCAGGGTCTTGCTGGTCATGTCGACGCGCTTGAGCACGCGCTTCATGTGCTGCAGCACCTCGTTGGCGAACCAGTCACCGGCGGCCACGGCATCAAGCAGGGCGGCTTCGGCGTCGAGCAGCATCTTGGCGTCGCCCTGGGTCTTCAGCGTCAGCAACCCCACCTCGAGAAACTGGCAGCGCAAGCGCAAGATGGCGTCGTCGAGCTCTCGATACGCGCGCAGGGCCCACAGCTCGCTGCCCTTGTCGCGCAGGTTCTTGGTCGGCTCTTTCTCGAAAGGTGCTTTGAGGGTGATCTCGGCGGTGCGGCGCTTGGGATCGACGATGACGTCGACGTAACGGTAGGCAAACGATGTTCCGTCGCGTTTGCAGTTGATCTCCTCGAGCACCACGCCTTGGCCCGCAGCCTTGGATCCCGGCCGCGTCGACGTCGTCGCCAGCCTCAGGGCCTTCTCTTTGACGGCCTCGTTGAACTTCGACTTCGGCGCCAGGTGGTCGACGAGCTTCCACTCGACGGCGCGCTTGCCCTTCACGCCCTCGGCCATGGTCGAGAACACGTCGCAGAGGTCTTTGCGCACCTTGCGCTTGTCGGTGATGCGCGTGAGGCCGCCGGTGCCCGGCAACACGCCCAGCAAAGGCACCTCGGGGAAGCTGATGGCCGAGCTCGCGTCGTCGAGCAGCAAGATCTCGTCACAGGCCAAGGCCAGCTCGTAGCCGCCGCCCGCCGCGGTGCCATTGAGAGCAGCCAAGAAGCGCAACGACGACGACGACGACGCGTCTTCGATGCCCAGGCGGGTCTCGTTGGTGAATTTGCAGAAGTTCACCTTGAAGGCGTGGCTCGACATGCCGAGCATGAAGATGTTGGCGCCGGCGCAAAACACCTTGTCCTTCAAGCCGGTGACGACGACGGCCTTGGTCTCTGGATGCCCGAAGCGGATGCGCTCGATGGCATCCCACAATTCGACGTCGACGCCGAGGTCGTAGGAGTTCTGCTTGAGCACGTAGTCGCCCAGGCCGCCATCTTCGTCGACGTCCATGGCCAAGGTGCAGAGCTCGCCGTCGAAGGAGAGCTTCCAGTGCCTATACCGGGAGGGGTTGGTCTGGAAGGACACCTGCAAGTCGAGTCCGCCCTGGTTGCCGTGCTCCGCCATGTCGTGCTCCGAGAGGGGGGCCAATGGTTTGAGCCGTTGCCTGGCCCACACGAGTGCAGCCTAGTGCAGCCCCGCCGCCCAACAACTGCATTATCCTGCAAGTTGTCGACGGGAGGGAAGGATAGGCTCCCGCCATGATCCCGGGCCCGAAGCGCACTTCATGAGCCTACAGAGCCGCGTCTTCGCCGGCTTTCTGGTGCTGCTCCTGGTGTTCGGGGCGGCCAGCGCCTTCTCGGTGCGCGCGCTGCACGGGGTGCGCGGCGACTTGGTGGTGCTGACCCGCGGCTACCTGCAGCTCGGGCGTGCGGCGACCCAGCTGCGCACTTTGCAGGAGCTCCGCGACGCCACCGTCGACCGCGCCCTCGAAGAAGACGACGCCCTGCTGCGCCGGCCGCTGCTGGCCCTGCCCCGCGAGCTCTACCCCGAGGTCATGGCCGAGAAGCTCAAGGAGATCCAAGCCCTCGCGCGCCAACTGCAGGGAACGCCGGCGGCGACGTCGGACACGCTCTTTCTCGAAACCGTCTTTGCCCAGGCGCGGCGGGCCATCGACCTCGCCTCCGCCTACGACGACGCCACCGCCCGCCTGCTCGACGCCCTCGAGGCGCCCACGTTTCGGGCCGAAGACGACGCCGACGCCCAGGCGCGCGCGGCTCTGGTCGACGATTGGCGCAAGCGCCGCGAGGTCTACAGCCGCGAGCTGCGCGCCATCGCCCTGGGCGTCGACAACCGTGCCGCCGATGCCCTCGCCCGGGTCGAACGCGGGGAGAAGCGCAGCGAGGCCTCCGTCGTCGCCGTCGCCACGGCCGCTGCCGCCATCGGTCTGCTGGTGTTGGGCATGATGATCCGCGCGCTGCGACCCTTGCGCACGCTGGTAACCGCCACCCAAGCGCTGCAAAAAGGTGAGAGCGCCGCCGTCGTCGATGACGTCACCGCGGTCATCACCGGCGCCGGCCACGACGACGAGGTCGCGGTGCTGGCACGGGAGCTGGTCAATCTCGCGCGGGCCCTGGAGGAGCGCGAAGGCACCCTCGCCGAACGATCCCAAGAGCTGTTGCGGCTGAGCGCCTTCGCCGAAAACGTGATCCGCTCGGTGCGGGTCGGCATCGTCGTCGTCGACGAACAGGGGCGCATCCGCACGCTCAACCCCGCCGCCCGCTCGGTCTTTGCCCTGCCCCTGCAAGATGTCGAGCAACGCCGGCTCAAGGACGTCGTCGACGAAGCCTTGTCTGCGGCCTTGCCCCTGGTCGAGGAGGTGAGAGCCACGGGAGCTCTGCGCGCGCTGCCCTTGTTGGCCGTGAAGGACAAGGTCGTCGACGTCGTCATCGTCCCGCTGCGCGATCGGGCGGGTTCGTCGGCGGGCGAGGTGTTGTTGCTCGGCGAAGACGTCACTGCCCGCGAGGAGGCGCGCGGCAAGCTCGTGCAGTCCGAGCGCTTGGCGGCCATTGGTCGACTGGCGGCGCAAATCACCCACGAGATTCGAAATCCTTTGTCGTCGATCGGGCTGAACATCGAGCTCTTGGGCGACGACGTCGTTCACCTGCCGGCCGAGCGTCGGGCCGAGGTGAAGAGCATCCTCGATGCCGTGCTCAGCGAGGTGCGGCGGCTGGCGGAGATCACCGAGGGTTACCTGCGCTACGCCCGCCTGCCCGCGCCCCAGAAGCAGGAAAAAGACGCCGGCGATCTCTGCGCCGATCTGGTCGCCTTCTTCGCCAACGAGGCCAGCCAAAAGGGGGTCAACGTCGAGCTGCATGTGCAAGAGGCGCTGCCCAAGATCTCCATCGACGTCGACCGCTTGCGCCAGGCCCTGTTGAACCTGCTGCGCAACGGCGTCGAAGCCTGTGGTCGCGGGGGCACGGTGCGCATCTCGGCCCGCCGCGATCACCAAGGCGACGACGACGCCGTCGTGGTCGGCGTGAAGATCGTCGTCGAGGACAACGGTCCGGGCGTGGCCCCCGAGCTGCGCGACAAGCTCTTCTCCCCCTTCTTCACCACCAAGAAGGAGGGCACCGGCCTCGGCCTGCTGCTCACGCGGGAGATCGTGCGCGAACAAAAGGGCGACGTCGTCGTCGACGACGGCGCCCTGGGGGGTGCGGCCTTCGTGGTCAGCTTGCCAGCTGCGTGATCAGTCGCGCAGGGTCGCTTCTCGGTGACTGCCCGATTCCGCGTCAGTGAAGCGACCCCAAGAGCTTCATCCCACGTCCGCTTGATGTTCGACCGCGGGAAAGATGCGGGATGGTGCGCGTGAAGCGCGCCCGCGGAACGCGGAGTTGGTGGGGGCCCCGCGTCCGGCTCTGCCGGCGCGAGGGGAGGTCTGCACCAGACCTCCCAGAAGAGCATCCCCGAGGGAGATGAACGAGACCGCTCTGCGGTCGAAGTTCAGCGAGATCGGGGATCAGTCCCTGAGCTCTTCGTAGCCCTTCTTGGTCTTTTCTTTGACCAGCTTGTCGTAATCCTTCTGGGCTTCGTCGTCGTCGCCGAAGTCCTTGGTCTTTTCGGCCCCGGCCGTGCCGATCTTTCCGTACTTCACCGTGTGTGAAGAACCGTCGAGCTTGATGGCCCAGAATTTCTCGTCGACTTCGAAACGACGCCAACCGGCGCCGCCGCCGCCCTCGCCTGCTTCGTCGTCGTCGTCGTCGTCGTCGTCCTCATCGCCGTCGTCGTCGTCTTCCGCTTTGGCCTTGGCCGGCGGCTTGGGAGCGGGGGCTGCCTTGGCGGCGGGAGCGGGGGCGCCGCCCTTTTCGGCGTAACCCTTCTTGGTCTTTTCCGCGACGAGCTTGTCGTGAAGCTTCTGCGCCTTCTCGGGCGTTCCTTCGTCTTTGACGGTCACCGAGCCCCCGGTCCCGATCTTGCCGTAGCGGGTGCGCAGCTCACTGCCGTCGACCCACACCTCCCAGAACTTGTTCGATGTGCCCTCGGAAAACTCGAAATAGCGCTTCGTCGTCATGGGACCTCCTCAGTCAAAGCTTGAAGTTCTGATGGTTCAAAACGCTGGCGCGTCTTGAACTTCACCAGGCCCGGTGATGGCTCGTTCACGGCCCGCGCGACGAGAGCTCTGGCCGCAGGGTGTGACTGCGATCACGCTTCCCAGGACACGGATTCCCGCATCTGCGACCAATCCCGGCACACCCAGGAGAGCTCATGCACCGAAGCCTCGCATTCGTCGCCCTGTCTGCCGCCCTGACGGGGATGCCCGCCTGCATCATCATCGACGTCGGCAGCGAGGGCTTCGACGGCTTCGAGGAATTCGCCGACGACTTCGGCGACGACGGCTTCGACGACTTCGACGACGGCATCGACAGCGCCCAGATCCGCGGCGACATCGGACCCTCACGCGGCATCGACAGCCCCGGCCGCGCCGACGGCTGGGTGGGCGAGGGGTCCTTCAGCGTCGAGGTCGCAGCCACCGACCCAAACGGGCTGCAGGTCCTGTCCATCGTCGACATCTACGGCCTGCAGCTCGAGCCCGGCCAACGTAGCTCCGACGTCTCGGTCACAGGCTGCGCAGGTGCCGGCGAGTACGACGACGACTACGAATACGACGACTACACCGACGACGCCGAAGCCGTGGTGGTCGAGTGCGGCTGCCAAGACGAAGGCGTGATCGACGTCGTCGTCACCAGCCGTTTCGGCGACCGCGACGCCCAATACGGCAGCCAGCAGCACGTCACGACCCTGCGCGTGCGCCACCTGAGCGCGCGTTAGAGCCGGTCCCAGCGCTCGATGGCCTGCACGAAAAACGACGGCGACCCCGGCGGCTGCTGGGCCGGATTCGAGAGGTTGTCGTCGTAGTGCCAGTGGCGGTCGGGCGCTTGGTAGACGTCGTCGTCCCAGGGCTCGTGTTGGTAGACGCTGCGGTAACCAATCACCAATGAGCCATGAATCACTGTATCAACATTGTGCCAGCACTCGAGGAAGCGAGGGAAATTATTGATCCCACCTCCCCACTTTGCAGTTGATGTTTCGACGTGGCCGGCCAAGATCGACAAAACATAAGTGGTGTTGACGGTGTCGACGGTGCAAGAGCTGTCGAGGGCGACGAAGGCGCGGTTGAAGAGGCGGTTGTTGTCGTCCCAGGCATCCGAAAGCAGCGTAACCGCGTCGCCGGCGACCAGGAAGGGCACCCAGGGTCCAGCGGCGTCGACCTTGCGGGGCACGCCCGGGCTTCCCCCTGGCAACGACGAGGTGTTCACCTGGCCGAGCACGTAGACCGGCCCGTTGGTGGCGATGGTCAAGCCGTTGGGGATGACGTCGGCGTCGAGGTTGGCGGCGTTGTAGATGCGGACGGCGTTGACCCGCGCGAGCCCCGCACTGCAGGGCACTTGAGAGACGCCGTTTGCCAGGTTGTCGACGCCGACGGCGCCACCACACAGCGGATAGGGAACGTCGGCGCTCTGCAGGTCGCCGTTGCCGGGGGTGACGTTGGGGGCAGCTCCCGCCGCACCATCGGGAAAGCCGCTGAGATGGTTGGGCCAGGTGTTGGCGATCCACACAATGCCGTTGAAGGTCCCCGGCGGAAAATGCTGGCCCAGCTCATTGTTGGTGCCGTCACTCAACGCCTGCAGGAAGGCGCCGACGTCGAAGTTGAGGGGCAGGATGTGGGCGTGGGGCCGATTGCCCGTGTTGCCCTGCTCGACGCGAAAATCCACGAAGCCAGTACGGCTCGCCTCGGCCACGTCTGCAGCGTTGCCGGCAGCAACCAAGCTCCCGCCGCTGATGTGTCCCGGCGTCCAGGCACCGCTGGCCCCCACCCGCTTGAGCCCGCCGTAAGAGACGACGCTGGGCACGCTGGGCTCGGCGATGGTCCCGCCTGGGCCCGTGAGCTCGTAGTGGCTGTAGCGACGGGCGTTGGTGAAGGTGCTGCTAGCCAAAAGACCGGTGACTCCCACGAGACTCGACTCATCCGCCGCTGATGAATCTGCCACGGGATGATCCGACCAAATGGGGACCCCCGGAAAGACACCACTCTTCTTATACCATACACCATTGATAATGCGGATGTCGGCCTTCTCAGCGAACTTTTCAGCCCTGGTCTCGGCCGAGTCTTCGTGACGCGGCGGATCGACCAGCAAGCGCAGGGTGCCGGCGTTGCTGAGGGCAGCACCGCTGGCGTTCTTGCCCGCCTGCGTGTCGGCGCCGGTGGCGACGGGGAGCCGCAAGTTGGGGACACCATGGGACACGTCCTGGGCATTGCCATTCCAGACAGCGAGGGCATGGGCCCGCCATCCGACTTCGTCGCCGTCTTCGGTCTCCAGCAGCTGCTGGGGCGCGTTGGCGGCATCGCGGATGAAGTAGTGACCAGCCCCGGGGCTCTCCTCGTCGCGGGCACAGAACTGGGTGCCGGGGGGCAGCGCGGCGAGCTCGGCGGGCGTGCACGCAGCCGTGCAACGGACGGTGAGGATGCGACCTGAGGCTGTGACCCTTTCGATGGTGAGATCGCTGTTGGTCAGCGGGTGGGCGCAGAAGTCGCCGTTGACGTGCACACGGCCTTCGATGTCCATGGTCGGGCCGTTGAAGAGGTCCATGTACATCGCCGAGAACACCGCGAACTGGAAGAGCCCGATCTCGCTGTTCACCAGAGCCTGGGTCACCTCACAGCGCTGGGTGGATCCGATCTTGGTCATCTTCACCGTCACCGTCATGTCGGTGCGCCGCGAGCTCTGACCGCGAAAGGGACCAGTGGTGACGTCGCCGATGACGTTGGTGCCCTTGGTGGTGACCACGACGTCGTCGAGAGTGTAGGCGGGCATCCAATCCGCCGCCGGCGCGCACTGGCCTGGCGCCCCGCACAAAAAAGCCCGCAACGTGTCCGCCGCCGGCGCCGCCGTCGTTTGAAAGTACTCGCGGGCCTTGATGGAGAGCCCCCGGGCCACGCCGTCGCAGGCGTAGAGCGAATCGCGACGCCCCAAGATGGCGCCGGTGCTCTTGGCGCTGGCGGCGAGCACGAAGGTCATCACCGTGATGGTCGTGGCCAGCACCGTGAGAACGACGAGGACCAGAGGCAGAGAATAGCCACGACGCATGGAGACGCTCCGCTGGCTCAGGGCAAGGCGATGTTCAGGTTGCGCATCATGACGGCGCCGCGCGTCGTCGCCATGTAGATGCCGGCGGTGTTGCGCACGGGCCCATCCAGCACTTGAGCCGAGCGAGGCCGCGCCGAAGGCACGCCGACGACGATGCCGACGCCGATCATGCGCAGTTGATCGTTGGTGATGGCCGCAGGGAGAACGTCGCCGGCGACGTTGCCAAACCACTCGTCGCTGGCCGATCCAAGGTCGATGGCTTCGCCGTCTTCGGGGTTGCCATCGAAGCCGAGGGTCACTTGAAAGTCGTAGACCCGATCGGCGACCAGGAGCATCTCGGCTGGATCGACGACGCCGTTGGCCTCGACGCCGGCCTGCGGGGCATCGATCCACTGCACCAGCTGGAAGTCACCGCTCGCTTGCTGCAGCGGATACACCGTGACCATCTCCACAGCGACCAGGGTGCCGGCCCCCAAGGCGGGGACGCCGGGGTTGCCCTGGCCTTTGGGCGCGTTGACGGTGCAGGGCCCCACCGACGTCTCGTGCAGGTTCAGCGATTCGACGGTGCCGTCGGTCTTCACCAGCAGCGCCGCTTGTCGTTCCCAGGGAGACTCGGCGACGTCGGCGCCAAGGGCATCGAGAAAGAGGCAGCATTTTCCGGCGCCGTCGACCTCCACCTGCAGGTTGGCCCCGCTGCTGCCCGTTACTTCGCACACCGGAAAATCTGCTTTGACGCGGGTGACGGTGATGCGGTCGGCGCCGTCGCAGTCGGGCATGTTGTCGCGGGCGGCGCAGTCGTTCTCGACGAGGATGGCTTGGTGTGGGCGCAGGGGATCACCCCCGGCCTCTTGCAGCTGCGACAGCATGGCTTCTTCGAGACGCTTGGCCTCGTCCCACAGCACGGCGCGCTTGCGGGTGTCCACCATGGTGCGGTTCAAGAACATGCCGGCGCCGATGGCCGCCAGCGCGATGATGCCGGCGATGGCCATGGCCACCATGAGCTCCAGGAGCGTGAAGCCCGAAGGAAGAAGATCACGCCTCACGTCCGAATGGTCCGCAGCCGGGTGCTCTTCGTCGTCGAACGCTCACTCCAGGTCACCACCACTTCGATGGTGCGGGCCCCCGCCAACGGCACGCCGGCGCCCACGGTCCACGACGTCGCAAACATGCCGGTGCTGCCGCTGAGGTTGCCGATCTTGTCGTAGTGGGGGCCAGTGTGGGCCCCGTCGCTGAGCCGAGCGTCGTCGGGGTAGAGCAGCAGCAGGGTCTCCATCGTCGTCTCGGCGACGTGGACGGCACCGACCATGTTTTGCTGGTGCCCGCTCATGTTCTCGGCATGGCCGGCGAACTGGACGACACCAGCCAAGCCGATGACCAGGAGCGAGCCAGAGATGACGACTTCGAGCAAGCCGAAAGCGCGGGGGCGTCGGCGAAGTCGCGGCATCAGTCCGCCACCCGAACCGACCCCGAGCCCGGCTGGATGACGTACTCCTTCGCCGGGATGTTGCCGCTGGCGTCGAGGACGACCTTGATGTGGAAGGGCTGCGTCGTGGTGCCGTCGGCCCGGTATTGGAACCAATTGCGAAACTCGTAGCAGTCCTTGGGGAGCTTGGCGGTGCCCACCACAGGGATGCAGCTCGGCCCGGGTTGGAGCACCTGCACCATCGCGACAGTCTCAGGGTCCATGACGAATCTCTCGATCAGCTCCACATCGGTGGCGCCATCAGCAGCATCGGGGATGAGGTTGGCGTTGGCGTCGACGAGAGCGGGGTCGGAACCCGCCGGACAAGAGTGGGAGTAGGTGGCAAGACCGATCTCGCCATCGCAGGGTTCGATGGGGGCGACGGTGACGCACTGAAGTCGCGTGCGAGCGACGTCGCGGGCGTTGCTGACCATCGCCTGCACCCGATCGCCGACGCCGTCGCGACGACGTGCCTGCAGGGCATCCTGCAGGCTGGGAATTGCCGCCGCCGACACCACGCCGATGACAACGACGGCGATGGTGATCTCCAAGAGGGTGAAAGCTCGGGTTCGCATGGGGTTCAGCGTATGCGTCGGCGACGGAGCCCGAAACCCCCTGAGACAGGGGGCTGGGCCTTCGGTCACATCCGAAAAGTCCCTGGCGAAAGAAGTGCCGCCCGCGAGGGCACAGAATATTGCGGAGCCGGGTGATGCAGTCGGCGCAGCCGACAAAATCACCCGGACCCGGGATCAGTCGTCGCGGCCGTGGACGAAGACCTTGAGATTCGTGGTCCAGGCCCGCCGTCCGCGCGTGCTGATGTCGAGATTCGACCAGTTGTCGTAGGTGAGGCCGGGCGTGAAGATGGCCTCGTGCTGCCAGACCAGGCCGCCGACGTAGAGGTCTTTGGGTGCCACAAAGTCCTCGGGCAGGGTGCGCTCGAGAATGGGCAAGACCGACATCACGTCCTCCATGCGCGGCACGAAGGGGACGGGCACCTTGGTGCGGCTGCCCTCGATGTAGAAGCTCCACACCTGTTTGAACTCGAAGGGCTCAAAGACGAACATCACGTGGATGGTGGGCTGCTCGCCGGGCGCCTTGCGCCAACGCAGGGTGCGGTTTTCGAGCACGCCGTTGTCGAGGGGAGAAATCACCTCGGGGATGCCCAGCACGGGCTGGATGGTGACGCCGCCGCGCAGGTCGCCGACGCCGTCCTGGATGACCTCCGACGAAGGGATGCCGGCGTCGCCGATGTGGTAGCTGAAACCGCTGCCGCTCAAAGGCGCGCGATCGCGAACCCGCACGGAATCTGCAGCGTTGACGCCGACGATGTCGGAGGCGAAGCGGGTGCCGTCGTCGAGCTCGACCACCAGGATCTTGCCGATGGCCTCGGGCTGGCCGCTCAGATCGACTGTGTCCCAGGTGGTGCCGGTACCGGTGACGATGACGGAATTCGCCGTGAGGTTGGCGGTGCCAAAGTCGGTGAACAAGTTGCGCCCCGTCGTCGAGTAGGCGCCGGCGACGAAGGTGAGCATTTCGCCGGGGACGTCGGGCATGGTCTCGAGAGCGTGGTTGCGGGTGCCGCCGATGGCCGTCGTGTAGGCAAAGGCGCCCTCGCCGCCGAGCTGGATGAAGGGGATGACCCGGGTGATGTCGGGGCCGTTGCCGAAGGGCGCGCGGATGTCTTCGATCTCGAAGTCCAAGGGGGCGTCGGGCATGGAGAGGTCGATGTCTCGGTCCAGAGGGATCGACAGCTCGATGTCTTGATCGATCAAGGTCACGCCGAATTGGGGGAAGACCTCGCGGCGCACACCCATCTGGCGAAAGCGGAATTCCTGGGTGGTGAGGTTGAAGATGCCGGCGAGGGCGACGAGGCCCAGGCGTCCGGGTCGAGAGTTGGCGATGAAAAATTCGCCGCCTTCTTCGAAGACGACGTTGTCGCCTCCGGGATTGGGGGTGCCGGCGAATTCGTCGCGGGACGTCGTCACCACGATGCAGAGCGCGATCTCGTCGGGGCCGAGGGCGGCGGGATCGAAGAACTCCTTGGCGAAGCCGAAGACCCGGCCACGGATCTGGGCGGGGGGCGGCGGCGGCGGCGGCGTGCCCTGGCCCGGAGGTCCACCGCCCCCGATGGGCATCAAGTAGAGGGTGACCTCGGAGGCGTTGACGTCGACCAGAGTCGAGTGCTCGTAGCCGTCGCCGACGACGGAGATGGTCTGGGGTCCCACGATGTCGGGGCCCGAGAGCGTCGCCTGGCCGAAGGGGAAGTGGGTGATGTCCGCTGCGGTGGGGACGCCGCCCCCCTCGCCGACGCTGCCGGTGAACACCAACAGGTTGGGCACGGGGAGGCCGGTGAAGGCGTCGAGGGCGGTGAGGTACATGGCGCCGTCGACGGGTCCACCGCGGGTGCCGCCGAGGATGCTGGTCGGATCGAAGGCGGTGTACACGCGCGTCGCGATCGCTGAGTGCGTAGGATCGGGATCCAAGGCCACCGAGGGGATGCCGTTGTCGTCGAAGGTGATGGTCGCGATGGTCACTTGCACGTCGAGCAGGCCGGTGTTGCTCGGCCCCGGCGTGCGGCAGGTGATGAGGTTGTCGCTGACAACGGTGAGCTCGCGGGGATCGCCGGGGACGCCGCCGAAGAAGGCCACGATGGGCGAGGTCAACGACGACGCTCTCTTGAGGCGCTGAAAGCCCGTGCCCGAGACGGTGACGAAGACGTCGCCGGTGTAGGCGCCGCGCGAAGGCTGCACCCCGAGCACGCTCAACGGCTGCTCGAAGAGAAAGGCATCGCTGCTGGCCGCACGTTGAGCATCGGGACCGACGACGACGACGTCGACCAGGCCGGCAGCTCCGGCCGCTGCGGTGCAGGTGAGCGAGGTGGGCGAGGCGACCACGACGTCGGCGCAGGGGATGCCGCCCAAGGTGACGACGTCGCCGTCGACGAAGCCGTTGCCGCTCAGGGTGAGCACGGTGCCGCCGCTGGCTTCGGCCTGGGCGGGGGCGATGGCGCCCAGGGACAAGCGTTGGCCGTAGACGACGCCGCCGGTGAGCGTGCCCGCAGTGTCTGCGCGGGTGACGACGACGTCGGCGGCTCCGGCCGTGCCAGGGGGAACGGTGAGGGTGAGCCGGCGATCGTCGACGACGACGAAGGCTGCATTCGCTGCGCCGATGGTGACGCCCGTAACGCCCGTGAGCCCCTCGCCGGCCAGGGTGATGACGTCGCCGCCAGCGACGTCGACGTTTCGCGGCACCACGCCGGTGAGCACGAAACCTGCGGTGAGAGCGGGCAAGATGATCAGGCCATCGGTGAGGCGGGCGTCGACGGCGCCGCGGCTGACGCTGACGTCGTGGCTGCCTTCGCCGAGGGCGGGGACCACCACGCGGAAACGCTCGTCGTCGATGAGGTTGTTGCGGCCGGCGACGACGTCGCTGACGGCGGCCCCGGTTTGCAGGCCATCGCGCTCGGTGAAGCCCCCGCCTTGCAATTCGACGACGTCGCCGGGGTTGACCACCGTGGGGCTGACGCCGGTGAGGGAGAGGTCTTGCACATAGGTGAAGGCAAGCGAGAGCACCGAGCGACCAAAGACGTCGACGGCGACGACGTCGACGCGGCCGGGATCGGTGGCCGGGGCCGAGAGCGCGGTGGCCGACAGGCCATCGGCGGCGACCTGGAGGTTCACGACCTGTCGACCGCCGAGCAGGAGGATCATCCCGGCGTTGAGATCGCTGCCAGTGACGGTGAGGGGGGTGCCGCCAACGGTGCTGCCCGACGCCGGCGTGACGCCGTTGATGAGCACGGGCGAGAACCAGGTGTAGCCAGCCTCGAGCAGGGCCAGACCCAAAGCGCAGGTGCCGCCGACGTCGACGGGGCCGGGGGCGGGTCCGGGCGGAACTTCGCAGCTCATGCGCTGGGTGGTGAGGAAGAGGCAATTGGTGGCCTCGACGCCGCCGAAGGTGATGGAGCAGGAAGGGTCGAATTGGTCGCCTTCGAGGACGACGCGGTTGCCGCCGGTCAGGGCCCCGTTGGGAGCGGTCACCGACGTGATCTGGACCACGCTGTTGACGGCGCCGGCATCGACGACGCCGCCGTCGGCCGGGTCGGGGGGTGGTCCGGCATCGAAGCGGATGATCGGGACGCCAGCATCGCTCACGCCGGGGTCTTCGATGTTGGGCGTCCCCCCACCACAGCCAGCGACGACGACAGCAGCAAGGGCGAGCAGAGAAAGGGTGCTCGAAAGGCGGGCAATCATGGAGGTCCCCTCACAGGCCAAGCAGGCAGCCGAAACGCCGCGACGTCGAGGAGCGTAGCCGTGGACCTGGTGGGCGTCCATGCGGCTTGGAGGCCGCAGATCCTCAGATTTTCGCCTGGGGCGCCCAGCACGCGCTTCGCGCGGAGAAGGCCTCCGGCCGGGCCAAGGGGGTCCAGGGCAACCCCCCTGGACCCCTGCCCCTTGTTTTGACGCGTTAGCTGGTGCTGGCCAAAGGCTCCCTCGAGCTGTTGCCGGCGATGGAACGTCGTCGTTGTCGCACGGCTATGGGAGGTTGAGCGCTTCGGCGCCGGCAGAGCTCGAGGGAAACGAGCTCTTCGATGGCCGCGCCCGCCTTGCGTCCGAACTCCCAGCATCACGCCGTTAGGGGCGGGACATCCAACATCAAGCCCCGCGCGTTGATGTTCCAGGGCATTGGGTGTCCGCACCGTGCCTGGACGATCAACACGCGCCCGAACGCAACCGTCATCGTCAATGCGCGGCGGAGGCGAGCAGGCGCTCTGGGCGGCCGACGGGCAACGAGCCGTAAGCGACGAAGAGCTCGCCGGTGGTTTTTTGCGGCCAGCTTCCCGAGGCTTTGCGCAGGTATTGGTTGAGGGCGCGGTGTTTCTCGTCGTGGCGCTCGCTGGGTCTCTTCAAGTTCAGGCGCGCGCGCACCACCTGGTGGCCGATGCGGTGCACGAACACCACGGTGCCGTCGTCGACGATTTCTTCGACGACGCCGACGTGGCTGAGGGGATCGTCCATCTGCCCGTTGCCGTTGTAGTCCCAGGTGTCGTCGAAGAAGACCAGGTCGCCCGGCAGGGGATCGCGGGTGCGCAACGAGCCCGTGCGGCGGACCAGCTCATAGAGCCGGCGCACGTCGAGGCCGCCGCTGTCGAGGGCGTCTTTTCCCAGCGGAAATCCTGCCCGCGCGTAGATCCCCGAGGCGACGCCGGAGCAGTCGAAGCGGTAGCGCACGCCGCCGACGACGATGGGTTCGGTTCCCACTGCTCCCGCCGCCGCCGCCGCCAAGCGCAGCCGGGCCTCGCGGGCGTCGCTGCCGTCGTCGGGCACGGCGTCGGACAGGGGTGAGCGCCACGACGACGACGACGCCGGCCCCTCTCCCACTTCGCGGCCCAGCAGGGGGTGATCCCGGCGCGAAGCAACCCCCAGCGGCGCGCAGCCGGCCAAGACCGACCAAGCGATGACGACGACGACCAGGGCTTTGGCGACGCCGACGTCCCTCATCCTGCGATCTCCAGCCAGAGGATCTGGTCGTCTTGGTCGATCTTCACCGCGCTCTGCCCGCGGGTCTCGACGACGAGCTGCACGCGAAAGTGCCCATCTTCTTCGACGGTGGGCATCACCCGCAGCACCGCAGTGCCGAGCGCGCGGGCATCGAGGGTGCGACGCACGTCGAGCTCGTCCACGCGAGTGTCGAAGAGGGTCAACACCACTTTATCCTTGCCCCGCCGGGTCACCAGGTAGCGAGCGCCGCCGTCGACGTGGACGCCGACCCGGGCGCCGGCGCTGGTCCGCTGCACGGTCACCTGGGAGAGCACTGAGCGCCCGCTGCTCTCGTCGACAACGTCGTCATCGCTGTCGCTGCTGCTGCCGCCGAAGTCGTCTTCGTCTTCTTTGGGCGGTTGGTAGCGCTGGAAGCGATGGGGGCGAGAGATCTCGATGCTGCGATGAGCAGCGCTGGCGCCGCCGAAGCCGGCCTCTTCGGCCTTGGGAGGGCGTTTCTCCTCTTGGACCCGGCGCTCTTCGTCGGCGCGGACTTTGGTCTCGGCCTCTTGTTTTTGCCGCTGCTCTTGCTCGGCCCGCTCGCGCTCGAGACGCTCTTGTTCGAGACGTCGCTCTTTCACGCGCTGTGCTTCGGCTTCTTGCTCGGGAGCGGGCGCCGAGCGCTTGCCACGGGCGGCGTCGAGCCGCTCTTGCTCCTTGCGGGCGGCCTCGGCGGCGCGGCGGCGGACGTCGTCGTTGGCGCGCCGCTGCGCCTCCTCGCTGCGCCGCTGGGCCTCGCGCTCGCTTGCTGCACGCGCGGCGGCCTCGCGCTCTTTCAGCTCGGCGACGGCTTTTTCTTCGTCGACGCGCTTCTGCTCAGCAAGGCGTTTCTCGTCGGCGGCGCGCTTCTCCTCGACGATGCGGTGCTCTTCGGCGAGGCGCTTTTCTTCGACGGCGTGCTTTTCGTCGGCGATGCGCTTCTCTTGCGCGAGGCGCTTTTCATCGGCGAGGCGCTGCTGTTCGGCGAGCTGTTGCTCTTGGGCGAGGCGTTTCTCCTCGGCCAGGCGTTTTTTCTCGGCGGCGCGTTTCTCTTGGGCGAGGCGCTTTTCCTCGGCGAGGCGTTGGGCCTCGGCGACCTTTTGCTCCTGGGTGATGCGCTTTTCCTCGGCGATGCGTTTTTGGTCGGCGGCGCGCTTCTCTTGGGCCGCCTGCTTTTCTTCGGCGAGGCGTTTTGCAGCGGCTGCCCGTTTCTCGTCGGCGAGGCGTTTCTCCTCGGCGACGCGCCGCTGCTCGGCCAGGCGTTTCTCGTCGGCGGCGCGCTGGGCCTCGACGACCCGCTGCTCTTGGGCGAGCCGTTTTGCTTCGGCGACGCCTCTGGCTTGGGCAGCGGCTGCGGCGCGTTTCTCTTCGGCGACCCGCTTCTCCTCGATGACCCGCTGCTCTGACGTCTCCTTCGCTTCGTCGACCACCGGGGCAGGCGAGGCCACCGCGCTGACGTCGGGGGGGACAGCGACGGCGACGGCGACGGCGACGGGAGCTGGGGGCTCGGCCAGGCGTTTTTCTTCGGCCAGGCGCTCGGTGCTGGCCCGAGCGAGCTCTGCCTCCTCTTGTCGTCGGGCTGCCTCGGCTTTGAGCCACTCCTCGTGACCCGCGAGCAGGGTCGCGCGGTCGCCGGTGTGGCGAAAGCGGACCAAGAGCGTGCCTTTGTCGGTGGTGGCGTCGAAGTCGACGTCGTCGGCGAAGCGCAAGATCACCCGGTCGGCGGAGCCTCTGGGTCCGGCCTCGATGCGCGCGCCGCGCAGGAGCACGCCGGGTCCAGAGGTCGGCAGTGGGACGTTGGCGACGGCAAGGCCGGGCAGCTCGACGACGTAGACGTCGCCTTCGCTGGTTTGGGCCGCGTAGACCTGAAAGGTGGGGGCCTTGCCAGCTTGGACGCTGAGGGTGACCTCGAACTCCGTCGATTCGGTGACCGCCAGCTGCGGCCCGTCGCTGTTGCGGCGCCGGGGCCCTGCGTGCACAGCGTCGACGCAGAAGAGGGCGACGACGACGGCGGCGGTGATCAAGCCGGGCAGGGACAGATCGGGGCGGGCGCGCAGGTTGTGAACGGAATCCATGGGCCCACGCTAGAGCCCGGATCTGGCTGGCTCCAGTTTCCGACCGTTGGGGCCGGCGGACGCCATCTGCCTACATCGGGCGCTCAGAAGCGGATCTGCACCTGCAGCACGCCTTCGTGGGTGACGACGGGGAAGGTGCGATCGGCCTGGGGACCCACGGGGATCGGGTCGGTGCTGTCGAAGGTGTAGCGCAGGCTCATGATGCCGTTCTGCCGCCAGAAGAACCAATGGAGGGCGGCGCGGGCCTGGTACTCGATGCGGTTGCGCTTCAGCGCATTGGGGATGTCGGCGAGGTTCTTCGCCGGTGTCAGGCCAATCTTGGCGCTCTCGCCGAAATTGCTGGTATAGAATTGGCCGCCGTCGACGGCGACGAAGAACCACTCTGGCCACAAGAGGAAGCCGAGCTGCAGGTAGTTTGCGGTTTGCAGCGCGCCGAAGTTGATCTCGGCTTTGTTGTAGGACTCGAATTGCGCGGCAAACAATCCATAGCGGAAGACACCGACGCCGTGGACGGCGGGGAAACGCTCCTGCTCGCGCTGCTCATATTTCGCGCCGACGGCGAAGGCTACGGCCATGGGCACAGGGCGGTAGAGAAAGGGCGTGTCAAAGCGATTGTAGATGCCCACCGGGGTCATCCACACCTGCGCGCCGGCCGAGAAAGTGGGGTTGACGTTGGCGTCTTCGAAGCGGCGGCCGCCGAAGTCGCCGAAGAGGCCGGTGCCGCCGCCGGCGAAGACGCGGTAGCGCAGCAGGTTGAGCACGATGGGACCATTGAGCTCGAGGCCAGCGTCCAGGAATTGATCGAAGGGGTTGACCAGGTAGCGAGGAATGTCCAACAACGGCCGCTTCGCCGTTGAAATCAAGGGTTGAGCGGAAAGCGTGCCACCACCGCTGTTCAGATTGGCATAATGGCCGCCGCCCAGCGGAAATTGAAACATCGCAAAAGTGATGCGCGGAGATTGGGCGGCCTGCATCGAGACCAGGAAGAAGCTGTCTTCGAGCAAGGGCATGGAGCCAAAGGCGCGCAGCTGCAGGGTGTCGAAGCGGGTGTCGATGCGCGTCTCGTAGGTGTCGGCCGCGTTGGTGTTCGTCGTCGTCAGGCTCTCTTGCACGCCGGCGACGATGCCAAAGCGAATGCCGACGAAGCCGACGCCGCCTTCGCTGTCGGGCTGTTCGACGTCGCCGTTGTAGACACGTTTGCCTTCGCCGCCTTCGCTGGTTGCGGCGGCGGGATCGTGGGGTCCGGAGGTGCCTTCGCCGCCTTCGCCGTCGACGTCGCCCTGCCAAGATCCGGTGCAGACACTGATGGTGCTGAGCTGGCACTCCTTGTCTTCGCAATCGATGGCGCCGTCGCCGTCGTTGTCGATCCAGTCGCTGCATTTGGCGTCGGTGGCTTCGGGCTTGCCGTCGGGTTGGCAGTGGGCCTCTTTGGCGCAGTCGGAGTCGCCGCAGTCAGAGACGGCGTCGCCGTCGTTGTCGACGTGGTCGGTGCAATTGGTCTCTACGGCAGCAGCGGGGTCGGCGGCCCTGACTGGCGCCTCGCCGGACACCACGCCGCCTTCGCTCGCAGCAGCGGCGGGCTCGGGGTCCTCGGCCCACGCGGGCAGGGCGCCAGCGAGAGCGACGACGACGGCGACGAAGGGGAGGGATTTGATCATGATCTCATTCACACGGGCGCGGCAGACCGGCGCACACCGTGACCTCGGGGTTGTAGGCGCAGTCGAAGTCGTCGCAGTCGGTGAAGCCGTCGTTGTCGTTGTCGTCGCCGTCGTCGCAATTCGCGGGATCGGCGGACTCCTGACAGAAGGCTTGGATCGCGGGGTCGTCGGCGAAGCGGCAACCGTTGTCGCGGCAATCGATGAAGCCGTTCTTGTCGTTGTCGATGCCGTCGGTGCAGTTGGCCACCGAGAGCTCGGTGCGGGACTCGCAGAATTTCTGGGTCTCGCTGTCGGCGCCGGTGCCCGTGCAAGCGCGGTCGGCGCAATCGAAGAAGCCGTTGCCGTCGTTGTCCTTGCCGTCGGAGCAGCGCTCGAGGTTGCTCTCGAGCCGGGTCTCACAGAAGCGGAACACCTCCTCGTTCACCGACTGGGAGCAAGAGCGGTCGGCGCAGTCGGTGAAGCCGTCTTTGTCGTTGTCGACGCCATCGCCACAGTCCTCGAGGCTGACCTCGGGGGGGCACAAGGCGAGCACCGCTGGATCGGCCGAGGCTGAGCAGGAGAAGTCCCGACAGTCGACGAAGCCGTTGCCGTCGTTGTCGCCGCCGTCGGAGCACGCTGCGACGGTGTCTTCGGGGCCGCTGTCGACGACGGGTTGGCAGAAGTCGGCGCAGTCGTCGTCGTCGCAGTCGCTGACCCCGTCGGCGTCGTTGTCCTTGCCGTCGGAGCAGGTGGCCTCGGTGCTTTCATCGCAGACGGTGACGAAGGTCCCGTTGCGGCAGGAGCGATCGAGGCAGTCGGTGTCGCCGTCGCGGTCGTTGTCGACGCCGTCGCTGCAGGAGGCGTCGTCGAACTCGAGCACGCAGCAGATCTCGAGGATGTCTTGGCAGGCGAACTCCTCGCAGTCGAAGAACTCGTTGCCGTCGTTGTCGATGAAGTCGGTGCACTCCTCGAGGGAGTCTTCGAGGTCGAAGGTCACCTCTTCGGTGGGGAATTCGCCGCAGCGGTTGGTGAAGACCCAGCACTCGGGATCTTCGCAGTCCACCGCGCCGTCGCCGTCGTCGTCGACCTGGTTCACGCAGGACTCTTCGTCAGCCTCGTAGCCGAGCACCGGCCCGCTGATCGTGTAGTCGCAGCCGGCGCCGGCCAGGGCGAGGAAGACGACGACGAGGCTGCAGCGCATGGGTCGGGACAAAAGGGGCTGGGACCGCACCTGTCAACCGCTCAGGACCCTCACTCCGCCCGACGACGGATGGCGGCTTCGACCACGTCGGCGCGGTAGCTGTCGGGTCCGTAGCGCCCCAAGATCACGGGCAAGCCGTCGTCGCCGGGCGCTCCCAGCAAGAAAGGCCCGGCGGCACCCACGGGCAGCGCATAGTGGCCCTCGGGCTTGAGGACGTCGACGACGGCGCCTTCGGCGGTCCCGAGCCCTGCCAGCAACACATTGTCGATGCGCAGGCTCAGCTTCTGCCAGGCCGCCAGGTTGCCGACATCGCGGTGATCCTTCTTCTTCGGCGTCTTCTTCGGCAGAGCAGCGCCCTCGGTGACGATGGCGACCACCTCGCCGGCGACGACGGCCTTGGCGTCGAACAACACACTGTCGATGGGCTCGGGAGGAAGGGCCATGTGCGCTCCGGGGAAAGACTTGTGCGTCTACAACGAGCAGCACCCCAACGCACGAGGTCCCAGAGCTGGTGGTCAATGCGGCGGGTGGTGCTCCTCGAATTCGGCGTCGACGACGTCGTCTGGGGGCTGGGTGGCCTGCGCGCCGTTGCCTGGCGGCGGAGGAGGCGTCGTGCGGTAGAGTTCATCGGCGACGCGGTGGCTCAGCTTCTCGATGCGCTCGTGAGCGGCCTGCAGCTCGGAGAGGTTTTCGGACTGCAGCTTCGACCGCGCGTCGCGCAACTCGCCTTCGACCTCGACGATGTTCTTGATCTTGTCGCCGCTCTCACGCACGGTTTTTTCGAGGGCGTAGACGAGGGTGTCGAGGCGGTTGCGTTCTTCGATCAGCTCGCGCCGGCGCTTGTCGTCGGCGGCGTGGGCTTCTGCGTCCTTCACCATGCGTTCGACTTCGAGCTTGCTGAGCCCGGTGCTGGCCGTGATCGTGATGTGCTGCGCCTTGCTCGTAGCCTGATCTTTGGCGGCGACGGTGACGATGCCGTTGGCGTCGATGTCGAAGGAGACCTCGATCTGCGGTCGTCCCCGGGGCGCAGGTGGCAAGCCATCGAGATGGAAGCGCCCGAGGGTGCGGTTGTCGCGTGCCAGCTCTCGTTCGCCCTGCAACACGTGCACCTCCACGGAGGTCTGGTTGTCGGCCGCGGTCGAAAAGATCTCGCTCTTGCGTGTGGGGATGGTCGTGTTTCTGGGGATGAGCACAGTCGTCACGCCGCCGAGGGTCTCGATGCCCAACGACAGAGGCGTGACGTCGAGCAGGACGACGTCTTTGACTTCGCCGCTCAACACGCCGCCCTGCACCGCTGCCCCCAGGGCCACCACTTCGTCGGGGTTGACCGAGCGGTTGGGATCTTTGCCGAAGAGCTTGCGCACCGCCGCTTGGGCCATGGGAATGCGCGTGGAGCCACCGACCAAGACCACTTCGTCGACCTCGGTGGGGGACATCTTGGCGTCGCTCAGGCACTTTCTCACCGGCGCCATCGTGCGCTCGACGAAGGGCGTCATGATCTGCTCGAGGGTGCTGCGGGTGAGCTTGATCAGCATGTGCTTGGGCCCGGCGGCGTCGGCGGTCAAAAAGGGGAGGTTGATCTCGGTCTCCATCACCGACGACAGCTCGATCTTGGCCTTCTCTGCTGCTTCGCGCAGTCGCTGCACCACCATGGCGTCCTTGGCCAGGTCGATGCCGGTCTCTTTGCGGAACTCCTTCATCAGGTGCTCCATCACCGCCTGATCGATGTCGTCGCCGCCGAGGTGGGTATCGCCGTTGGTGGCCACGACTTCGACGACGTTGTCGCCGACCTCGAGGATGGAGATGTCGAAGGTGCCGCCGCCGAAGTCGTAGACCGCTATTTTTTCGGCCTTCTTCTTGTCGAGCCCGTAGGCCAGTGCGGCGGCGGTGGGCTCGTTGATGATGCGTTTGACCTCGAGACCAGCGATGCGGCCGGCGTCGCGCGTGGCCTGACGTTGGCTGTCGTTGAAGTAGGCCGGCACGGTGATGACGGCTTCGCTCACCTTTTCGCCGAGGTAGGCCTCCGCCGCCGCCTTCAGCTTCTGCAGCACCTTCGCTGACACTTCCTGCGGCGTGACCATCTTGCCGTGGATGCGAAAGGCACAGTCGCCCGCTTCGGCTTTCACGACCTCGAAGGGCACCCGGCGAATTTCCTCGGCGGCCTCTTCGAAACGATGGCCGATGAAGCGCTTGGCCGAGGCGATGGTGTTCTTGGGGTTGGTGACGGCCTGTCGGCGCGCGACTTGGCCCACCATGATTTCGCCGCCCGATGCCGCATAGGCGACGACGGAGGGCGTGGTGCGGGCCCCTTCTTGGTTCGGGATCACCTTGGGCTCGCCGCCCTCCATGATGGCAACGACGGAATAGGTTGTGCCGAGATCGATGCCGATGATTTTGCCCATGACGCAGCTCGCTTCGACGGAGTTGTCCCCTCGTGCGCAGTGCTCTCTTGGCGAGATAGGAGCATCGCCCCCCGCGAGCCACCAGATCACGCCGATGCGCGGTGTCGTGGGATGCTCGACAGCGAGGACCGATGGCCCAGCGCTGCTCGATGTTGTTGGCACTGGCTCTGCTCACCGCCTGCGGGCAGAGCCCCCCCACCGTTGTCGACGGCGTCATCGACCTGCGAAACTGGAACTTCGACGACGACGGCCCGGTTGATCTCGCGGGCTCATGGGAGTTCTCCTTTGGGCACCTGTTGGTCGACGAGGGTGACGCGATGCGTCCTACCGTCGATCACCTCCAGGCGCCGGGCAATTGGCGGGGAGCACCGACGCAGCAGGGGAGGGCGACGGCGGTGGGCTTCGGCACGTTGCGCGCGCGGCTGCTCTTGCCGGCTCTTCCCTTGGCCGTCTCTTTGACCTGCGCCGACACCGCCTACACGCTCGACGTCATCGACAACACAGCGACAGCGACCAGGCAGCGGCTGATGTCGTCGGGCGTGGTGGCCCGCGACGCCGACCATGGCGTTGCCGACTCGATCCCCGACAGCGCGCCACTGCCGCTGTCGACGTCGCTGACCCTCGTTCACCAGATCAGCAACTTCTCCTACCCCTGGGGTGGTCCTCGCGACTCCATCAGACTGGGACGCCCCGCGCAGCTCGCGCGCGAACGAGACGCCGATCGCAGCGAGGACTTCTTCGTCGTCGGCGTCCTCGTGATGGTGGGCCTCTATCACCTGGCGTTGTTTGCCTTGCGCCGCTCGGAGCGAGCACCAATGTGGTTTGCGTTACTCTGCTTTACGACGGCGCTGCGCACCTTGGAGCGCGGTTATCACATTCAAGAGCTGTATCCAGGATCGCATTTATGGCCGCTGCTGAAACGCATCGAGTTCATCACACCAGAGATGATGACCCCGTTATTTTGCGTCTTCATTTATGGCGCCATTCCTGGACTGATCTCTAAGCGCTTCGTCTTGGCGGTCGCCTTGCCTTGTGCCGTCTTCGTGCTGTTGGGCATCACGACATCGACGTTGGTCTTCACCCGAGCCGCGCCACCGTACCAGGTCATCACCCTCGCGACCGCCGGCTGGATTCTCTACCGATTGATGTCCTTCAGTCGACACCGCGGCACGTGGGAGGTCCGGGTGATGCTCTTCGGCATGATCATTCTGCTGGTCGGAATCATCAACGATATACTGGTTGTTTACTTCATCCTGCACACCCCATTTGTTGGCGGCTATGTGCTGGTGGGATTTGCGCTGGCGCAGGCCATCGTCTTGGCCATCGGTGCAGCTCGTTCTAGGCGCGCGGCAGAAGACCTCGCCGTGCGGCTGCTCCGACTCGATGGCCTGAAGAACGAATTCCTCGCCCGTACCTCACACGAGCTGCGCACGCCTCTCAGCGCCATCATCAACATCCCCCGCGGCCTGCTCGCCGAGATCGAGGAGAGGCCGGTTCTGGTGTGCCCTCATTGCCAGGCCGTCGTCGACGTCGACGCCGAGCATGATCCGTCGATGCGCTGTGGCGACTGCGAGCGGCTCGGCCTCATCGCGACCCAACGACGCTTTGCTCCCGACGACGCCGACGGCCTGGCTGCTCAGCTGCACCACATCATTGCCGCCGGGCATGGGTTGTTGGGGTTGGTGAACGACATCCTCGATCACAGCAAGCTCGCCGCAGGTCGCTTCCAAGTCACGCGAGCCCCAGTCGCCCTGGACGACGTCGTCGCCGCCGCCCTCCAGAATGTCACCGCTGCTCTCCAGATCGCGGGCGCAGAGGTGACGCCGAAGCTGATGCCGGGGCTGCAGGTGGACGGAGATCGTGGCGCTCTGGTGCAGGTGATGACCAACTTGATCGAGCACGCCGTGGGGGCCTCCAGCCGCGGCGGGGTCGTCGACGTCGTCGTGGCCCGCGAGGGCGCCTTCGTCGTCGTGAGCGTCGCCGATCACGGCGCCGGCATCGCCCCTGAGGAGCAGGCCACGATCTTCGACTCGTTTCGGCACGTGGAGGGCAAGGGCTCCGGCCTCGGCCTGGCCATCGTGCGTCAGCTGGTCGAGTTGCACGGAGGCACGGTCAGCGTGCGCAGCGGCCTCGGCGCCGGCGCGACCTTCGAGGTTCGGCTGGCCCTGCTGTCCTACTGACGACGTCATTGCTGTTCAGAAGCCGGAGATGGTCCACAGCGCCGGCGGGAAATACACCGCTGTGTCGGGTCGTCCGGCCAGCTCGGCGGTGGCGACCTGGGTGTGCAGCGCACCGGCGAGGGTCGGCACGATCTGGAAGCGGGCATTGAAAAGCTCGCCCTGGTTGCGCGAGGGTGCGCGCAGCACGACGACGCCGTCGTTGAGCTCGAAGGCCTCGATGACGTGCTCGTCCACCAGCTGTTGCAACGATGAGCGCACGGCGTCGACGCCGGCAGGCAGGCCCTGGGTCAGTCGCAGCGCGCCGCCGCCCGGAGCCACCGCGCGCAAGACCACGGTGCTGGTGGCGCCGACCTTCAGATCCCCTTCGACGGCGACGCTGAGGTTGAGGCCGGCGTCGGGTGCGGCCTTGGGCCAGGGCACCGCGGAGCGCACCGTCAACACGTAGCTGAGGCCGGGCACGGGCGGGTCGGCGCTGACGACGACGGCGAGACCCTTGGCGCCGACGGCGGCGACGTCGGCGTCGAGGGTCAGCACCTCCTGCAAGCGGGCGCCTTCGAGGACGTCGCTGCCGGCGAGCTTGTCGTTGATGCGCAGAGACACCACCACCTTGGTCGGCAGCGGCGCAGCAAAGAGCAGGGCGACGGCTTGCAGGGCGACGCCGTTGGTGGCGCCGTCGCCGAAGCCCCGGCCCGGGCGATAGGCCGAGAGCACGGTGGCGCCAAGATTGGGCAGGAGCGCCGACGCCGCGGGGTGATCGTTGAGCGCGAGGATGGCCAGGGCCGTGGCCTCGACCTCCGAAGGCGGGCTGCCGTCGGCGCGCACCGCGCTCTCGGGCACGGGCAAGGCCTGGCTGCCGTCGTCGCGCTTCACCAGCGCCGCCATCACCTGCGTGCGCAGCGCCAGCAGCTGATCGCCCTGCACCGCGCCCGAGGCGACGACGACGGCGGCGGTGTAGGGGTCGTCGATCTGCTGCGCGAAGCGCTCGAACGCCCCACGGGCCCGCAGCGTGGTGGCGGCGGCGCGGCGTTTGGTCGCTTCGCTTTGGGTGGCGGCGCGCACGGCGCTGAGGCCGTCGGCGGTGGCCACGATCAAGCGCTGCAGGGGCCAGCCGTCGGCGCCGGCAAAGGTCCCGTCGGGTCGTTGGGCACGAGCGACGAAGGCCGCCAGGTGCTCGCCGTTGCGCGCGAGGAGGCTCTGGGGATCGTGGGCCAGGGCTCCTGGCGCCAGCCTCATCGCCGACATCAAGTCAGGGTTCACGGTGCGGCGGGCGGCGCGCTGGGTGGCGAGACGCGTGAGGCGCACGAGCAGGGCTTCGTCGACGGGAGCTCCGAGCTTTTGCCCCAGCAGGCGCGCGCGAGCGGTGAGCGAAAGCAAATAAGCGTCGTCGTCGACGGAGCTGCGATCCGGAGCGCTCGCCAGCTCGGCCCGCAAGATCGCCAGGGCGCCGGGGAACACCGTCAGCGTCGCCTTCGTCGTGTCCGCGAGCACCGCGGGGTCCAGCGGCAGCGAGAAGGTGCGGGCGGCGGCGAGGGTGCCGCTGTGGTCGACCTGGGCGGGTTTGCCCCCGCTGCGCACGTCGATGGTGCGACGCACGGAATCGTCGCTGCCGACGTCGGCGGTGACAGTGACCTGGCCGGGAGCAGGGGTCTCGAGCCAGGCCGTCGTCGTCGTGCTGCTGCCCGCCTCGATGCGCACGCTGCCCGCCAAGCCCTGCAAGCGCGCGCCGTCGGCGACGGCCTTCAACGGGCGGCTCAAGGCAGCGGCGGTGCTGTTGACCACCTGAAAGGGCAGCGCCACCCGATCGCCGGCGAGGAGAAAGGGCGGGACGACGACGTCGATGGACACCGGCAGGTTGCTGACCAGCGAGGTCACCGTGCCACTTTGCGCGCCGTTTCTGGAGTGGGCCAACGCGAGCACGCGCCAGGTCGTGAGGCGATCGGGCACCAAGACGTCGACGCTGGCGGCGCCGCTGTCATCGGTGATCACCCGGGGCGCAAAGAGAAAGGTCTCGGGAAACCAGGAGCGCGTGGGGGCGCTGGGCACTGCGACTTCGGCGGCTCCACCGGGCTCGGCGGGTTTTGCCGACGCTCCCGGTGCAGGGGGCGGGGGCGGCATCGCCATCGCCATCGCCATCTCAGCCTTTGGCGTGGCGTCGTCGGCGCTGCCCCGGTCCCTTTTCTTGAAGTCCCGCTCCGCTTCGTTGCTCTCGGCGACCATGGGCGCGGGAGCACTCGAAGCCTGCCAGGGCGGCTCGGCGCTGCAGCCCGTCCCGGCGACGATGGCGACGACGACCCAAGGTGTGCGCTTCATCGCGAGCTCCTCTTGGCAAAGCGGACCCAGGCTTCAACATCTTCAGGAAGCCTCGTGCCGTCGGCGACCACCAGGCGGGGGTCGGTGAGAGCCACGAGGTCGTCGGGCAAGAGGCGGAGCGACAGGCGCCGGCCAAAGACGTCGGTGACGACGGCGCCCCGATCCTGGGCGGCGTCGAGGGCCTGGTCCCAGAGCTTCAGCATGAGCTGGGGCGTGAGCTTGTCGCTGGGGGGCGCGCTGGACTCGAAATGGCGCACCTCGACGTAGAGGGCCTCGAGGGCCGTGAAGAAGCGATCGGTCAACGGCGACAAGGGATCGAAATTCGTCGTCGCGTTGGCGTGCGCGTAGACGTCGATTTCCGGCGGCGTCGGCACCGATTGCACCAGCAGCACCGTCGCGGCCGCGGCGTTCTTGCCACGCACGCGACCCAACGCCAGCGCCGTGGCATCGAGCACATGGAAGGCCGGGTGCGACATGACGACGGTGGGCTCGAGACGATCCATGGCATCGGCCCCCGGCAGCGGCACGAGCTGGGCAAGGGTGGCGTCGACGCCGATCAGACCGACGGCAGCCTTTTTTCCCTGGCCGCCTTCGCGGGTGGAGATCACGAGCTTGGCCATCTCGCCGGGGCGGTAGCTCTCGCGCTCGGCCTGGAGAGAGACCTGCAGCGCGCGTTGGCGGGGAACAAAGATGCGCGCGGTGCCGCCGTTGAAGCTGGCCTCGTACCAGCCATCCCGATCGCTCGGCAGCGTGTAGTGCACCGAGTGCTTCTCTTTGTCGACGACGCCTTCGAGGCTGCCGTTGACGTGGTTCAACCACAACTTCTCGGGGAGCTCACCTTGGAAGTCCGGTCCGCGCAGGATCTCGATGCTGACGTCGTCGCCTGCGCCCGCGATCACCTTGCTCGGCCGCAGGCGCAGGGCCGGGACGTCGCCGGGGACCACGCGCAGTTTGGTGTCGCCGATGACCTCCGCGGGGCCGCCCGAGGGATCCTCGGCGCGTGCCGCCACAAGGAGCTCATAGCCCAGCATCGTCGTCGCACCGACTTTGGCCGCCGCCCGCGCATCGACCACGGGATCCACACTGAAGCGCAAAGCGCCAAAGCGGAGGCCGTCGTCGTTGTTCAGCCGCGGCGCGTCGTTGGCCCAGCTCGAGAACGTGCGTTCGATGCAGCCCGTGCGGACGTCGTCGAGGACGTTGGTGCGCGGCCGGGGATCGTCGGCGAAGCGCACCGAGAAGCGGGTGCCGTCGACCTCCCACAAGAGCACGCGGGGCAGCGACACCAACTGGGTGAAGCGCCCGAGGCAGCCGCGGGCATCGAGCACAGCGGTGCCCAACGAGGTCTGCAGCTTCGCCGGCAGGGGTTCGGCGCCGATGTCGTCGACGTTGAGCTTGGCCAAGGAGGGCCGCAGCTCCCAGCTCAAGCGAAAGAGCCGTTGAGAACCAGCGGGCAAGCTGCGCCCCTGCAGCTGGGCAGCGATGCAGCGGCCGGCGTCGTCGACGCCGCTGACCCGGCTCACGTTGCCGGCGGGCTCGACCTGGGCGTGCACGGTGATGGTGGCGCTGTCGACGACGAAGCGACCACAGCGGCCGGCGAGGGCGTTCCAGCCGTCGATGGCGGCGACGTCTCTGAGCAGGGGATCGCCGCGCAAGAGCTCGGTGAGGGCCGTGCGCACGACGGGCGGCAGGGGAGGAGGCAAGCGCATGGGCAAGGCCGGTACGACGATGTTGACGGCGGGACCGGGATCCAGTTGCAGGGCGGCGACGCCGTCTTCGTCGGTGGTCGTGACCACGCCTTTGTCGCTGCGTTCCCAGGCTCGCTTCACACTCAAAGTGACCCCAGCCAGCGGCGCGCCGGCGGCGGTGGTGGCCCGCAAATACGCGCGGTTGTTGACGCCGGCGACGAGGCCCGGGGTGCCATCGGCGCGTGGGAGCTCGGTGACGATGTCGACGTCGATGGCATCTTCGGCGAGTTGCAGGGTGCCCGTGCCGACCTCTTGATCGCCGGTGCCGTCGGTGGCGGTGACGGTGGCCAGGATCTGGGCCTTGCCGACGAGATCGCTGGGCACGGCGGGCAACACCAGCTCGAAGAAGCCACCTCGATCGGTGCGGGCCGACGTCGGCAACGACGACATCCACTCCCCGGGCGGCTCCCAGGCCCCGGCAGTCGTCCAGGCGAGACTCAGGGTGGCGCTGGTCGGCACGCCGGCGGCGTTTTCGACTTTGACGCGCAAGCGGGGCTCTTGTTTGGCCCGGTAGAAGGGGCGAGCAGCGCTGACCTCGACGGTGAAGCGGGGCAGCTCGAAGGGCTTCACTTCGATGGTGACGTCGTCGAAGGCGTCGCCACTTTGGTAGCGCACGTGCCAGGTGCCGGTGGGCGAAGAGGGATCGAGGGGCAGCTCGCCGTCGACGACGCCGAATTCGCCGGCGGCGGCGCGTTCTTCGAGCACCACGGTGTTTTGGGGATCGGTGACCGTCCATTTGCCCGGTCGTCCGTCGAGGGGCACGAGGTCGCGGGCGCGCAGCAGCACCGCGCGGAACTTCACAGTGTGGCCGGGCTCGTAGAGCGGACGATCTGTGATCAAGTGCACCCGCGCCGGGGCAAAGACCGGCAGCGGGGCGTCGACGACGACGTCGCCGGCCGGGGTCTTGGCTTTCACCGTCAGGGTGTAGTCGCCGTCGCCGAGGTCTTTGGGCAGGGTGATGCGGCCTTGACGCGGTCTGTCGCCGTCGAGATCGGTGAAATCGGCGGGGAGCGAGATCGCCTTTTCTGCAGCGCCCGAGCTTTGATCGCTGGGAGCGAGGCTGACTTCGAAGTCGTCGACGTCGATGGTGGTGCTTTTGACGTCGGTGCGTCCAGCGACGGCGTAGAGGAGCTGACCATAGGCCGTCACCAAGCCAGGCTGACCGCGGCGCAGATCGTTGGCACTGACGCTCAAACCCACGTGGACGTCGCCGTCGGGACATTGGTCGACGACGACGCCGTAGCGAAGCCAGGCCCCGATGCACAGCATCGAGCTCAGCATCCAGATCGACAAAACGAGCAGAAGTCCGAAGCTCGCGAGGATGATCTTGTTGTCCCGTCTCATGGCCATCGGCGGACCGTACAGCGGCTGCCCCATCGGTTGAACCGTCGGCAGCGCGATGTGGCCAGACCTCTGGTGTCGACGTCGTCAAGGCTGTCGATTCTCTGGGTCGCTGCCCGCGCGTGCGATGCTCAGGTCTGATGGTGAGAGTCGACGCCGCCCGTGTGTTGCCCTGGGTGCCAGCCCTCCTTCTTGCTGCGGCGGCGGGTGACAAGCCGGCCGCCGTCGTCGCCGACGCCTGGCAATCCATCGCGGTGTTGCGCGCGACGACGACGCAGGAGCGGCGCAATGCGACCTACGGCGACTGCAACCGCATGGGCTACGGCTACCTGATGCAGGTCCTGCCCGCGCTGGCCCCGGGTGAAGACTGGTTTCCGGCGGTTCGCTATCGGGATTGGGACAAGCATCCTGAGGCTCTGTTCCCGGCCTACCCGCAGCCCGTCGATCCCGACGTCGTCGTCGCCATCGACGTCCAGGAAGACGACAGTCGCCCCGGCGTCGTCGCACGCGCCACTGTCGTCGACGACCAGGTCGCCCAGGGTGTGCGCACGGTGCGCTACCAGTTCGTTACGGGGCTCGACGTCGACACCCTGCTCGCATTGGTCCCGACGACGACGGCGGGTGCACCCGCGCGGGTGTCCCTGGCCCTCTTTGCCTACGCCACCGATGCGGCCCCCACCTTGCGTCTGGACGTCGCCGTGGAGCCGGAGCAAGGGGCCATGCCCTTGCCCGAGCCGCTGAGGCGCTTTTCCTGGGCCCGTCGCTTCTATCCCTTCGTGCTCGAGCTCTCGTGGCCCGTGGCCAGCGCTCCCCAGTGGCGACCCGATGCCGTCGACGTCGTCGGCATCCGGGTCGATCTCGAGGGCTACGTCGTCGTTCACCGTCGTGGCTCGTGCCTCACCGCGGTGCGCCAGGCCGCCTTGGCCACCAATGCTCGCGCGCGCGCGGCGGCGCAGGCGCTGCGGGGGGATCGGTGATCGCTGCGATCTGGACCCTCGTCGTCGCTCCTTTGCTCGTGGGTCGCCTCTTCGGCGCTGCGCGCGCCGAAGGGGTCCGGGGGCGTCCGGAGGAAGGCCTGCCCTGGCCGGCGCAGCTGCAGCTCGGGCTGCTCGCGATGGGTGCGCTCCTGTTCTTCTGCCACGCCCTGCGCATGCCCGAGTCCCTCGCCTTTGCTCTGCCCAGTGCCGTGGCGCTGGGGTCTGCGGCCTGGTGGGTGGTGGCGCAGCGGCAGACGACGACGACGCCCCACGGCTCCGTCCTTGGTGGCTTGGCGCCCCTGGCCTGCTTGGTGGTTTTGCTCCTGCCCGTTGTCGTCGCCGCCGTCGCCTACACTTTCGTGGTCCCGGTGCATTCCTGGGATGCCCTGATGGTGTGGTTCATGAAAGTGCGGGGACTGGAACGTTGGCCCTCCCTCGCCGACATGCCCTGGCCGACCTATCCCGAGCTCGGGCCTTTGTTGTGGCGCAGCGTTGTCCGCTCGGACGTCCCCATCGACGAAGCCTTCGGGCGTTTGGTCACATCCTGCGCGTTCGTCGCTGGCGGTGCGAGCCTCGCCTACGGGGTCGGCGACGACGACCGCGCGGCGAGCATCGAGTCCCATCGCCTGCGGGCGCCCGTGGCTGTCGCCGCCGCGCTGTGTGTGGTGGCCCTTTTTGATCGTCATCTCGTCACGAGCGGGTACCAGGATCCCATCGTCCTCGGCGTCGGCGCCACCGTGAGCGTCCTGCTGCTGCGCACCCGTTTCCGCGTGCGTCCCGATGGTGGGGCACCTCGACCTGTGTGGGCCGCGGCCTTTGGCTGCGGGGCGCTGGTGTTGGTGAAGAACGAAGGCGTGGTGCTCGGCGGGATCTTGTGGGTCGCCTACGTCGTCGTCGTCCTCGCGCGCCTTGATGCCACCCTACGACCTGTGCGGCTGCGCGCGCTGCTGGTCCCGAGCGGGATCGCTGCGGCCATCGTGGTGGCGGCGACGGCCGCGCGCGGTGCCGCCGGCGTCGATGTCACCGACGTGCAACATGGCGATTTCGGCGGCGTCGGCTTTGAGACGTTGCTCCACCGAGTCGAGCGGGTTCCCGTCGTCCTGCAGGCCATCGTCACGCGCCTGCTGGCCCAGCCCGTCGTCGTCGCCACTCCCCTGGTGGTGGGGCTCGCCCTCGTGCGGGTTCGACGCGCCGTCGCAGTGCCCCTTGCGTTTTGCGCGCTGGTGGCCGGACTGCACCTGTCGGCGCTCGTCGCTGTCTTCGTCGCCACCAACGCTCCGCTGGACTGGCATCTGCAGACGGCGCTCGATCGCCTGCTCTTTCAGGGGGCATTCTCCTTCTGCCTCGCTGTCTGCGTGGCGACCCACGCGCTCGCACGCGGCGCTTCGCCCTCAAAAGACCAGTAGGAAACCGTCTAGCAGGGCTTAGCTGTCGATTTGAAAGCCGGCTTCGCGAAGGTGCATCCAGGGCGCGGGCGCCAGGCCAAAGAGGCCCAACAGCGTCGGCGCAATCTCGGTGATGGGCAGCGTGTCGACGACGCGGCGCAGGGCCAGAGCTCGCGAGTAGGCCAGCAGCCAGCCCTCCGGGGCATGGTGCGCCGTCGATTGATCCGGAATGCGGTGCTCCTCGACGAAGCGGTTCAGCGGGAAGGAGATGTCGCTGCGCAGGCGATGGTGAATCGTCGGGTTTTCGCCCCGGCGCTTTTTGCACATGAGCAGCTCTAGAAAGAGCTGCCGGCCGCGGCGCTCGACGAAGAACAGGGCCTCATCGCGAACGACGACGCCCTCAAAGACGACGGCGGCGGCGGCGGCGCGCTGGCTGTTGGTGAAGGTCAAGGTGAGGTCGGGGTTCATTTGGTGCTGCGCTCGACAATCGTCGACGCCCAGGGCGCGCAGCAGTTGCTCCACGGCAATGAGCCGCACCACGGGGTTGTGGATCTCGTGGACTGGATCCATGGGCCGTTGGCCGAGGCCGGAGGCGACGACGAAGATGGTGTCGTCGCTGGCGATTGCTTCGAGGTGTTCCAAGAGCCGCTCGCTGTACTGCAAGCTGCGCAGCACCCAACGCGAGAAGCGCTCTTCGTAACGTCGGCGCTCAGCG
Organism: Myxococcales bacterium; assembly: GCA_023248635.1. Classification (GTDB taxonomy): domain Bacteria; phylum Myxococcota; class UBA727; order UBA727; family VGSZ01; genus VGSZ01. The sequence continues at coordinate 148,810 of JAHFED010000005.1, forward strand.
GAGGTCGCGAAAAAGAGCGCATCCGTCGACGACAGCGCGTTCGTGAATCGCCACGGTTCGGCCGCGCGCCAATAGCGGTGCTGCATGTACGCAACATGGTTCAGGTGCAGCGAGGTGAAGCGCGGTTGCTGGCGCCGAAGCAGGGTGGAGACGACGTCTTCGGCAATGTAGGACAAGAGCAGGGCGCGCTCGGGCTCGACGGTGGCTCCGCTCATTTGCTCCCGCGGGATTTGCGCGAGCACGCGCGCCATCGTCTGCGCGCGCACGCCGCTGGCCCCACTCGCAGCCAACAGGGCGCTGGCGCGCAGGGCATCGCGCACGAAGCTCTCGCTGTAGTTCCGCGCCGAGAACACACAGAAACGCTGGGCATGGGCCGCCGACGCCGGCGTGCAGGCCGCGTCCTCGGACAGGATGTCGGGCAGGTAAAACACGCCAGCGCGGGGGCAGCGCGGCGGGTAGCTCATCAAGCTGTGCCCAACGCCAGTGGAGATGCCGTGTTCGTCGAGCACGTCCCACACGCACCGTCGGTGGGTCGGGTTGGGATCCTGGCCGAATCCGACGATGCCGTGGGCGGCCCGCGACAAGCCGGTGTAGATGCTCGGCCACACGATCCACGGACTGATCGTCCGCCACGCGCGCGCTTCGTCGGCGTCCCAGTCGGGAATGGTCGTCGTCAGCATGACGCCGCGGTCCCGCAAGCGCGCAAAGTAAGGCAGCGATCCGTCGCCGACGTATTTGTCGAGAAAGTAGCGCGACGCCTCGTTCAGCTCGACGAGGATGACGCTGGGGGACGACGTCGTCATGGTCGAGCGTCGCCGCCAGCCCCCGCGGACGACGACGACGACGACGACCCACTCGGTCCCGGCTCCAGCTTCGCCAGGGCGAGGTGCTGCGTCAGCACGCGCACGTTCTGCTCGAGGCGCGAGAGCTTCACGGTCAGATAGAGCGCGTAGAGGATGGTGGCGAACGCCGTCGCCGAGAGCAGGGCATTCGACGCGAACTGAAAGCCGAAGAGCCCGGCCACTTTGTAAAGGAGCTGAGGGAACAAGGCGAACACGAGGGCCGTCGCCGCCGCCGCCAACCACACCAGGGTCAGACGCTCGGAGATCAAACGGCTGCGCGTGAGCCACACCGTGAGCACCAGCAGCGTGCAGGCGCCACTCGCACCCAAGAGGATCTGCTCCTTGGTCATCGCCCGCGTTTCCCTCCCGTCACCGGCAGGGCGGCGATCCAGTGCGCGCCGATCACCGACACGAGCTTGGCCATATAAATCACGGAGTCGACCGGTCGAATGCTTGAGCGACCCCCCGCCCGTTGTCGCATGGACACAGGCACTTCGACGACGCGAAAGCCCGCGTGCAAGAGCACCGCGAGCGACTCAGGCTCGGGATAGTCCGAAGGGTAGTAGTCGACGAAGACGTCGACGAGCGCGCGGTTGATGGCGCGAAAACCTGAAGTGCAATCGAGAATGCGACGCCCGGTGGAAATCCGCAGCGCCGTCGACAAGAGCCAGCTGCCGAGCCGCCGCAGCAAGGTCGAGCGGTAGCCGTCGTTGTTCAGGTAGCGGCTGCCGACGGCCATGTCGCACGCGCCGTCGAGCACCGGTCGCACCAAGCGCACCAGATCGCGTGGATCGTGCTGCCCGTCGCCGTCGAGCTGCACGACGGCGAGGTGCTTCGTTCGCGCAGCGTAGCGATAGCCCGTTTGCACGGCGCCGCCGATGCCGAGGTTCACCGGCAGACGCACGCAGGGAACGCCCAGGGCAGCGACGGCGGCGGCGGTGCCATCGCTCGAGCCGTCGTCGACGACCAGAATGTCTTCGGCGGCTGCGATGCTGAGGCAGGCGCACAGCGTGCTTCGAATCGCGGCCTCTTCGTTGAACGCGGGCACGACGAGAAGCACCACGCCGGGTGCGAACCGTTCCGTCTCCGACGCGTCGCACGAAGTCACAGGGTGATGCTCGTCCAGGTCCGGGATCAGGGGTGTGGTCAACGCGTCTTCGCCAACCACTCGTCGAGATATTTGGCGATGGCGCGTTCGGCGTCGAGCTCGACGTCGGTGAAGCGTAGGTGGAAGCCGATGCTCGATCCGGCGTCTTTCACCCGGATGAGCTCCCCGCGCACCCGCACTTCGCGGGAGGTCCCGGCCAGCCGAAAACGAACGTCGACTTCGGTTCCGAGCGCCGGCGTCTTGCCTTCCCAAGAGATGCCACCCAGGGAGAGATCGCCGTCGCGCTCCTCCCAGTCACCCTCGCTCAGCCCCGCGTCGCGCACCAAGAAGCGCATGGGGACCCTGGGGCTGTCGCGTCGGTCGTCGGCCTTCACTGCAGGTGCGCCGGCGCCTGAAGCAAGGGACACAGCGGGCTTTTCACTCATGGTCGATCCTCGCGAGAGGTGCGTGCTCGAGTCGCAGCGTACTCCGCCCGAAGCCAAGGGGATGTCAACGCCGCACCGACTTTGGCTTTGAGCCTGAGATCGTTGCTGCGCAGCGCGGGGTGCATTGGCAGTTTTAGGGGCTCAAGGAAGGTGCACCATGACGCTCACCGCTGACCCCCAAGAGCCAGCTTCCTTCGTCGTCGACGTCGATCCCGTCTGCGGTTGCCAGCTCTTGCCCGAAGTGGCGGCGGTGGCGCCCCGCGTGGAGTGGGAAGGCGCGACCTTCGTCTTTTGCAGTGAGACCTGCCGGGCGCGCTTTCTCGTCGAGCCAGAGCGTTACCTCGACACCGACGACGACGGCTGAGCCGACGTTGGCCGTTGCTGCGTTGTGTCGATGCCGGTCGACTGTCCGGCCTTGAGCCAGCCCTTGCGCTCGCGCTGCAGCGAAAGCCGGAGCCGTGCGATGAGTGCTCTGCAAGAGGTTTGCACTTCTTGCATCCCTCCGGAGGCTCCATGTCGACCAAAGTCAGCCGTGATCAGCTCGCCAGTCGCATCCACACCCAACTCGTTCGCGACGCCCTGGCGGCGTCCAACAAGGGTGGCGTCTTGTCGAAGGCGGAGGAAGGCAAGCTCGAGCGAACGGTGTTGCGCGATGCTGCCGCCGAGTTGCGCCGAGGTGGGGCCGCCGTCGTACGGCTCGAGCCCTGGGTCGACGCCGCTGCTGCCAAGGTCATTGGCGCGTTGGACAGCATCGACAAGCCCGGGCGGGGCAAGGGCATCATCTCGGTGGCCGAAGCGCGGGAAGCTGTGGCGACCAAGGGCGACGCTGGTTTTCGCATTGGCCACGCTTTTGAGCTCTTGACGGGCGCCAGCCTCGATGGCGGCGGCGTCGTCTCTCCCAAGCTGCAGCGCGCGGTGGAGCAGCTGGTTGAGAACCAAGGCTTCACGGTTCTGTCTGGTCTCTCGGCCGACAAGCCCACCGCTTGGGTGCAAAAGAAAATCGAGGACACCCTGGGAGCCTGGGGCGGCGATCTGATGACGTCGGGGAAGATCAAGATGGGCGACGAAACGGTGCACGTCGCCACGGCCCTGCTGCCCATGAAGCGCACCAAGCTCACCGAGATGATCGGCTTCTTCGACAGCGAGGGCCGCGCGATCGCGCGCGCCCACATCGACCGCGACGACAATTCAGGAGAGCTGCAGATGCGCTCTGCCTCACTCAAAGGCAAAACCGGGAGCGTGCTTGCCGCCGTGCCCGGACCGGGCGCCACAGCACCGCCCAAGGCCTGGACCGATGCGCTCAAGACCGAGGTGGAGACGAAATACGGCAACGGCGACGACCTGGGACCCAGCATCAAGCGCTCAGCGCTGCCGTCGAAGGAGCTGCTGGCGGCTTTCGAATTCGCCGAGCGGAACACCCCCGACGGCGTCGGACTGGAGCGCGTCAGCTTCCAGGGGCGCGATGCCTACGCCATCCACGACTACAGCTGCGTCTCGTCGGTGGCGCTCTACACACCCGAGGGCAAGCAGCTCTTTTCCTTGACCGGCTGAGCTGGTTGCAAGCGCAGGCCGGAGCCGTCGGCGGCGTCGTGGGGCCCCCGATCTGCGCTCCGATCTGCGTTTGGAATCGCCATGCCCATCGTCATCTCTGAGACCCTGCTCCTCCCCGACGCCGACTTCGAGGTGACCTTCGCCCGTTCCGGCGGACCCGGTGGCCAGAACGTCAACAAGGTGTCGTCGAAGGTGCAGCTGCGCTTCTTTCTCGATGCCTGCTTGGTCCTGGGTCCCGCCGTCAAAGCGCGGCTGCGCGCCTCTTGTCCAGGCCGGCTGACAGACGACGGCTGCCTGCTGGTGCAGAGCGAAAAGACGCGCGACCAGAAGCAAAACCTCGACGACGCCAAAGAGAAGCTCGCGGTGCTGGTGCGCCGCGCGCTCTTTCCTCCGGCCCCCCGGACCAAGACGAAGCCCTCGAGGAGCTCTGTCCGCAGACGTCTCAACGACAAGAACCAGCGGTCGACGACGAAGAAGGCCCGCGGCCGCGTGACCGGGGACGATTGACGACGTCGTCTGCGCAGCGATCGAGCGAGATCAGACTTCGGATGGTCCATCGCCGCCAGGCGATGAACCTGTAGAGAATTTCCATTGGCACTCCGGCCTTCGCCGGCTGGCGATGTACCAGTCAACGGCTGCTCTCCGACGCAATTGGCGCGCAGCTTGGGGCCTGAACGATCAAACAACTCCAACCGCAAAAGCCGAATGAGTGAGCCCGGCACCGTTGGGACAGCGACAATGAACTTGCTTTTCGTCCAGACCTTGTGCAACTTGCAGCACAGTCTGAGGTAGTTTGTTCGAGAAACGCACCGTGGCCTGTCGTACCGCAGCGCGTCAACACCGACGCACCGGCGCGCGACGGGTGGCAGGATCAACCGAATCCCATGAAATTCCGGGTGGTTCTGATGAGGGGCGACAGCCGAAGCCGAAAGCGGCCCGGGTCTTCGTCGAACCAGTCCCCCACCGTCTCGTTTGATGGTCTGGGACAAGAAATCGCAGGAGAGATCGCAGGATGAAACACAAAGCGCATCTCGGAGCGAGCACACAAAAGACGGTGGTGATCGAGCAGGGGTTGGTGCAGCGCTTTGTCGATGCCCTCGACCTGGGAGATCCCGTCTCTCGCGACCCTGAGGCAGCCAAAGCCGCCGGTTTGCCAGGCGTGCTCCTCCCCCACAGCGCAGCCGCTTCGCTCGGCGACTTCGGCTACGTGCTCTCCCTCCTCGAGCTCAAGCCCAAGCAGGTGCTGCACTCCAAGGAGTACGTCGCCGTCTTCGCGCCTTTGTGCGCCGGGGATGAGCTGAGCATCACCACGACGCTGCGTGACCTCTACGAGCAGCAGGTGGGCGGCAACCCCATGGGCTTTGTGACCATCGACGTCGTCGGCTCCACCAAGAAGGGTGAGATCCGCTTCGAGGCCCAACGGGTGCTGGCCATCCGGGGCGGCTTCCCCCGTCGCTGACGTCGTCGGCGCCGTCTTGCTTTTGTTTTTTTTCCCTGACTCTGTGGAGGCCCCATGCCTCAGCTCTACTGGGACACGATCGAGCTCGGCGACCCCGTCACCCCCCTGTCGAAGCCCGCGGTCACGCGCGTGCAGATCGCCAAGTTCGCCGGTGCCTCCCAAGACTGGAGTCCCCTGCACATCGATGACGACTTCGCCAAGAGCGCCGGCTACGGCTCGGTGTTTGCCCACGGGGCGACCTCGTTGGGCTTTGCCATTGAGGCCGTGCAGAAGTGGCTCGAGAACGGCCGCGTGCTGATGTCGACGGCGACCTTTCAAAAGCTGGTGTGGCCCGGCGACATCCTGACAGCCAAGGGCGTCGTGGTGAACCGCTACGAAAAAAACGGTGAACCCCGCGTCGACGTCGACGTTTGGGCCGAAAACCAAAACCACGACATCGTCATGAAGGGACAGGTCACTTGCCTGCTCTGGAAAAACGAAAAGGAAGGCAAGAAGACCAAGAACGCCTTCCCCGCGGTGGCGCCAGAGACCGTCAAGGAGCGCCGCACCGCCAAGCCCGTGCCCAAAAACGACGCCGAAGCGACCCGCGCGCGCCTCGAAGCCGCCGCCGCCCAGCAACAGCAGCACGCCGTCGAGCTGAAAAAGGGCGCCCGGCCTGCGCCCCGCCCGGCCCCACCGCCGCCCGTCGCCCTGCGCCCGGCGACACCGCCCCCGGCGCCTGCCAAACCCGCCGCCAAACCCGCCGTCGCCGCCAAACCCGCCGTCGCCGTCAAACCTGCCATCGCAACCAAACCGGCGCCGGTGGCCGCCAAGCCCGCCGCCCCTGCCAAGACGGCGCCGAAGCCGCCAGCCAAGGCAGCCAAAGCCCCTCCCAAGCCGGCGAAGCCAGCCAAGTTGCCCAAGGCCAAGCCCGCGCCGAAGAAGCCGGCGGCCAAGAAGCCCGCGCCGGCGCCGAAGAAGCCCACGCCAAAGAAGCCGGCGAAGAAGAAGTAGTCGTCGGCTGCCTGTTTGCGCCGTTCAATTGATCAGGGTGACGATCCCAGTCGGGATGGCTCCTCGGCCAACGCTGCATCGACCGCAGCCACCAAGCTCGACGCCGGCGCCGTCTTGCTCACGACCGCAGCACAACCGGCGGCCCGGGCCACCGCCCCCACCTCCCTGCCGTCGTGCGCCGTGTAGAGAACCACCGGGATCGAGCGTGTGCGCGGATCCTTTTTGAGCAGCCGCGTCGCGGCCAGTCCGTCGAGGCGGGGCATGGCGAGGTCCATGACGATGACGTCGGGGGCGTTGGCGATGGCGCGGTCGATGGCGTCTTTGCCGTCGAAGGCCAGGTTGATGCTGAAACCTCGATCGGCGAGCGCACACGTGGCGCCTTCGACGCTCTCCAGGAAGTCGTCGACAACCAAGATCAGGTAGGGGCGAACGCCATCGGCCACGAAGCACAGTAGCGACCGCCATCGACTTGAGCGGAGATTCGGCAGCCGACGACTCAGTTTGTGCGGTGGATCACGAAGCGCGGGGTCCGCCCCGGACACGGCGGCGCAGCGTTTCCAGGGTGGCGACGACGACGGGTCGATGAGCAGAGGGGACACGGAGGTGCTCGAGAGCGCTGTCGACGGCGTCGGGCGCGAAGGCCCGCAGGTTGCCGCCGAGCCAGGACATCACCGTCATCACGCCACGAACCACAGGCGACGACGTCAACACCGCCGTCGGAGGACGCAGGGCTCCTTCGAGAGCGGCGAGCCGGGCGCGTTGCTGGGTGGTGGGCGTGCCGCCGTCGCTGGCGACCAGGATCCCATAGGGACTCGAGGCCTCGGCCCGGACGTGGGCGATGTGAGCGTCCCATTCGACGTCGGTGGGCGGCCCCGCGCCAATGACGAAGATGCGCAGGTCTTCCACCCTCCGGGCGAGCATCGTTGGTGGCGTGGGAGCCGTGGGCTTCATGGTTCCGACCTCGCAACGAGCGGCCGGCCCGTCGCAGGCGCGTTGTACCTCGGCCCTCGTCGACGCCACCAGCTCAAGTCTTCGTTCAAAACACGCCAGCGTCGCGACATCACCGCTTCAGGACGCGCCAGCGCCTTGAACGAGCGAAACTTCAAGGCGCCAGAGATCAAACCTCGACAAACCTCGACCTGCTCCCTGTCTGAAGCGGAGAAAGGGGGGAGTTCTTCACGCGCCAGCGTCTTGAACCATCAGAACGTCAAGACGCGCCAGCGTCGTGAACCAAGACTTCAAGACGCGCCAGCGTCTTGAACACCAAGACTTCAAGTCGTTGGCGCATGAAAATGAGCGCTTTCGGCGATGGCGTACACGCCCCGGATGTCGGCGACGGCGAAGGTCCGTTCTGGGGCGGGCGCGAGGATGGTGCCACGGGTGGTCCACAGCGCGATGGGAATGGCCTGGCGCGGCAGCAGAGCTTGGCAGAGCGATCGCCAGCTCACGGTCGTCGGTCCTCCGGGTGTGTTGACCCAAGGAAAGCGGACGATGTCTTGGCCCGCCTCCTCGAGCAGGCGGCTGTAGAGGTCGCTGACGCCGGGTACGAAGGCGGAGTGCACCATGAAGTAGGACTTGATGGTCTCTTTGGCGATCAGCGTGAGCCGTAGGTCGCGCTCGTCGCTGAAGCCGCATTTGCGGGGCTCGAGGTGGCGCTGGATGTAGAGCCCTTTGTCCACGGAGACGAACTCCGCCAGCAGGTGCAGGCACAGGCCTTTGGGGACCTGGTTGTCCTCGAGGAGTCGCACGAAACGCAGCACCCGCAGGGCCGTGCGAGCATCGCGATCGCCACCTGAGGGCTCGGACAAGAAGACGACGGCGTCGAAGGCGGGGAGCTCCTTCAGGCGGCCGGCGGCGAAGCGCGAGAGGTCGGGAGCGTCGTGGGTGTAGATGGTGAGCTTGCCGGCCTTCTCCAGCGGAAAGCACTGGCCGAGCTTGCCAGGCAAGGGGTCGGCGCTGTCGAAGCCGACGCCGAGGCTCTCGAGACGACGAGGAAGGGGCAGCTTCTCGTCGCCGCGCTCGGACAAGAACAGGGCGACTTCGACGTCGGCGACAAAGCGGGAGAGCTCGCGCAACAGCGAGGGCAAGGCCTCGGAGAAACCGATGAGCGCGACCCGGCGGGGGCCCGAAGGCGGCAACGTCAACGACGACGACGTCAGCGCCACCACGCTGGGCTTCTCGCTGGGTGCGGGGCCCGGAGGAACGCCGGCAGCGACGGCGGCGGCGAAGGCCCGCAGTGCTAGGTATCCCTCGGAGATGCCAATGAGCCCGCGCAGGGTGCGGGCCGGCACCAGCCCGCGCACCGCTCCAAGAGCGCGCAGCTCCGGCAGCTCGACGTCGGCAGCGGGGTTGAGCCAGGGGAACAGGTCCTCCATGGGCACCACGCCGCGCGGGTTTCGCTGGACGGCGTCTTGGCCGAGATAGACGCCGATCAGCACGACGTCGTGTTCGGCGGCCAGCTGCAAGAGATCTTCGAAGCGGAAGGGCGCGCCGCGGCTCGCGAGGCGGTCGGCCTCTTTGGGATCGACGAAGATGTGCGTGTAGATCTCGGCGCCGTCGGCGGTGAGCAGGTCGCGGTACAGGTCTTCGACGCCGGGCAAGATCAAGTGCTGGCACAGGAACATGCCCAAGAAGCGAGGGACGTCGAGGGCGACGGTGTGCGGGCCGCCGACCTGGGAGACGATGTCGTTGGTCGCGGAGTCCTCGACCTCGACGTAGATGTGGCAGTCCGGGTTTTGGGCGCGGAGTGCGGCCAAAGAGGAGACGGAGACGGCGTCGGCTTCGTGTCCGTGGCTGCGATCCGCGAGCAAGATGGCGCGTTTGGCGTCGTGGGCGTTGACGCGGGCGAGGTCGACGGGGTCGCCTTGATCGCCCTGGCGGTAGACGACCCAGCGCATGATCGGCTCGACGAGGAAGTCCGGCGGATCGTCTTTGCGTGAGAGCAGGGCCACGCGTGGAAAAGTCCCGCGGGCGCGGGGGCGCATGTAGCGCAACCACGTGAGCAACCGTTCGGGAGCGGGGACCTGACGGTTCTTGGCGTAGATGCGCACGAACTCGCGAATGAGCTCTTCGCCGTCGTGGACGTTGCCGACGACGATGGTGTGTCCGCGGTAGTGCAGGGCCCGACGTCGTTCGGCCTTGACCACCTGTTCGACCACATTGGCGCCGACGCCGATGACGAAGGAGATCAAGAACACGCCGGTGACCGTGAGCAACAGCGACAACGCCGCCACCAGCGGGTTGACCTTCAAGGTCGTCACGAGGTTGTCCGCGCTCTCGATCTGGCGAAAGGACCACCAGAGGCGTTCGCCGAAGTCCATGCGCGCGTTGCGCGGGTCGATGTCGATGGCCAGTTGCGAAAGGATCACGGCGGAGACGAAGGAGAGCACCAGCACTGCGCCCGAGATCAGCCCGAGGGTCTGCAGCTGTTCGCGACGGGTGAGGATGGCGTAGATGTCTCTGGCGAGGTCCTTGGCGAAGCGAACCAGCAGGAGCAGCCGGGTCAGACGCAAGAGCGCGAGCCAATGCAGGTGTTGCTCAGACACCAAGCCCTCGAGCGGCAAGAAGGACACGAAGGCGATGGCGTCGGCGAGGGCGAAGGCCACGGCCAGGCGCGAGGTCTCTCGGTGCCCACGCCACCACATCGCAGCGCGGGCGTAGAGCTCCACGCCGAAGGCCAAGACGAAGAGCGGACGCAGCTGCATGTCGGCGGCGCCCAAGGGCAGGAGCGAGACGATGACGAGGATGGCGAGGAAGAGCCGGATGAAGCGCGACTCAAAGAGCTCAAAAAGCCGGACCGCAAAAGGCCGGCGGTCGTCATCGTCGTCGGAGGCTTCGATCTGCACTGGCGGGCATCATCGCCGCCTCGCCTGCGATCCGGGTAGTTCTTTGCCCTCGGCTGGCCTGGCGCTCGACCTTCCGCCTTCGCCGACGCCAGACCGCTGTGTCTCAAGATCGGCACACGCTGGTGACGAGCGGATACTTCGGCCAACCTGCTGGAACGCGATTCTTGGGGAGGTGGCTCATGCGAGCACGTGCATTCTCGGCCGTCGAGCTGGTGGTCGTGATCGTGGTGATCACCATCGGCGGATCCCTCGCCGTCATGGCCATGTCCGACCAGGTCAGCACGGCACGGGCGCGCTCCGATGAGCTCGGCCTCGTCATGCGCCTCAAGACCGAACGCAACGCCGCCCGTGAGCGCCTCCACCCCCTTGGCATCAGCAAGGGGGCCGAAGGCAGCGTGCGCTTCCACGACGTCACGATCACGAGGAGCGAAGACGCCGAGGCGCGGACGTGCACCTTGGGCGATGTGATTCGCACGGCGCATTTCTCCGACGCCACCATCGCAACCGAAGCGGCAGCCCCGGCTCACTTCAGTCTCGCCGGCGTGGTGTCGGGCGGCGCGGGTCCGCTGTGCATCGACGAAAACGGGCGCCCGGTGGGCGACTTCAATCTGAAGATCGAGGCCTCCGACGGGAGGAAGACCGACGTCACCCTCACCAAGATGGGACTGTTGAAGTCCAAGCTCCTCGACGGCGTCGACATCGACGTCGCCAATGTGAGCGAAGCGCAGGTCTTCGTGGGCGAAGTGGCAGCAGACGTTCCCGTTGCGGACTGAAGCAGACAAGACGAGGGCGCGGGGTGACGACGACCGGCGGCTGTCTCAGAATCGCTAGGGCTGGCGACGCATGATTTCTTCGGCGACGATGGCACCCCCGACTGTTCCGAGGTGGGACATGAGAATGCGCGGATATACGGCCGTTGAGCTCGTTGTCGTGATCACCGTGATCACGATCGGCGGAACGGTCGCCGTCACGGCCATGTCCAACCAGGTCGAGGTGAGCCGCGCGCGCTCTGACGAGCTTGGCCTGGTCATGCGCGTGAAGACCGAGCGCAATGCTGCCCGGGAGCGCATGCGGCCCTTGGGGCTCGACAAGGGGCCCGATGGCAGCGTGAGGTTCCACGACGTCGAGATCACCGGCGTTGGCGACGAGCGCACCTGCCACCTGCAAGGCGTGAAAAAGTCCGTTCGCTTCGCCAACGCAACGATCGGCGACGTGCTGAGCCCCGGCCCCAGTCTGGCCGCCGCGCTTCAGACGAGCGGGGCTGGTCCCCTGTGCATCGACGAGGACGGCCGGCCGATCGGGGAGTTCAACCTGAGAATCGAGGCCTCCGACGGGAAGAGGACCGATCTCTCCATCACCAAGCTGGGCCTGTTGAAGTCGAAGCTCTTGTACGGCGTCGAGGTCGATGACGACCACGGCAATCACGACAACCACGGCGACGGCAATCACGACGACGACGGCAACAACGGCGACGGCAACAACGGCAACCACGGCGACGGCAACAACGGCAACCACGGCGACGGCAACCACGGCAGCGGAAACAACGGCAACCACGGCGGGCGATGACCACAGCCCAGACGACCCAACAGCTCTTTGGGGTCATGGAGGCCCCGACCACGGAGGGTGCTGCTGAGCGCGCGTCCGCCGAGATGGCAACCGAAGACATCGCTGTCGTCGACGCCGTCGCGCTCGATGACTTCGAATTGCATGAAAAGCTTGGTGCTGGTGGCAATGCCACCGTCCACGTCGCCACCTGGAAAAAGACCGGGGCCCGGGTCGCGCTCAAGATCATTCACGGCGAGCTTTCGCAGGATCCGAAATACCTGGCGCGCTTTCACCGCGAGGTCCGATCGGCGAGCCGCCTGCAGCACCCCAACATTTGCCGCGTGCTGGCCTTCGGAACGACGAGGGAGAAGCTCTTTCTGGCCATGGAGCTGATCGAGGGCGGAACGGTGCGCGATCTCATCGATCGCTCCGGGCGCCTGCCGCCCCAGATCGCAGCCGCGCTGCTGACCCAGCTGCTCGATGCCCTGGGCTGCGCCCACGGCGCGGGCATCCTCCACCGCGACATCAAGCCCGCCAACGCGATGGTCACGCGCACGGGAGTTCTGAAGCTCGTTGACTTCGGCATCGCCAAGGGCCGCGACGACGCCACCGTCACCGAAACCGGCTTCCTGGTTGGCACACCCGCCTACATGAGCCCAGAGCAAGCCGTCGGCAAAGAGATCGACGCTCGCACTGACCTCTACGCCGCCGGTGTGTGCTTCTACGAGATGTTGCTCGGCGAAAATCCCTATTCCAACGACGCTCCCTCGCAAGCGTTGCTGCGCATCGCCACCGAGCAGATGCCCTCGGTGTTCGAGCAGGATGCGACCATCCCCGGTGCGGTCGAGGCCGTGTTGGAACGACTGGTGGAACGCGACTGCGACGCTCGCTACGCCAGCGCCGGCGACGCCGTCGCCGACCTCCGCCCCTATCTGGACTTCGTCAACGAAGTGCACCCGAGCTTGTTGGGGGACTTCGTCGCCGATCCCCGCGCCTTCAAGCAGGTTTTGCTCGCCGAGCAGGCCGAGCTGGAGCTGGCCCGCGCCGAGCACCTGTTGCTGGCCGGGGACGCGAACCTGCCGGCGGCGGCGTTGGCTCTGTACCGGGCGCAATCGCTGGTCACCACCGCCCCCATCTCCCACCGCTTTCAGCACGTGTGCAGCCGGGGCGGCTTTCAATTCGATGTCGCTGACGATGACAACCTGGTGAAGCTCCGCCGATCGATGGGAGGGCCAAATCCTGCGGGCCCGCTCAAGCGCCTGGCCGATCTCTACCGTGCGCGCGGCGACGTGCACCGCGCCGTGGTCTTCTTGCGTCGCTACCTCCGCGAGAAGCCGGGGGATAGTCAGGCGCAACACCAGCTCGAGATCCTCGTCGCCGGCGTGCCGGTGCCGAGCCTGTCTGCCGCCGGCAAGATGCAAACACGCGACATTCTCGCGGGCGTGAAGACGGGTGGGTGGGCCGCCGTATCGCCGGACCGCAAGGCCAAGGCGCTGGCGTTGCAGCAGCCCAGCTCTTTGCCGGGCCGCAGCAGCTCGCTGACCTCCGGCCGCTCACCGCTTGTGACCGGTGGTCCGCGCTCGCCGCCTTCGTCGACCACGGCCTTGACCCCCGACGTCGAGCTGAAGGTGCGCGTCGCCGCTGCCGCCGCGCTCAAAGCCAGCAGCCAGGCCAATCTGCGACCCTCGGGGGCGCGCGCTGCCGACGACGACCTCGCCGGGATCTTCGCCTCGATGTGGGGTCGCTTTGGTCGGCAGCTCGCCGTGGCGGCCGTCATCTTGGGCGCCTTCGCCGTCGTCGCCTGGGTCTTTGCCGGCGTCATCGACGTCTCCATCGCCAAATCCCAGCAGAGCATCGGCGACAACACCGCCGCCATCGGCGCCATCGAGCAAAACGACAAGACCAGGGGGTGGCAGAACACGCTGCAAGACGCCGTCACCGCCGAGAACCGCGGAGAATGCCACCACGCGATCAACACCGTGGCCCGGCTGGGAAAGGACGCCCCGGCGGCGTTGATGCTGGATGGGCTGCTGATTCGCGGTCGCTGCCGCCTGCAAGTGGGCCAACCCGAGGCGGCTCGCCGGGATTTCGAAGAGTTTCTGCGACAGACCCCCCTCACCGACGCGCGGCGCGTCAGCGTCAGAGCGCTGCTCGACGGGATATAGGGAGCTATGGGGTTTTCCGCTGGCAGCCCACGCGCGTTCTCACTCATCGAGGTGATGGCAGCGTCAGCGATCTTCGCCGTCGGCCTCGGCGGCATCTTCAGCGCCTTTGGCACCTCAGCCCACCAATTCGAGCACCAGCGACACACGACCTACGGCATTCACCTCACCGAGGGCAAGATGGAGGAGCTGCTCTTGCGCGTTTCCTCGGACCCCCAGCTGCAAGCGGGGAGCGTCTTTGGACCCGATTGGTTCGACAACCGCGGCTTTCCGGCGGCGTCGGGGTGCCCGGCTGCCACAGGGGGGCTGCCACCAGAATCCGCCGCCTGCCGCTACCGGGTGACCTGGTCGTCTGAGCCTGGCCTCGTGCCCCAGGTGCGGGTCACCACGGTGACGGTGACCTGGAACGAGCGCGAGGTGGCGAAACATGTTTCCCTGACCACGCAAAGGAACTGATGACGCGAGCGCGTGCTTTCAATTTGCTGGAGGTTGCGGTGGCGTCGGCCATCGCCGGCATCATTGCCCTGGCTGCATTGAGCGCGTTCGCAGTCCTCAACCGCCAGCTGGTGCGCCTGCAGGCCGAGACCACAGCCAGCGACGATGCCAAGACCTTGATCGACTTCTTGGTGAGCGACGTGCAAGCCGTCGGCGGCGGTCAGGTGCGACCGTGGATGGCTCTCAACGTCGAAAACGGCGACGACGCGACCTCGGCTCCTCGTTGCACGAACTTCGGCCAGTCGCCTTGCGGCCCAAGCGATCGCCTCACCTACGCCCTGCTGGTGCCCACACCTGCCTCGGTGTGCAAAATCGTGGACATCAACGACGTCACCCACATCCTCACCGGCGACCTCGACGGCACGTGCTGCTTGTCAGAGATGCTGCTGCACGCGGGCTATGACGCGCGGATTCCCCCGATCCTCGCGCCACCGGTGTTGGCCAACCTGAAAGCCCACACGGTTGCTGTCAGCCCCAACGGTCTCAACCGACAGCTCTCGCTGGACAGCGTCAACCCGGTCACCTGCACGGCGAGGTTCGCGGCGGGGCCGATGGCCAACATCGACAACGCCCCGGGACTCATCGGCCAGTTCGTCGGCGGCAGCGTGTCGGTGGTGCGCATTCGCACCCTCTACCTCAACGAAACCACCCACGAGCTCTTCTCCTTCGAGGACAAGCGCGACTTCAACGGCGCCGACGTCGACGTCGCTGTTGATGAGGTGACGCGCATCGCCTCCAACATCTTCGATTTCCAGGTGCAGCTCGGCTACGACTCCGACGGCGTCACGCCGGGGATCATCATCGACCAGTTGAGCGCCAGCGATGAATGGCGCTTCAATGCGGCGGGCGATGGTGCCTTCGCCGGCGACGGCTTGCGGATGATGGCGATGGGTCTCATCGTCGGCGTCAATGTCCACGATCCGGGCTATTCGTCGTCGGCACAGATCATCGGTGGCACGATGAAGACCGCGACCGGCGTGCATTTGCGCAGCGCCATGGGCAAAGCCGCATTGCGCAACATCTTCGTCTTCTTTTGAGGAGCCCATCGATGAGAAGATCAAGCCATCGACGTGGCTACGCGCTCATGATCGTTCTCATGGTGCTCGCGCTGATGAGCGTGGGGTTGGGCACCCTCTTTTATTTCCTCGAGGCATCGGCGGCTACGACGGGATCGATGCTGGAGCGACGGCGCGTCTTTTACGCCTGCGATGGCATCGGCCGCGGAACCACCGTGCTCGCCCAATCCTATATGTCGGAGTCGGCGCCGACGACGGCGGGCCTCATCAAGAGCGTGTGCACCGCAGGCGGCGGCGGCTGTTGCCCCTCGGCCACGGGTGCCGTCGCGGACTGCGACGCCAGCAATCCGCCGCTGGCATCGTCGACGAAAACGGCCTTCCTGGTTGATCCAGGGCTGGAGGCGGCGACGACGGCGATGCCCAACCTGGTGCCTGCGGGTTTCAAGCTCAAGGAATTCCGCATTGAGTCCCTCGCCGTCGCTTGCGTCGACGACGACGACTGCCCCTCGGGCGTTCAGTGTCTGTCGGGCACCTGTCGGACCATCGCCCCTCTCCCCAACGGCCCCTTTCAGGGCTTGAACGCGCAGCAAGACACCATCGAAATCGCTTTGCGCGCCGAGCACACAGCGACGACGCAGTTCGCCTGTCGCACCAGCCAGACCATGACCCTGGGCAAGATCGCGATGTTCCAGTTTTTCGTCTTCTCCGACAGTCCGATCACCGACTGGCACCCTGGACCCGAGATGTTCGCCCGCGGTCGCGTGCACGGCAACGGCACCGTCTGCGTCGGCGGCGGCGCCGACCTCTGGATGGATCGCATCACTGCAGCCGGCGACGTGCGCCACATGAACGAGGCCGACTGCTTCGGCGCCGGCCAGCAACCGGTCAAGATCGCCAACCGGGACAACGCCGACTTCGACGACAACAACGACGGCGACCCCACCGATCCCGTGGCTGCCCACTTCACGGCCTTCGATGCGGACTCGCGGGCGACGGCGCTGCCGAACTGGGCGACCTTCGCGGTGAGCACCTGGAAAGGGCATTTGCTCGACCAGGCGCACGGCGTGCCCCGTTTGAAATTGCCCATCGTGGGCATTCCTGAAACCCAGCAGGGCGTCGACGCCGCCAACGCCGCCACCGCTGCGACCAAGAACGGCGACACCAGCCGGGTGTTGGTCGATCCCGTCCGCGTCGGCGTCGACACCTCCGAGGTGCGCGCGCAGAAATTTGCTGCCAAGGCCGACATCCGCATCATCAACGGCATCTGGTTTGTGAAGAACGTCGAAAACGAGGGCCAGTGGCCGGGCATCCCGATCTGGTCCGACCACAAGGGCAGCTACGACGCCCACGACGAATTCGCGTCCACCTGCAAAGACCTCGAAGTCGGCAACAACCCGGTGGCAGATCGCAAGGCTGGACAGAGTGATCTCCTCGTCGATCGCGCCTGGGGAGCGAGGGTGCCGCGGCGCTTTTCCTACTACGCAGCTCGGCCCGACGCCGATGAGCTGCTCATCGAAGCCATCGGCCGCGTGAACCAACCGGCGGCCGTGATTTCCTATGGCGTGCTAGCGCGTTCCGGCGCTGGCCACACATCGGTCTGGGCACCCGGAGCCCGCTCCTTGTTCCAGCAAACCGGCACCGATGATCGCTACTCCCTGTGCGGCCTGGCTCCGGTGCCCCCCACCCCCCCCGATCCCTTCCGCTCGACAGTGTTGCCCGCGCTGGGCATGCCCTGTGAGCCGGGAGCGGCGGCCGTGAAGTTCATCAAGGCCGACGGTGTCACCGTTGCCGACGACGTCGAGGACATCGCCGCCTCGGCGCTCATCGCCGGCACGCGCTCGGGGTTCAGAGACGGGCACGCCGACGTCGCCTTCGACGACGACGTGCAGCAGTCCACCAGCACCGATGACTTCGGCCGGGCCAATGTCTTGCCGACCAACTTCGATGTGGCTGCGTTCCAGCTCGCCCTCGCCGACGCCACCCAGGGAGAGCTCGGCTCCTACTTTTGCCCGACGCCCGGGGTCTGCGCCTGCAGTGGCCAGCGCGGCTGCTTCGGGCGCGCCTTCAACGGCATCGTGTGGATCGGCAGTACCTACGATGGCTCGGAGACGGGCTACCCCAACGGCGCCCCCGCCAACCTGCCCGCCCAGGGCCGGATCACCGATGCCGCCCAACCCTTTCGCGAAGACAACGTCGTCGTCGCTGGCGCAGACGGCGGAAACTGGGTCGACAACGGCGTCAACTACCGCTTGCTCACGGCGCGCGCCGGCCGCGTCCAGGCTTCGCCGGGCTGCGACCTGGCCGACGCCGACAGCTGCATGGGCGACGAACAATCCGCACTGCCCTACCCCTTGTGCGGGGGTTCGGGCTCCTTCGACAGCAACGACCTGTTCCCCAGAGTCAGCTGTACGGCGGGCACGACATCCAGACCCAACGCCATCCGTTTGATCAACGCGCGCAACCTCAACATGGAGATCGCGGCCAACGCCCCCGACATTGGTGCTCCGGCGGTCTTCAACCCCGCCACCGTCGCCTTGCCCGCGGGCTTGACCCTGATTTCGAACCTGCCCGTCTACGTCGTCGGCGACGTCAACCTGGCCTCCGATCCCGAGGGCGGATTCCCGGCCGTGGTGGCACCCAACGATCTGACGGCGACGACGTGGTGGCCGCTGCTCATCGGCGGCGATGTCGTGCATCTGTTGTCCAACGAGTGGGACGACCGCCGTTCGCGTTGGGGCCTTTCCACCGGCAACCTGCGCTACCTGGGTCATGTCACTGCCGCGGGGGTTCAGGTGAACCCAGGGCCTGCCGCCGATGCTGACCCCCGCGTCGCCAGCGAGACTTTCTATTACATGGAGATTTTGGGCGGCTGGGGCAGCACCGTCGACGTCGCCAACACTTCGGGCGGCCTCGAGAATTTCCCGCGCTTCCTGGAGAAGTGGGACACCATCCGTGCGCGTTTCCGCGGCGCCTTCGTGGTGGGACATTCGAAGGTGTACTCCCGCTTCAAGCGCCACTGCTGCGATGCACGCAGCTACGAGGTTCCCGTGCGCGATTGGGGCTTCGATCCCACCCTCGCCGATCTGCGCAAGCAGCCGCCCGGCGCCCCCGTCTACGACGTCGCCGCCGTCCAACAGTGGTCCCGGAACTGATCATGCTCGTGTCGCGTTGGCCTTGAGCTGACGCAGCACGATGGAGGCGCGCAGGCCCCGCGGCACCAGGTTGGCCAGGCTCATCGTCGTCGACAGCTGCCAGGGAAAGCGCAACCAGGCTCGGCGGGCGTCGATGGCGTCGGCGATGAGGCGGGCGGCGTCTTTGGTCTCGACGAGAAAAGGCATGTCGAACTTGTTCTTGCCGGTCATCTCGGACTTCACAAAGCCCGGATGAACGATGGTGACGTCGATGCCGGCGGCGGCCAGCTCCGGGGCGATGCTGTCGAGAAAGAAAGAAAACGCGGCCTTGGTCGCGCCGTAAACCGGGGCGCCGGGCTGGGCGAGATCGGCGGCCAGCGACGAGATGCCCACGATCTGTCCGCGCCCGCGCGCGCGCATGCGGGGAAGCAGCGGCAGGATGGTCGCCAACGCCCCCGTAAAATTGGTGCCGATGGTGGCGACGGCGTCGTCAACGTCGATGTCCCACAGCGAGGGGCTCTTGCCGCCAACGCCGGCGTTGGCGATGACGATGTCGAGGCCGCCGGCGTCTTCGTCGACGGCAACCACGGCGCGGGCACAGGCTGCCGCGTCGACGACGTCGAGGGTCATGGCTTTGGCTTTGCCACCGGCGGCTTGGATCTCGTCGACCAAGGTGGCCAGCCGGTCGAGCCGACGAGCGCCCAGCCAGAGAGAGACGCCGCGGCGCCCGAGCTCCAGGGCCAGCGCCGCGCCGATCCCCGAGGAAGCGCCGGTCAAGAGCGCCCGGCGCCCAGGTGCGGAGGCAGAAGGGGTGGGAGGCGGCGTCGTCATGGGGCTCTCTTGCCCAGGCGGGCAGCGGGCAGATGGGCGCTGGGCCAAGTCAAGGGTGCTTCGAACAGTGGTTTCGTTTGACCGTAGGGGGCCGTTCCTGCAACCTCGGCCCGCTTCCTCGATCCCGTCTCACGACGACACTACATTCTGTGCGGCCGGCCGCGACCCACAGGCAGCAAGGCCCAGCAGCCGTGACCCAAGGTGCCGAGCGACCATGAGCGAACCCCCGCAGCAAGACCGCGAAACCGCGCCGCCGCAAGACCTCTCCCAGCTCGAGATGGCCTTCGCCGCCGACCCCAAGGCATTCGTTCCCTTGACGAACGCCTACTTGCAGCTGGGCCGCTTCATGGAGGCGATGGTCGTCTGCAAGAAGGGCATCAAAGCGCTGCCCGACTCCGTCGATGGCAAGTTGTTGCTGGCGCGCGTCTACGCCGAGCAGGGCAAGGTCCCGAAGGCCGTCGAGGAGCTCAAGGCTTTGCTTGCGGTGGCGCCGACGGCGGCTCCCGCTCACTTCCTCCTGGGGCAGATGCACGAGCGCGCGGGCCGCTTCGACGACGCCATCGCGTCCTTCAAAGAAACGCTGCGCCAGGATCGCAAGCACGCCGACGCCAAAGCCGCGCTCAAAGCCAAGGGCATCGAGTTCGATCCGGGTCCGTCGCCCGAGGAGATTGCTGCCGCCCAGGCCGCCATCGACGAAAGCGCCCGCAAGGCTGAAGCGCTGCGCCAGGCCGCCGAAGACGCCGTCGCCGCCGAAGCTGCTGCCGCCGCTGCTGCAAGGGCCCGCGACGCCAAAGCGCGGGCCATTGGCCAGGCCAACCGCGGATCGATCTCGTCACCACCGGAGCGCAGCGACAGCCCCGTCGACCCCGCCTTCGCCGCCGCCTACGCGCAGAACCTCTACGGCTATCCCGGTCCCACGGCGCAAACCGGCAAGCGCGCTCTGGGTCTGGGCTTCACCTTTGGGCTCGGCGCGCTCTTGTTGCTCGTCGTCGTCGGCATCGTCGCCGGCCTCTACGTCAACAACAAGCGACAGGGTGAGATCAAAGAGCTCTTGCTCGATCAGCAACAGCTGGTGAAGCGCGACACCACGCTCGGGCACAAGAAGGCCCTCGACAAGCTCGAGGCCGCGCTGAAGATCGACGACAGCCAGACCTTGGCCGTGAGCCAATACGCCTACTCGCTGAACGTGCTGGCCGAGCGGGGGCTCAAAGACATCGACGCCAAGGTGGGTCCGGCGACGGCCCGGGCCGAAAAGGTGGCCAGCGATCATCCCCTGTCGGTGGCCGCGCGCATGATCAACGCGCGCCTGAACGGCAAGCCCGCCGACGCCGTCGCCCTGGCCGTGGGCCTGGGGGCCAAGCTGCAGGTCGATCCCACACAGCTGGCGATCCCCGTGCGGGCCGAGCTGGGGCGGGCCTACGCTGCCCTCGGACGCATCCCCGAGATGCAGGCCATCGCCGACGGCTTGAAGGACGCACCCGATCCAAACGCCCTGTGCTTCGCTGGCGACGCCTACCGCCGCACTGGCGACGTCTTCCGCGCTCGGCGGGCCCTCGACAGCGCCATCAAGACCGAGCTCGATCACGATCCGGCCCGGGCCCTGCGCGCCCTGCTGATCCTCGAGCAAGACGACGTTGTGAACCTGCCCATCGCCCTCGACGACGTCTCGGTGGTCCTCGAAGCCGGCAAAGATGCCCTCGGCAACCGACAGCGCGGGTATGCGACCTTGGGCAAAGCGCTGATCACCAAGCGCGCACGCGCCAACGACCGCGAGTCCCAGCGCGACATCGACGCCGCCCGGCTGCTGCTGCGCAACGACCCCGAGATGTCCCTCTTCGACGCCAAGCAGGCCAAGGAGGAGAAGAACTACGACAAGGCCCAGGAGTTCTTGAAGACCGCCATCGGCCTCGACCGCTTCCGTCTCGCGCCCTACCTCATCGAGATCGAGGTCGCCGCCCGCGCCAAGAAGTTCGCCGAAGCCGACGCCGCCTACGGAGTTGCTCTGGCCATCTTTGGCGACAACCTGGAGCTTGGGCTCGCCCGCGGTGGACGCTTGCTGGCCGAAGGTCGCGCCGACGAAGCCCTCGCCCACCTGCAGGGCATGTTGAAGACCCAGGACATCGCCGAGGTCCACCGCGACATCGGCAAAGTCTATATGCTGAAAAAGGACTATGTAGCGGCGACGACGTCGCTGAAGAAAGCTGCTGAAAAATCCGCCGCACGCGGACCGGGAATCCAGGCCAATGTTTATACCTGGCTCGGACGCGCATACGCCGCCGCCGAAGACCATGTGACGGCAGCAGCGACCTACAGCGAGGCGCTGGCCATCACCAATGAGTTCCCATCGACCTATTATTGGTTGGGCAAATCAATGAAAGAGCTCGGTAAAAATGAAGCTGCGAAAGAGGCGTACCAGAAGTACATGATGGCCGAACCTCAAGGCACCTATACCGTCGATGCGAAAGCACAGATGGCCGAGCTTTGACTGACTGCATCTGAGCCCATCGCAAGCCAGGGGGTGCGCGGCAGCGCCTGGTTCGCCGTCGTCGTCCTCACGGCGATGAACCTGCTCAACTACATCGACCGCTGGGTGCCGTCGGCGGTGAAGCCGCTTTTCCAAAAAGACCTGGGGCTCAGCGACGAACAAAGCTCGCTGCCCCTGACTGCCTTCATCGTCGTCTACATGCTGACGAGCCCCATCTTTGGCACCCTGGCCGAACGGGGACGTCGACCCGTCATCATCGCGGCCGGCGTCGCGGTGTGGTCGCTGGCGACAGCCGCGGGGGCGTTGGCGACGGGCTTTTACACTTTCCTCCTTGCTCGTGCCCTGGTCGGCATCGGCGAAGCTGCTTACGCGACCATTGCCCCCGCGTTGATCGCCGATCACTACGAACCCCGACGACGAAATCGGATCCTAACCCTCTTCTACGTCGCGACTCCCGTCGGAGCTGCCTTGGGTTTCACCTTGGGCGGCTTCATCGGCGCCCAGCCAGAGTGGGGCTGGCGCGGCGCCTTCGTCTTGTGCGGCATCCCTGGGCTCGTCGTCGCTGCCATTGCGCTGCTGCTCAGGGATCCACCGCGCGGACGCTTCGACACCGAGGAGGAACGGCAGCAAGCGCCGCCGCCGTGGTCGCAGGCTTTGGCGTCGCTGCGGAGAAATCCCCGCTACCTCTTCACCGTCGGCGGCTACGTCGCGGTCTCCTTTGCCATCGGCGGAATCGGAGATTGGTTTCCGACGCTCTTGTTTCGGGATCGAGGCTTCAAGCTCGAAGACGCCGGCGCCATCGCTGGCCAGGCCACCGTCATTGGCGGTTTGATCGGCACCATCTTGGGCGGCGTCGTCGCCGAGTTCCTGGTGAAGCGGGGCGTGAAAGAGGCCTACCTGTGGACCAGCGCTCTCTCGCTCATTCCCGCGTTCTTGTTGGCCGGCGTCGCCGTCTACGTCGCCGAAACGCGCACCGAAGTCGTCGTGTCCATCGCGCTGTGTCAGGTGTTCCTCTGGATGTACAACGGCCCCGTCAACGCGCTGCTGGTGAACTCGGTGAGTCCCGGCATGAGGGCCCGCGCCTTCGCCTTGTCGATCTTTGCCATCCACGCCTTCGGCGACGCGGTGTCGCCGCCCATCATCGGTAAGGTGTCGAGCTTGACGGGCAGCCTGCCCACCGCCATCGGCCTGGTGCTCTTGGCCCTGCTGGTGGCTCTGGTGGTCTGGACCCTCGGCGCCTTGCGCTTGGGGGCGGCAGATCCAACGCCGTCGGGCGCCGGTTAGCCGCCTCGTGTCGCGGGTGCCGTGCTTTGGCACACTCTCTGCGCAGCCGCGTCTGAATGGCCCGAGAGCAGGCGCCGTCAAGGGCTGAACCGGTGACCCAGGGTCACCCGTTAGGAGCTGACATGGACCCGTTCAACTCTTTGGTCGCGAAGTTCTGTGCCCCCACCGCCATCGGGATCCTGGCCCTCAGCGGCTGCGTGACGCGCACGGTCTATGTCGTCGACGACAGCGAACGACCCAGTGCTTCGGCGGTGGTGCCGGCGGCGGCCACGGCGCCCCCTCCTGTCAGCGTGGGGGGCGGAGGCGCGCCGACCGCCTACGAAGACGACGTCGGCATCGTCGACGACAGCGACTTCTACGAGCCCCTGAGCGGCTATGGCACCTGGGTGGCCTATCCCGGCTATGGCCGTGTCTGGCGCCCCTCGGTCACCATCGTCGGGAGCGGTTTCCGCCCCTACACGCACGGACACTGGGAAAACACGGAGTGGGGCTGGACCTGGGTCGACCACCACCCCTTTGGCTGGGCGACGGGTCACTACGGTCGCTGGCTCTACGACTCCAGCTATGGGTGGGTCTGGGTGCCTGGGACGGTGTGGTCGCCGGCCTGGGTCAGCTGGCGGACCGGCGGCGGCTACGTCGGCTGGTCGGCCATGCCCCCGGGTGCTGTCTACGGGGGCAGCTACGCGGTGTACGACACGTCGTGGGTCTTTGTGAGCAACGGGCACTTCGGCGCGGCCTACGTCGGCGGCGTCATCATCACCGGGCCTGCCTATCGCACTTGTTACGCGAGCACCTACGACAGTCGCTCCACCTACGTCGTCTACGGCCGGCCCGTCTATCGGGGTCCTGATTACGAAGAGATCCGCCGCGAGGGACAAGTGATCCACCGGCCCTTGCGCGAGACCGAACGCGAGCGGGCCGTCAGCCGTCCGCCGGCTGGCACCGTGATCGCCCGGGGCCGCGACCGCGATCGCGACCCCACCCGAGGCCGCGATGACGACCGCGCTCGAGGTCGGGACGACGACCGCGCTCGAGGTCGGGACGACGACAACGCTCGCGGCCGTGACGACGACCGCGCTCGCGGCCGCGACGACGACGACAGCGCCAGCCGCGGGCGGGGGCGCGACAGCGACGACAACTCTGGCCGAGATCGGCAGGACGGTCGTGATCGCACCGCAGCCGGCGCAGGGATCGATGATCGCGGCGGTCCGGCGGAGGTGCGCGATCGCCCCGTTGACGCCGACGGCCGCGCGACCAGCGAAAGCGCAGGCAGGGATCGCGACCGCGACGGCGCTGTCAGTCGCGACTCTGCCTTGGTCCATCCCGAGCGCCCCGACGCCATCGGCGACAACAACGACCACGACGTCCCCCGACCCATCCGCCCGGGCTCCATCGAGCGCGACGACGACGCTGGCAACGTGGTTCAACCGGTGCCGCCCGAGAGCATCAGCGAAAACAACGATCGCAACGACGTCGTGGTCCCGCGACCCCGACCGGTGACGCCTCCCGCTCTGCGCGGCGACGTGCGCGCGCCCGAGCCGGAGAAACCGACCAAGAGCTACCTCGAGGATCCCGCCCGCTTTCCCTCGGCCGGCAGAGCGGTGAAGGCCCCGACGGCACGTCTTTCGCCCGCAGCTACCGACCACGCGCCGGCGGTCGAGCGCAGCCCCAGTCGCGCACCGAGCGTCGACCGGGCGCCCACGTCGGTGCAAAAGGCCCCACGCCCCGCGGTGGAGGCCCAACCCGAACCAGCCGAGGACTCTGCGACAACGGCCAAGAAAAAGAAGAAAACCGAACCGACGAAGCCCAAGGCCAAGCCCAAGAAGCGCTGAGAAGCGACGACTCTGCGGCAACGGCCAAGAAAAAGAAGAAAGCCGAGCCGACGAAGCCCAAGAAGCGCTGAGAAGCAACGACGTCGACACGGTGCCCCGGTTGGGGCGCTTTTTTTCGGGGCGAACGCCAAAGAACCGCGGCCTCAGGAGCCAGAGCCAGGAAGCCCGGAGCCCAATCACAGATCATTTCCGGTGCGGAAATTATCTCGCCGTGTCAAAAAAATATCTCCCAGTAGAAATATTTATTGACAGTTTTTTGTAACCGTTCAGCCCCTCGATCGAATGACCGATCCCGCGATGCCGCCCGTCGTGATCTGACCGGTGCGTGGGCGTCGATGAGCTTCTTGCCGAGCTGACCGTCGTGAAGGCGGAGAACG
>JAHFED010000109.1 GCA_023248635.1 Myxococcales bacterium
CAGAAATGACACTCCGCGTGGATCTGTGTCTCGATGAACTGGTCGGCGTTGTAGGGGCACAACAGGTTGCAGCTTGGGATCAGTGCAACAACGACAGCGGTGGGCAGGAAACGACGGACCGAGCGGGGCTTGGCGATCTTCATGGAGTCTCCCAGACAACGCGGGAAATCTGCCACGGTCCGCTTTGACCCGACAACGACGCGCCTTCACGTCTCCTGGTCGGGTGGCTGGTGGTTTGCCTCAGCCTTCACAACGACGGAAGATCAGCACATGCGCCCGCTCGTTCTTTTCCTCTGCCTCCTGGTGCTACCGGCCTGCGAGCTCTCGGGGGACCCCAGCTTTGGCAAGCCGTGCAGCGTCGACGCCGACTGCGACGGCGGCTTCCACTGCGATCTCGACGGCGCCTTCTGTGTCGCCGTCGGGCGGCCCGCGGACCGAGAAGGGGAGGAAGAGGGTGACGAGGGAGAAGGGGAAGGAGAAGGGGAAGGAGAAGGGGAAGGAGAAGGCGAAGGAGAAGGCGAAGGCGAAGGCGAAGGAGAAGGCGAAGGAGAAGGCGAAGGAGAAGGCGAAGGAGAAGGCGAAGGCGAAGGCGAAGGCGAAGGAGAAGGAGAAGGCGAAGGCGAAGGCGAAGGAGAGCCGCCCCTCTTCGGCCCCCTCACGGACTTCGACCTCGGGGTTGGAGCCTCGGCGTTCGATGTCGCGCTCGGTGACGTCGACGGCGACGGAGACCTCGACCTGACAGCGGCGGACATCAATCTGGGCAAGGTGGCGCTGTGCCTTGGGGATGGGCGGGGAAGCTTCGGGGCACCCGCTTTCTTGAGCGTCGGGAACAATCCCATTGCGCTGGCCCTGGCGGACCTCGACCGCGACGGGGACGTCGACATCGCCGTGGCAAACGGTGTCAGCGACGATGTGTCTGTGTTGTTGGGGAACGGGGCAGGGGGCTTCGGCGGCGAGACACGCTTCGACGTCGGCGCAGCGCCCGAATCCGTCGCCGCGGCCGACTTCGACGAGGACGGTGTGCTCGATCTCGCGGTGGCCAACAGCGGCGGCGCCAGCGTCTCGATCCTGGTCGGCGACGGCAACGGCGGCTTCGCCCCCGGCACGAGCAATGGGGTCGGCGCGATTCCCCGCTCCGTCGCCGTCGGCGACCTCGACCGAGATGGGCACCTGGACCTCGTGGTGGCGGAGCAGAACGGCAACGGCCTCTCGCTGCTCTTCGGGGACGGGACCGGCGCCTTTCCCACCAGCGGCAGAGCGAATCTCCCGGTCGAGACGAAGTCGATCCGGGTGGCGCTCGCAGATCTCGATCGGGATGGTGACCTCGACATCGCCGTCGCCACCTTCGAGCCCAACAGCGTCGCGGTCTTCCTCGGAGACGGGGCCGGTTCTTTCCCCTCGCCCGTGGGCTTTGGCGTCGGGGACTTTCCCCGCTCCATCGCCATCGGGGACGTCGACGACGACGGCGTTCTTGATCTCGCCGTCGCCAACCAGTTCTCGGGCGCCGTGTCGCTGCTGATCGGCGCGGGCGATGGTGGCTTTGCGGCGGCCACCCCTCTGGCGGTCGCGGCGCCCGGGGCTGTGGCGTTGGGTGATTTTGACCGGGATGGCGACCTGGATCTGGCGGCCGCACGCATCGACGGCGCCGGCGTCTCCGTGGGCCTCAACAACAGCCCGCGTCCCGGTGCGATCGTTTTCGCCGCGCCCACGAACTTCGACGTCGTGGAGCCGACGTCGATCGCAACGGCGGACCTCGATGGCGATGGTGATCTCGACCTCGTCACCGCCAACACGACCGACAACCTCACGGTGCGGCTCGGCGTCGCAGGGGGTGGTTTCGGCGCAGCGACGAATTTTCCTGTCGGATCCTTCCCACAGTCGGTCGCGATCGGGGACATCAATGGGGATGGGCGCCTCGATCTAGCAGTCGCGAACCTGGGCTCGAACACGGTGTCGACCCTGCTCGGAACTGGAGCCGGCGGGTTCGCAGCCGCGACGAATTTCGCGGCCTCGTCTCCCGTGGCCGTGGTGCTGCAGGACGTCGACGGGGACGGTGATCTTGACCTCGCCGTCGCGAACACCAGCCCCTCTGCTCTCATGGTTTTGCACGGGGATGGCGCTGGGGCGTTCAACGCCCCAGGGAGCTTCTCCGCGGGGGTGGATCCCCGCTCGATCGGCGTCGGAGATTTCGATCGCGACGGCGACCCCGATCTTGCGGTCACGACCGTCACCACGGACAACGTTTCCATCCTGCTCGGGACTGGCGTGGGTGGCTTCGAGACCACGAGCATCAGCGTCGGATCCGATCCCGTCTCCAATGCGGTCGGCGACTTCGATCGCGACGGCGCCCTCGATCTCGCGGTCGCGAATCTTCGCTCGGACAACATCTCGATCCTGCTGGGGACCGGAGCGGGCGACTTTGCCACGGCCCAGACCATCGCTGCCGGACCCTTCCCGAGCGCGGTGGCGGCGGCAGACCTCGACGACGACGGCGACCTGGACCTCATCGTGGCGAACGAGCTCGGCAACGACGTGCTGCTCTTGGTGGGAGACGGCGGGGGTGGCTTCAGCGCAGGCGATACGCTCACCGTCGGGACTTCGCCTGGGTCGATCGCCGTCGGTGACTTCGACCACGACGGGGATCCCGACCTTGCGGTGGCCAACGGAGCCGGCGGGGTCACGGTGCTGCTCCAGTCCCGTTGAGGCCGGCCGACCGCTCATGTTTGGGCCGTGCCTACGGCTCAAAGCAGAACGCACGTGCTCCGCGGCGCTGGTTTGCCTGCGCCTCGGGAACGACGGAACATCAGCGCATGCGCGCGCTCCTTCTTTTCCTCTGCCTCTTGGTGTTCCCGGCCTGCGAGCTCTCGGAGGACGTCGCCTTTGGCAAACCCTGCAGCGTCGACGACGACTGCGACGACGGCTTCGGCTGCGATCCCGACCGCTCCTTCTGCGTCGCCGTCGAGCGCCTCGCAGAGCAAAGGGACGGAGAAGGAGAAGGTGACGAGGGAGAAGGAGAAGGAGACGGCGACGAGGGAGAAGGAGACGGCGACGAAGGAGAAGGAGAGGGCGACGAAGGGGGAGGGGAGGGAGAAGGAGAAGGAGAGGGCGAGGGCGAAGGAGAAGGAGAAGGCGAGGGCGAGGGAGAAGGAGAAGGCGAGGGCGAGGGAGAAGGAGAAGGAGAAGGAGAGGGCGAGGGAGAGGGAGAAGGAGAAGGAGAAGGAGAGGGCGAAGGCGAAGGAGAAGGAGAAGGAGAAGGCGAGGGGGAGCGGCCGCTGTTCGGCCCCTTCACCGACTTCGACATCGACGTCACAGAATCGCTGTTGGACATCGGACTCGGGGATCTCGACCGGGACGGGGATCTCGATGTGGTGGTGGCAGAACAGAGCCTGGGCAGAGTTGCGATCTCCCTGGGGGACGGGGAGGGGCATTTCGCTGCCCGCAGCGCCTTCGTCGTCGGCAACAACCCCAGCGCGCTGGCCCTGGCAGATCTCGATCGAGACGGGGATCTCGACATCGCCGTGGCCAACGAGCTCGGCAATGATGTCTCGGTGATCTTGGGAAACGGGGTGGGCGCCTTCGGCAACGCGACTCCCTTCGCCGTCGGTCCCGCACCCGATTCCGTCGTCGTCGCCGACTTCGATGAGGATGGGAGACCCGATTTGGCTGCGGCCAACCGGAACAACGACACCGTCTCGATCTTGCTGGGCGATGGCGCCGGCGCCTTCGCCCCCGCCCTAACCAACCCCGTGGGAGCGATCCCCCTCGACGTCGCTGCCGGAGACCTGGACCGAGATGGACACCTCGACCTCGTCGTGGCGGAGCAGAACTCGAGCGGCGTCTCGTTGCTTTTTGGGGACGGGACGGGCGCCTTTCCCTCCGTCGGCAGAGGGATCCTTCCAGCGGGGACGAAGTCCATCCGCGTTGCGCTCGAGGATCTCGACCGGGACGGTTGCCTCGACATCGCTGTCGCGACCTTTGCGCCCAACAGTGTCTCTGTCTTGCTCGGCGACGGAAACGGCGCTTTTCCCACCGCCGTGGGTTTTGGTGTCGGGGCCTTCCCCTTCTCCCTCGCGATCGGCGATCTCGATGCCGACGGCGTCCCCGATCTGGCCGTTGCGGATCGAGATTCGAACGAGATCTCGGTGCTGCTCGGCGCCGGCGACGGTGGCTACGCTGCGGCCATCAGCTTGGCTGTCTCGTCGCCCCTGGGCATCGCTCTGGGCGACCTCGACCGGGATGGCTCCCTGGACGTCGCCTCCGCGTCGCTCAGCGTGTCCGTGGCGCTCAACAACAGCGCGCACTCGGGCCCCCCCGCTTTCGCTGCAGCCACGAGCTTCGCCGTCGCCGAACCACGCGCCATCGCCGCCGTGGACCTCAACGGCGATGGGGATCTCGACCTCGTCACCGCCAACGTGACGAACAACATCTCGGTGCTGCTCGGGAATGCTGGCGGCGGCTTCGGCGCGGCGAGGAATTTCTCCATCGGATCGTTTGTGAGATCTGTGGCCGTTGGGGACATCGACGGGGACGGGCGCCTCGACTTGGCCGTCGCCTCTGACGCCACCGCCATCCTGCTCGGCGATGGGCTCGGCGGCTTCGCCCCGGCGTCGAATCTGGCGTTTGCTGCCCCCCAGGCCGTCGTCCTGGGGGACCTCGACGGCGACGGAGACCTTGACCTCGCCTCAGCAGACGTCAGCCCGCTCGGCGTCGCCGTCCGGCTCGGCGATGGGAGCGGCGCTTTCTCGGGGCCCACGACCTTCCCAGTGGGGGAGCAGCCTCGCGCTATGGCGATCGGGGATTTCGATCGCGATGGCGCCCTCGATCTCGCCGTCGCCAGCACCAGCATCGGTGGCAGCGGCGATGTTTCGATTCTGCTCGGCGACGGCGCGGGCCGCTTCTCGACGACGAGCATCAGCGCCGGAACCGATCCCCAGTCCGTCGTCGTCGGCGACTTCGATCGCGATGGCGCCCTCGATCTCGCTGTCGCGAATCATGGTTCCGACGACATCTCGATTTTGCTGGGGACCGGTGCCGGGGGCTTTGTCGCGGCCCAGACCGTTGCGACCGTGGCCTTGCCGCGCCTGGCAGTGGCAGACCTCGACCGCGACGGCGACCTGGATCTGATCGTCTCCGACGAGCTCAGCAACGTCGTCGCACTCTTGTTGGGAGATGGCAGCGGTGCCTTCAACCCTGCAAAAAACACCCTCACCGTCGGCACGGGACCGGAAGCCAGCGCCGTCGGGGACTTTGACCAGGATGGGGACCCCGACCTTGCGGTGGCCAACGGAGCAGGCAACGTCTCGGTGTTGCTCCAGTTGCGCCAGTCCCCCTGATGCTGCTTGTGGCTGTGGAGCGAGTTGCCCGGCGACGGGACCGTCAGAGCATCACCGGTGTAAAGGGCGGCGCTGCAGACATGAGCGAAGAACGCTCGTTCCATTGCATGCTCATCGGGCCGCGGGCCACAGTCGCCCGTACTGCTTGAGGGCGACTCCAACCGGAGGGGCTGTGGTTCGACTGGTCGTGTGCGCGCTGGTGTTGGTCTTGCCCTCGGCCCGTGCGCTGGCCGAGGTCTGCGGCGACGGCACCTGTGAGCCAGCAGAAAACAAGCTCAGTTGTCCATCGGACTGCGTCTGCGTTCAGGAAGCGCTTTTTCAGGATGATTTTTCGACGGATCGCGGCTGGACCTTTGGACCCGAATGGCAACGCGGACCGGCGGTGTCTTTTTTCACGGAGCCACCGCAAGACAACACACCCACCGACGACAACTTGCTCGCCGGCACCGCCCTGGGCGCCTTCCCGGAGCCCTATGCGCACGGCAGCTTTTTTCTGACGTCGCCGGTGGTGGATACGCTCGGCAAAGGCACTGTTTGGCTGACGTTCCGGCGCTGGCTTGTCATCCAAGATTTTCCCAATGCCTTTGATTCCATCGAGGTCTTCGACGGCCAGCAGTGGATCAAGCTGTGGGAGGCCGACGTGCGCTTCACCGATGACGTCTGGGAGCCCGTGATCCTGGACCTTTCGCCTTTTCTCAGCGCGCAGACGCAGGTGCGCTTCGGCTTCGGCATCGCCTTCGCCTCCTTCGCCAGCGATTGGAGCGTGGACGACGTCAAGATCTTCGTGCCTTGTGGTGGGGGGATCTGCGGCAACTCTCGCTGTGATACCGACGAATTGTGCTCCACCTGCAGTGCGGATTGCGGTTGTGCATTGGGTGCGCGCTGTCACCCCCATGGGGATTGTGAAGCCTTGCCCGACTGCGGCAATGGAGCCTGCAATGCGCCGGAGACCTGCGACAACTGCGGGGACTGCGCCTGCTTCGGCGCCGAGGTGTGCAACGAAGGGATTTGCGAGCCCTGCGGCGGCTGCCCCGACGCCACCACCTGCGATGGGGCCCAGTGTCAGGCGCTGGTCGAATGCGGCGACGGCAGCTGCGCCGGCCTGGAAACCTGCGCCAATTGCCTGCTTGATTGCTCTTGCGCCGAGAGTGAAACCTGTGACCGAGCGGCCGGATCCTGCCAACCCTTGTGCGGCAATGGCAGCTGCGACGCCGACGAAACTTGCACCGATTGCCCGGACGATTGTGAGTGCTGTGGCGACGATAAATGCAACGATGATGAGAGCTGTTTGACCTGCGAAGAGGATTGCGGATGTCAGGATTCACGCGAGAGGTGTACCCCTGCTGGCGCCTGTGTCACCTGCGGTGATGGCACCTGCGATCCCGCGGCCGAAGACTGCAACACCTGCTCCGATGACTGCGGCCCATGTTGTGGCAACGGTATCTACGAGCCGGAGTTTTTCGAGACGTGCCTCAGCTGTCCCGCCGACTGCATTTCAGAGTGTGGCGACGGCGTCTGCTTCGACCTCGAAACCTGTGCGAGCTGCCCGGAGGATTGCGGCTGCACAGATCCGCTGGTCTGCAATCCAGCGGGCACCTGCGCGCCGCTGTGCGGCAATCACCGGTGTGACGCTGCCGAGGATTGCTCAACCTGTCCTGGTGAGTGTCCCTGTGCGCCTGGCGAGCGCTGCAGCGACAGCGGCCAATGCGACCGTCTTCCTGATTGCGGGAACGAGGAGTGCACCGCACCAGAGACGTGTGCGAATTGCCCCACGGACTGCGGAGTCTGTTGCGGAAATCACCGATGTGATGCGAGCGAAGGCTGCGCAAACTGCCCCACCGACTGCGGGGCCTGCGCCGGCTGCGATGACGGCGTCTGCGATGTCCTTCATGAGCGCGTTGGACCCAATTCTGACTGCGAGGCACCGCAAGAAGATGCGTCTTGCGGGTTCCTCGGAACCACCGCTTTCTCTGATGCGGAAGCGGCTTCCTGTGTTGATCATCAGACCCCGTGCGGCTCAAATCTGAGTGTCCCTTTTTGCCGGAGTATCGAGGGGCACCCGGGGCAGAATGCTCAATGTAGTTGCAGTATCTATTGCTTCTCCGAGGGCGATTGCTGCGGCGATGTCTGCGTACAGTGTCCAGAATTCCCCGGCTGCCCTGACTTCGCGGGTGATCGCTGCGGCGACAATTATTGTGCGTCGACGGGTGGAGAAAACTGCACCAACTGTCCGCAGGATTGCGACTGTGTCCCGTGTGGGACCACGGATTGCCTGGGCGTGCCGGGAGACAGCTGCCCCCTTCCCGGCCAGGAGTGTTTGAACGGACGCTGCGATTGTCCCGCCAGCTGCGACGGCAGTACCTGCGGCGGCCCCTGCGTCGGCGCCTGCGGGGGCTGTCCTGAAGGCCAATCGTGCGGTGCCACGGGTTGCGTGGCCGCCTGCCCGGCTGGGTGCCCCCCGGGTCAGGAGTGCGACGCCGTTTCCAATGTCTGCGTCGCCGACCCCGATTGCGTGCCGAGCTGCGGAGGCCGCCAGTGCGGCGACGACGGCTGCGGCGGCTCCTGCGGGACGTGCGGCGCCGGCAACGCGTGTGATCCCCTGACCGGAAACTGTCGGTGCAGCCCCCAATGCGAGGGTCGAGCCGCGTGCGCCGCCGACGGCTGTGGCGGCCAATGCCCGCCGTGCCTTTGCACCGAGGCGGGCTCCCTCGCTTTTCCGCCCGTGGAGCAAGAGATCTTCAAGCTCGAGAACAAAGTGGCGACCCCGTGCTTCGGTGCGAGCTTCGCGGCCAAGGCAGCCCCCTCGCAGGAGAGCGAGATCAAGAAGGGCAGGTGCAAGACCACGCTCGGCATCAAGGGTTCGATGGAGTGGTGCACCGAATTCTTGTGCGCGAAATCCTGCGACGTGATTGACCTCGCCTACTCCCACGTGACGGAGGCGACTGAAAGCTGTCTTCATCCACCCGTATCGGAGTGCAATGAGGACCAATTCTGCACCACCGATGCGGCGAGCCTTGTCTTTCGCAAGAAGAAGCCCATCACCTTTGAGCCTGGGAAGTTCAATCCCTTCAAAGTTGCCGTGGACTGCACGGCGGGCGGGGAGGCGTCCTTGGGCGTCGAGTTTCAGGTCAGCGACGCCAGCGGCCCACTGTGCGCCTGCAACGGCAGGGCCGGCAGCATCGGTGGTCTCTTTATCGGCACAGCGATCGGCGAATGCAAGTTCAAGCTCTTCGCCAAAGACGCCTCCTTCAGCTTCAAACCCGAAGTGTGCCTCAGCTTCCGGCCTTTCCGGCCGTCGTCCTGCACGAACACAGACGCCTTTGATCCCAGTCCTCTCGGATACAAGATCACCTTTCCGATCCCGGCGTTCAAGCTCGGTTGGTTCTCCATCAAACCAAAGTTCTATGAGCGCAAAGGAGGCAACTCATGCGGAGCGCCAACAAACCCTCCACCACCGCCATGATTCGAAGATGCACCACCGGCGCCGTCGTATTCTCGGGGTTGCTCAGGTTGGGAAGCTGCCAGTGCGAAGAGGCGCGTCCGCCAGCGAGCCCCGAAAAAGACGAGGTCGACGCCGGGGCTGCCGACAACGTTGACGACGACGATGACGATGACGAAGGCGGCGCCTTGTTCGAGATGGACACCAGCACTGCGGTCTTCGATCTGGCCTTCGCGGGCGATGCGTCGGCGCAGCTGCAGGGTGTGCTCGCCGACGACAAGGGCCGCCGTGAAATCCTGTTTCGCACCAGCGCCGATGCTGCCGCTGAAGTCGTCTTTTCCGCCGACTGGCACCTGCCCGCCGCCGGCGCGATGTCCGAGGATGGCTCGACCTTGGTCTGCGTGAACACGCTGGCGGGTGTCCCGTCGGCTGCTGACACGTTCCCGGATCCACGCCAAGGCGTGGTGCTCAGTTGCCGCTCGCGCGAGCAGGGGACGTGGGCCCAAGAGATTCCCGTGAGCAGCAACACGGGCGCTTGGTGGCTGATGGCGCTGGACGTCGTCGAAGACGGTGTTTTCACGCTCACCTATAGCTTCGATCAAGCCGGGACGCTAATCGGGGACAACCATGAAGACGACGCCGTCTATCGCGTCATTTTTTCTGGTGGCGAGATGGGGGTTCCAGAGATGATTCAATCACTCAGCAGCGAGTTCAATCCCGATTGAGTTTTCCCGATCACCCGGATGACAGCCGTCGCCGACCTCGAGCACGACGGCAGGCTTGAGCTCATGAAGCCACGAGGGCACGGTGCTGCTCCACCTTCCCGATTCATCCGGGGCGTGGTGGAGAAGCAGAACGACTGTGACCGCGCGTAGTCCAGAAGGATGCTCTCGCCCGTTCTTGGATGAACCCAGCGGGCGGTTTGCCTGAGTCGGCTGAACATCGGAGCATGAGCCATGCGCCTTCCGTTGCTCGTCGTGGTCCCGCTGAGCCTCACGGCCTGCGCGCAGTTGGACGTCCCAACCGACGGCCAGCCCTGCTCTGTCGACGACAACTGCAACGACGGTGAGGCCTGCGATCTCGACGGTTCTTTCTGCATCGCCGGCGAGGGAGAAGGAGACGAGGACGGGGAAG